>CAJMMT010000007.1 GCA_905214715.1 uncultured bacterium | reverse complement strand
ATGTCCACTTAGAACTTTTACAACGTAATTCATCACCCAAAATGTCCAACCTGCCTAAAACGATGTATCTGCCCCAGCTGAACGGTCCGGGAGCCAGCGCCGTTACGATTTCGGTATATCCATCGCGTTTGGTGTGTATGCCTGAACGGATAATCCTTGCCATGCGCAGTATACCGGCAATAGTCATCATGGCCGCAACGACCGCTCCGGACAGATATATCCAGATGCAGACTCTGAACCAATTGATGGCGCCGGTGGTGTCAGATGTCTCGGCGGCATAGGAGACAACTATCGGCACGCCTGCCATGGCCACCCCTTGCGCCCCGGAATCAGGGGAATAACTCAAAAAATATGGAAGTGTCCATGATATCGCGTATATCGCCAGCATGGTGAACCTGTTGAACCTGAAAAAGGTTGTTGAAGCGAGCAACCATTTGTATGCGAGGTAAAGCATGGTCATGATCACCGACACCTGCAGCATATATCCTATGAAGTGGCCCATGGTCATTCCTCCTTATCGCGTTGCGCTTCAATTCTGTCGATCAGTTCGCGCAGTTCGTCGGTAGATATCTTTTCTTCCTTTACAAGCGACGATACGAAACCTATGTAGGAACGTCCGAAGAAGCGGTCGATAAGACCTCGCATAGAACGGTCGCGATATTCGGCAGCCTCTACGAGCGGGAAGTATCGGTATGAGTTTCCTATCTGTTCGTGTCCGAGCCACCCTTTCGCTTCAAGGCCCCTTATAAATGTAGAGACAGTATTGAAATGAGGCTTGGGGTCTTCGAGACATTCCACCACCTCCCTTACAAACATCGGTCCGTTCTGCCAGAAGCAATCCATTATGGCCTCCTCTTTGGGTGAGAGTTTCTTGTTATTGCTTTTCATCTCTTTATATTTCAATAAGTATGTGCAATCTCTTATGTTTACATGTGATTGTGAGCACTACGGCACAAATCTATAACTAAAAAATTAGTTTAATAACTAAAAAATTAGTTATTAACATATTTTAATAGTTGGTGGCGATAGATACGCATCTTTGGCAGATTTCTGTGTATGTAAAAATTCGTGTAAAATCCAAACACGCTTCATGCATACTCTAAAAATAATTTTCAAAAAACTGTCTATCGGAATGAACCTTTATACATTATTTAAGGTTTGAATATCGTAAGTATCTGATTGGATTGAAAGGTTCGTCCCATCCGGTCGGTTACCCAAGGATAAATTCATCAGTCGGACGCTCGTCCAAAGGCCTGTTGCCCCTCTGGTAAATAGAATCTATCGTTATCAATGTATTGACTGTATCATCAGGATAAGCCGTCGACTCTTGTGAATGCCGGGACACGGATCTCCGATGAACATAAACAGAATGGTCAAACCAACTAAACTTCAATATTATGCATCTTACCCCCAGAGAAAAAGACAAGGTGACATTGCTTACAATAGGAATGATCGCCGAGCGTCGCCTTAACAAAGGGCTGAAGCTGAATTATCCTGAATCTGTGGCGTATATCACCAGTGCCGCTCTCGAGATGGCCCGCGAAGGTAAAACCGTTGAGGAGGTGATGAACGCCGCCACAAACGTGCTTACCAAGGAGCAGGTCATGGAAGGTGTGGCCGACATGATAAACCTGCTGCAGGTCGAGGCTGTATTTACCGATGGCAGCCGTCTGGTAAGTATCCACAATCCTATAAAGTGACGCGGACTATCGCGCGATACTTTCCCTCTATCTTATAATCAAAAGAAAAACACACTATGGACCAGAATACAGATAAAAACCAGGCTCCGCAGTCCTACACCACTCCCAACGGTGTATTTCCCGGTAAACCGGATATAGCATATCCCGAGACTCCGGGATATAAGCCGGACCATTATGTTCCGGTAGGAGGTGTGGTTCTTGCCGACACCCCTATAGAATACAACGCCGACCGCCGGACCTGCAAGCTTACGGTCCGCAATACGGGGGACCGCCCCATACAGATAGGATCCCATTTCCACTTCTTCGAGGTGAACCGTTATATGGAGTTCGACCGTCCGAAGGCGTTCGGGATGCATCTTAACATACCGGCCACGACCGCGCTTCGTTTCGAACCCGGTGAAGAGAAAGAGGTGGAGCTTGTGGAATACTCGGGCAAGCACACTGTAATCGGCTTTAACGGTCTTACCATGGGCTATGCCGGATATGAGGACAAGCCCACTTATTATCCTGTATATACAGAGGCCGTGCGCCGCATGAAGGAATATGGCTTCAAATCCGTTTCGGAAGACGAAGCGGAGGCCGGATATACAGAAACAGAAACAAATAAATAACCTCCACTATGGCAACACAATCCAGAGCACAATATAATATGCTTTTCGGCCCTACTCTGGGCGATAAGATACGTCTGGGCAACACCGATCTATATGTCCAGATCGAAAAAGACCTCCGCACTTATGGCGATGAGGTGGTATACGGAGGTGGCAAGACATTGCGTGACGGCATGGGTCTGGACAACCAATGCACCGACGATGCCGGCAGTCTTGACCTTGTCATAACCAATGTTACGATAATCGACCCCGTGCTCGGCGTTATTAAAGCCGACGTCGGAGTGAAAGACGGTAAGATAGCCGGGATAGGCAAGGCGGGTAATCCGAATGTCATGAAGGGCGTTTCCCCAAATCTTGTTACCGGACCTTCTACCGATGCTATATCGGGCGAACACATGATTCTTACCGCCGCCGGCATAGACGGCCATGTGCATTTCTGCTCACCGCAGCAGGCTGAGAACTGTCTTTCGAACGGTATCACGACGTTGATAGGCGGCGGTATCGGTCCTACCGACGGTACCAACGGAACCACAATCACTTCCGGACGCTGGAATATGGAGCGTATGCTTCAGTCGGCCGACGGACTGCCGATCAATATCGGTTATCTGGCCAAGGGTAATGTCTCCTATAAAGTTCCTCTTGAAGATCAGATTGCGGCAGGAGCGTGTGGTTTCAAGATTCATGAAGACTGGGGGTCGACTCCTGAGGCGATAAGACATTGCATGGATGTTGCCGACGCGATGGATGTTCAGGTGGCAATCCATACCGATACCCTTAACGAAGGTGGATATGTGGAGGATACGATCGCTGCCATCAATGGCCGTACCATCCATACGTACCATACGGAGGGTGCGGGTGGCGGACATGCTCCCGACCTGCTTAAGGTGGCCTCGATGAGCAATGTACTTCCGTCGTCGACCAATCCTACCCTTCCCTTCGGTATCAATTCGCAGGCCGAGTTGTTCGACATGATCATGGTATGCCACAATCTGAACCCCAATATACCTTCAGACGTGGCATTTGCCGAAAGCCGTGTACGTCCCGAGACGCAATCGGCAGAAAACATCTTCCATGACCTCGGTATTATCTCGATGGTATCATCAGACTCTCAGGCCATGGGACGTGTCGGAGAATCGTTCATGCGTACTTTCCAGATGGCTTCCTATATGAAGCAGGTACGCGGCAAGTTGCCGGAAGATTCCGACGAGAATGATAACTTCCGTGTTTTGCGTTATCTGGCCCAGATTACGATCAATCCTGCCATCACCTATGGCATTTCCGATGTGCTCGGATCCATCGAAGTCGGGAAAATGGCTGACCTCGTGCTTTGGGAGCCTCAGTTCTTCGCCACGAAGCCACAGCTTGTCATTAAAGGTGGTCTTATAAACTACGCCAACATGGGCGATCCCAACTCGTCGCTCACCACTCCTCAGCCAAAGATAATGCGTCCGATGTTCGGAGCCTTCGGAGAGGCTTTGCAGAAGACACGTATGACATTTGTGTCGAAGGCATCGGTAGAGAATGGAGTGAAGGAGAAACTTGGGTTGCAGAGCATCATATATCCCGTCCACGGCGTGCGTCAGCTCTCCAAGGCCGATATGATACGTAACACCGCGACCCCATATATCGAAGTCAATCCCGAGACCTTCGAGGTAACGGTAGATGGCTATAGGGCATATGTGCCGCCGGCAAAAGAACTACCGCTGGCCCAGCTTTACTGGTTCAGCTGACAGCAGTCGGTAAGCATAAAGACAAATAGTTTCTGAATACGTTCGCCTCAGGTAGGAATCTCCCTGCCCGAGGCGATTTTATTAAGTTTGCAAGTGGGCAAATACTTATGGTTAATGCTTAATTTCCGGATTGATAGATAGGAGTTGTCGGATAAATTCATCCTGACGAACTGGCGATATTATGAGCGGAATAGAGCTTTTCAGAATCTTACGGTCGGTAAAAGTTATTGCCAAGCGGTTGGTCAGCGATGTCGCCGGAGACGAGAGTACACTTTTTGTCGGCTTTATTTCCTTTATCTTGTCAATCGGATAGGCGGTTGGAATAAAGAAAGAATACACCACGAGCTTATCCCCGTCAATCCGGTAATAGATACCGATTAATGTCAGCAACGCGAAAGCGAACATCACAAAACAAATAATAGTCAGCCATATTCCGTCATCCAACAGACAAGGCACTGCGCAGCACGTCGCAACCATCCCCAACATCAACCACGTTGACCCATCCCATCGAGAGTTATACCTTGTGCCTCTGAACTTTTTCATAATCATTATTTTGTATTACTATGCCGGTAATGTTATTTGACGGCAGGTGTTTTTTCAGAATAACCCCTGCCGGATTTGTCTGAACCATCTCTCGCAATGTAGCCAAGTTTTTTAAGGTCTTTGGTTGCTCGTTTAGCTGTAGATTATGAAATATGAAGCGTCTCCATGATTTCAGAATGTGTAATCTCCGGATTGTTTAGGATGGCCATATAGACTTTTTGCAGGGATTCCTTTAGTCCCGTTACAGTGTCATTCTTGGCGTTTGCGGTATCATTTACAGTGTCATTTTCTTGATGCTGCAAAACTCGGCGGTTTAGATTAACGATATGCCCTTTAATTTTGTGGGATAGCACGGTATTTCTGCTCAGGGCTTTTGGGAGATTCCTTATCATAAGGTTCCAGAAGGCCGTCAGCTATCATTCGCGGAATAATCTTGCCCTTAATGTGGGAAACACTTAATCCCGTTTTATCAGCCAGTTCTTTGGTTTCAGTCCAGTCTTGACATAACTCAACAATAACTTTACTTGAAACTTGATAGGGAACCTTTCTCTTGTTGGAAATCAGTTCTCTAAGTTCTTTAAGTCCGATGCTTGTTCCATTGCTTGTTCCATTACTTTTAGCATTGCTGTCTCTATCAGAAATGATGGGGAGAGTAAGTTCCACTTTATTAGGTTCTGATTTCTCGGATATTACAGGTGTTCCAAATTTGGCGTCGTCCCATCCTTGAACAATGGTGTCAGCTCCGCTTCCGGCTTTCTCTACAGCACCTATCATCGAGAACATGGTCTGTAGAGCCGGATTTCGGCATATACTCTCACCACCGGAAAAGTATTGTTCCTTGGAAACGAGCATGATGCCCGGATTAGAGAATACAATCCTGTCGGGATATTTCAGTATCAGCAGTTTTGAATCGCTCTGATATGAAGCGTGGACGCAAAGGTTTACAAAAGCCTCTCTGAGAGCTTTGTGAGCCTTTGTTTCCTCCACTCGTTCATTGCCTTCAAGCTTAAATGGAACAGGCAGGAACGACTGCACTTTGGGCAGTATTTTACGGTAAGCTTGGTAAAGATTCGACTCCCATGTTCCATCGCTGTATATCTTGTCGCTCCAGCGCTCGCTGCCGGGTGTGTACTCCCTGTAGTCAATCATAAACTGAGGCATGGCATCGGTAATGGCGTCATATTTCCCAAACATCAGGAGACCTGCGAGAGTAAAGCCCTCCTTCCCCGAGACGCGGTCCTTGCTGTATGCCTTCATGTGTTTGAGCAAAGTGAGGTCGTCATCCTCAGTCCATTGGTGCGTCGGCTTCAGATTCATGAACAGCTGACGGAAGCCACGAAGCGATTCCTTGTCAATATCGTCAAAAGTATATCCTTCCAGAATTTCGGCATCCATAGCCAGCTTGGGACGTTGCTCGGCAAGCATTATCGCCACTTCCCACTCCTTGCAGAGGTAATCGCCGCTTGCATTGCGACGATATGTCGATCTCATCGGATTCTGACCCACATAGACCGGCCGTTCCTCTCTTGAGGAACGGGGAACAAAGAATATAAGGAAATAATTGCCATTATAATCATCTTTAATGACATCCTTATTGGTCATCAATTTACGGCTCACTTGATTGGGATCGTTGATGCTGTCCCAAAAGATTTTTTCGTACTGCTCGACGGTTTCTGCTGACAGCCCTTCCGAATAGAAATTCCCGTTCTTTTCCTTAACCCCGATAATGATAACTCCTCCATCAGTGTTGGCGAACGAGGAATACGAAGGCCAGAATTCCTTATGAGGAAATCCCCCCTTGCCATATTTGAACTCCACGCACGAAGTCTCCTTGCCTGCAATCAGATGATCCAGATACTCTTTGATGGTATTATATTTTTGTTCAGTGGTCATAGCTATATCAGAATACTAGTCCTAATTAGGGTTATAGATAAAGGAATTGTCCTCAATGTTCGCTTTAGCCTGATCAAGCAGTAGTTTCGACGCTTCCAGTCAATGTACTGCATATCGACAGCCATTGAGCAATTACGCATATGTTCCTCCATTCCCGGTTGGCTGAAATATTCAAACTTCTTACATCTATCATCGTCTGTGATTGAATCTTATTACTTCAAATTTCTGATATTATATTCGTATTTCTACGAAATGATAGAAGATTCTATTTTTTGTGGCGTAGATAGAGCAGAAAGCGAATTAGAATATTCTATGAAATCAGGAAATATAAGCATCTCTTCGCCTATCCTATTAGATGTGTTTTGAGCTAATTTATAAGAAATTCTATCATAAGTATTATACAATGAGTTAACTAACTCACAATTATCATATGAAATTAGCCATCCTTTCCGGAGTTTTTTTACCATTTGGGCAAGTGCGGTATGATCTGATTGTGTATAAAAATTTAAGTAAAGATTTGATCCTTTAATGACATATGGAGGATCGATGTATATGAATAAGTCGCGATGTTTTCTATTCATTTGTTTTAGAAATTCAATTCCATCTAAATTGTAAATTTCAATACTATTTCTACGTTGATATATTTTTTCAATCCTATTAATTAGGTCGATTTTATTAAAACGCGCATCAATTTTATATTTACCTTTTTGCAAAAGGCCACCGATTACCCCCCCCTTGATAACACCAGAGACATTAGTCCGATTTAGGAAGAAAAACGCTTGTGCTTTTTCAAATTCGGTAAGATTTAAAGAATGCGAAAGCATATCTTTGTAAGTTCGCCAAGTATCAATATTAATGGTGACATTTTTTAGCCACTTACAGAATTCATCTTTATTATTGAGAATCGTGTACCAAAAAGCATATACCCATTCATCTAGATCATTTAGATGGATTTTCGATACATACCCGTCCATAAGCAGATGAATTGCTAACCCCGCACCACCTGCATATGGTTCTGCATATTCTATTCCAATCAAATCATTCTCATAAAAAAGATTTGACAAGAATTTAAATATACAATTTTTACCTCCGGGATATCTTAATGGAGAATATAACCGACCACTCATATTTCTTCTTCCTTTGTTTCTTTCCCATGAGATATAGTAAGCATTGCGCCTAGAATAATAGAAATCGCTACAGTTTGTTCGTAGTTTTGAGAACTGCAATAATTGTGAGCTCCAGTATGCAATAACTGAGGCAGTGTTTCTTTTTTAACATTTTGAATGCTTAAAAAAGTTTTCATATCTTGATCTAGGAGTTTTTTAGCATCATCAAAATACTTATCTATATATTTTTTTATATCATCGCTTTTTCGTGATGACTTTGCAGTCTCACAAAGCAGACGAAGGGCCATCCTAAGCAATCCTGAAAAAGATTTAGACAACTTGTGCGTCTTATAGAATTGATGTAATTCTAAGATGTCTCGATATAGATTGTTCACATGTCCTGCTTTTAAGCACAATGACCTCCCAAAGAAAGGAATTTCAGGTTCTGCAACACGTTTGGTTTTACGAGGAGTCTGAGTACCTAGAGAAACTGTTGTTTTGATAGATTCCGTACTAGTCGCAGAACCTGTCTTGTTTTTATCTTTTGCTAAATGTGGCGCCAAAGAATAATCTTTATCATGATTATTCTCTATAATACCTTTAGTCTCTTGGTCTAATACGTCAAAACTCTTACCTCTCGAAGTACGTGTTGTGATTTTTTCTTCAACTATCTTATTGATAATATCATCAAAAATCGCACGTAATTCGTTTTTAGAATGCTTTGTAAGAAGAACCCCATTTTCAATTTTGATGCCTAGTTTGGTCAGATTAGAAGGATTAAATATTTCCTTTTTAACAAAACCTTTATTTAATATCGGGTTCTCCGATATAATGCCCGTACATTCTTCGATGATTAGAAAGTCGCTTTTTTCTCCAAGATGGTATTTGTTTACAAAGGAATCTCGTTCTAAAGGTTTCCAACTTCCAGACTCCCCATGCTTTCTAAGAATACTTTTCAAAGCAAGTATCTTATCACAAACATTGCACGGGATTTCTATGGGGAACTCAGGAAGAGAATCCTTGTTTATCGTAGATACAACTAAGCCATGGTAAATCTTGCCCAAAATGACTCGTCGGTTACCGTCATAAACAATGGGCTTTCCATCTTCGTACACGACAGTAGGAAGTTCACTATAATCATAGAACTCACCCATATTTTTGGCAAGTTTTTCAATATCCCAAGTACCTTCATTGTTCAACAATGCACGATTTACCACATCTTGATCTGACGCATTGGGAGAGATAGGATCTCGTGGATTTTCTGTCCACAGTACAAGATTTTTAATCGGAATATATTTTATCTGTTGATTCATGTCTTTATGAATTTACAATTTCTTTTACGATTTGGAGCATCGACTCATGGTTTATTTGTCTACGGAAGTGAACGGTGTATCCGTCAACCTTTAGTTGCTCAAAAAAACGCTCAGCACAAGAGATTTTGATTTTTTCATTACCGCGTAGATCCGCACCACTTTCAACAGCTTTAGTTTCAATCACGACATTTAGTTCATGCTCACCTGTCGATTTTTTTACGACATACATAAAGTCAGGGCTATAACTACTATCGGCTATGGTCGGTATTGAAACGCTCTTTCTTGGAATTTTGCCATAAACGATAACCTCGTCAATATCAGCCAAGACATTCTTGCGTTCAAGCGGAGAATCATACACTATCGAGTCGTATAGGAATTTATCCGACACAATACCATAATCCAAGTGTATGCCAACTAATCCCTGAGTTATGACTTTTTTGGGAGATCCGTCAGCTTTTGAGAGGGCTGTCTCAGTAGCATTGGTGGATGCTCTACGATAACTGAACCGTCCCTGCAAATGCTCCGAGCGCCATTCGTTGAATTTGTTGACAAATCTTGTAAGGGAAGTTTCGTTAATAAAATCATCACTAAACGGTGCTAATTTCGAATAACTAACAATAGCACGGTGGAGCGACATTATAGGTACAGACGTATTGCGATTGGCTCGTTTCAGAAATTCGCGATAAGGGATGCGCTTACCGTTAAATAATTGTTGAGTTCCGGCTGACTCCATCACCACAGCAGTGCCATCCTGTATTCCTACTTGCTCTCGGATACTATTGATTACCTGATTAGAGAACACTCCGTCATCGAGGATTTTTAATAAAGAATCCTCGACAAGTTTGTCAACTTCCTTCTCAAAGAAGATGATATATTTACGGTTCAATTCTTCCCATAACTGGCGAAGTTCTTCATACCGAGCCTGACGTATTATAATCTCCTTAGATGCTTTAGCATTACGGTCTTTGACTTTGTTCCCAACAAGTCCAGAGGTGTTAAATTCGGGATATTCGGCATACAAATCAAAGAGTTTTGAAGTATTGATTGTGCGGTCGGAGTCTATAATGTAGCCTTTGCGATAAAGCTCCATCATAAGTTCCATTTCATTACTTCCGCGCTTAGTGGCAACAGACACAAGGAGAGTACGAGGAATATTTGTGATGACCTCATGCTTTTGCCCGTTGATTTCAGCCACAAGTTTTGAGGCAAAATCCTTCTCGGTGAAGTCAATGATATAGTTAAGTAAGAATTGCTCATTGCTAATTCGATTACCTAATTCATCAACCGGGAGACGAAGGCCACGGCCAACTTCCTGCAATTTACTTATTTCACTTCCACTACTGCGTAATTTCGCTATGGTAAAAACATTCGGATTATCCCAGCCTTCTCTCAAAGTCCACTTGGAAAAAAGAAACCGACAAATTCCTAATTCTCCATCAAACGAAAGCAGTTCTTTCTTTTTTTGGAGGATAGCGTCAACTTCGTTGGCAATACCCGCTTCGCTTTCATCGGCATCTTGCGCAAAATAGCCTGCAATAGAGGCTGGTATGTTTGCTTTGGTAGACAGAAGATAAGCCTTGTAATCATCACTGCATGGTAAGGAAAGTTCATAGTCCAGCTGTTCAGCCAATAACCTTTCAAACATTTCACGCAACCATGCACCCTCGCCATTTTCGTTTCCTCTGAAAGACTGGATGCTGTCAATAAAAAACAAGGCAAGAGTTTTAATGCGAATAGGTCTGGAGAAATTTTCTCGCTCGGTTTCAAAATGCCTTTTAAGTGCGAGTCGGAGCATTTGATCTTGATAAGAAATGCTGTAAGCGTCAACGGCGAATTCCTCTCCGACCTTCTTCTCTTGCGAATTGCTTAATACAATACTGTCTTTGCCAATTTCGCTTATAGTCAGCCCTGCAAAATCAGCCGAGATAAGGCTTAAAGGCTCTCCGAGAGATAATTCACGAGTTACGGAGTTACGAGCCTTTGTATGTCGCAAAGTGACACTCGTCCCTTTTGTTGTAGACATGACTTTGACCTTTTCTTCGCTGACATCAGGAATCTCAAGATGTTCTTTCGCTACGCCTTTAATAAGGTTTTGGTCGAAAGCATCTTTTGCCGTCAGATCAAACAGTAGATTGGCATAGTCATCAACTTCTATTTTGTTTTTTCCTCTGCCTTGTGTCTTAGTCGGGAACGTAGCACCAAATCGAATAATGCATTGTGGTGCGAGTTCTTTCACGATGGTTTTATAAGTAACATTGGCTTTGTCAAACTTATGAGGTTCGTCTAGAATTACGAAAGGTCGTGTACAGCGCAGGGCATCAAAAGGACGGAAGAAATCAAGTACAGATGTGTCATAGTCCTCTCGGCTCAGAACTTTTGCAGAAGAAATAAGCGCTTGATTAACAAGCAGGACTTGGATTTTGTCATCTAAGTTGCCCCCGATGTACGAACGAACAGAAGAAGGGAAATATCTTTTACCTTTCTTCGTTTTCATAGGGGTAACAACCGAAAGTTCTATCTTTGCATCATAGCCGAGGGTGTCGGCAAAATGTTGACTTACATAGGCTTCCGAAAGAAACGATTTAGCCCCGGCTTTGATTGGTAGAGTCGGGACAATTATTATAAATTTTGAAATACCATATCTTTTATGCAACTCAAAGATGGTACGGGTATAGACATAGGTTTTGCCTGTACCTGTCTCCATTCTTATATCAAGACCTAGCGGAACGTCTGTAACAACATTGTTTTGCTGCGACTCGGGTACATTATTGTCTGGGTCTGCCTTTATAGAAATAATATTGTTACTGATATTTTCAGAAGATAAATCAAAAACAGGATTGGCGCAAATATCCGTTTTTTCAAAAGGAACATTTGCGAACACCTCTGCAATCGCACTGACTGGGCGAGTTTGATGTGGGAGGTCACCTTGAAGAATTAGTTCCATAGTCAGTAACGAATATCAAGATTTACTTTGAGATTTTTGATGCCATCTCTCAGAGGCAGAAGATTCTTCTTCAGTGCCTCGGTTTCCGTATAAGTGAAAGAGTAACCAAACAAGACGATGTTTTCAGGCTTGAAAAATTTGTCGTTCGAGTAGCGCTCAATCAAGGCGACTATCGGGTCCGGGCCTCCGTCATTAAGAAGATTGGGCGTGATAAAATATAGATGTCTACCGCATAAATAAGCCGTATAACCATTGAGGTCAATCGGAGTTATCTCTGCGTTAAGTCCGTAACCGTCTCGGAGTGCCCAAGTGCAAAGAATTGTATCTTTCCCGAACTCATCGAGAATGTTGTCTACAAAAATGGCTTGTGGATTAAAATCATCCAATTTAGCAAGAGTCTGATCACCCGGCTCTTGAAGCGTATAATGCTTAAAGCCGAGGTCTCCTTTGTACCCTGAGTAAGATTCTTTGATTTTATTTGCAGCACGTATAATTCGTTCAAAGCCAATATAATCAAGCGTAGAGGGATAATGATCCGTCTCTAAAAAATCTAACACTTTCTTAATTTTGGGCTTGTCGGATGATGACGCATGATTATATTTATCCTGTAAGTTTAACGGAAGTTGAACGGCAATAAAACGTCTATTCCCCTTTACAGCATTTAATTGGAATACGGCATCCGCTAATGTCCCAGAACCGGAGAAGAAATCAAGGCATATAGAATCTAAATCTGAGCCTATTGACAGTATTTTTTTCAGAAGATAAGTGGGCTTGGGAAAATCGAATAAATCTCCCATCCCATATTTTTTGAGTTCTGTAGTCCCTTGTTCAGTTATAACACCAGTTTCATCCCAGGTTAAAGAGTCAACAGTATCTTCATCATCTTCGTCATCTATTATTTCAATATCTGTCCATATAGTTTTTGCTTTATATGTGCCTTTACGATATTTTTCATAAATACCATATTCACCAGACGACTTTTTACGTGCAACAACGTTACTATGCATTGAGTCACTGTCATTGTTACTTGAGAACTTTTTCGTTCCCCAACGCCAACAACTCTCTGCACCTTCTGAGTTATAAGGGAAAACCTCTATTGGGAATTCGAGACTCTGCTCTAAAGATGTAGGTGAATATCCGTTTTCGTCTACAATCTCTGGATTAACATAGATAGGATAAAAGAGATTGGGACGATTAAATCGGCCGTATTTCGGATTTCGGTTTCTTAACTCTCTTTCGGTATATTCGCTAACTGAATCAGTCTTAGTGTCTTGGCTAAGTTCTTTGATTAATTCGCGTACAATGACTTCTTCTGTCTTGGAATATACGAGCAGATATTCGTGGGTCTTTGCTAATTGTTTATAGGTCTGACCACGTTTATTAGCTTGGACTATTATTTGAGCAAGGAGATTTTCTTCACCAAAAATAGAGTCACAAAGAAGCTTCAGGTTAGCTTGCTCGTTATCATCGATGGAAATGAAAATAATGCCATCAGAAGTAAGCAAATCACGAGCAAGCATTAAGCGTGGGAACATGAAAGCAAGCCACGCTGAATGTGAGGCAGAGCCTTTGGTAGTCAATTCAAGTATACGAGCGGCAGATTCTTCCGAAATACCTAGACGATTTTGGAGTTGTTCGGATGTATAATTGAAATTGTCGTTATACACAAATCCGTCTGAACCGGTATTATAAGGAGGATCTATGTAAATACATTTTATAGACTCCGAATAAGAATTGCGAAGATGTTTAAGTGCATCAAGGTTGTCTCCACTAATGTAGATATTATTGCTATTCTCATTTTCGGGCTTTGAGTTATGTTCTTCATCAGGCACTACGACAGTGGTGGTGTCCGTACTGGCTACCAAAGAAGCATAACTCTTTCCGAGAAATTGCAACGAGTACCCTTCATGGGTAGTTGGTATAGTTTCCGACACAAGACCTTTGAACAATTCGATATCGAATTTTCCGTCAGAGGTAAAGCATTGGGGGAAGTCACGATGCAAAATGTCGATAACACGTTCATTCCCCGTTATCTCCTGATTATGTTGGGCTATATCTTTAATCATCAGATTTCAATTTTGGTATTTAACAGATCATCAACATTAACTTCCAATAACTTGGCAATTTTAACTAAAGTAGACAAATCTGGCTGAGAACTATTCGTACACCATTTTGATACGGTTGATGGATTCACATTTAGTTGTTCACATAACCATTTATTTGTCCGTTTCTTTTCTGCTAAAACTACTTTTAATCGGTTTATATCAGTTTCCATGTCGATAAAATTTGTTATCCACTCGCAAATTTAGTGAAAGTTTCGCAAATGACAATGAATTGTGCTGAGAAACATAAAAACGCCCCGGTAAGAGGTGTGGCTTGCCGGAGCGTCGGGGAGGGATAGTGATCAGTAGAGGCGGATGCAGGTTACATCGGCGGACTGGACGGTTGCGGTGGGGTCGGGCTTGTCCTTGGAGAAGCTGATGGCGAAGTAATTGGATGCGGTGAGTGTGCCGAGTTCTTTGAGGACAGGATGAACTTGCCCAGTTGGACGGTTGTTCCCATAACTCAAAGGTAGACAATGATGTATATTGCAATGGTTCGTAAAATTTGAACACTTGTTTATTTGATTCTGAATTTATCAAGCAGGATTTTGAAATTGTCCTGTGCGCTCAGGCAGGTATCCATAAGATAGCCCTTTATCATAGGCTGATTCCGTAGCCCATTGTAGTAGAACATCTTCAATTCGTCGGTTATATTTCGGGCTGTACGTTCCGAAACTCCATGCATCTCTGCCCATACTTTAACTGAAATATACTCCATATATCGGCAAAATTTTGATTAGAATATAATGCAATGATAGTAGAACTTGCCGATAACGGCAAGTTTCGCTGATGCGTAGCTCAGTCATACAGGCGAAGAGCCCGATGGTAACATAATAAATATTTAAGTGTGTGAGGAAGTGAGAGATTTATTGTCGTGGAGTTTGCTCCCGGTCTTTTTATGGCATGTAAGTGAACCTCCGGGGCCGGGCGTATGTTTAGAAGGTAGCTAATTTTTGAAATCTGCGCGGCTTAGGTCGTAATGGTTATACTCACATTGCATCAGGTGGCCGCAGATGTCATTAACCGATTCTACTATGAAAATTTACACCGAAGTTTTGGGAAATGTGAACCATTCCGAGGAATGGGCCAGAAAACTTGAGAATCTTGATACTGATTATATATTCCTTGACCAGTGGACGGCTCAGAAGAGCCGGTTTCTCGGCAAGGGAATGAGCGGAGAGGAATATCCCGTGGCCCTGAAGCGTCATACTCAGGTTGCGGACGGGGATATAATAGAATATGATCCCGACAACAATCGCGCCGTGGTGCTGCGTATAGAACTCAGCCCGGTTCTGGTAATTGATATGTCGGGTATCAGAGACTGTACCCCCGAAGATATAATACGTATCTCTGTGGAACTCGGCCACGCCATCGGCAACCAGCATTGGCCCGCGGTGGTGAAAGGCACCAAAGTATATGTGCCGTTGACCGTGGACCGCAAGGTGATGATGAGCGTTATGGAAACCCATAACATAGAGGGTGTCGAATATGAGTTTCAGAAAGGACTTGATGTGATTCCCTATCTCGCGCCCCACGAAGTGCGCCGTCTCTTCGGCGGTGCCGGACATGAGAGCCATTCGCACGAACATGGCCATATAGTCTATGCTCCCGGTTTCAAGGAGGAACATGGCCATGAACATCATCATGACCATCCCCACCCCCACCATCATCACGATCATTGTCATGACGATGAGTGAACAGGCACATTGACAGAACGAATAAACGCACTATATATGGCAGACATGGCGGCGGTAATGAAATTACTGCAATTTACAGATTCCACATTTCCGGTCGGTACTTTCTCGTTTTCCAATGGTCTGGAAACGGCCTCGTTTGAAAACGTGGTAACCGATGCCCGCACTTTGGAAGAATTCACCGAGGCGCAGGTGCTTCAGGCGGCTTTCAGCGATGGCGTGGCCGCGCTTCATGCCCACCGGGCATATCTTGGAGCGGACCTCGAGGCAATAGTGAAGGCCGACAAGGCCATTATGTGCTTCAAGATGAACGACGAGGCGCGTCAGATGCTGGGGCGCATGGGTAAAAAGCTGGCGGAGCTCGCCGTAAAGCTTTTTCCCGACGACCCTACTGTCGCGGCATGGCTTTCATTGATAAAAGAGGGCAAAACGCCCGGAGCCTATCCGGTTGCGCAAGGTCTGGTGTTCGCTGCCGCAGGAATAGATGAGAAAGACCTTTATTGCTCACATCAGTATGGCGTGGCGAATATGGTGCTCGGTGCCGCCCTGCGGTGCGTGAGGGTATCGCATTACGATACCCAGAAGATACTGTTCCGGCTCGCTTCCGAAGCTGAAAGCCATTACGAAGAAGCGGCCGTCATGACTCTTGATGACATGCATGCGTTTGTGCCCGGTCTCGATATTCTCGCTTCGCTCCATGAGAAGGGGAATATGCGTATGTTCATGAGTTGATAATAAATAATATCAGACAAGGCCAGACAGTGTAATCGGATGCGTCAGGCCGATGTCCACGTAAACTATATAATAAAAATGAGTACTTGCAGAATAGGAATAGGAGGACCGGTAGGATCCGGAAAAACCGCAATCATAGAGGCTATCACTCCCAAATTGCTTGAGAAGGGACTTAAGGTCCTCATCATCACCAACGATATCGTAACTACCGAAGATGCCAAGCATGTGCGTAAAACCTTGAAAGGCATTCTTCTGGAAGATAAGATTATAGGCGTCGAGACCGGCGCGTGTCCCCATACCGCCGTACGCGAAGACCCGTCGATGAACATTGCGGCGGTCGAAGAGATGGAAGCCAAGTTCCCCGATACCGATATAGTGCTTATAGAGTCGGGCGGCGACAATCTCACCCTGACATTCTCCCCGGCGTTGGTAGATTTCTTTATCTATGTTATAGACGTGGCCGCCGGCGACAAGATTCCGCGCAAGGATGGCCCGGGAATATCCCAGAGTGATATTCTGGTGATCAACAAGACAGACCTTGCTCCCTATGTTCACGCATCGCTCGAGGTCATGGACCATGATTCCAAGCTTATGCGTCCCGGAAAACCTTTTGTGTTCACCAACGCCATGACAGGAGAAGGTATCGACGAGCTTGTGGACCTTATTTTCAAAATGGCTCTTTTCGACAAGGAACCCGAATAAGCTTCCAGGCGAGTGAAAGAGAACTGTCGGTACTCCGGCGGTCAAACATACTCTAAAACACTTGCTGTCGGTTAAATTTGAACACTTACATAAGCATCAATATATGGCTCTACAGGAAATCAAACATGAAATGACGGCATCCGTGCCGGAGGTCGACTTCTCGCGCAGTCGCGAGATGGCCCCCTATCTCGAGGAACCGAAGGCTATGTATGTCGGTGCCCCCGGCAAACACGGCTATCTGCGCATGGGATTCGAGATAGATCCGCGAGGCAAAAGCATAATGCGCGACCTTGAACGGCGCGTGCCGTTGATAGTGCAGAGCGAGTTGTATTTCGACGAGACTATGCCGGGAATGCCGTGCGTATATATACTTTCGTCCGGAGGCCCCAATATCGACGGCGACCGTTATCAGCAGGATATCTATCTCAAAGAGAAATCATATGCCTGGATATCAACCGGAGCCGCCACGAAATTGGCGGAGATGAAATACAACTACTCCGGGATGGTGCAGAACATCACTCTTGAGAAGGATGCATATCTTGAATTTATGCCGGAACCCATATATCCATGCAGACACACCAGGTTTATTTCCGATACCAGAATTGTGATAGACCCCACCGCCACACTGTTCTATTCGGAGATTTATATGGGAGGGCGCAAATACTACGGAGGCGGAGAGTTGTTCGAGTATGATATACTGTCGGTATGCTGTCATGCCGAACGCCCCGACGGAGAGCCGCTGATGCGCGAGAAATTTATCATAGACCCTAAAAAAGTGTCGCCGCGTCTGCTCGGAATCATGGGGGACTTCGACGTATTCGCCAATGTAATTGTTCTTACCCCTCCCGAACATGCCGATGAAATTTACGCGCAGGTAACGCCATTTCTGGACCGGGATAAAAAGTTGGCAGCCGGAATAACCCATCTTCCCAATGGAGCCGGATTGCTGTTCAAGGTTCTCGGAATGGAGCCGGGTCCGGTAAAGGCGTTGGTGCGGGATTTTTGCTCGAAGGTAAGAATGAGTGTAAAGGGTGTGCCTGTGCCGCCTGAATTTCCATGGCGATGATTGAATGATGAAAAAGCACTTCTTGATAATCACACTGCTTTTGCTCCTGTTTGCGGGGGGATGGCTGCTTTCCGAGGAAAGCAAGCCAATCCCCTCAAAATCTTATTTCGATACTGCCGTAGATATAATAAAGAAATACGAAGGTCTCCATCAGGCCCGTCATTGGCCCCTCGTTGGGTATGGACATAAGGTGCTTCCGACCGACAAGTTCAAACGTGGAAAAGCGCTTACCGAAGCGGAAGCCGACAGACTTTTGCGGGCTGACCTTTCCAAACTGTGCGCCATGTACAGAAGTTTTGGCAAAGATTCGTTGCTTCTCGCCACATTGGCATACAATATCGGGCACGGAGCGGTCAACCGTTCTACGGTTTATAAGAAACTTAAGGCCGATGACCGTTCCATAAAAGATAACTATCTGAGTCATTGCCGCTATCGTGGCAAGGTGCTCTCGCAGTTGCAACGCCGGCGCACCGAGGAGTTCGAGACTCTGTTTATAAAAGAAGAGAAAGATAAAAAGGTCGGTATTTCCGTTAATAACAGTGAAAGCATGATATTATGAAACATACCTCCATTAAATATCCGGCGCAGTTTCTTTTCGCATGTATTCTGATTGCCGCGTGCGGAAACCGCCATGCCGCACCTTCATCGGAAGATGTCAGGATTGACGAGTCTCCGCTGCCTGAAGAGGTAACCTCGATAGTGAGCTCCATCACCGACAACGATGCGTCGCGATTCGCATCGCATGTAAGCTATCCACTGGTCCGTCCCTATCCATTGCGCAATATAGAAGATTCGGTCCAGATGGTGGCCTATTTCCCTATTGTGGTCGATGACTCCATAAGGAGTATCGTAAGGGATGCCGCCCGAAAAGACTGGAGTGAAGCGGGATGGAGAGGATGGACCCTTGACGCAGGCCAGTATCTTTGGATCGAAGATAAATTGTATTCCATGCCATATTTGTCGGATACTGAGAAAAACATGCTTGAGGTCGCTATCTCCCGCGATATGGAAAGCATAGCACCTGAACTGCGCGAGGGCTGGGAACCCACTTTCTGTCTTGTGGGTACGGACGATCATACTCTGTATCGGGTAGATTATCAGGAATCGACAGGTAAGTACCGCATGTTGGTCTATCCGGAAGGCGTGGGACTTGGTGGAAATCCCTCCGGAACCTTCTTTGGCGAGATGGAGACGGAAGGTTCGGCAGCCAATCGTATATACACGTTCCGGTCGGAATCGGGAGACACCATGGAATATGATTACGACGACACCGGCGAGGGAACGAGCCTGACATCGGTTCATGGCGATGAACCTCCGCGCAGGATAGCGGTATCGCCGGTCTACTGGCTTGACTATGCTCGTTGCTCGAAGTAATCAAAATGCTTTCCCCCGATAGCGGGCCATCAGACCTAAGTTGCGGTTTTGTCGGATTTTTGCTATCTTTGCAAAAAGCACACGACAATGGTAACTAAATGGAATTACCAACCACTCACCCGACAGCAGAAAGAGGAGGCCGACAGCCTGTTGCCAGCATGCGGTCAGCTTGAGCCGATAGCGGAGCTGTTGCTGCGCCGAGGCGTGACCACGGCAGACGGAGCCACGGCGTTTTTCGCTCCTTCCACGTCTGATCTCGAGGACCCGTTTTCCATGCCTGACATGGATAAGGCGGTTAACCGCCTGAACAAGGCGATGGGTGCCAAAGAGAGAATCATGATCTACGGAGATTATGATGTAGACGGCACGACCGCGGTGGCGTTGGTATATAAATATCTTCAGAATTATTACAGCAACGTGGAATACTACATCCCTACCCGTACCGAGGAGGGATATGGAATTTCGCGCAAGAGCATAGATTATGCCGTAGAGAACGATATCAAGCTGGTCATTGTGCTCGACTGCGGTATAAAGGCCATTTCTGAAATAGCCTATGCCAAGGAAAAGGGAATAGATTTCATAATCTGCGACCACCACGTTCCCGACGACGAACTACCCGATGCGGTAGCTATTCTTAACCCCAAGATGCCCGGTTCTCCCTACCCTTGTCCGCATTTGAGCGGATGTGGCGTGGGGTTCAAGTTCATGCAGGCTTTCGCTCTCAGCAACGGACTTTCAAATCACAATGAGCTTGAGTCGATGCTCGACCTCGTGGCTGTGAGCATAGCAGCCGATATAGTGCCGATAATCGGTGAAAACCGAGTTATGGCCCATTACGGACTCAGAAGGTTGAACTCGAATCCCAATCTCGGGCTCCGCAGCATAATCAGACTTTGCAAGCTGACCAACAAGGATATAACCATCTCGGATGTGATATTCAAGATCGGTCCGCGCATAAATGCCTCGGGGCGTATGCAGAGCGGCATGGAGGCGGTAGACCTGCTCGTGTCGAGAGACCTTCACGACGCTTTCGAAAAAGGGAAGGATATAGACCAATACAACAAAGACCGCAAGGAACTTGACAAAAGGGTTACAGAAGAGGCCAACGAACTCATAGAGAAAAACGTCAGCATAGTCCACGACCGCAGGTCTATCGTGATTTACAACAAGAACTGGCACAAGGGTATTATAGGCATCGTGGCCTCACGCCTGACCGAGCTGTATTACAAACCGGCCGTGGTGCTCACCTATTCCAACGGACTTGCGACCGGCAGCTCCCGCTCCGTGCAGGGGTTCGATATCTATTCAGCCGTCAATTCCACGCGCGATCTTCTCGAGAACTTCGGCGGCCATACATACGCGGTGGGTCTGTCCCTTAAAGAGGATAACATACCCGAGTTCAGCCGCAGGTTCGAGCAGTATGTGGCTGACCATATACAGCCAAACCAGCTGTCGCCTCAGCTTGATATCGACGCGGTAATCGAATTTGCCGACATAACTCCGGAGTTTATAACCTACCTGAAGAAATTCAATCCTTTCGGCCCCGGTAACCAGAAGCCGGTGTTCTGCACCCGGAACGTTTTCGATTTCGGTACCAGCAAACTCGTGGGCAAGAATCTGGAGCATATAAAGCTGGAACTGGAAGACGACAGCACATCGCGCGTTCTGAACGCGATCGCGTTCAACATGGCTCCCTATTTCGAGCATATACATGCCCATAAACCCATTGATATCTGCTACACCATAGAGGTTACCAAGCATGGCCATAACGCCAATGCCATCCAGCTCATGATCATAGACATGAGACTTTCTAAAAATGCGTGATTCTTCTGCTACGGCATCGCGGCCTTCCGAACCTCTCGATATATTGCGCCGGTATTGGGGGTACGATTCTTTCAGACCATTGCAGGAAGAGATTATCAGGTCTGTGCTTAAAGGCGACGACACGCTCGGACTCATGCCTACCGGAGGCGGTAAGTCGATTACGTTCCAGGTACCGGGACTTGTGCTCGGCGGACTGACCATAGTTGTTACGCCACTGGTGTCCCTGATGAAAGACCAGGTAGACAATCTGCGTACCCACGGCATACAGGCTGTCTATCTGCATTCCGGAATGACGGCGTCGGAACGCCGTGTGGCCTGGGAACGGCTGGTGAACGGCAGGGCGCGTTTCCTTTACATATCGCCTGAAAGACTTGCGTCGCCCTCCTTTATGGCGGAGGTAAGAGGATTGAAACCCACGTTGCTTGTGGTCGACGAAGCGCATTGCATCTCGCAGTGGGGTTATGATTTCCGCCCCTCCTATCTTAATATCACATCGTTGCGCAAGGCGTGTCCCGGGGTCCCTTTGATGGCTCTTACGGCTACGGCCACGCCACAGGTGGCCGCGGATATAATGTCAAATCTCGGTTTCCGCAAACCCAATCTGCGTCAGATGAGCTTTTCGCGCCCGAATATATCATATCTGGTGCGCCGTACTGCCGACAAATACGGTAAACTCGTTCAGATACTGTCCAATTCTTCGGGAGCGGCAATTGTGTATGTGCGCAGCCGTAAGAAATGCAGGGAGATAGCCCAATATCTCGATACGGTGGGTATATCCGCCACATTCTATCATGCCGGACTTTCCCATGAAGTCAAAGATGAGCGTCAGAATTCATGGATGCGTGGTGAGAGAAGAGTCATGGTGGCTACCAACGCTTTCGGAATGGGTATCGACAAGCCCGACGTGCGTGTTGTTGTCCATTTCGACATGCCGCCATCCCTTGAGGAATATTATCAGGAGGCGGGACGGGCCGGACGCGACGGGCAAGCCTCCTATGCGGTTGCCATTGTGGCCGATACCGACGGCGCCACTCTGCGCAGAAGAATAAGCCAGGCTTTTCCCGATAGAGATACGATACGGCGAGTCTACGACCGCGTGTGCAATTTCCTGAACATTTCATTATATGAGGGGTACGAACGTGTAGCCGAGTTTGATATCGACAAGTTCCTTTCAACGTTCCATATGCAGGAGACTCAGGTACGTTCGGCCCTGCGTCTGCTCGGTCAGGCCGGGTACCTTGAGTTTATCGAGGAGCGGGAAAGCAATTCCCGCGTGTATATCACTACCGAACGTGAGCAGCTGTATTATCTCCGGGATGTCGGTGAGAAGACCGAGAAAGTGCTCCAACAGTTGCTGCGTCTTTATCCGGGATTGTTTGCCGATTACGTCTACATTCGGGAATCGACCGTGGCACGCGAGACTCGCCTGAGCGAAAAGGAAGTGTATGATTCTCTTGTGGCGCTTTCCAAAATGAAGGTGCTTTCATACGTTCCGAGAAAGCGCACTCCATACATATATGTAGCCACGTCGCGCGAGGAAAGCCGGTATATAGAGATAGGCCGTGCAATATATGAAGACCGTATAGCCGCCATGAAACGGCGGGTCGAGGCCATGATAGATTATGCTACCGACGATTCAGGATGCAGGGTAAGGCGAATGCTTGGTTATTTCGGAGAGAAAGATGAGTGTGACTGCGGAACTTGCGATGTGTGTCGCAGCAGGAAGAAACAAAAGAATAACCCCGCCGATATAGCCCGGAATGTTTTGGAGTTTGTGAGAAGACGCGGTGTCGGCGTGGGGTATGCTGAAATCGAGGCGAACTTCGGAGCGCAGGCATCATCGGCCATGGAGACGATAAGGATTCTGCTGAACGAAGGGTTCCTGTACATAGACCCTGATACGCAGTTGATTCATTCCTCCGCCTGAACCGGATTCTTACGGAAGCGTTTACCCGGGATACGGAACGCACGCAGATGCGATGCCAGGGCGAGGAGTCCGAGCCACGCTATTAAAACCGAGGACAGGAGACGTAACATGTCGCGGTCATCTCTATAATACTTCCCTATCCATCCTTTGCTGTCTTCTATCGGCAAGGAGCGCATTGTGGCTTTCCATACAATTTTGCCGTTATCGGAAAGTACTACAGCCGGATTGCCTCGGGCAACCATCTTCAATACCGTGTCTTCCGCCTTGTATAAGGGCACGGACGGATCCAGAAGGTCTTTCCATATACGCAATGCGTGGTCGCTACCCGCCACTATACATGCGGGTACCATATTCTCATCGCGGGCCTCGGCGACAAGACGTTCTATCTTCCATGCATCCGATTTCGACACTCTTTCAAGTTCCGGCACAAGGATAAGAAGTGATTTGTGGTTGTCAAGTATATCGGAGGTTACATCTTCCTCGTCATCCGGACTATAGATTTGCAACGAACTGCCATTTCCGGTAACTTCGACGTTTTTCTCACGTCTTTCAACAAATGTCCAACCCTCAGATTCGTCGGGCTGAGGGTCTGACGCCGACACTTCCACTCTTTTATCCCCTTTGGCATATATGAATGTCATGTTTGTGGATTCGTCGGCATCATTATAATTCTCGGCAAGCAAGCTGCCGGTCGGGAAAGGTCTGAAATCAACCAGAGGCTGTACCTCATATCCGTAAAGCGATATGCAGACAATATATGCGGAACCGCCAAGAAACGCGAGCCATTGCAGGTATGGGGAAACCATACATGGCGCTTCAAGGTTCATCTTTACCAGATAGACCACGCCGGCAGTTATCACTATATTTTTAATGAAAGTAGCCCAGTTTGACAATACCAGCGCGTCGCCGAAACATCCGCAATCGCTTACAGGATCGGCGAAAGCAATCCATGCGGTAAGAATCAGCATGAACGACATAAGCGCGAGAGCCAGACGCGGCGCCCCACGGCGGTAGCATCCCAGGGCGAGAAAAATGCCCAGCATGAATTCGAACGCGCAAAGCGCGATAACCCCGGTAAGCAGCACACTGTCGGGCAGCCACATTCCGAGAGCGGTCAGATATTCCCTGAACTTATAGAGAGAGCCGAAAGGGTCTACCCCTTTCACGAATCCCGAAGCGATAAATACCGCGCCTATGGCGACGCGCATCATCCAGACAAGCCAGCGTTGCGACTTCATTGCTGGGGATTGTTGTTGAAGGATATGAATCCGCTTTCGGGAGCGGCCGGTTGCAGAGGTTTGTCGGATTCCGGTTTTTCGCCCAGCTTTATCAGGGCGAACAAGGCGTAATTTATCATGTCCATGTAATTCGCCTCAACTCCCTCGCTGACCTGTGTCTTGCCGTTATGGTTCTCTATTTCCTTCGTGCGCAGTAATTTCTGAAGGATTATGTCGGTAAAGCTCGATACGCGCATATCTCTCCATGCTTCATCGTAGTCATGGTTTTTGTCGAGCATAAGAGAGGTGGCCCGATCTATTTCCTTGTCGTAAAGTTGCATTACCTCCTGGGAGTCCATCTCGTTGCCGGTAATTGAAGCCGACACTCCTATCTCAAGCTGTATAAGAGCTATGACACAATAATTCACAATTCCGATGAATTCCGGGTTTATACCTTCGTCGATTGCTCCGTGTCCTCCTTTTTCTTCGAGCGAACGTATGCGCTTCGCTTTTATCATTATCTGGTCGGTAAGGCTTTCCGGGCGCATTATACGCCATGATACACCATAATCGCCAAGTTTCTTTTCAAAAAGAGAGCGGCATATACCTATTGCTTGTGCGAATTCGCGGCGTGTGCGTGTCTGTGAAGTCGATTGGTCGGTCATAGTAGTATACGAAGTAGTATGCTAAGAAATGATTTTAGAGGCCAATACCGGGTCAGCCCCTTTGTTAACGCGAAAATAGCAAAAAAACTTGATAAATAGGTTTCGGGGTGGCAGGGAATTTATTATTTTTGTACTATGACAAAGAGTGTAAGACTGCTTCCTGAATGGGAGCGGACGGAATATATATTGCTGGCGTTGCCGGCCGAAGATACAGACTGGCAATATGTGCTTGACGATGCGCTGGCGCAATACCGCCGACTCCTTGAGGCTTTCATATCCCAAAACCAGAAGTGTATAGTGCTGTGCCGCAAGGCTGAGGATGTGGAAGCCCTGACGGGGGGAACTTCGGATCTGGTTTTCCCGGTAGTCGTGCCCTATAACGATACCTGGACACGCGATTACGGTCCCATTACCGTAGAACGCCATGACCGGTTGCGCGCGCTCGATTTCGGATTTAACGGCTGGGGATTGAAATTCGCTTCAGACCGCGACAATCTTGTGAATCTTCAGTTTGACAAAATCCGGTTGTTTATAAAGGATGTCTACCGTAATGAACGTGATTTCGTACTTGAGGGGGGCAGTATCGAAACCGATGGGGAAGGTACGTTGCTGACAACAACACATTGCCTTACCTCGCCAAACCGAAACGGCGGTAAGAGCAAGCAGGAGCTTAACGACATATTGCAGCAGCGGCTTGGCGCGGATCATGTGCTTTGGCTTGATTTCGGTGCTCTTGAAGGAGACGATACCGATTCCCATATCGATACCCTGGCCCGAATGGCTCCGGGCAATACAATCCTGTTTGTGGGATGCCGCGACATGGACGATCCGCACTTCGAAGAGATGCTGCGTATGCGGGCCCAGCTCACGTTGTTTCGCAACAGGCATGGCGATCCTTACAATCTGGTCGAGCTTCCTATGCCCGATGCCATTTATGACAGCGACGGCATGAGACTGCCAGCTACTTATGCCAATTATCTCGTTGCCAACAACGTCATATACATGCCGGTATATGGTCAGCCTGCCAACGACACACTGGCATGCCAGACCGTAAGGATAGCGTATCCCGACCATAAGATAGTACCGGTAGATTGCACCACTCTGATTCTGCAGCACGGCTCTCTCCATTGCGCCACAATGCAGATACCTTACGGTGTGATAGGTTGCTGAATGGGGCCGTAGGTTCCCAATGAATAGATGCAAGAACTGAAAAAGATGAAAAATATCAAAATAGGAACTGTTCAAAGATATTTCAGTGATGATCTGGACCTTAACCGGGCGCGGAATCTCACCGCGATATCGAATCTCGCAGCCGATGGAGCCCAGCTCGTTGTTCTCTCCGAACTGCACGATTCCCTTTATTTTTGCCAGACGGAGAATGTGGACAACTTCGGATTGTCTACATCGCTCGATGAGTTTCTCGACATATATGGCCGTGCCGCGGTTGAAAACGGTGTGGTGCTGGTATGCTCCATGTTCGAGCGTCGGGCTGCCGGCCTGTATCATAACACGGCTGTGGTGATAGACTCTGACGGTCGTCTGGCCGGCACTTACCGCAAGATGCATATCCCCGACGACCCCGGATTTTACGAGAAATTCTATTTCACTCCCGGCGACAAAGGTTTCGAACCTATAAAGACCTCGGTAGGCACTCTTGGGGTGCTCGTATGCTGGGACCAATGGTATCCCGAGGCTGCAAGACTTATGGCGATGCGTGGTGCGGACATTCTGATCTATCCTACCGCCATAGGTTGGAATCCCGACGATCCGGACGACGAGAAGGAACGTCAGCGTGAGGCATGGATAACAGTGCAGCGAGGTCATGCCGTGGCAAACGGTCTGCCGGTGGTTGCCGTAAACCGTGTCGGATTCGAGGAAGACCCCTCAGGTCATACGTCCGGTATAGATTTCTGGGGGTCGAGTTTCATAGCCGGCCCGCAGGGAGAGTTTCTGTATCTCGCGCCTGACAATTCAGCGGCCGAGTCGGTTACCGAGGTGTCGTTGTCCCGATCGGAGGAGGTGCGCCAATGGTGGCCTTTCCTGCGCGACCGCAGGATAGATGCTTATACCGAAATAACCAAACGGTTTATAGACTGACCTATACACAAGAGATGAAGACAGAGATATCCGGGATAACACTGAATTATACCGATTCGGGAGAGGAGAATCTGCCCGTCGTGATACTGATGCACGGCTGGGGATGCAATATATCTACGTTGGCTTCGGTCGAGGCTATCTTCAAGGGTAGAATGCGAGTGATAAACATCGACTTTCCCGGTCACGGTGACAGCTCGGAACCACCTTCCGTATGGGGCGTTGACGAGTTTACCCGCATGCTTGAGGAATTCGTGGCGAGAATGGGAATAAGCCGTCCGTCATTGCTGGGCCATAGTTTCGGAGGAAGGGTGGCGATACTTTATTCATCGCGCAATGACGTAGACCGCGTGGTACTTGTTGACGCTGCCGGGATAAAGCCCCGTCGTAGCCTTAAATATTACCTGAAGGTATATTCGTTCAAGGCTGCCAAACATCTGTTGCCGTTCCTCCTGGGCAAGGAAAACGGAAAGCGAGCCATAGACCGATGGCGTGGCAAGTCGGGGTCATCCGATTATCGCAATTCTTCCGATACTATGCGTGGCGTTATGAGCCGGTGTGTGAACCAGGACCTGAAACAGTATATGCCTTTCATCAAGGCTCCGGTGCTTCTGGTATGGGGAGAGGAAGATACCGCCACTCCCCTTTCGGATGCGAAGACTATGGAGAAGCTTATCCCTGATGCAGGACTGGTATCGTTTCCCGGATGCGGACACTATTCATTCCTTGACAATCCGGTCGGGTTCAAGGCTGTGATCAAATCGTTTTTCAATATCAAGTAGTTATTACACTTATACATAATAATTCCGACAATGTCGATTTATCTGATAGTAATATACATAATCTGCTCCATATATATGCTGCTGAACTTCCGGCACGACCTGCACATGCTTCAGCAGAATTCCTACAGACTGCCCCGTTATTGGCGTTATCTCGCCAAGGGCGACCGTATGAACGCTTGGCGGCTTGTAGACATAGCGCTTGTGTTGCTGTTGTTCTCCACTTTGCTTATGCCGCGCCTTAACGAGCTGATTATAGCGATAGTGTGTCTCGCCAAGATATGGAAGATAACCCATGCCAAGTTCAAGAAACCGTTGGTGTTCACACGTCGCGTATGGCGCATATACGGAGTTACGGCTTTCCTGTCGTTAGGTGCCGTGGTTGCCGAAGCCATTTGTTTCGGCAACGGCGACAATGTTCTGTGGCAATACTCCGGGTCGATGGTTACACTCGGAACCATACTGCTGCTGTCTGCATTCTCGTGGGCTGTGGTCATATTGTCGGTTGTGATTTTGATTCCGGTAGAGCGTTCCATCAACCGTAAATACTATAATGAGGCCGCCGCGATACTGCGTTCCATGCCCGACCTTACCGTGATAGGCATAACGGGCAGCTATGGCAAGACATCGACCAAGCATTATCTGCACCGTATTCTTTCCGAGGAATTCGATGTTCTTATGACTCCGGGCAGTTTCAATACCACGATGGGTGTGATACGCACCGTAAGGGAATACATGAAGCCCTACAACAGGATTTTCATTTGCGAGATGGGGGCCAAGCAACCCGGCGACATAAAGGAGATATGCGACCTCGTGCATCCCTCGATAGGTATTGTTACCGCTGTCGGACCCATGCATTTGGAGACGTTCAAGACCTTGGAAAACGTGCAGCGTACCAAATTCGAGCTGATCGATTCGCTGCCGTCCGACGGTCTCGCCGTTGTGAACAATGACTTCGAGGCCTGCGCGTCGCGCCCGGTCGACAATGTGTCTTGTTTCCGGTATACCGCCACGGGAGTAGGTTCCAGCCAGTATGTGGCCGACGATATCAGTTATGGGCCCGAAGGAACCGACTTCTCGGTTACAGGCCCCGACGGCTCGGTGATAAGATTGCATACCCGGCTGGTAGGCGAATGCAACATTTCGAATCTTATGGCGGCGGTAATAGTCGCGCTTCATCTCGGAATGTCTGAAGAGAAGATACGTTATGCCGTAGAAAGCATCGAGCAGGTGGAACACCGCCTCAATGTGAAACGCACTCCAGGAGGAATAACCATTATCGACGATGCCTTCAATTCAAATCCCAGCGGTTCGAGAATGGCTGTCGATGTACTGAGCGGATTCACGGGCGGCAACCGGATAATAGTGACACCAGGTATGATAGAGCTTGGAGACCGACAGTTTGAGCTTAACAGAGAGTTGGGCAGGCACATCGCGGGCCGCGTGGATATGGCCGTGGTTGTAGGCCGATACAACCGCGATGCCCTTCTTGCGGGACTGGCCGACGGAGATATGCCTCAGGATAAGATAAAGGTCGTGGAATCTTTTGCCGAGAGCCAGCAGTTTCTTTCCGGCTTCATGAAAAGCGGAGACACGGTATTGTATGAGAACGACCTTCCCGATTCCTTTAAATAACGGCACTCCCGTAATGGGACTAAACAAAACCTTTAACATTTTTTAGGGAGCTTTGTATAAACCCTTTGGCCTAAACAGAGTCTCATTAAACAAATAAAGGCCTGAAAACGTTGGCATAATAGTATGATGGTTTTTCCCTGTAGAAGGAAACCGGCTATCTGTTCCGTCAGCGGTTTCGCCGATAATCAGCATAAAAGATGAAAGTTATGAAAAACTTCAGCTCCTTAAGATATATAGCTCCGCTGTGTGTTGTGGTTTCCGGATTCGCAGGAGTGGCTTATGCCGACGACGATTACGACGACGATATCTACTACAACCCCAAGAAACATGCCCAGGAGCAAGCTCGTAAGGAACAGCAGGCACGTCGTGCCGCTTATTACATCGAGAACTTCTCCGATATGGATGTGGATGATTACAACCGTCGCGGACAATATTACAGTTCGCCGGTCGACACCATCGGTCTCGGAGCCGAGCAAGGTGATGATTTCGTATATACCCAGCAGATTCAGAAGTTCTACAACCCGAAGATTGTAGTAAACAATGTCGATCAGCTTGAAGAGGTATTGGCTAATTCATACGGCAACGTGGAAGTGGTATACGATTTCTCGGGACTCCCTTCGTTCTCTCCTATATACGTATCGCCATACGTATGGACAAATCCCTACTACGGCTCATGGTGGGCCGCTCCGAGTTGGTCGTGGGCCTGGGGACCTTCCTGGTCTTGGAACTGGGGCCCAAGTTGGTCGTGGACATGGGGTCCTTCTTGGGGTTGGGGTCCATCCTGGTCATGGAGCTGGGGACCGAGCTGGAGCTGGGGACCATCATGGGGTTGGGGCGGATGGTATCCGCCGCATCATAATCATGGTTGGCGTCCCAATTCGGTATATCGTCCTAACGGAAACCGTGTGGTAGGCCCTGACCGTGGCTGGGCGAGCAGCACACGCCCCGGTGGTGTGGTTAACGGAGGCGGCCATGGTCGTCCCGGTTCATCATCTCCCGTTTATGGTCGTCCCGGTTCTAACGGAAGCCGTCCCGGTTCTTCAGTAGGAACCACTACCCCTGCCTATCGTGGAAACCGTGGCAACCGTGTAAGCAACGGCACGTTATTGCGTCCGGCCAATTCAGGCAGCAGGCCCGCCAACAGCGTTCAGGGAAGCGCCACTACAAGCCGTCCCGGACGTTATACGATCAACGGTTCGGCTGTCGGCTCAGGTTCAAACAACGCAGGTTCGGTTTCTAATGGCAGAAACAATTCCACCACCGTAAACCGTGGCGGTGCGAACTCAACGGTCAAGAACAACGGAAACAACGGTAATTCCGGACGAGGCAACCGTTATAATTCAAATTCAAACTCCAATTCAAATTCAAACCGCTATAACTCCAACTCTAACCGTTCCAACAGTAGCCGATACAGTACCGGCAGCTACAGCGGCGGCGGTCGCTCTTCAGGCCGAAGCGGCGGTGGTGCAAGAGGCGCCGGTGGCGGTCGCGGTGGACGCAGATAATAAGAAAATAGTATAAAGCCCATCCCTTGCAATGGGGATGGGTTTTGACTTAAAAGGAATAGAGTATGAAAAAGCAATATTTTGCCGGTGTGCTTATGTTGGTCCCCGGTTTCGTGGCGGCCCAGAGCGCGATTGATGCATATCGTTTTTCTCAGCCCGATTTGAAAGGTACGGCCCGTTTTATGTCGATGGGCGGTGCGTTCGGTGCTTTGGGCGGAGACCTTTCCACTCTTTCTCAGAATCCGGGTGGTATAGGTGTTTATCGCAAGCAGGAACTCGGCTTCACAATCGACATCGACTCACAGCGGGCCAATGCTGAATCGGCCAACTCATCGACCGATACCAAACAGACCAAGTTTTATCTGAACAATATCGGAGGCGTGGCTTCGATAAATCTGTATAATTCCACGTTCCGGAATTTCAATATCGGATTTACATACAACCGTGCCGCCACGTTCAATTCCCGGTATTCCGGGAATATCCCTCAGTTGCGTAACTCTCTCAGCAATTATTTCGCCGGGATAGCCAACAATTATAACGTCAACACCGATGAACTCGCATCCGATATGAATCCTTATGCCGAAGGGTATGTGCCCTGGAGTTCCATTCTCGGTTACGACAGCTATCTTATCTACCCTACCGGCGATGGCGATATACCCACATGGGTGGGTCAGTGGAACGACCAGACAAGCGGCAGCGGTTATTTCGATGTCGAGGAGAAAGGTGCGGTAAACGAATATAATATCGCACTCGGCGGCAATATAGCCGACATTGTGTATTGGGGTATGGACTTCGGCATAAACGATTTCTCATATACCATGAACACCATATGGCAGGAGAATCTCGAAGGGGCGCTTATCGACGAGAACTTTCAGAATCCCGATGTCCCCTCGGACCAGAATCTGATAGCCGGTCATTCACAGTGGGCTCTCGGCAACTATTATCATGTCAGCGGCACAGGGTTCAATTATAAGCTTGGTGTTATCGTTACCCCCATACCGGAATTACGTCTCGGATTCGCATTCCACACTCCTACCTGGTATTCATTCAAGGAAGATTTCATGGGTTCGGTAACAAGCCGTTACGGAAACGAGCAGAAAACCACCACCGACTATACCAACGGTGGTGTGAACGGATATAACGAATATAATTTCCGCTCTCCCTGGAGATTCATAGTCAGTGCCGCCGGTGTCATAGGGGGCCAATTCATCATATCGGCCGATTATGAATGGACCACCTTCCAGAATATGAAATTCTCGGCCTATAATCCCGGATATAGCGACGGTTATTACGACGACGGTTATTACGACGATTGGGGTTGGGACAGCGCCACACGAGCTTCTTCGTCGGGATCGCTTGGCCCGGGTGCCTATGACCCTTATTATTATCCGAACAACGACATCAAGGAGTATTACCGCACCACAAGCATGATACGTGTGGGAGCAGAGTACCGTGTCATTCCTCAGTTCAGTATCCGCGCCGGATTCGCTTATCAGACATCGCCGGTCAAGGAGAAACTCAAAGACAACCAGCAGACGGTTTATACATCGGGTACGATGCCTAACTACACCTTTGACAATTCCACTACGTATGTAAGTTTTGGTGTAGGTTACCGATACAAGAAGTTCTATGCCGACCTCGCCTATCAGTACAAGTACCGTACGGCGGATTATCACGCATACACTCCCGACCCCTCGAGTCCCGGCATCTCCAGTCCCCAATCCAAATTGAAGATGGAGAACAACAACATAGTCCTCTCGATGGGCTTCCGTTTCTGACGGCTTCCCTTCCTACGGATATATGAACAACAGCGGGCATGAAACCTATGTGTTTCATGCCCGCCGTCATTTATTTGGTTTATGGAAGGAATCCCCAGTATCCTTTTCTCGCCGATGCCCAATCCGATAAAATGCTACTTATTTGAGTGTTTTACCGAATGGGAACAATGCCAGCTTCATCAATTTGAAGTGCTGGAGTCCAAACGGAACACCAATTATCGTGATACAGAACAGAAGTCCCCACGCGAGATGAGTCAGAGCAATGCCAAATCCTCCAAGGAACCACCATATCACATTCATGATACCGGCCAGACACCCTGAAGGCCAACCGTCGCTTGTGATATCGGTGCCAAACGGCCAAATGGATACGGCAGCCAGCTTCATTGTCTGGAGTCCAAACGGAATACCGATAATCGTTACCATCATCAGTATGCTTGATACGGCATATTCTATGGCAATCATCAAACCGCCAAATACGAACCATATTATATTGAGCAAAATATTCATATCATCAAACACGCTTAATGTTCTGTTTCTACGAGCCATGCGGAGATGGAGCGAATGGAATTGTCGAAGTTGGCGCCGACTTTGATGATGGTGCGCCCGTCGGCGCGGAAGGGCAACAGATAGTCGCGGTCGTTTATCTGGTCCATAGCGGCTTCGACGCTCCCGTTGATCTTGAACTCAAATAGGTAAAGATACTGTGGTGTCTTTACCATCAGGTCGATGCGGCCAGATGCCGTCTGCATCTCGGCCTCGGTGTAGAACCCCATCAGCTTCATGGTTAGGTAAATCACATTGCGGTAATGCATCTCCAAGTTTCCAAGGTCCATCTGGTCGTAATGGTAGCCGCTGAACAGCGATCGCAACCGCGTCATGAAATCGTCAACCTTTCCGGCCTCTACATCCAGGACGAACTTACGGACATCAAATTCTGTACGACCGTTTCTACCGGCGGTGAAAATCTTCATCAGACCGTTTAGGAACCCGCGTTCCACCTCATGGTTGGGATAGCCGAGTGTGACTGTGTTGAAACGGGCATCGTATTTCTTAATGGTCAGGTATCCGCTCTGATACATTATCGGCACGGTGTTGCTCAGATCGAACGATGCATCCATCAGTTCATCCACATTTTCCTCCAGATGCTCCAGATCACGCAGGTCAATTTCCATTCGGCGTATCATGTCTACGAGGAATGTCGGAGTACCTGTGGAGAACCAATAGGAACCGATCTGGCGGAGCTTCAACGCGCTCAGCAGACTGAAAGGATTATACATGTCGGGCGATGACGGCGAGAAATGGTAGCCATCGTAGTTCTCTTTCAGGAGACCGTAAGTCTCTGCAACCGATATACCGTTTTTATCGGCAAGATTCCGTACCCCTTCGCTGAAATTATCGTTGATTTCGTCCAATGTCATGCCGCAGATGGCACTGTACTCTTCATCAAGCGAGATGTCCAGCAGGTTGTTGAGGTCGCTGAAGATGCTCAACTTACCGAAGCGAGACACTCCTGTCAGCATGGCGAACCCGATGTATCTGTCGCATGTCTTGAGATTTCCGTAGATGGATTTCAGCTGAGAGCGGTATATGTCCTGAAGTTCCCTGTTATTGGCGGTATCCAGCAACGGTTTGTCGTACTCGTCTATTAGGATTGCCACTTTTTTACCTGTCCTGACGTATGCCTGCTCGATTATATAGCGGAAACGGTCGGCATGGGATGCTGACCGCTTTTCGGTTCCGTACAGCTCTTCCCATAGTCTGAAGTCATAGTCGAACTTATTCAACAGGCTTTCCGGCTTATTGTATTCGTAAGCATTGAGAGCTATATGCAAAACCGGGTGAGGCTGCCAGTCATGCTCCATTCGGCTGATTGCCAATCCATCAAAAAGGTCCTTGCGACCTTGATAGAAAGCCTCGATAGTGGATAGAAGCAGGGATTTGCCGAAACGTCGCGGCCGGCTCAGAAAATAGTATTTGCCGCCTTTTACAAGATTTTCAATAAACCCCGTTTTATCTACATATATATAACCTTCCTCGCGAAGTGCCGCGAAGCTCTGCACACCTATGGAATAAAGTTTTGCCATTTATCGATGATATTGGTAATTTATCGCTAAATTACTAAATATACGATGAATGCCAAAAGAAAAAAAGAACGCATTTGCCGGCTAATGACTGGCGCTGAGCCATCTTTCTACGTTGGCGGCAAGTTCTTCTGCCGGTATGTCGTATGGGACCCAGTTGATGTGGTGTCCCCTGCGCTCCATGCCCCGGAACCATGTCATCTGGCGTTTGGCAAACTGATGTATTGCCGTTTCAAGCTGCCCGCGCATTTCCTCAAACGACAGTTCCCCCAATACGTGCAGGGTAACGAATTTGTACTCCAGACCGTAATAGATGAGGTCTGCCGGCTTCACTCCTCCATCTATTAACGATTCCACCTCCTGTACCATTCCTTCATTCAGACGCGCGTCAAGACGCTCCGAGATGCGCCGACGTCTATCTTCCCTGGAAATTTCCAGACCCACGATCACCGAATCGAGGCGTCCGGCCGCTGTGATCCGCGCTCTTTCCGCCTCGTCGGGATGCTGATTGTAATACTCTTCTATTTCAATCGCCCTCGTGGCCCGCTTCACCGTGTCGACATCCGTGGTGTTGTGAAGCCGTTTCAAGGTCCGGAGTATGGCAGTGAGTTCCTCCAGACTCTTCCCTTCCAGACGTTGCCGCAAACCAGGGTTCTCGGGTACTTCGGGCAATACAAGTCCGTTGAGCGCGGCCTCGACATACATGCCGGTACCACCGCACAGTACGGGCAGACGGCCACGCCCGGTTATATCCGTGCAGGCCGTCTGAAAATCTGTAAGGAATCTGTGAAGGTTATATTTTTCGCCTGCCGGCAGTATGTCTACCAGATGAACCGGCACCTCTCCATATTCCGCGAGGTCTTTGCCGGTACCTATGTCCATGCCACTGTAAACCTGACGTGAATCGCCCGAGATTATCTCTCCGTTGAAACAACGGGCAAGCTCGACGGCTCGGCGGGTCTTGCCGCAGGCGGTGGGACCTATTATGGCCAGAACTCTCTTGTCAGGGTCTTTCATCGTGATTCAGACATGGGTCGTTTGGTTACACCGGAAGCTGCTTGCCCCATATCTGTCTCCAGAGTTTCTTGATGCTGTAGAAAGGCGTGTCGGCGTTGAAAGTTGATATTTCTATCCATTTGTCGTCCTGAAAATCAAGGTTGCTTTCGCGCACATCGCGCAGGGTGAAAGTGGGTCGGTAGGATTTTATTTTGTTACGACGTCGTCCTTCGCTGTCGTAAAGCTTCGCTGTTACGATTATCGTGGAGAGCCTTGTAAGGTCAGATGCGAACAAAAGCGCAATACGGTTGGGTTCCTTGTTGAAGATTTCCCTTATTTCGGAGAAAGCCATCCACTGGCCCGGCATTTTCAGTTTCTCGTAATCGGAAGACTTGCCGTCGAGGAAATAGAAATAACGAAGCAGCGATCTGTCGCCCACATTACTCATTTTTCTTCCGAAGAAGAATTTCAGCTCTCCACCCTTTATATCGAAAGAATGTTCCACAAGATGTTTCACATCTTCGTCTGACAGTCCGTTGACATTGCGTTTGGTTTGGAAAGGTGTGTCTATAACCTCTGAGTCGCTTACCGCCGGGTCAAGGGAATGAGGGTCTACATATATGGCGTCATCACACATGAGGAAGACCCTTACGAACGTGCGCGCCGACATCTTGCTGAGCTCGTCGGACGAGATTATCTCATTGCATTCGCATAGCTCGGCATATAGGTTTATATACCGGTATATGAAATATATCTCATCGAACAGAAACACTATAAGCACCAGCCATATGAACACATAATTGTCCCGGTCGTTCTGGTTTACGTTGGAATACGAGGTTGAGAAATATGTCCAGACAATTATGGAAAGTATACCGAATATAACCAGCAGATTATACATCTGTACTCGTGCCTCGTGCTCGAACAGAACCCCCGACATGCCCCGCTCAATCTTGCGTCCGTAGTGGCGGCGGCAATCGGCGCAAACAGTAACGCTGTGTCCGCGTAGAACCATTATGAGCATTACGCCGAAGCTTACAGGCAGCAACAGCAGACTTACCAGGTAAGGATAATTGAAGAATATAAGTTCGTCCGGTACGACTATGAGTCCCCAGGCATACAGAATATTGATCGTTATGCCTATAACGCAATAGGCAACCATGCAATAGAAGAAACAGTATGAAATAAGATTGCATCCTACTCCGGGAGAGCTGCCATCTGAATTCCAGTTCCGGGCGTAGAAAAGGGACCGATAAAAAAGAAGCGCGCATGCGAGAGACAGAACCGGCGCCATGTAGAAGGGCAAAAAGCGCGTACATGCCACAAGCACTATGAACAGCAATAATCCGAAAGAAAGATTTTTCCAGAGCGCGTATAGTTGGTCGCGGCTTATTTTATTAAGCTCAATCATAGATTGTGGTTTAGGAAGTCAAGAATCTTACCGAACAGCATTTCGCGGGCATTGCACATTCTCAGGCTGTGTTCGAATCCTGCCAAAGCCATCATGTCGAATACCTTCCCTTCGTAGTTAGCTTTCGAAGCGAATTTAAGGGTGTTGTAGAAATGCACGTTGTCATCGCTCGTGCCTGACATTATGAGCAGCCGTCCTTTCAAGTCCCGTGTACGCGGCAGTACCGAGGCGGCATCATATCCGGTAGAGTTTTGTTGAGGTGTCAGCATGTAACGTTCCGTGTATATAGAATCGTAGAAACGCCAGTCGGTAACAGCTGCCATAGCCACTCCGGCCTTGAAAGGGGAATTCCTGTCGGTCAGTTCGCGGAGGGTCATATATCCGCCGTAGCTCCATCCGAAGCATCCTACCCTGTCGGCATCGATACCCGGAAGAGCCGCTATAGCCTTGGCTCCGGCAATCTGGTCGAGGGTCTCGTAATGGCCAAGATTCTTATATACTATGTCGCTCCATGCCCGGGAGCGACCGCCAGTACCGCGGCCATCCACGGTTGCCACCACATATCCTTGTGTGGCCAGATAGGTCTCTCCGCTGACTTTCCATTTGTTAAGTACCTCCTGCGATTCGGGACCATTGTATTGATACATCAGCAACGGTAGCTTGTCTGAGGCTGAAACATTCCTGGGTCGCATCACCGATGCGTTCATCTCCTCACCGTCGGCATTGCGCACGGTTATGAACTCTCTTACCGGAATGTCGGCATACTTGGCGGCATAAGCTTCGTTGAGTTCCACATCTTTCAGTTTCTTGCCGGCCACGCTCCACAATGTATATTGCGGGGGCACCGTAGATGAACTCCAGTTGCGCAGGTAGTATTCGCACCCGTTGCTGAAAGTTGCGCTTTCGTAGCCGGCCTGGTCATGCAGTATCTTCACCGCGCCCTTGGCGTCGACCGACGCTATATTGCGGTTTATGGCCCCTTTCTGTGTAGTCTGAACGTAATGCGTGCGCAGACGAGGGTTATATCCGTAGTAGGCGGTAACGTTATACTCGCCTTTGGTAAGCTGTCGGCGCAGTTTGCCGCTGTATTCATATTCATACAGGTGGCGCCATCCGCTGCGGTCGCTGCCTATTATGAACGAATCGCTTTGGTAATCCACCATCTGATATGCGGAAGTAGACAGCCATGTATCGCTTTTCTCCTCCATAAGCTGACGCGCAACGGTCGATTCGGGATTGGCGGCGAAAAGCCTCAGGTGATTCTGGTCCCGGTTCAATACCATGAGCATAAGGCGTGTGCCGGAATAATCGAAGCTGATCGAAGGTATGTAGTCCGTATCGCTCATGGGAAGGTCCATGGTCTTTACCTTACGTGTCTCGACATCATAAACCTTAGCGCTGACGACGGAATTGGGATACCCTGCCAGAGGATACTTGTAGCTGTAAGCCTCCGGATAGGCATCGCCAAGGAAGTCGCCCTCGCAATAGGAACGATATTGGTCGAAACTGTACATTGGTACTTTCGACTCGTCGAACCTAATGAACGCCAGAACCGAGTCGTCGCCGCTCCAGCACATTGTGTTGTCAACGCCGAACTCTTCCTCATATCCCCAGTCCGGAGCACCGTTGATTATTTTGTTGATTTCCCCATCTTTCGTAACCTGCACGTCTGTACCATACTCAAGATTGGCTACAAAAACGTTGTTGTCCCGCACATAAGCCACCATTCGCCCATCGTGGCTTATTATCCCGCAACGTTGGGGCCCTCCTTGCGAAACCTTGACCATAGTCTGGCGCATTATGTCGTATACATAATACTCGGCTGTGAAACTGCGACGGTATATCTTCTTGGAACCGGTCCACAACAATATTTTTTTCTGGTTCGCCGATATGGCGAATCCATCGAATGAATCGAGTTTTATGCTTCCTTTCACACCTCTCAAATCAAGAAGTGTGCCGGTCTTAGCGCCCGTTTTGTAGCTGAACACCTCGATTTTGTCTCCATCCGTGCTTATTGCCGCGTAAGTCAATCCGTCGGGTAGCGGTGTGCTTTCCCTGACTGAAGCCGGGGCTGTAAGTTTCACGTCGCAGTAATCCGTTGCTGTCAGGGCCGCGTAAGCCGGAGATGACGAGAGCGCTCCAAGAGCGATCGCGGTCAGAACTATGTTTATAGGTTTCATGGTTTGTCAGGTTTCGTTCCGGCCCGTAAGTATGCGGGCCGGATTTATATTTAATAGCTTCGGGCGAAAATCACACGTCGTGCCGAGGGTTTGCCGGTAACCATACATACTCCCGGAGTGGTATCGCCGTCGAAAGGTATGCAGCGTATGGTAGCCTTGGTTTCCTCTTTTATCTTTTCTTCGGTTTCGGGTGTCCCGTCCCAATGGGCCAATATGAATCCGCCTTTCTCTATCTTTTCTTTGAATTCTTCGTAAGTGTCGGCTGTGTAGGTCATGGCATCGCGGTACTTGCGCGCTTTGGTGAGAAGGTTCGCCTGAATGTCGTCGAGCAGCTTTACTATATGTTCCTCGATACCTTCTATCGGGAGCACCTCCTTTTCAAGAGTATCGCGGCGCATCAGTTCCACCGTGCCCTGCTCCAGGTCCCGCTGTCCTATCGCGAGACGCACAGGTACGCCTTTCACCTCGTAATCGGCGAACTTGAAGCCCGGACGGCGGTTGTCGGCATCGTCATACTTCACGCTTACGCCGAGCTTACGCAGATTTCTTACTATCGACTCTACTCTTTCGGAAATCTTGGCGAGTCCTTCTGCATCCTTGTATATGGGCACTATCACAACCTGGATAGGCGCCAGTTTCGGAGGAAGCACCAACCCGTTGTCATCGCTGTGGGTCATTATGAGCGCTCCCATAAGGCGCGTGGAAACGCCCCATGAAGTGGCCCATACATATTCCTGCTCGTTGTTCCTGTTTATGAACTTCACGTCGAAAGCCTTGGCGAAGTTCTGCCCGAGGAAGTGCGATGTGCCCGACTGGAGGGCTTTGCCATCCTGCATCATGGCCTCGATGGTATAAGTGTCGAGGGCTCCGGCGAAGCGTTCGTTGGCGCTTTTCACACCTTTTATCACCGGAACGGCCATGTAGTTCTCCGCAAAGTCTCCATATACGTTCAGCATCTTGATTGCCTCGGCTTCGGCCTCTTCGCGCGTGGCGTGGGCCGTGTGGCCCTCCTGCCAGAGGAATTCCGCCGTACGCAGGAACATGCGTGTGCGCATCTCCCAGCGGAAAACGTTTGCCCACTGGTTTACAAGTATCGGGAGGTCGCGATATGAGTGAATCCAGTTTTTATATGTGTTCCAGATTATGGTTTCGGAGGTGGGTCGTATTATGAGCTCTTCTTCAAGACGGGCTTCGGGGTCCACCACCACACCGTTGCCGGCAGGATCGTTTTTAAGACGATAGTGCGTTACGACGGCGCACTCCTTGGCAAATCCCTCCACGTGGTCAGCCTCGCGGCTGAGGAACGATTTCGGGATAAGGAGCGGAAAATATGCATTCTGGTGGCCGGTGGCCTTAAACATATAGTCGAGCTGGCGTTGCATCTTCTCCCATATGGCATAGCCGTAAGGTTTGATGACCATGCATCCTCTTACAGCCGATTGCTCTGCGAGATCTGCCTTTACTACAAGTTCGTTATACCATTGAGAGTAGTTGTCGCTCCGTTTGGTGAAATTCTTAAGTTCTTTTGCCATAGATTATTGCAGGAGAGACGGAATATCCGGGAATAAATTGTTTACTAACTTGGTAACTCTTAGCTTATTATCGCAGTCTGTCGGCTGCGCTGAGCTTGCGCTTGTCCGATGCCATGCGCTGCCATGCCATTACTTCGGCCACGAGAGCCAGAAGAGGAGCGCAGGCCACCTGGGTCCAGGATACGGTTGCGCCGTCGGCGAAGCGATATGCGGTAAGACCGGCTATGGCGCATGTGGTTATGCAGAACAGCACGCATACCAGGGCCAGACGCATCTGTAACCGAAGTTTCTTGAAAAGGAAAATATCGATTAAAGGAAGTATGGTCCCTGTCAGGGTTACTATGAAAAGTGTCCAGGTGCGTAATGCCCAACCTGTGGTGGCGCCCCCGGTGGCTTCGCCGGCGTACTCGAATCCGAGCGCGCTGAACGTATAAGTGAAGTCCGTGGCCTGAATTCCGGCCAATGTCTTGAACGAAGCGAGTCCCATCATAACTGCAGCCACGAGCAGAAGCACTGACTGCCATCTCTGTATTACCATTGCGTCTCTATTGTTAGTTTCGTTTTCGGCATCATATACGCGCATACATGCCTATACCAATTTGCAAAAATAATCAATATTTCCCATACCTTCCCCTTTTTTTGCTAATTTTGTAGCGCGGAAAAGGGGTAATTAACGAGTGATTGAAAAATGCCAAGCATATTTAACGAAGAGGATTTATATGACATGGGATATGAACCCATTGATGTTGAAGATGAGAAGCCGGTCCTGAATGCATTCAGGGATTATGCGGAAAAGCCTGAAAACTTGATTCGGGTATCCGCATCGAGAATGGCGGTTTACCCGGTTGTAGGTGTTTCGGTTCCCTTTCCTGGACAGATAATGCAGCTTGATGCGGTAACGCCAATGGAGATTGCAATGGCTCGCGAGGCCTTTAATGACGGGGGAGCCATTTTCCTCGGTGTGTCTACCGACGAGTGCTTCGTACCCGATGCCGGAGTGCCTGTTACACGCCGTGTTTGTGAGTATGGGACTTTCGCCAAGGTCATCGGTCTCGACGCTGAGGGAGCCGGTAACGGCGCTACGGTTACAGTGCTTACAGGTTGCGCAGCCCGTATTAACGCCCAAAAGACCTCTTCTCTTGTGCCGAAGCATCCGTTTGAGGCTTATGTGGAGCCGGTTGAAGATCCTGAATGTCCGCAGACCATGGATTTCAGAGATAAGGTGCACGCTATAACCATCAAGATGCGCGTGCTTCTGGAGATGATAGACAATGAAATATCGAGATTTCTGCTGCACCTTATCGCCGAATGCCGCACCGTAGAGTGCCAGCTCTATTTCACGGCGTTGCACGTGCCGTGTGACCGGGGGCTGAAGTACTCCCTGCTGACTTCCGGGAATTTATCGGAGATGGCCGATATGTTGGATCGTCTGCTTGACGACGCCGCTTCCGAATTGCGCATACGCCAGCAGATTGTTGGCAAGGCTAATGAGCAGATTTCGCAGCAGAGACGCGAGAATTATCTGCGCCATCAGATGCAGGCCATAAAAGGTGAACTCGGGGAGAGCTATGAGGAGAATGGAGATCTGACTGAACTTCAGGAACGGGCTGCGCTGAAGAATTGGTCGGAAAATATCAGGAAGCATTTCGACAAGGAGCTGAGGAAAATGGAGCGTTACAACATAACAATGCCTGAGTATTCCATACAGTATTCCTATCTCGATATGCTGCTTAATCTGCCTTGGGATACATATGCCGATCCTGACTTCTCCTTGAGTCAGGTGCGCGACACTCTCGACGAAGATCACTATGGACTTGAAAAGGTGAAGGAGCGTATAGTCGAGCATATGGCGGTTCAGAAGCTGCGGGGCGACATGAAAGCACCCATTCTTTGTCTCGCCGGAGCTCCGGGGGTCGGCAAAACCTCACTTGGCAAGAGTATCGCCCGTGCCTTGGGTCGCGACTATCACCGCATAGCTTTGGGGGGGGTGTCGGACGAAGCTGAGATAAGAGGCCATAGGCGCACATACGTCGGTGCCATGTCGGGCCGTATAATGGCCGCCATAGCGAAGTGCAAGGAGGGTAATCCTGTAATACTCCTTGACGAGATAGATAAGATAGGTAAAGGGTTGAGAGGTGATCCGGCCCAGGCGCTACTTGAAGTGCTTGATCCGGAACAGAACACCGCTTTCCACGATAATTATGTGGATGTGGACTATGACCTTTCAAAGGTGTTCTTCATAGCTACGGCCAACGACCTGTCGGAAGTTTCGGGTCCGTTGCTCGACCGCATGGAGGTGATAGAACTCTCGGGCTATATAATAGAAGAGAAAATCGAGATCGCATTGCGTCATCTTGTGCCGAAAAACCTTGTGAAGAACGGGTTTGACGAAAACGAGATAACATTCACGCGCGATGCGGCAAGGTGCATTGTGGAGTCATATACCCGAGAGAGTGGCGTGCGGCAGCTTGAAAAGAAGATCTCAGGCGTACTCCGTAAAATCGCGTGCCTGAAAGTGGAGGGAAAGGAATATCCGCGTGAGGTAACACCGGAGGATGTGCGCCGTATGCTCGGCAAGGAGGATGTGTTCCGTGAGACATACGAAGATAACTCATATGCCGGGGTGGTAACCGGATTGGCGTGGACTGCCGCCGGAGGAGAGATATTGTTTGTTGAGACATCGGTGTCGAATGGCAAGGGGGATAAACTGACCATTACCGGAAATCTCGGAAACGTGATGAAAGAATCGGCTACGCTGGCTTTGGAGTATCTGCGCTCGCATCCTGATAAGATCGGGCTTACTCCCGACCACTTCGCGAAGTCCGACATACACGTTCACGTGCCGGAAGGAGCGGTGCCCAAGGATGGTCCGTCAGCCGGTATAACTATGACAGTCTCGATCGCCTCGGCCATGACGCATCGCAAGGTACGCGCCAATCTGGCCATGACCGGTGAGATGACGCTGCGTGGTAAAGTTTTACCAGTGGGAGGCATAAGGGAGAAGATCCTGGCTGCGAGGAGAGCCGGTATCACCGACATAATGCTATGCTGTCGTAACCGTAAGGATGTGGAGGAGATTCCCGAAAGGTATCTGGATGGGTTGACGTTCCATTATGTGGAGCACGTAGACGAAGTGCTACGGTTCGCGCTTCTGCCCGAAATGGCGGAGAGATAGTCGTTGGTCATTGGTAACGACTAAAAATCACCGACCGGTCAACCATTTCAATCGGCGGATTGTTAGAGTGCTATAAACGGTGAAGAAACCGCCTTATAGCACTCTTGTATGGTATTGCTTAAGTTTATATTGATGTCGGTAATTCTCGTGGGCATGGTAGTGTTGCTCATGAGCGTTCGTGCGTTGAGGCATCCCTCAGTAACAGCCGACAAAGATGAAGCCGCAGCCATGCGTAAGGATGTGGAGCATGATGGCTCCCCTATCACCCCGCGAAGTGTGTTCAGCGATTTCCTTGCACGTGATCATCGAAAGTAGCCACGCATCCCTCATGTCCCGGTAAATAAGGTTCTATATGTACCGTGCATATGACCTTGCCGTCGTAAAGTGAAGATATGGCTTTTTCAACTTCGGTTGCGATTTCATGGCCTTCTATAACTGTGATATCGGGCTGGACTTTTATGTGGCACTCGACTACGGTTGTATGTCCGTTGCGATGCGAACGTATGTGGTGATACCCCAACACCCCTTTGACATTTGTTATTGTTACCGCTATGAGCCTGCGGTCTTTTTCCGGCAGCCCGGTGTCAAGCAGTTCGGATATGGCCGGCGAGGCCACCTGTATAGCCGAGTAGAGTATAAGTATGCTTACCAGTATGGCCGCTATCGGGTCGGCCATACGCCAGTGGGGTCCTAAGAAATATGCGAGACCTACTCCTATGAGCGTGGCTACGGATGAGATCGCGTCTGACCGATGGTGCCATGCATTGGCGATCAGCGATGACGAGTCTACTTTTTTCCCTGTCCGGTAGGTATATCGGAACAGCCATTCTTTGGCCAGTATGGATATTATGGCCACAATCAAGGTAAGGAGATCCGGGCGGTCCAATATCTTGCCTGATACAGCGTCGATAAGGGTCGAGATTCCGCTCAGACATATGAACAGGGCCACAAATACCAGTGCCAACGCAATCATCAGAGTCCCGAAAGTCTCGAACTTGCCGTGTCCGTAAGGATGCGACTCGTCGGCTTTCCTGTAAGCCATACCTACGAAAGCAAGTACTATTATATCGGTGGCGAAGTCGGAAAATGAATGATATCCGTCGGCTACGAGGGCATCGCTGTGTCCCGCGTATCCCACGGATAGTTTCAATGCCATTAATCCGACATTTACCCAGAATCCAATCCAGGTAACATGTCGGATTATACGCAACGTTTGTGCAGATTCGTTATCAGTCGTCATAGTTTGAATTTGACGCCTACCTGGGCCAGACCTTGGGCGCCGAAACCGAGTTCGCCATATAAGGCGATACCGTTGGCTATCGTATATTCAGCACCTATGGGGGTAACCTGGAAGGCTACATAACATTTGTTGTAACTGTCGCCGTATTTGGGCATCAGATGGGTTATGTCTACACCGAGACCTACTTTGGCGTACATCTTGAAATCACCTCGGCGGTAGTATTGCATGCGCCCGTTCAGCATCACCGAATGGTAAGCCACGTTAGAGTGATGAGGACCGTGGCCGACTGTGGCCGATGAGAAAGTATAAGAGGGACCTATCCAGATTTTAGGTGATACCTGGAAGTTGACACCTGCCGTCAACGCTCCCCATGCGGTGTTCACACCACCCCAACCGTCATGCATGTCCATGGCGTCCTGCTGGGTATAGCCGCCATAACCTACTGTGATTTCTGTTTTCTGAGCCCAAGCGCAGGATACTGCGACGAGTGCGACTGCAATTGTAGTAAAAAATTTTTTCATAGCAGTATTATTTTTATGTTTTTTTCATTTTAACCCGCAGGAATACGGTATGGTTCAAAGCACCGGTTTTTTTATTAATTTTGTAACCGCATGCCGGAGTATCACCGGTAAGATTTTATAACCCGAGTATGCCGGGTAAGATATTATAATGAGATTCGACGAACTTCTTGAAAACGATGATGTGCTCGACGCCCTATGGGACATGCACTTCGATAAATGCACTCCAATTCAGGAGCAGGCCATACCTGCCGTGCTCGAAGGGCGCGACCTTCTGGCCTGCGCACAGACCGGTACGGGAAAGACAGCGGCATACCTGCTGCCTGTGATCGACCTTCTGGCCGACGGCAATTTCCCGAAAGATTCGGTGAACTGCGTGATTATGGCCCCTACACGCGAGCTGGCTCAACAGATAGATCAGCAGATGCAGGGTTTTTCATACTTTCTTCCCATAAGCAGCGTGCCTGTATATGGGGGCACCGATGGCCATACCTACGAACAGCAACGCAAGAGCCTTAAAGCAGGGGCCGATGTCGTTATAGCCACTCCCGGCAGACTTCTCGCCCATCTCTCCATGGGATATGTCGATTTGAGCAAAGTGGCCTTTTTTATTCTCGATGAGGCCGACCGGATGCTCGACATGGGCTTTTTCGATGATATAATGCAGATTGTGGCCCGATTGCCGAAAGATAGGCAGACACTGCTTTTTTCAGCCACGATGCCTCCGAAGATCCAGCAGTTGGCCGCCAAGATTCTAAATGATCCGGTTGAGATAAAACTGGCCGTCTCCAAACCGGCCGAGAAGATTAAGCAATCGGCCTATATTTGTTACGAGACCCAGAAACTTGGTCTGCTCAAGCATCTTTTCACTCAGAATCCGCCTCGGAAGGTCATAGTATTCTCTTCTTCGAAACTTAAGGTAAAGGAACTTACCAGGGCTGTGCGCCAGATGGGGGTAAAGGTGGGAGAGATGCATTCCGATCTGGACCAGACCAAGCGTGAGGAGCAGATTCTCGATTTCAAATCGGGGCGTATCAATGTGCTCATAGCTACCGATATCGTATCAAGAGGAATAGATATAGACGATATTGAGATGGTTGTGAATTATGACGTGCCGCGGGAGGCGGAAGATTATGTGCATCGCATAGGGCGCACGGCCAGGGCAGACCGCGATGGCCGCGCCGTCACCTTTGTGGCCGAGCGCGACGGTGGAAAGTTGCGTGTGATAGAACGGTTGCTGGAAAAGAAGGTGCCGCGCAAAGATATTCCTGAACATCTGAGGATAGAGGGAGAACCCGCCCCCGCACATGGACAGGAGAGAAAACCCCATAACGGCAGGAGATCACGCGGCGACAGGAGAAAGAGACAAGATAAATCCGGCAGACGGAAAAAAAACATGGAGGGGTGAACCTTTCATCAGGGCAAACGTTAAAAATAGCAAAGAGATTGAAAGACAAGACCGATTTGGAGGACGTCTCCGGTCAGGAGCGGGAAAAACGTCCGGAGACGATCCTCTTTTTCAGTTTTGTTAGTCATAAACCAAAACACACTATAGCTATGAAAAAAACATTCGCCCTTATGGCCCTCGCCGTTATGTTTATTCCGGCATGGAGTCAAAATGTGTCGCGATCGGAAGCAAAAGCTCTCCAGGCATTCTTGTCCGCTCCGGCTGCTAAAGAAGCTACCAATGCTGCGGCTTTGAATTTTACCGGTAACAATGTAGCCCATTGTCCCGGTGTTAAGGTCGAAGGAGGCCATGTGGTCTCGATTGAATGGAAAAACAAGGATCTTGCCGGTTCGCTTAATCTGACTTCGTTCCCGGCCCTTACTAAAGTTGACATCAGCGGTAACAAGATTACCGGACTGACATTGGCGCAGCTGCCGGTCCTTGATGCCGTGAATGCGAGCCGTAATCGTATTTCACAGATAACAATAACCGAGGTGCCTGCTCTTCAGAGCCTGAAACTGAACCGTAACCGTATAGCGGATATAGAGCTCGGCGTCATGCCGGCTCTGAAACGTCTCAACATCGCTTCCAACCTTCTTGCAAGCCTTGATGTAGAAAATGCCGCCGCTTTGGAAATTCTGAATTGCACCTCAAACCATCTTGAAAGCATTTCGGTTGCGAACTGCACTCAGCTTAAAAGCCTCTACGCCGCGTTCAACGAGCTTAGGGAATTGCAGCTCAGCGGTCTTTTGAAACTTGAAAACCTCAACATAGGCGATAACAAGGTAAGCAAACTATACATTCAGAATCTGCCTTCGCTGACCACTCTGTTCTGTAGCGACAACCACATGACAAACCTCGTGGTAAACGATTGCCCGGCCCTGAACGATGTATACGCCCCTTACAATGACCTTACGGCTTTCACCGTTACGAACTGCCCGAATCTGGGATTTGTAAACCTTGCCTGGAATGATATCACCTATCTGAATCTGAGCAACCAGAACTTCCTGCAGAGAGTGAACGTATCCAACAACCAGCTCGTTACACTCGACGTAAGTTTCGACAATATGCTCACTTACCTGAATATAGCCAACAACTATAATCTTACTGACCTGCGTACGGTAAATGATACTCAGCTCCGTCAGGTTGTGGGAGTATGGGATGAATGGGGAGGAATCTGATAATCAGGACTCCGGAAGGAGAACAGATGATAATTAAGGGATATGCAGAAAGTTTTATAAAAAGCTTTCTGCATATTTTATTTATATAAAAAATATATTAATTTTGTAAAGCGAATATTTTCAAATTCAGTTTGAAAGTATTTGAAATTCCAAAGTGTTGAAATATGCGTAGATACCTTATAGTGGATGCCGGCGGTACGAAGACCGACTGGGCTATGACTGAATCGGACGGAAGTGCGGCTACGATTGTGGGCCGTTGCCAGTTTGGCGGCATCAATGCCATGCTTACGCTTCCGGAGGATATAAGGGATATAATGCTTGAAGCAGAACGTGAGCTTCCCGACCTGCGCCCCGATTCTATATATTTTTATGGTGCCGGGTGTGCCACACCCGATGCCTGCGGGCGTATAGGCTCAGCCCTGTCGGAATTTTGGCCCGGAATCGGATATGAGGTGCGTAGCGACATGCTGGGTGCCGCAAGAGGTATGCTGGGCCATACGAAAGGTATAGCTTGCATCCTTGGCACAGGAAGCAACTCCTGTCTGTATGACGGGAACGATATAATAGGAAGCATACCTTCGCTCGGGTTTATTCTTGGCGATGAAGGCAGCGGCGCGTCGCTTGGCAAACGATTGCTTACAGATGTATTGAAGAAACAGCTTCCCGAATACATATGCGAGGAGTTTAACAAGAACTATGACGTAGATACCGCATCAGTGCTTGAAAATGTTTACCACAGACCCGAAGCTAACAGGTATCTCGCGTCATTCGTGCCGTTCCTGGCTCAGCGTCTTCTTGATCCTTATGTCTATCAGCTTGTATTGAAGGAATTCACCAGATTTGTAAAGCGCAATGTGCTTCCATATCAAGGTGCCGGTTCTTTGCCTATAGCCTTTACCGGTTCCGTATCGTTGCATTTCGAGAAGATTCTACGCGAGGCAGCTTCGCAGGTCGGAATCTCTATAAAGTCGATAACCGGTTCTCCTCTCGAGGGCCTTGTGGAGTATCACTTATGAAAATAATATTGTCTGCCATAGCCGTGTCTCTTGCCGTAGGTATGCTGTTCCTGTCGTCGGTCGCCATGAATGCCGACGAATACTGGGAGCAGAGGGTATCATTGTTCGACACTCTCCCGATAAGCGGAAACGATATAGTGTTCCTTGGCAACTCAATAACTGACGGGGGCGAGTTTGCCGAGTATTTCAAGAATCCGGATGTAAAGAACCGAGGTATACGTTCCGATGTCATAGACGGTGTGAGAAAGCGGCTGGATCAGGTTACCAAAGGCCGTCCGGCCAAAATATTCCTGTTGATAGGTATCAACGACGTCTCTCATCATCTCGGAACCGCGTGCATTGCCGATAAATACCGTACGCTGGTAAGGGAGATACGTTCCAAAAGTCCCGAGACAAAGCTTTACATACAATCTGTAATGCCTATAAACAATACATTCAGAAGATATAAAAACCTGATCGGGACAGAGGGAACCATCAGGGACCTCAACACATGTCTCCGGCGTATCGCTCAGGAAGAGGGTGCCGAATATGTGGATCTTACCGACGCATTGTCTGATTCGAAAGGTTGTCTGCGCAGGGAATTTACAAATGATGGGCTTCATCTTACAGGAAAGGGATATGCGGCCTGGGCCGAAGTGATAGCTCCGCTGGTAGGCGAGCCCCGCGTAAGCATTGATATCGTGCGGCCGGAGAAGCGCGACCGATAACTTACGGAGATAATCAAAGAATTGAAATAAGTATGGAATTTATCAAAAAATTATATATACGTTTCAGCGGATATTCATATACGAATCTCGGGCGTCTGTTTCTGAGATTGTTCGTTGGAGTGATGCTGTTGCAGTTCGGAGTGCGCCAATTGACACATTTCGACACTGTGTGTCAGGTATTCCCGGCGGTTCTCGGGATGTCGGCGGAGACTTCTCTCATATTTATGATATGTATAGAGATGGTTTGTCCGGTTTTCATCATGTTTGGATTCCTGACCAGACTGATGGTGGTGCCCCCGCTAATAGCCATGACGGTTGCCGAGGCATATCTGCTTGGCAATCTTGTTCATGAAGCATATCTGCTTGACTGGCAAGTGCCGGTATATCTTCCTATAATGTTTATAGGTATCTTTATATTCATTATGCTTGTAGGCCCCGGAAAGATATCGGTAGACTATTTCTATTCGCTTCATCTTATACATAGCGACAACAAGAGCGAAGAGGAGGAGCTGGAAGAGGTATGAGGATAGCGGTACTTATATCTGGTGGTGTGGATAGCGCGGTGGTAGTCCATAAGCTTGTAAGCGAAGGGCACGACGTGCATCTGTTCTATATACGTATAGGAATGGACAATGGAGAGGGCGACTGCTCGGCGGAAGAGGATATGGAATTCTGCAGACTGATAGCCCGCAAGTATTCTTTGCCGCTTACAATCGTTCCGTTGCAGGATGAGTATTGGGAGCATGTCATAGGCTATACGTTGCGAACCGTGGCAAAAGGACTTACTCCCCACCCCGACATGATGTGCAATAAGCTGATAAAATTCGGTTTCTTCGAAGAGCGCATAGGGCATGCTTTCGACAAGACGGCAACCGGTCATTATGCTTCGATTGAAGAAGACAATGGACGTCTGTATCTCGCCACGGCTCCCGACCCGGTCAAAGACCAGACTGATTTTCTCGCTCAGCTCGATTATAGCCAGTTGTCGCATATAATTTTCCCGTTGGGCGGCATGACCAAAGAGGAGGTGAGACATCTCGCCGCTGAAGCCGGCCTTCCTAACGCGGCCCGGAAGGATTCGCAAGGAATCTGTTTTCTTGGGAAAATCAACTACAACGATTTTCTGCGGCGTCATTTAGGCGAGAAGGAAGGTCCGGTAATCGAACTGGAATCGGGACGCAAAATCGGGACGCACAAAGGATTTTGGTTTCATACCATAGGTCAGCGAAAAGGACTTGGACTTAGTGGCGGCCCTTGGTTTGTGGTAAGAAAGAATCCTCGCGACAATGTGGTGTTCGTCTCCAAAGGTTATGATACCCCCAGGCAGTATGGCCGTACAATCGTCGTGGAGGAGATGAACTGGATCAGCGTCGATCCGTTTGCCGACCCCGGATCGCGACCTGTTCTTTCTCCTCTCCCCGAGCCGGAGAAAGACCATATCAGAGTGGCTTTCAAGACGCGCCATACACCTGAATTCCTTAGCGGTACTCTCATAAAAGGAGCCGAAGGTCTCACACTCAAAAGCGACAGCGATGTTCAGGGTATAGCCCCGGGACAATATCTTATAGTATATACTCCTGACCGCAGGCTTTGTCTCGGTTCAGGCATGATAAGCAAAAATCCGAATTGATGGAGCCACGACGGCTTCGATTATAATAATAAGACTATGGACGAACGTATTCCTCTCCAGTTGATAGGGATTACATATAATCAGGTTGAGAGTGGCGTTTATGCGCTGATTCTACAAGAGGAGGATGGACTGAGGAGACTGCCTATTATCATAGGATATCCTGAGGCCCAGGCCATAGAGTGTAAACTTCAGGAAGTGAAGACCCCGAGACCGCTTACCCATGATCTTTTTCTCTCTGCGCTTTCCCAGTTTGAAATCGATCTGTTGGAGGTGCGTATTCATCGTCTTCCAAACGGAGTGTTTGCCGCCGACATGATATTCCAGGGTCCGCGAGGCCGCATTGAGGAGATAGACGCGCGTTCGTCAGACGCGATAGCGCTTGCGATCAGAGCCGGAGCACCTATATTCACTACAGAGGAGGTTCTTCGTGAGGCAGGATTCACTCCCGGTGCCGATGGCGATAAAAATGCCGAGTCCGGCGAAAGCGGGAAACGCGCCCCGGTAGTGTCGCATTATGCGGCCCAGTCGACCGAAGCCCTGGAGCGTGCGCTCGAGAGGGCTGTGGAGAAGGAGGACTATGAGAAGGCGGGAGAGATAAAAAAAGAATTGGATAAAAGAAACGGATCACAACAATGAAAAACAGACGAGAACGTGTCGAGCTTTTGGTCGAGCTTATCAAGACCAAGAATATATCCTCGCAGGAGATGCTTTCGAATCTTCTTGCCGAACGAGGTTATAAAGTAACCCAGGCCACTCTTTCACGAGACTTGAAGCTTCTCAAGACTTCTAAAGTTCCCACAGACCGTGGCGAGTATGTATACCGGCTTCCGGATGCCAATACCATCAAAGATCAGCTGCTCGCTTCGGGTGAGCCTCACCCTGCGCTCAGACATCAGGGAATAGGTTTCATATCGCTTGAGTTCAGTGGCAATGTAGCTGTGGTAAAGACCAGAAACGGCTATGCCTCGGGTGTGGCGTATGATATCGACATGCTTGGAGGAGAAGAAATTATCGGAACCGTTGCGGGTGCAAATACCATCATAGCCATAATCCGCGAGGGGGTTACCCACAAGGAAGTTTATCATCTGCTGTCCCGCATATTGCCTCTGCCGCTTAAGGAAGAGCCTCAGGTATGATAAAAGTTGGCATAGCCGGCGGCGATACTCTTATGGCCGGCGAATTGATAAGAATACTGGTAAACCATCCCGACGTGGATATCATCTCGGTATGTGCCCCCGGTAAAAAGGGGATGCGTGTCGACAAGGTACACCATGGACTGATAGGTGAATGTAATCTTGTTTTTTCGGAATATCTGGACCCGGAGAATCTCGACGTGGTGTTTATCGATGCCCATTCGGCATTGGCCGACCACTTCCGCAGCCAGGAATTGCCCTCTGACGGACTTCATATAATAGACATGAGTCACGGCGAGGTGCCGACAGCCGATTCTGGAACGGTATATGCTCTTTCAGAGATAAACCGTAAGAAAATGGTTCATGGCGCCGACCGCGCCGTGGTGCCCCGCTCGATAGCCGCCGTGGCCTTGTTGGCCCTGCTCCCGCTTGCCGAACATCTGATGCTCCCTTCCGATATCCGACTGAAAGTAGCCGCGCCCGATGACATAACCGTACCGGCCAAGCTTGAGATGGCTGCCGGAGAGGTGGAATATTGGCTGTCGCGGTTGCAGACCAGCTTTTCCGGACATGTTGCGATCGACGTTGAGAGCCGCGACAATTCTTCTCGTGGCATACGCGTGTCTACGAGCATGCCTGTGGGTACTGACCTGCAGCTTGTGCGCGATCTGTATGAGACACGGTTCGAAGACCACACGCTAACCTATTCGGGAGATCTTCCTATGGATTTCAAGCAAGTGGAGGGAACAGACAAATGTCTTATACGGCTCGACAACACTCCGGATGGTTCTCTGAGCGTGGAGGCGGTGGCCGATTGCCGCATGCGCGGCGGCGCCGGCGATGCGGTGCATGCCATGAATCTGATGTTCGGTCTTATAGAGACCACCGGCCTCAGGCTCAAGGCCCACGTATATTGACAGAAGTTGAAGCGGCTTCAAGGTGTTCAGAACTCTAAGGAATGTAAAACGTTGATATTATATGAGCGTGAATAAAGTTATATTGTTGGGATATGCAGGTAATGATCCGGAGATCCGTTATCCGCAGAAGGATTTCCCGGTAGCTTATTTTTCGTTGGCGACCAACGAGCGCCGGGGTGCGTCGGCAACCGAGATTACCGAATGGCACAATATCGTATTTACCGGCCCTAACGCCGATTTCGCTCAGAAATACATCAGGAAAGGTACGCGACTGTATATCGAAGGGAAGCTGCGTACCCGCGAATATACCGACAAATTCAATATTTCGCGTAGACGTACAGAAATCTACGCCGATACTTTCGAAATATTAGGACGATGAGAAAATGGAAAATCGAAGACTCCTCGGAACTCTATAACATAGGGGGCTGGGGTCTCACCTATTTTTCTATAAATGAAAAAGGGCATGTTCAGGTAACGCCGAAGACCGAGTGTGTACCCGTGGATCTTAAGGATGTGCTCGACGAGTTGAAACTGAGAGACATCGAAGCACCGGTGCTTCTCCGTTTCCCAGATATTCTTGATGACCGTATCCGCAAGATTACCTCCTGCTTCGCAAAGGCTTCGGAGGAATATGAATTCAAGGGTGAGAGCTATGTGGTGTATCCTATCAAGGTAAACCAGATGCGTCAGGTCGTAGAGGAAATAGTATCGCACGGCAGCAAGTATAACATAGGACTTGAGGCTGGTTCCAAGCCGGAACTGCATGCCGTTCTGGCGGTCAATACCCATGAGAATTCGGTTATAGTCTGCAATGGCTACAAAGATGAGAAATATGTAGAGCTGGCGTTGCTCGCCCAGAAAATGGGCCGGCGCATATATATAGTCGTGGAGAAGCTCAACGAACTCAAACTTATATGCGATGTGGCACGCAGACTCAAGATTCGCCCCAATATCGGCATACGCATAAAAGTGTCAAGCTCCGGTTCAGGCAAATGGGAAGAATCGGGTGGCGATGTGAGCAAATTCGGTCTTAATTCAAGCGAACTTCTCGATGCGTTGGCTTTCCTGGAGAAGAACAAGATGACCGAATGCTTCAAATTCATTCATTTCCATATCGGCAGTCAGATAACCAAAATACGTCGTATCAAGAACGCATTGCGCGAGGCCATGCAGTTCTATGTTCAGCTTACCCGTCTCGGATTCAATATCGAGTTTGTAGACATAGGGGGCGGTCTGGGAGTCGACTACGATGGCACCCGCTCGCCTTCCGGTGAGAATTCGATGAACTATTCCATACAGGAATATGTGAACGATGCGGTCTCGGCTCTGGTAGACGTATGCCGTAAGAATGACTTGCCCCACCCCAATATCATAACCGAGAGCGGACGGTCGCTCACGGCCCATCATTCGGTTCTTATAATCGAGACCCTTGAGACGACTCATCTTCCTATCTGGAATGACAATGAAGAGATAACCGAAGATGCTCACGAGCTTGTGCAGGAACTGTATAACATCTGGGACAAGATTAACCCCACGCGTGTTTTCGAAGACTGGCATGATGCCCTGCAGATAAGAGAGGAAGCTCTCGAATTGTTCTCGCTCGGTCTTCTCGACCTGAAGACACGTGCCACGATCGAGAAATTGTTCTGGTCCGTCGCACGCGATGTAAACGACATGACCAGTTCCATGAAGCATCCGCCGGAAGAGCTGCGCAAGGTTGCGAAAATGCTCCCCGAGAAGTATTTCTGCAACTTCTCGCTGTTCCAGTCGCTTCCCGACAGCTGGGCCATAGACCAGATGTTCCCCATAATGCCCATAGAGCGGCTTGACGAGAAGCCCTCGCGCCTTTGTACCATTCAGGATGTTACCTGCGACTCGGATGGCAAGATAAACCGTTTTGTGGCTCCGCAGGGTGTGAGCCATGCGTTGCCTGTGCATCCTCTTCGCGTCGGTGAGAAGTACTATATAGGGGTTTTCCTCGTAGGCGCATATCAGGAGATTCTGGGAGACCTCCACAATCTGTTTGGCGATACCAACGCGGTGCATGTTTCGGTAAACAAAAACGGCTATGACATAGAGCAGATTATAGACGGAGAAACCGTGGCCGACGTGCTTGACTATGTAGAATATAATTCCAAGAAATTGGTACGCAACGTAGAGGCATGGGTTACCGCGTCTATGAAGAAGGGTGTCATCAGTGCCGAAGAAGGGCGTGCTTTCCTGAATAATTACCGTTCCGGTCTATATGGCATCACTTATCTTGAACGTGACTGAGGCTTTGCCTCCTAAGGTAACAGAAATAGAGCTTCTGGCAACCTCCGAAAAGAGTGAGAAAGAGCAGAGAGAGCATAACCAGCGTTGGTTTATGCGGCTTTCATACCGTGGCGCGGACTTCTGCGGCTGGCAACGTCAGCCAACCTCACCTTCGGTTCAGCAGACTCTGGAAGAGAGCATGCGGACTGTATTGCGTCGTCCGGTGCCTGTTACGGGTGCCGGACGGACGGATACCGGTGTCAACGCCCGGGTGATGTGGGTGCATTTCGACGCACGTATCGGAGAGTTCGATCCCCCGGCTCTTATCAAGGCGCTGAATCAGCTGTGTGGCGGAAGCATAGCGGTCTCGGAACTGCGGAAGGTGCGTCCCGATGCTCACGCGCGTTTCGATGCCGTGAGCCGTACGTACCGTTATGTCGTGTTGTTTGAGAAAAATCCTTTTCTTTGCGGGCTTTCCTGGCGGTGTTTCTCAAAACTTGATATAGAGAAGATGAACAAGGCGGCTTCGCTGCTGCCGGCGGTCTCGGATTTCACATCGTTCGCCAAGCTGCATTCCGATGCGAAGACAAACCTGTGTAAGGTTACCGAAGCGAGATGGAACACCCTTGCCGACGATAGCGAGATTCGCTGGCCTGCGGATGGTGTGGTTTTCACCGTTACCGCCGACAGATTCCTCCGCAATATGGTACGGGCTATTGTAGGCACGCTGGTGGATGTGGGAAGAGGGAAGCTCTCGTTGGAGCGTTTTGTAGAGATTATAGAGGCCAAGGACCGTTGCGCAGCCGGCCAGTCTATGCCGGCCGAGGCCCTTTATCTCTGGGATATCACCTATCCCGATACAATCTGGCTCGACGATGTGAGTTACAATATTGACTCGAATAAGTAAAAATGAATTGATGCGGAAGATGGAGGCAAAGGAGAGAATAGCCGAATTGCGGAATGAGCTTAACCGTCATAATCACAATTATTATGTGCTCAATTCCCCGGAAATAACCGACAAGGAGTTTGACATGCTCATGAAAGAGCTTGAAAAGCTGGAGAAGGAACATCCTGAAATGGCCGACCCACTCTCGCCTACTTGCCGTGTGGGGTCAGACCTCACTAAAGGATTCACCCACGTGGTACATGAACGGCCTATGATGTCGCTCTCGAACTCTTATTCCATTCAGGAAGTCGACGAATGGTTCGAACGTGTGCGTAAAGCTTTGGGAGGAGAACCTTTCGAAGTTGTGGGAGAAATGAAATTTGACGGCACCTCTATCTCTATCACTTACGAGAATGGCCGTCTCGTGAGGGCTGTTACCCGTGGCGACGGTACCCAGGGCGACGATGTAACCGCCAACGTCAAGACCATACGCTCTATTCCTTTGGTCCTGCAACCCGGCGATTGGCCCGATAAGTTTGAAATCAGAGGCGAGATTCTGATGCCTTGGGATGTATTCGAGAAACTGAACGCCGAGCGGGCTTATAACGAGGAGCCATTGTTCGCCAATCCGCGCAATGCGGCTTCAGGTACCTTGAAAACGCAAGATCCGCGCGAGGTGGCGCGTCGCCATCTCGATGCCCGTTTCTACTATCTGCTGAGCGACAATCTTCCTTACGATGATCATTACCGCAATATGGAGGCGGCCCGAAGCTGGGGCTTCAAAGTCTCCAAAGTGATGAAACTGCTCGGTTCCATTCAGGAAGTAGACGGGTATATAGCCCATTGGGACGAACACAGGAAGGAACTTCCTGTAGCCACCGACGGACTTGTATTCAAGGTGAATTCACTGCGACAGCAGCTTAACCTCGGGTACACTGCCAAATCGCCCCGTTGGGCCATCGCTTTTAAATTCAATCCCGAGCGTGCGCTTACTCCGCTCCGTGAGGTAACCTTCGAGACCGGCAGGATGGGTATAATCACACCTGTGGCCAACCTTGAGCCTGTGCTCCTTTCCGGTACGATAGTAAAAAGAGCCTCGTTGCATAACGACGATATAATCCAGGAACTCGGCATTCATCAGGGCGACTGGCTATATGTGGAAAAGGGGGGCGAAATAATACCCAAGATAACCGGTGTGGATCTCTCCCACCGTATGCCGGATGCGAGTCCGATAAAATTTGTGAGCCGTTGTCCGGAGTGCGGCACTCCGCTCGAAAGGGTCGAAGGTGAAGCCGCATGGCGTTGTCCCAACCGTTACGGATGCCGTCCTCAGATCACAGGCAGAATCGAACATTTCTGCGCACGACGCATGATGGATATCGACGGTATAGGCGAGGAAACAGCCGAACTGCTTTTCTCCTGCGGTATGGTGCGGGAGATCGCCGATCTCTATGACCTTACTGCCGAGCGACTCTCTACCTTGGACCGTATAGGCGAAAAGTCGGCGGCGAGAATCATGAAAGGTCTTGCCGATAGCCGCAACGTTCCTTTCGAGCGTGTCATATATGCTCTCTCTATTCCTAATGTGGGCGAGACAACGGCTAAACGTATAGCCCAGGGAGTCAAATCAATGGAGAATATGCGTCTTATGAGCGAGGAACAGCTCACCGCGTTGCCTGATGTCGGCCCGATAATAGCCCGATGCATTTATGACTTCCTGCGCGATCCCGTAAATGTCAGAAACATAGACAGGCTTATGGAGGCCGGATTGCAGATGCGCCTTTCTGAAGATAAGATGCAACCGGCCGGAGATGCTCTGCAAGGCAAGACCATTGTTATTTCGGGTACTTTCGAGCGCCATTCGCGCGACGAATATAAAGAGATAATCGAACGGGAGGGGGGCAAAAACTCCGGTTCCATTTCCAAGAAAACATCATTCGTATTGGCCGGGGAGAACATGGGGCCGTCAAAGCGGGAGAAGTGCGAGTCGCTCGGTATACCTATGGTATCGGAAGAGGAATTTCTTAAGATGATCGAACATGGATAAGATTTTGCCGGAACTCGAGACACATCCGTTTCCCCCTTATATTCCTGAGGAGGCGAGAATACTGATCATGGGCACGTTCCCTCCGCAGCCCAAAAGATGGGCCATGAATTTCTATTATCCCAACCGGACCAATGATTTCTGGTTTATGATGGGGCTGATATTCTTCGGCGATAAAGATGCTTTATACGACCGGGATAAGAAGGAATTCCGTCTTGATAAAATCAAGGGACTGCTGGACGAAAAAGGGATAGCGCTCAATGATACCGGTTTCCGCATACGCAGGCTTGCCGGCAATGCTTCCGACAAGTTTCTCGAGATAGTGGAGCCTGTGAATCTGCAGGGGCTTCTGGACCGTATGCCATTGTGCCATACGCTTGCCACGACCGGAGAAAAGGCTGCAGATGTACTGGCATCGCTTACCGGCACACGGGCACCGGCGATGGGGAGCATGGTAACCTCGTCTTCGGGTCTCGATATATGGCGCATGCCCTCTACCAGCAGGGCTTATCCATTGAAACTCGAGAGGAAAGCTGCCTATTATGAAGAGATGTTCCGCCATGCGGGAATACTCGTGTGATGTTTGCCATATAATAAAAGAAAAATTGACGATAAATGATACTGTTACAGCTTTTTGACGCAAGCCAGTTCTTCCAGTGGTTTGTAGAGAACGCCAATTATTGGTTCGTGTTCATATTCATGACCATAGAGTCATCGTTCATACCTTTCCCTTCGGAGGTAGTCGTTCCACCCGCCGCTTATCTTGCCTGTCGCGATTTCGGGGCCGGAGCCGGAATGAATGTCTATATGGTTGTGGTCATGGCCACTCTCGGTGCCCTTTGCGGAGCGTTTATAAACTATTATCTCGCGCTTTGGATCGGACGTCCGGTGATATACAAGTTCGCTGATTCCCGTCTCGGACATGCCTGTCTGATCGACAGAAAGAAGGTGAACAAAGCAGAAGCTTATTTCGATGCCCACGGAGCGATCTCCACATTCATAGGCCGCCTGATTCCTGCCATCCGTCAGCTCATATCGATACCTGCCGGCATCTCGAAAATGAACGTAGGGATTTTCGCGCTCTGTACGGCGGCCGGCGCACTGATATGGAATGCCTGTCTGGCCACTCTCGGCTGGTGGCTTTCCACATGGGTGGAGCCTTCCGATCTTTTCGATAAGGTTGAGGAATATAACCATTATCTTACCTTGGTAGGCTACGGCATACTGCTGCTATGTGTGCTGTATATACTCTGGAATGCCTTTAAACCAAGAAAAAACGAGCAGGAGAAATTGTGATTGTATAGAGCGTGTTTGATTTTGACACGCTCTTGTTTTTTCTTGCCCGGATTGTATAACCGTTAAAAAAATAATGAGATGCTTGTTTCCCCATCGCTGCTCTCAGCCGACTTCGCCAACCTGAAGCCGGATATTGAAATGATAAACCGTTCCGAGTCAGATTATCTGCATCTCGATGTAATGGACGGAGTGTTCGTGCCTAACATCTCTTTCGGGTTTCCCGTTATGAAGGCGGTGAGCCGTGTCTGCACCAAACCGCTCGACGTTCATCTGATGATTGTGGAACCTGACAAATGGATTTCTCAGGTACGCGATCTCGGAGCCGAAATCATGAATGTGCATCAGGAGGTATGCCCGCACCTTCATAGTGTCGTGCAGCGTATACACCTTGCCGGTATGAAGGCCGGTGTGACTCTGAATCCCGCCACTCCCGTCTCTACGCTTGTGGATATAATAGAAGATCTGGACCTTGTGATGCTTATGAGCGTGAACCCCGGTTTCGGTGGGCAGCCTTTCATAAAGCATTCTGTAAAGAAGGTAGCCGAGTTGCGCCGACTCATTGAGCAGACCGGATCGAAGGCGATAATAGAGATAGACGGCGGGGTCAACGCCGAGACCGGCGCGGAACTCGCCGCAGCCGGAGCCGACATGCTGGTGGCCGGAAGCTACGTCTTCGGCGCTCCCGACCCCGAAGAGGCCATCCGAACCCTGAAAAGACTATAGCAACGGAATAGAGTGGCGGCGAGGTCGCGCCGCCACTCTATTATCATGAAGGAATTCTAACATTCTGTGTGAAATATGTTAGAGGAACATTTTGTTTGTTCCAATAATATAAATATATAAGTAGTTACGAAGAATAAATGTTAATATGTTTTTTGAATTTCACCGATGAGAGTATCCTATGTTAAATTCCAAATAATTTTGGGATTTTTTTTGTTTTAAGTCGGAGAAAACTTTTTGGGACCAGCGTAATTTTCCGGTGCATGGCATTTTTAGGCAAAAAATCTTAACTTTAAGGTGAATTAATTTGTTGTAGTGATAAAGAGTCATTAAATTTGCGCAGTTAATTTTAAAGTTAAGTGTGACGCGGAAATATTTCATTGAACTGATTGAAGAGCATAACGCTGTTAATTTTTACAGTGTTCATCTTGGCGATGCGGAGCTGTCTGAATTGGAACGGTTTTTTGAAAAATTTCCTGTAGGCTGCGAATATGATGAGGATATCGACACTATAATCGCATGGCTTGACAGAATTGGCGAGAGTGGTGCTTTGGAAAGATATTTCCGCTATGAAGGAAAGTTTGGCGATGGAGTCAGTGCGATACCTATTGAAACAAGCCATTTGCGTCTTTACTGTATACGGCTTTCAGACAAGGTCCTCATATTTGGAAATGGAGGGGTCAAAGATTGCGCGACATGGCAGGAAAGTGAAACTTTATCGGACTATGTGGAGATGCTTGTCGATACGAGTCGTTTCATCTCGTCAAGACTGGCAAATGGTACGCTCTATATTGTAGATAAAGAAATTATAGGAAACTTGAATTTTACCCGTAATGAAAAGAAATAGTATCATAGAGGCTCGTCGGGCTAAAGTTTCACCCGAAATCTGTAGGCGTGTTAACCTGTCTTTCCTGATAGTTGACAGGATTCACAGCATATTGGAAGAAAAGGGACTTAAACAAAAAGACCTGGCCAATATGCTTGGCAAGAAGGAATCTGAAATTAGTAAATGGATGAGGGGAACACACAACTTTACGATTGAGACAATTTCATCAATCGAAAATGTGCTTGGAATACCGATTCTCCAGGTTGTGGGAGTATAAGAGAGTTAAATACAGGTTAAATACAAACGACTCTCCAAGTGCCAATGATTTTGAGAAGGTTTTGCTCATTTTGCATAATTTGACTAAATTTGCAGTTTGTAGAACCACGGTTTGCAAAAAGTCTTGCCTGTGGGTGTAATTTCTAACTTAAATGAAAACAAACGTAGCTGTTTTTTTCGGTGGCAGGTCGGTCGAGCATGAGATTTCAGTGCTTTCCGCCCTTCAGGCTATTGATGCCTTCAACAAGGATAAGTACAATATAATTCCGATTTATATAACCAAGGAAGGACGTTGGATGACCGGCGATGCCCTCCTTGACGTAAGACGTTATCGCGACATGAAGTCGCTGATTGCAGATTGCCAGGAGGTGTTCATGCGCCCGGAATACGGAGATTTCAATCTGTACAAGGCTACAACATCTTTCTTCGCGAAAAAAAACGCGGTTGTGGCGGAGCTTCATGTCGCTATCCCGATTCTTCACGGAACCAACGGCGAGGATGGTATTTTCGAGGGACTGCTCGAGACTATCGGTCTCCCGTTCGCCGGCTGCAATACTCTGGCGAGCGCGAACGGCATGGATAAAATAACCATGAAGATGATTCTGCGCGAGAGCGGCATTCCGGTAGTTGATTATGTATGGTTTACCGACAAGGAATGGCAGCGTCGCCGCGACGAGCTTATCGGGCGCGTAGAGAAAGAACTCGGTTACCCCGTTATCGTTAAGCCGGCCAATCTGGGTTCGAGCGTAGGCATCGGGAAAGCGGCCGACCGCGATGAGCTTATCGCGAAAGTCGACAATGCCCAGAAATACTCTTCCCGTATCATAGTGGAACACATGGTGCGCCAGCTGAAAGAGATAAACTGTTCGGTGCTCGGCGATGCCGACGACCATGAAAGCTCCATTTGCGAAGAGCCGATTAAGACAGGGGATATACTCAGCTACACCGACAAGTACGTGGGGGGTGGAAAAGGTATGGCTACAAGCGACAAGCGTATACCGGCCGATATTCCTGCCGAGATGTCAGACCGCATAAGGCATCTGGCAGGAGAAACGTTCAGGGTGCTCGGCTGCCATGGCGTAAGCCGTGTGGACGTTATGGTCGAAGAGGCCGACGGAAGCATATATGTGAATGAAATCAATACAATACCGGGTTCCCTGTCTTATTATCTGTGGGAAGAGACCGGTATATCGTTCGAGAAACTGATAGACCGTCTCGTCGAGTTGGCTTTGAAACGCCGTCGCGAGTCTGACCGTAAGACTACATCTCTCGATGCCAACATATTCGCTCTCGGCGGAGGTGCGAAAGGGGTGAAAGGTGGCAAATGGGGAACAAAAAGAAAATGAACCTGACTTATGAAAAAGTTTAAAGAATACAGCAAACAGCTTAACCTGTCTGATATAAACAAGGAGGTGCTTAAGGAATGGGATGCCCATTCACTTTTCGAGGCGTCGATGAAGGAGCGCGAGGGATGCCCTACTTTCGTGTTTTACGAAGGTCCTCCGTCGGCCAACGGTATGCCTGGCATTCACCACATGATGGCGCGAACTATCAAGGATACGTTCTGCCGTTACAAGACCATGAAAGGTTTCCATGTGAAACGCAAGGCCGGTTGGGATACCCACGGTCTTCCCGTGGAGCTCGGGGTGGAAAAGACTCTCGGTATAACCAAAGAGGATATCGGCAAGAAGATATCGGTAGCGGACTATAACGAGGCTTGCCGCCGTGAGGTGATGAAGTACACCAAAGAGTGGACCGACCTCACCCACCGCATGGGATACTGGGTAGACCTCGACAATCCCTACATAACATACGACAGCAGGTATATGGAGAGCGTATGGTGGCTTCTGCGTCAGCTGTACGACAAGGGCTATCTCTATAAAGGATACACCATCCAGCCCTATTCACCTGCGGCCGGTACCGGACTTTCCTCCCATGAGCTGAACCAGCCCGGATGCTACCGCGATGTGAAAGACACTACCGTTACGGCTCTTTTCCGGATTGAGGATCCAAAACCTGAGATGACAGGCTGGGGCGTGCCTTGCTTCATGGCGTGGACTACCACACCCTGGACTCTTCCCTCCAACACCGCTCTTTGCGTAGGCCCGAAGTTCGACTATGTGGCTCTCAATACTTTCAATCCATATACAGGCGAGAAAATCACAGTGGTGCTGGCCGAAGTGCTCGTCGCTTCATATTTCAAGGCAGAGGGAGCGGAGGCATCGATGGATGATTATACCGCCGGGGCAAAGGTGCTCCCCTATCGTGTCGTAGGACGCTGGAAAGGTACCGATCTCGTTGGAATGCGTTACCGTCAGCTCATGCCCTGGGTGAAGCCTTGCGACAAAGTGTCTGACCTTTCACCGAAATGGGTTGTGGAAGAGGCCGACAAGCATCCGGAGCGTTGTTTTGAAGTGGCTGGCGAGAAATTTGTGGAACTCGCCGACTGCGCTTTCCGCGTGATACCGGGCGACTATGTTACTACCGACGATGGTACGGGAATAGTGCATATCGCTCCTACTTTCGGTGCCGACGACGCCAAGGTAGCCAAGGCAGCCGGTATCCCTCCCCTCTACCTTATCAACAAACGCGGTGAGACGCGCCCGATGGTAGACCTGCAGGGGAAATATTATATAGAAGAGGAGCTTGCTCCCGAATTCGTGGCCATGTGTGTCGACAAAAACCTCTATTCACACCATGCCGGCGATTACGTAAAGAATGCCTATGATCCGAAATTCAATCCCGGAGGCAAGTACGACGAAGCCGCGGCTGCCAAGGCCGAAGATCTCAATATAGTAATATGTATCGAGATGAAACAGGCAGGAGAGGCTTTCCGCATCGAGAAACATGTGCATAACTATCCCCATTGCTGGCGTACTGACAAGCCTGTGCTTTACTACCCCCTCGACAGTTGGTTCATACGCACTACCGCAGCACGCGAACGCCTGATGGAACTTAACGGCGACATAAAGTGGAAGCCTGCCTCTACGGGTTCGGGCCGTTTCGGCAAATGGCTCGAGAATCTGCAGGACTGGAACCTGTCGCGCTCGCGTTACTGGGGTACGCCGCTTCCTATCTGGCGTACTGAAGACGGCAAGGAGGAAATATGCATAGGCAGCTATGAAGAGCTTTATAATGAGGCCGACAAGGCCGTGGCTGCCGGTGTGATGGCTGAGAATCCATTGCGCGCCAACGGTTTCAAGCCCGGCGAGAACACAGCCGAAAACTATGCTAAGGTAGACATTCACCGTCCCTATGTAGATGAGATAATTCTCGTTTCCCCTTCCGGCAAACCTATGAAACGCGAAACGGACCTCATTGACGTGTGGTTTGACTCCGGAGCCATGCCTTACGCCCAGGCTCATTATCCATTCGAAAACAAGGAGGCTCTCGATTCGGGCGACATATATCCCGCCGATTTCATAGCCGAAGGTGTGGACCAGACCCGCGGATGGTTCTTCACTCTCCATGCCATAGCCGGTATGATTTTCGACTCCGTGAGCTATAAGGCCGTGATATCGAACGGTCTTGTGCTCGACAAGAACGGCAATAAGATGAGCAAGCGTCTGGGTAACGCTATAGATCCTTTCAACAATATCGAAAGGTTCGGCAGCGACCCTGTGCGCTGGTATATGATTTCCAACTCATCGCCGTGGGATAATCTGAAATATGACGAGGCCGGCGTGGCAGAAACTTCGCGTAAGCTTTTCGCGACCCTTTATAACACTTACAAGTTCTTCGCGCTCTATGCCAATGTGGACGGTTTCACCGGCGATGAGCCTCAGGTGCCCATGAACGAGCGGCCCGAGATAGACCGTTGGATGATTTCGTTGCTCAATACACTCGTAAAAGAGGTTACCGAGTGTCTGGACGATTACGAACCCACCAAGGCGGCCCGTGCGATCGAGGTGTTTGTAAACGACAATCTCTCCAACTGGTATGTGAGGTTGAACCGCAAACGTTTCTGGGCCGGAGAGATGAATGCCGACAAACTTTCGGCCTATCAGACTCTTCACCGTTGCCTGGCGACTGTAGCTCAGTTGATGGCTCCCGTGGCGCCTTTCTTCGCGGACCGTCTTTACGGCGATCTCTGTTCATCGGAAGAGAATGGCTACGCGTCTGTACATCTGTCCCGTTTCCCCGAATATGATCCGGCACTCAGCGAGCCGGAACTCGAGAAACAGATGGCTCTCGCCCAAATCGCGACCTCGGCCATACAGGCTCTGCGCCGCAAGGTCAATCTGAAAGTGCGCCAGCCGTTGCAGACTCTTCTCGTGCCTGCTGCCGATGCGGATCAGAAGAGGGCTCTCCTGGTTGTAAAAGACCTCATAGCTTCCGAAGTGAATGTAAAGGAGGTCAAGATCGTAGACAACGAGGAATCAGGACTTGTGAAACGCGTGAAGGCTGATTTCAAGAAGCTCGGCCCGCGCTACGGCAAGGTCATGAAAGACCTCGCCAAGGCTATAGGAGCCATGAGCCAGCAGGATATAGCCGCACTGGAGCGCGAAGGCAGTTTTAAGTTCGCTCAGGTGAGCGGAGAGCCTGTTGTAACTCTTGAAGATGTAGAGGTACTGCCCGAGGATGTTCCTGGATGGCTTGTAGGCAACGAAGGCAACGTTACCGTCGCTCTCGATGTTACCGTTACTCCGGAACTGCGTCGCGAAGGTATGGCCCGCGAGCTTATAAACCGTATTCAGAATATCAGAAAGTCTGCCGATTACGAGATAACCGACAAGGTGGCGGTGGTTCTTTCGGATGTGCCTGAAATACGCGAGGCCGTGGAATCGTTCGGCGACTATATTTCCACTCAGGTTCTCGCATCCTCAATCGGCCTATCCACAGAAAAACCTGAGGGCGCGGTCGAGATGGATATAGAAGGTATTCCCGGTGCATGGGCATCGGTAAAACGCGAAGCCTGATGACCCGGTCTCCGAGAACGAAAATAGATGTGGCTGACCATCGCCGGGCCGCCTGGATTGTGTTCCTCGTGGCCCTGGGGGTGCTGATAGCCGACCAGACTCTCAAAATTTGGGTCAAGACCAACTTTTATCTTGGCGAATCGCTCGAGATATTCCCATGGTGGGAGCTCAAATTCATAGAGAACAACGGTATGGCTTTCGGCATGGAACTTTGGAACAAATTCGTGCTCACTTTCGGGCGCATAGCCGCCGTGATATTCTTTATCTGGATTATCTCCAAGGTTATAAGGGAGCGGAAGTGGCGCACGGGTTTCCTTGTCTCGCTCGCCCTCATCACTGCTGGTGCTGCGGGAAATATCATCGACTGCGTGTTTTACGGCGAGTTGTTCTCGGCCCCGATGCCGCCCGCTGTAGCTGAATTTCTTCCTCCCGGAGGGGGATATGCCGGCTGGTTCGAAGGGAGGGTCGTAGACATGATGTATTTCCCGATAGTTACATGGACATGGCCTTCATGGTTGCCTTTTATAGGAGGCACCGAATTCGAGTTCTTCCAGTATATCTTCAATATAGCCGATGCGGCCATATGCGTGGGAGTGGCTATGCTGATATTTTTCTACTCGAAAGATGCGAGCATGGCATATGCGCTGCTTTGGGGCGATTCTGAGAAAGATAAGGTTTCCGGTAACGGCAGTGAAGCCGATACGAAGAATGTGAAGAAATGAGATTCAGACACTCTCTTAAAGAAAACATAGTGAGGATGGTCGGCCCTTTTACGGTCGGCCTTCTTATGCTTTCTGTCCCTTGCGTGTCGTGCCGCCGCGACAAGGAAGTGATTCCGGAGAAAGAACTCGTAAGGTTGCTTGCCGACCTTGAAGTGGCTCAGGTCTGGTCCAGACGGCCTATGGGAGACCATGCGTTCAGTTCCGATTCCGTGGGTCTTGCCGTTTTGAAATCGCACGGTATCACTCCGGCCCGGCTTGATTCCACTATGGGATGGTATGGGAGAAATGTGGATGACTATCAGGAGCTGTATGCCAAGGTAGAGAAGGAACTCGACAAGCGACTCGCGCATCTCGGTCAGGCCAAGGCTATAGAGAACAGCGACGGATCCCGCGATCTATGGCAGTCTCCGCGTTTTGTGAGGCTTGACGACAATTCCCTGTTGCCCGGTGTCGCTTTCAGTATCGATAATCCTGAAATAGAACCGGGCGAGGTTGTCGAGTGGCGTATGCGGCAAGTGGCGGGAGGCAATCTTGAAGTTGTGCTCGGTGGAGAGTATTCAGGTGGCGATAATGTCTATACATCTTCGTCTATTTATTCGCGTAATACCACGGGGGTGAAATTCTATACGGATTCCACGCGCCGCATAAAGCGTCTGTATGGCACTATGCGCACTATGGATGGAGCCGGCAAGGATGTGGCTCTTATCGACAGTCTGGCACTGATAGTGACTCCTATGGATTCCACTCAGTATTTCAGAGCGCTGCATCAGAAGAAATATTCCATACGCAAGCCGGTGAGGATTGTCAGGAAGAAGCCTGAGACAAAGCCGCGGCAGGATTCCGATTCGCTTAAGACCACCCGCTGAGTACCGAACGGATGACTGATATAAGAGCCTATGCCAGCGAAAAAATATCTTACACGCAAAGTAATCGTGGAACGTCCCGGAAAAGAGCGGGAGACGTTCGGCCTGAGTATAGTGACCGTAGAGGACCGAAGGGTGCATGTAAGACCCTTTGAGCGCGAGGAAGCCGGCGTGGAGGCTATCGACTCTATGGTGGAAATACATTACGGACTCGACGGCAATGTAACGGAGGTTTGCGGAATTACGGGATAATTATTAAATTTGTGGTATACACTTCCCGAAGTTGTCCGGATTTTTTCTGGTCTGACCCTGAAGCAGACACACCCTGAACAACTTCCCGTTTCGGGAAGCGAGATATTACTGATTATGGCTGATTTTAACCTGAGGGGTATGGGTGTGGCGCTCGTAACCCCGTTCAATAAAGATAAAAGCGTAGATTACGATGCCCTCGATAGATTGCTCGGGCATGTTCTGGATCATGGCGCGGACTATCTTGTAGTGCTCGGCACCACAGGAGAGACCCCGGCTCTCTTCCCGGAAGAAAAGAAAAAGGTCAGGGAGTTCATAAAGGAACATGTGGCCGGCAAAGTGCCGTTGGTTCTGGGTTTGGGCGGTAATTCTACCATGGGTATAGTACGGGAGATAGGAGAAACCGATTTATCGGGATTCTCCGCCATATTGTCTGTGGTTCCCTATTACAACAAGCCGTCGCAGGAGGGGTTGAAACAGCATTTTCTGGCTATAGCCGATGCCTCTCCCCTTCCGGTGGTACTCTACAATGTGCCGGGACGTACCGGTGTGAACATGACCGCGAAGACGACGCTTGCCATAGCCGAGGCTTCCTCAAAGGTAATCGGCATCAAGGAAGCATCCGGAATATTCCCGCAGATAGAGGAGATAATAAAGAACAAGCGTCCCGATTTTCAGGTGATCTCGGGCGATGATTCCATAACCTATCCTCTTATGACCCTTGGCGCCGAGGGTGTGATATCTGTAATCGGGAATGCCTATCCCGCGGAGTTCGGCCGAATGGTGCGTCTATGTCTCGAGGGTCGTTTTGCGGAAGCTCTTCCCATTCATTTCCGCTTCACCGAGATGTTCAATCTGCTTTTTGTAGACGGTAACCCCGCGGGTGTGAAATGTGCGCTCAACGCGCTCGGCCTTATGGAAAACGAATTGCGTCTTCCCCTTGTCCCCACACGTGTGGAGACATACGAGAAGATCCATAGGTTGATGGAAAGACTCTCTTGATCCGGCCTTGCGGACGCTGCAGGTAAAAATGAAGGGGCAGGATAATGATAGATAAAGCTACGGTAGAAAAGATCAAGGATGCCGCCGACATAGTGGAGGTGGTAAGCGATTACGTGCATCTACAGAGGCGTGGGGCCAACTATGTGGGGCTCTGCCCTTTCCATAATGAACGCACCCCATCTTTCTCGGTAAACAGAGGTAAGAATTTCTGCTACTGCTTTTCATGCCACAAGGGTGGTTCGCCCGTGAATTTCATCATGGAAAAAGAGGGCGTCTCATATCATGACGCTTTGCTGCACCTGGCCCGCAAATATAACATAAAGGTCGAGGAACGCGAGCTTTCCGACGAGGAGCGACGTACCCAGAGCGAGAGAGAGGCGATGTTTGTGGCTAACGAGTGGGCCGCGTCTGAGATGGCCCGTACGCTCCACGAGACGGACGATGGCAAGGATATCGGTCTCAGTTACCTGTACGGTCGCGGCATCACTGCCGAGGCCGTAGCTAAGTTCCGGCTCGGTTACAGTCTCGATCATGGTAGCGATATGGCCGTAAAAGCCCGTAAATCCGGGTTCGACACGGAATTGATGTGCAAGCTCGGTATACTTGGCAAAAGTCAGGAAGGAAGAATCTATGACCGTTTCAGAGGGCGCGTGATATTTCCTATCATGAATGCATCGGGGAAGGTGGTGGGATTCGGCGGTCGCGATCTGAAGGGCGGTCCGGCGAAGTATATAAATTCTCCCGAGTCTTCCGTCTACAAGAAAAGCAACGAGCTTTACGGTATGTTCCAGGCCAAAAGCGAGATGGTGCGTCAGGACAAGTGCTATCTCGTGGAAGGATATCTGGATGTGATAGGCATGTGGCAGGCCGGCCTGCAGAATGTGGTGGCTTCGTCAGGCACGGCTCTTACCTACGGGCAGATCGCATTGATCCATAGATTCACCAATAAGATCACACTGATATATGATGGCGACGCGGCGGGCATCAAGGCTTCGTTGCGTGGAATAGACATGCTTCTGCGTCATCGCATGGAGGTGAAAGTGCTTCTGCTGCCCGATAGCCACGATCCCCATTCATTCGCCAACGAGCGGACCCCGGAACAATTCCGGGAATATATAAAAAGCCACGAGACCGATATAATACGTTTCCAGACCCAGGTGCTTCTCGACGAGGCCGGTCAGGACCCCCAGAGGCGCATCACCGCCGCCAACAGTGTGGTGCAGTCGATAGCCTCGATTCCCGACCCTCTGTCGCGTGCGGTCTACATTCAGGAGTGCGCTTCGGTTTTCGGGTTGCCCGAGAACTCCATAGCTGCGGCCACCGAGGCTACGAGAAAGGCGCTTGAACTGCGCTATCAGCACGAAAAGGAACAGGAACACCGCAGGTTGCGGAACGATCAAGCCGGGAATATCTCCGGAGATGCCGGTCGCCCTTCCACTGAGGCTATTGACCGTCAGGAGCCGGTTGCCGGTGCGGAGGTCCGTCAGACCGCTCCGGCCGGAACGGTGGAGGATATACCGGCTACCGGCGGCAACAGGAGTAATCTTGAAAGAGAGTCCGGCCGCTCGCATGTTCGTCGGCGTAAGGAGCGTGTGCTTGTGGAACTTTGCATCAAATACGGTCTTGTGCCTTTTTGCGATATCGAGTTCGAGAATGGCGAGAAAGGTATGATGAATGTTGCCGAATTTGTAAAAGATGAACTCGAATGTGATGATATAGCGCTTTCTACCCCTCTCTATTCCCGTGTGCTCGATACCGTCATAGGAATGCGCGGAGAGATGGAACGTTCGCTCGCCGGCTATATGTGTAATATAGAAGAGAAACTCGCTGAATTCCGCCGCGCGGAGACAGAGCGTATCGGCACGTCTGCCATTTCCATGCAGGGAATAGAGATAGCCGAGAAGAAACTGCAGCAGGAAATAGAATCACGCCGCGGAAGGGCTTCGATAGCCTATATGAAGGAATATCCGGCCAGGATGCTCGCGAGCCATGAGGATGATGAGATACGGCGTCTCGCTACGGAAATCTTGTCGTCTCCGCGTCGTCTCAGTAACATATATATCAAGGATGTGCGCCCTGAGGAACTGGAAAAAGAGGAGCAGGCTCGGATGGGGAGCGCCGTGGATCGTGGTATTCTGGAACTCAAGAGCGAGGTGCTTGAAGAAGAATACCTCGACAAAATGAGTCGGCTGCGCGAGGCGGTGGCCGGCAACGCGCCGGCCGAGGATGTGCGTGAACTGCAGTCGCAGCTGAGAAATATAATGCAGTTGCGCTCCAATCTGGCAAAAGATCTGGGCGATCGGGCTGTCTCTCCATCGAATCGTTGAAGTCGCGGTCGTCAGTCAACTGTCATCAGTCATAGGTAATTGCGGTCAATGACAGCTTCAACAACTAAATACTCACAACTAAAAACTAACAACCAACACATATGCCAATACTTGAAATAGACCGGCTGACCAAGAACTTCACCAATGTGAAGGCTCTCGACGATATATCGTTCAGCGTGGAAACGGGTTCGATTACCGGTGTGCTCGGACCGAACGGCGCCGGCAAGACCACTCTTCTGAGAATCATCAACGGAATAATAACATCCGATTCAGGTACGGTTCTGGTAGACGGCAAGCCGGCATCGCGCGGTAATGCCGCCCTGATAGGCTATATGCCCGAGGAGAGAGGTCTGTATGACAATATGACCGTCGAAAACCAGATAGTATATTTCGGCAGACTGAAAGGTGGCGACGAGCGCCGCATACGCAGCGTGATGTCGGAGTATATAGAGCTTTTCAACCTGAAAGGGCAGAATCACCGCAAAATCAAGGAGCTGTCGAAGGGCAACCAGCAGAAAGTGCAGATTATCTCCACCTTGGTCCACGAACCACGTCTGGTGATACTCGACGAACCTTTCAGCGGTTTCGACCCTATCAACGGCGCAATCCTGACTCAGGTGATAGAGCGTCTGCAGGAGCGTGGAACGACCATTATGCTGTCGAGCCACAACATGCCGGCAATCGAGGAGATGTGCAGCGACATAGCTCTTATAGACCACGGACATCTGCTCATTAAGGACTCGATAGAGAATATCAAGGAGAACAATCGCGACCACTCGCTGATAGTCACGAGTCGTACTCCAATAGATATCGAGGCGGTTACTTCGAGCGGTATCGTATCTTCCGCGCACGCGGAGAAGCCTACCGGATGGAGAAAAGGCTATGCCTATCGCTTGCAGAAAAATGCCGGCAGCAGCAATGCCGATGTGCTGCAGTTGCTGAATCCTATCGCCGATATAACCCATTTCGAGGAGGCACTCCCCTCTCTCAACGACATTTTCCTTAAATACACCCAACAGTCATGAGCAAACTTTCCCTTATAATATCGCAGGAATATAAGACGGATGTAACATCCAAATCGTTCTGGATCTCCACCATTCTGGTGCCGGTGCTGATCATCGGTTTCGGAGCTTTCGTGGGATTTCTCGCCGCCGATTCCGATTCATTCAAAACTATATCCGATGCCACTACCGGAGTGGATGACAAGGATCTGAGCGGAACCCAGGCCATAGGCATGATGTGCGGCATATTGCTTACCTTCTTTGTAATGACATACGGAGCCATCATATTCAACAAAGTGAAGGTAGAGAAATGCAACCGTATTATCGAGGTGCTCGCCACATGCGTCACCGGGCGCACGATGATGCTGGCCAAAATTATCTCGGTGGGGTTGATAGGCCTCACGCAGCTGTTTGTATGGGGCATATTGGTTGTAGGTGGACTTATAGGGGTGATTTTCATATTCGGCGTCGACATACCGTGGCAGGATGTGCTGTCATGGCGCGTGCTCGGTATATTCCTGTGGTGTGTTGGATTTTTCTTAGGCGGATATGTTTTTTACGGCTCGCTCTTCGCCGCCTGCGGAGCCACGACCGACCGCAACAACGAAAATCAGGAGTATATGACACTTCTGACCTTCATTCTGCTCGGCTCATTCTATATCGGCATCTTCGCCGTAGACCATCCCACGTCGGCATTGGCCATGTCATGCAGTCTCATTCCCTTCACCTCGACCACCTGCGGCGTGGTAGGAGCGGTATCGGATCAGAATCCGCTATGGTTCTCGATACTCTCGTTGGCTGTGCTGTGGGGATGTGCGGCGGTAACGCTGAGCCTGGCCGGAAAGATCTACACCTCCTCGCTCCTGCTGATGGGCAAGAAACTGACCCCAAAAGACATAATAACCTTCCTGAAAGCGAAGTAACCTTGGAAAGTAGAAATACCCTTTATAAAGCGAAGTAACTTTTAGAAAACTGAAATAACCGACTAAAAAAAGCGAGTGTTAGAACCAAACACTCGCTTTTTTTAAGAGCTCTCATAATCCTGAGAACTCTCAGGATTATGAGGACTATGAGGACTATGAGGACTATGAGAACTATGAGAACTATGAGAACTATGAGGACTATGAGAACTATGAGAACTATGAGAACTATGAGAATTATGAGAATTATGAGAATTGTTCCGACAGTCAGAATTCTCCTGATTACCCTGATTATCAGGACTGATGCCGGCACTCATAGAACTCTCAATACTCATACAACTCTTAGTACTCATAGAACTCTTAGAACTCTTAGTACTCATAGAGCTCATAGAACTCATAGAACTCCCCGAACTCCCGATACTAGCCCGATATTCGCGGCGGGCGCGAGACATTTGCTCGCGGATGCCTCCGCTCTGCAGGAAATCACGCTTTTGGCGTTCTATAAGACCGTGCAGTAGCCTGTCTGTCTGGTGAATCAATGTTATGGCTATGTTCGCTATAGCTTCGTCGGTTCTTTCATGCAGTTTGACGCATATATTACGCGAGTCCTCCTGTGAGTTGCAATACTTGCGAGTCTGCTCGACTTTCGGACTATTGGCGGTCCATTGCTCAAGTCCGCGCACACGAAGATAGTCCTCAAAGTCTATAAGCAGCTCCTGCAGACTTGCCTTAGCAACATTCGTAAGCTTGATTTCCGTTTCCTTAGATGTAACACCGGCAGCACTACCCTCAGCGATATTCTGCTTACCGCTCCTTGCCGCCTGTACCATTTGGTCGACAGTACGGTCTCCGGCCCTGAGATACTTATGCGCGAAGAGATAAGTGATGTCATATACAATCTCCGCAAGTTGATAAGCCCGAAGTTTACGATAATGTCCCTGTTGCGGTATAAAATCCTTGTTGTCTGCCATAGCATCCACTTTCTATAAGAGATTGTCTAAATAAAAGCCGCTTCATCGACCGACAGAGGTTCCTACTTACTCTGAGGTTTCTTCTTACCCATGACGCATTAGTGAGAGTAATTGCGTTCACAATAACCACAATTGCAAAAATAACTGTAATATCTGAATTAAACAACAGGCACGGATAAGAGCTATAAGAATATCTCCGACAATCAAGATTAATACCAGTTCCCAAGGCCCTCCCAGACCTAAAAGTTATCACTGCCCTCATAGTTCTCGTAGTGCTCATAGTTCTCCCAATCCTCATAGCACTCAAGGTCCCGCCGGTATTAGCGGCAGCCGCGCGAGACATTCCGATCAGTGCTTTCTTTACATTCTTATTGTAGACATCATCATCCGGCTGCATTTCCTTCTCTCTCATATTAAACAGGCTATAAATGCAGTGGTAAAGTTATGTGAAATTGTTGATATCGGCAATAGTTTACGGTGGGATGGATAAAAGAATGGGTTGAGAGGGAATTTATAATTTCGGTCAATTTAAAATCTGCAAGTAGCAAGGATTTGTATCGGTTAAATTTGAACACTTACTTATGGATAAGATGATTATTTACCGGGACTGGAAAGAGGCGTTGTCGCTTCTTTCTCCCGAGAAACGTTGCCTGGCATGGGAGGCTCTTATGGACTATGCTTTCGACGGTATCGTGCCCGAAGAGGAATATCTCAATCTCATTACCGTTATGATGCGTATGAAAATCGATAAGGATAAGAAGGCGTATGCCGATGTCTGCAACAAGCGTGCCGAGGCCGGAAAACGCGGTGGCCTTAAAAGCGGTATTGTCCGCAGGAGTCAGGCGGAAGCAAGTGATATCGGGTGCCAGATGGGAGGCGCGGACACCCCGAAGCAAAATGAAGCCACTGGAAACAACCTGAATTACGGCGAAACCAAGTTAAGCAGGGTTAAGCAAACGAAGCAAAACGAACATAATGGTAATAGTAAATATAACCGTAATGATAAAGAAGATAAATCTTCTTCATCGAATACAGCGCATGTGCGCATGGATGTCGAGGCCGCCGAGTTGAGGAGTAATCTTGATGATTTAAAGAGGAGCGCCGTATGGAAAGAGAGCATGATGAGAAAATACCGAATCGGCGACGGCGAGATAGATACGTGGCTTGAAGAGTTTTACAGCGAAATGATATGCAGGAATATCAGGGTCAATAAGCCGGCTGTATTTTTTGTAAACTGGCTGAGTGAAAGGCTGAAGGATTATGGGCCGGTTCATGATGGCAATAGCGGTCGTAAATCCGATGATGGCTATATCGGTTTCCGACTATCTGACGGTGAATCTCTTAAAGGCCGACAAACCGGAGGCGAAATAATGTGCGGTCGGCAGTCGGAGAATGGGAAAATAAGTCGTATACAATCAGGCAATGACAACAATGGAGCTAAACGGCAGGATAAATTTCAGCAACGTCGCGGAACTGACGCGGTTGCTTGGACAGAGAAAGATTTCGAAGAGGCGTTTTAATCTCGACATTTCCGAACAGGAGTGCGCCAACGGTATTTATGCTGCGCTCAAGGTTGAGGTTGCCAATCGCAATCGCCGGCTGATATTCAACGACAGTACAAAAGAGCATATCCTGCACATCGCCCGCTGGCTCGTGGACTGCGACGGTAAGCCGGGACTTATGCTTCGCGGATATGTGGGTAACGGCAAGACCTCGTTGCTTCTCGCGGTAATAAACCTCGTGGGGTTCATTACCGAAGAGGCCGGCGGGTATTCCAACCGCAAGGAAATAGTGTTCAGGACGGCCAAGGAGATAGCCCGGATGATGACTACCGAGGAGGGTCGCAATGAATATTCCAAATTGGTAAGGACTCCCCTCCTCGCTATCGACGAACTCGGCGAGGAACCTGCGCAGGTTATGGTTTACGGCATGATTCACGAGCCGCTTAAGGATCTGCTGCTTGAAAGATATTCGCGTCAGCTCTTCACCATAGTGACATCCAATCTGAAGTCGGCCCAGATGGAAGAGAAGTACTCAACCCGCATAACCGACCGTTTCCGTGAAATGATGGAAGTGGTGAACTTCAAGAACACCTCCTACCGGTAACAGGACTGACGGATCGGCCAGATTACAGGTCATCGGAAATCATGGCGACGGCGGTCTGGTATTTGGCCATGTTCACGGCTTTGCGGATGGCTTTCCAGGGCTTGCGGCCTATCTCCTGTTCGGAGTATTCCCAGAAGGGTTTTATCTTGCCGAGTATCTGTGCGTCGCCACACAGAATCTCGCGGTAATGGTTCAGCAGCGAGCGGTGGAAGCGCAGCAGCTTCTGCAAACGCTCCTCGCGAGGCATCTCCTTGCTTTCGGCAATCTCATCGGTGAGTGTCGGACGCGCTATCAGTCCCCTGCCTATCATAACTCCCTTTATGCCTGGGAACCGCTTTACAATCTCCTCATACTTCCCGAGATCGGTTATGTCGCCGTTGTAGATTACAGGAATCTCGCTAAGCGACAGGAACTCGGCGAAGCGGTCAAGGTCCGGCTCGCCGCCATACTGTTGCGCCGCGAAGCGCGGATGGAGCGTTATATGGCGCAGTTTCGCCTCGTTTAACACCGGCAATGTATTGCGCCACTCGTCGGGGTCCTTGAATCCGAGACGCATTTTCACGGAAAACTCCACATCGGGATAATCCTGTGTGATGCGCACCACCTCGCGCGCCATATCTGCGTTTCCGGCAAGGGCCGCTCCACGTCCGCGCGCGGTCTGCAATGGGAAGGGGCAGCCCATGTTAAGATCGATGCGCCTTTCGCCCATTTCATATAACGCCGATACAAGAGAACGCAACTCCTTGTCATCGCGGAATATAATCTGAGGTATAGGTTTTACCACCGGATTGGATTCGGTTGAAATATCTTTTATGTCGCGCGGTCGTATACCGTCATGCTCCCAGCGTATGAAAGGGGTATAATAGAAGTCGGCAGGTTTGAACAGTTCCGCATGGGTGTTTCTATATGCCGCGTCTGTATTTCCCTGTATCGGTGCGAAATGTATTTCCATATCACTAATCAATAGGAAGTCTTTAGAACTTTACCGATTCAAAATTACAAAATCTTCGCGTTGTGGAAAAAGATGGCGCGGAATTTGTTATAGTTTTGGATGAAGATATGAAGAAAAACAATTCTACAAGATATATCAGCGTAAAAGGGGCGTGTGTCAACAATCTCAAGAAAATGGATGTCGACATTCCGCTCAATACCTTTACCGTGGTTACCGGTGTCAGCGGATCGGGAAAATCGTCGTTGGCCTTCGATACTCTGTATGCGGAGGGTCAGCGTCGTTATGTCGAGAGCCTCAGCTCCTACGCGCGTCAGTTTTTGGGCCGTATGGCCAAGCCTGAATGCGATTATATAAAAGGATTGCCACCGGCCATAGCCATAGAGCAGAAGGTCAACACTCGCAATCCGCGCAGTACCGTTGGTACCGCGACCGAGATATATGACTATCTCCGTATGCTGTTCGCCCGCATAGGAAAGACTTATTCGCCCGTTTCGGGTGTCGAGGTGCGCCGGCAGAGTATCGACGATATAGTGAAGACTCTTCTTTCCTATGGGGAGGGTACAAGACTGGCGGTACTTAGCGAACTGTATATTCCCGAGGGACGCGATTTCGCCACTCACCTTGCGGTGCTTCAGCAGGAGGGTTACTCCCGACTGGAGAGAGATGGTTCGCTCGTGGAGATGTCGGAACTTACCGAGAGTCAGAAAGAGGCCGGCCCGGATGGGTGGCGCCTTCTTGTCGACAGACTTTCGGTTTCCTCGGACAAGGATGAGATATCGCGACTGACAGATTCCGTCGAGACCGCCTATTTCGAGGGTCATGGCGAATGCATAGTCAAGGTATGGGGTACCGACGGAGCGCATGAACACCGGTTCTCCAGCAAATTCTCCGCCGACGGGATGGAGTTCCGCGAACCGTCGGACCTGATGTTCAATTTCAACAATCCCTACGGTGCGTGTCCTGAATGTGAGGGGTTCGGCAAAGTGCTCGGCATAAGCGAAGACCTCGTGGTGCCCGACAAGACTTTGAGCGTGTATCAGGGGGCTGTGCAATGCTGGCGTGGCGAAAAGATGGGAGAATGGCTCAAGGAGCTGATTCACATAGAGCCCCGCCATAATTTCCCCATCCATACCCCCTATATGCGGCTTACACCGTCGCAGAAACATTTCCTTTGGAACGGTAATTCCAAATGGGGAGGGATAAACGGCTTTTTCGCTTTTGTAGACGAGAATCAATATAAGATTCAATACCGTGTGATGAAAGCCCGTTACCGTGGCAAGACCGAGTGTCCGGTTTGCCACGGGTCACGTCTGAGAACGGATGTGGAATATGTGAAAGTGGGCGGCAAGAGCATCACGGAACTTGTGCGTATGCCGATAATGAAGCTCGCTGAGTTTTTCGGAGAGCTGCATCTTGGCGAGACCGACAGCAAAATAGCCGAACGTCTGCTGGTCGAGATTAGAAACCGACTCGGATTCATGAACAAGGTCGGTCTCGGCTACCTGACTCTCGACCGTTTGTCCTCCACCCTTTCGGGTGGTGAAAGCCAGCGTATAAATCTGGCTACGTCGCTCGGTTCGGCCTTGGTAGGCTCCCTTTATATTCTCGATGAGCCGAGCATAGGCTTACATTCCCGCGATACGGGACGACTCATCGAGGTCCTGAAAGACTTGAAGGATACAGGCAATACGGTTGTGGTCGTAGAGCATGACGAGGAAATAATGCTGGCTGCCGACGAGATACTCGACATAGGGCCCGACGCCGGAAGACTTGGCGGAGAGCTGGTGTTCCAGGGAAATCTTAAGGAGGCACTTGAGTCGGACGTCGCATCCAGGGGTTATACCCTCGATTATCTGCGCGGCCGTCGACGTATAGATGTTCCTGCTCAACGCCGTCCCTGGAAGAAGTTCATCGAAATCGAGGGGGCCTGCGAGAACAATCTGAAGGATATAAATGTAAGGTTCCCTTTGGGGGTCATGACCGTCGTTACGGGGGTAAGCGGCTCCGGTAAGTCGACGCTTGTGCGTGAGATCCTTTATAAAGGCCTCAGGCGCGCCCTCGGAGAGAGCGGCGACGCTCCCGGCGCCCACAGGAAGATGACCGGAGATATCCGTTCGGTAGGCGAGGTGTTTTTCATAGATCAGAATCCGATAGGTACCTCTTCCCGATCCAATCCGGCCACTTACCTGAAGGCTTTCGATGAGATAAGGGCGTTGTTCGCTTCATGTCAGCTGGCCAAGCAGATGAATTTCACTCCCGGTTATTTCTCGTTCAACACCGAGGGCGGTCGATGTGAGGAATGCAAAGGTGAAGGCACTATCACCATCCCTATGCAGTTTATGGCCGACATGGTGGTGGAGTGCGATGTCTGCCATGGCAAACGATATAAGAAAGAGGTACTCGAGGTTCTGTACCGGGGCAAGAGTATCTATGACTTCCTGGAGATGACAATAGACGAGTGCATGGACTTCCTGCGCGAGAAACCCGGCCTGATAGAGAACCGTATACTCCAGCGACTGCAACCTCTGCACGATGTCGGGCTCGGCTATGTGAAACTCGGCCAAAGCTCATCTACCTTGTCGGGTGGTGAGAATCAGCGCGTGAAACTCGCCTACTACCTTGCGCAAGATTCCATGCAGAATGCCTTGTTCATATTCGACGAGCCCACCACCGGGTTGCATTTCAACGACATATCCACATTGCTCGATTCCTTGAACCGTCTTGTGAACAAGGGACATACGGTAGTGATAATAGAGCATAACATGGATATGATAAAATGTGCCGACTGGGTTATAGACATAGGTCCGGAAGGCGGCGAGATGGGTGGAAACCTTGTGGTGGCCGGCACCCCCGAAGATGTTGCGGCCTGCACCGCTTCGTACACCGGACAATACCTCAAGGATAAACTGCAAGGAGCTGTAAATTCCTCAAAGAAATGAAAACACTGGGATATATCCCCGCTGCTATTGTCGCGGCGGGATTGCTTGCCGGTTGCTCGGCGGCCGGAGATAATCAAAACGAGCGGGAAGCCGGCGATCTGTTTCGCGAAAGCTACGCCCTCATCAAAAGCTATACCGACAGTCTTGCCAAGGCTCCCGATTCGGCGGCGGTCGCAAGTCTCTCGGAGCATTTCGAGAATAAAATCACACGTCTGAACTTCAAATACAGGGCCGATACGGACCTCGAAATGACCGAGCAGGAGAACGATACCCTGGCCGTCATGCTGGAGCGTTATGTGATCGCGAGAGATTCACGCCTTGAAAAGCTTCATCTCGCAAACGCCGCAGTCGAAGGAAAGGCGGAAACGGACTCCGTCGGAAGTGATAAATAAAGGCTCTTCCGGAAGTTCCGATGCGGGTGTGAAGCGTTTGCACTTACCCATTTCCCGCAAAATGCAATGACGGGTGTTCATAACTTGTAAGCCGTCCATCTCCCCTTTCGTCAGCAATTCGGCGGCAGGGGATATTTTTTTTACGCCATGTTCCCTGTAGAAGCCCTCTGCCAGCCTGTTTGCCACATTGTGGCGGTGATCAAGCTCCGACTCCGGGAAAATAGCCGACATATCCTCTTTTCTTCTGAGTTCCAAAGGAAGAGTGGAGAGATTGGCTTTGTCGAGCGCGGAGGTAAGCGCCCTTCTAGACGCGGTGAGTTCAGAGGCCGGTATGAACATATCCGACGGCATGTCGTTGGTCAGCGAGGCGAGTCTGTATACCGTGTTGCCCAATTTTGAGAAAACTCCTTCCGGATTCATAGGCTTCAGCGCCTTCTCGCGTGTATCAGGCAGTGGTACGCGCACCGAGACACCTCTCGCATCGGTTGCCGATATCCCGGTTCGGTCGAGAGTTATCTCCACAGGTATTTTTCGTGTCGCCGTAGCTTTGGCCATTCTTGAATTCCATACCCTGTCTGAAGTCCTTCTTATTTCCACACCTTTCGGTATCCGGAATCCTCGCGGACCTTCTATGCGTGTACCGTTTACCGCGTTTACGTTCATGCCGACATATTCGCCATGACTGTCGAACCAGCTTATGCCGTCGCCTGTGTGAATATCGGAGACATCGGTTATCAACTCTCCCAAAGACTTGGGGGTGCGCGGCTCCGAAATCCTTGACGGTCTGCGGTTATCGAGGAAATAATGGGTAAATCCGCGGTTGAAACTCTTAGCGGGGTCAGGCAGGAAACCGTAATCCACCGTCCCGACCGACCCGCGTCGCAGGGAACCGTCGAGGGCTATTATCCGGTTCAATCTCTCGCTGTAGGCAGCCGTGATGTTTTTGACATATCCGGTCTCTTTCAATCTTCCTTCAATCTTGAAGGAAGAGACACCGGCCTCTATCAGCGCTTCAAGGGAATCGAGCAGGTTGAAGTCTTTAAGCGACAGCAGATGGCGTCGCTGACCGATACGTTTGCCTGAGGCGTCGGTAAGCTGATACGGCAGACGGCACAGCTGGGCGCACTCTCCCCTGTTGGCCGAGCGACCGCGGCATGCCTGACTGGCATGGCACACACCCGAATAACTCACACAAAGCGCACCGTGGACGAAACACTCCACAGGCACCTCGACCGCATCGCATATAGCTTTTATCTCCTGCAGCGTAAGCTCGCGCGCCAGCACTATCTGCGAGAAACCGACATCCTGCAGAAATCTCGCTTTCTCAGGAGTGCGCGTATCGCACTGGGTGGAGGCGTGGAGTGATATCGGTGGCATGTTCAGACGCAGAATGCCCATGTCCTGAACTATGAGGGCATCGACACCGGCATGCCAGAGATCCCATATCATTTTCTCGACCTCTTTCAGTTCATGGTCGTATACGATGGTGTTTACGGTTACATAGACCTTGGCACGGTAAATATGGGCGAAATCCACTACCCTGCGTATGTCGTCTATGGAGTTGGCCGCGGCTTTGCGTGCGCCGTGGCTCGGTGGACCTATGTATACGGCATCGGCACCGTGAAGTATGGCTTCGATGGCGGTATCGGCGTTGGCGGCCGGAGCAAGTAGTTCAAGCGACCTCATGTCTATTGTTTGTAAAGCCTGTCGAGAGTGCGCTTGTCTTCGCGTTCCTTTATCGACTGGCGCTTGTCGTACTGCTTTTTACCTCGTGCGACACCTATCGCGAGTTTGGCGAACCCCCGGTCGTTTATGAAGATCCTGAGAGGGATGATGGTGTATCCTGGGTCGGCCGATGCCTTTACAAGTTTGGCTATCTCCTTTTTTGACAGAAGGAGCTTGCGGTCGCGGCGCGTGGCGTGATTGTTATACGATCCGTAGAAATATTCGGCGATATGCATTCCCTTGACCCACACCTCGCCGTTTTCTATCAGGCAATATGAGTCGGCCAGCGATGCTTTGCCGGCGCGTATCGACTTTATTTCGGTGCCGGTCAATACAAGTCCGGCATTATAAGTGTCGCCGATCTCATAGTCGAATGTGGCGCGGCGGTTCTTTATGTTTACTTGCGACTGTTTCATAGCGTATTCATTGGTGCGATAACTGAAAAGAGCCAGCTTATGGCCCAGGGTACTCCAATTGTCAACACACTGAGTATGGTGCTGGTTTGAATCTGTATTTTTTCAGGCACTCCGAGCAGACGGCACCCACGGCATATTATGAATATTGTCCACAGAGGGAGGAACACGAGCACAGGCTGCAGCATGGGTAAGGCGAATATCAGCACATCGAAGATAGCCAGCGAGGTCATGGCTACCGCCACGAAGTTCTTGCCGAAAGGTTTGTCGAAAGCCTCGCGGCCCTCTTTCGGCAACAGAAGCTTAACCAGTATGAGCACACAGAAATAACCGAAGAAAAATCCGCAGAACGCCTCTATGGCCTTTGGCAGAGCCTGTTGTACCGTCAGCGAGTTCCAGCAGAGAGATGAGATGAAGCCCGCGATCGCCACGAGGGCCAGAGAGGGGAAGAGAAGAATGGAATTGACTTTCTCTGGAGTGGAATGCAGACGTTTGAGCTTCTTCCAACCTTCTACGGGAGACATAAGAATGCGGAAGAAAATACCCCAGTATTTTCCGAAGCCGGCTTCATTGTTGTCGTCTCCGTTATTGCTGTCGCCGTTTTCGTTATCTGTGTCGGATTCTTCCGAATCGGGAAGTATATATTGAGACTCATCGTTGTCATCGCGGAGAACGTAATATTCGTTCTTCGGTTTTACAGAGTCGTTGTTTTCAAAATCGGGTGTCATTGTTTTTTGATTCATGACGTGAATTGTAACCGGATGGTTACCGGGAAAAAGCCTTTGGCATGCGAAAGACTTGAAAGATAGGGAAAGCCGGGGGTAAAACGGCATAAGGCCCGTTTTACCCCCGGAATGATATTCAGTTCAGCTCTCGGTAGAGCCGGTAGGTTATTGCTCGGCGCGCTGTTCGTTCAGCAGACGGATCATCTCGATAGCTGAACGGGGAATGCGTGTGCCGGGGCCGAAGATGGCCGATACACCTGCCTTGTACAGGAAGTCGTAGTCCTGAGCCGGGATAACGCCTCCGGCGGTAACCAGGATGTCGGGACGACCGAGCTTCTCGAGTTCCGCGATAACCTGGGGTATCAGGGTCTTGTGGCCTGCGGCCAGCGATGAAACGCCCAGGATATGAACGTCGTTCTCCACAGCCTGACGGGCGGCTTCGGCCGGAGTCTGGAACAGCGGACCCATGTCCACGTCATATCCACAGTCGGCATAGCCGGTGGCTACGACCTTGGCACCACGGTCGTGACCGTCCTGTCCCATCTTGGCAATCATGATACGTGGCTGACGGCCTTCGCGTTCAGCGAACTCGGCCACAACCTTGCGGGCCTCGTCAAATTCGGGATCGCCCTTTTCTTCGTTTGAATACACGCCTGAGATTGTTTTGATTACAGCTTTATAACGTCCTACAACAGCTTCGCAAGCATCGGAAATCTCGCCGAGAGAAGCGCGGAGGCCGGCGGCTTTCACTGCCAGTTCGAGAAGATTGCCCTTCGACGGGTCTTTCACAGCCTCGGTTATGTCGGCCAGAGCCTTCTTCACGGCAGCCTCGTCGCGGTTTGCGCGGAGGTCCTCCAGACGTGCTATCTGCTCTTTGCGGACTTCGGTGTTGTCTACCTCGAGGATATCGATCGGATCCTCATGTTCAAGTCTGTATTTGTTGATACCGACGATGGTCTGTTTGCCGGAGTCGATACGGGCCTGAGTGCGGGCTGCGGCTTCCTCGATCTTGAGCTTCGGCAGACCGGTCTCGATAGCCTTGGCCATGCCGCCGAGTTTCTCGATTTCCTGGATATGGGCCCATGCCTTCTCTGCAATCTCGTTTGTAAGAGCCTCCACATAGTAGGAACCACCCCAGGGGTCTACCTGCTTTGTAACGTATGTCTCTTCCTGGATATAGATCTGGGTGTTACGGGCGATACGGGCCGAGAAGTCGGTCGGCAGCGCGATAGCCTCGTCGAGAGCGTTGGTGTGGAGCGACTGGGTGTGTCCCAGCACGGCGCCCATAGCCTCGACGCAAGTACGGCCTACGTTGTTGAAGGGGTCCTGTTCCGTAAGCGACCATCCCGAGGTCTGGCAGTGGGTACGCAGGGCCAGTGATTTCGGGTTCTTCGGGTCAAACTGCTTCACGATGCGGGCCCAGAGCATACGGGCCGCACGCATCTTGGCTATTTCCATGAAGTAGTTCATGGATATGCCCCAGAAGAAAGAGAGACGCGGAGCGAACGAGTCGATGTTCATGCCTGCGTTCACACCTGCGCGAAGGTATTCGAGACCGTCGGCAAGAGTGTAAGCGAGCTCGATGTCGGCGGTAGCGCCGGCCTCCTGCATATGGTAGCCGGAGATTGAGATCGAGTTGAACTTGGGCATGTTCTTCGATGTGTATTCGAATATGTCGGCGATAATCTTCATCGAGAATGCCGGCGGATATATGTAGGTGTTACGCACCATGAACTCTTTCAGGATATCATTCTGGATGGTACCTGCCATTTCATCGAGTTTCACACCCTGCTCGAGACCGGCGTTGATGTAGAATGCCAGTACCGGAAGAACGGCTCCGTTCATGGTCATGGAAACCGACATCTTGCCCAAAGGTATACCGTCGAACAGAACCTTCATGTCCTCAATAGAGCAGATAGACACACCGGCTTTGCCGACATCGCCTACCACGCGCTCGTGGTCGGCGTCATAGCCGCGGTGGGTGGGAAGGTCGAAAGCGACCGACAGACCCTTCTGGCCTGAAGCGAGGTTACGACGATAGAATGCATTCGATTCGGCAGCGGTCGAGAAACCTGCATACTGGCGGATGGTCCAGGGACGCATGGGATACATGCCGCTGTAAGGACCGCGCAGGAAGGGAGGAATACCGGCCACATAGTCCAGGTGTTCCAGACCTTCAAGGTCTTTCTCGGTGTAAACTGGTTTTACCGGGATAAGCTCCGCGGTAAGCCATTCCTCCCCTTTGGGTGCCTCGGCGGCGGTTGCGGGAGCTACAACTTTCGTTATATCTATATCTTTGAAATTGGGTCTCATGGCTTATTTCAGAAGTTTGGCGTTGAACTTAACCAGGGTGTCAAGAACGTTGACGCGGACATGGATGAAGTCTTCTATGCCCTGTGCTTTGAGTTCGTCCATGCAGGCGGGAGCTCCGGCAACCACAAACTGTGCGCGGCCGTTGAGTTCCTTGAAAGCCTCGGGAGCGAATGTAGCGTACTCGTCATCGCTTGAGCAGAGCACCACCACGTCGGCACCGGCCTTGACGGCGGCATCCACGCCCTCTTTTACAGTCTCGAAACCGATGTTGTCGATAATCTCGTATCCGGCGCAGCCGAAGAAGTTAGCGGAGAACTGGGCGCGTGCCAGACGCATGGCCAGGTTGCCTATGGTCAGCATGAACACTTTCGGACGGTTGGCCGCTCTTTCGGTGTCGAGACGCAGAGCCTCGAACTGGCTTGCGGCACGGTCGAAGTTGAGAGCCTCTACCGCTCCGTCTTCAGGCTTCTCGCAACCGCAACCGCAGCTGCATCCCTCGTTCTGAATCTTGTCGAGAGCCATCTCGTTGAAGTTGGGATACTGGTTGGTTCCGAGCAGTATCTCCTTGCGGCGGGCAACATCTACATGGCGTTTTACGCCGCTTTCGTTTACCTTGCCCTGGATACCGCCATTCTTCAGCTCGCTGAGGAAGCCGCCTTTTTCTTCTATTTCGTTGAATATCTTCCATGCCACGTTGGCGATAGAAGAAGTAAGAGTCTCTATATAATAGGAACCGCCGGCGGGGTCCACAACCTTGTTGAGGTGAGATTCCTCGCGGAGCAGAACCTGCTGGTTGCGTGCTATGCGCTCGCTGAATTCATCGGGCTGCTTGAAGCAGAGGTCGAAGGGAAGAGTCTCGATGGAGTCTACACCTGCGAGAGCGGCGCTCATGGTTTCGGTCATGGAGCGGAGCAGATTCACATGAGCGTCGAAGATTGTCATGTTGAAGCGGCTTGTAGATGCGTGAACCCACATCTTGCAGCACTCTTCGGGAGCGCCGTAAGCCTTGACGATTTCAGCCCAGAGCATGCGTCCGGCGCGGAACTTGGCCAGCTCCATGAAATAGTTGGAGCCGATGCCCATGTTGAACTTGATGCGTTCCGCAACCTCGCAGGGCTTGAGTCCGGCCTCGGTCATGACGGTCATCCATTCGGCGCCCCATGCGAGAGCGATACCGAGTTCCTGGGTGATGTATGCGCCGGCGTTATTGAGCATGTAGCTGTCTACTGCAAAGCAACGCAGACCTTTTACTTCCTTGACGGTTTCGTATACTTCGAGAGCTGTTGCCGTGAGATCCTTGGGGAACTCGAGACCGCGCTTCAGAAGACGTTTGAAGGGGTCGAAGTCGATAGCTCCGCGGAAAACATCGGCAGCTCCGGCATTCTTGATGCATTCTACCAACGCCTTGGCAACCTCAACGGCTTTGCCCGGGCAGCAGGAAATGTTGACCTCCACTTTCTTGAGGTCGATGTCTTTGAGGATTACAGCCAGGTCGGAAGGCTTGCTGTCGCACATGCAGATGCCGAGCGACTCCACGCCACGGTCAAGCGCGTGGATAGCGTTTTTGTTTACTTCCTCGGGAGTTTCGCCCTGGATAGCCTGGCGGATAAGCCAGTCATTGTTGTCGCGTGTACCGCGTACATAAGGGAACTGTCCGGGCAGAGTGCCAATGGTATTAAGGCCTTTAAGGTCTTCCTTGCGGTAGAAAGGCTGAACTTCGAAACCTTCGTTGGTTCTCCAGACGAGTTTTTTCGAGAAGTCGGCGCCTTTCAGATCGGCAGTGATTTTCGCCATCCACTCTTCGGTGGTTACTGGCGGAAACATATCAAACAACTTTTCTTTTTTGTCTGCCATAATTTAATAGCGTGTTATGAAATAAGGTTTTGTCTCGATTCAGTTATCTTCCCTGTCGGGAGGAGGGTAAGTGTGTTTCGATTCGTTGTCATTTCCGGTTAAGGTGTCGGAAATACCATGATGTCAGGGAAGAATATATAAAAACAATAGGCAGAAAGGAGTGTGATTCCTTTCTGCCACAAATATAATGATTTTTTTCGGTTCAGAGAGCCTTGATATAAAATTTGGAGCCGTCGGGGCTCTTTTTTATCAGCGTATGACCACCGACTTGTCGTGGCACTCGAAAATAGTGCCGGGAAAATCTTCGGTAAGCTGCAGATTGTGGGTGGCCATGAGTATGGTTTTACCCTCTGATGCCAGGTCGTAAAGCAAAGAGGCTATGGTAAGTCCGGTCTGCGGGTCAAGGTTTCCGGTCGGCTCATCGGCAAGGATCAGGTCCGGTTTGTTGAGCAAAGCGCGGGCTATGACTATACGTTGCTGTTCGCCGCCGCTCAGTTCGTGAGGCATTTTGTAGCTTTTATGGGCCATACCTACGTCGGCGAGAACCTCGTCCATGCGCTCGCGCATGGCTTCTTTCGACTTCCACCCTGTCGCCCTCAACACAAACTCCAGGTTGCCGAGCACCGAACGGTCCTGCAACAACTGGAAATCCTGAAACACGATGCCTATACGGCGACGCAGAAACGGAATCTGCTTGCGTTTCAGGCCTATCAGGTCGAAGTCCATTATGCGGGCTTCCTCGCCGGTGGTAACGGGCACGTCTCCATACATTGTCTTCATCAGCGAACTCTTGCCGCTGCCTACTCTTCCGACAAGATAGTACATGCGTCCCTTTTCTATTTCGAGGTCCACATCCTTGAGCACTATGCGGTCTGCCCTTTCTACCTGTACCTTACGGTATGAGACGATGGTGTCTGCCATAACTGTCAACGTGCCTTGGAATCACAATAGAGACAACGGGCCACTCCCCTCTCGTTCACATGAATCTTGGGAGCGACTTCCTCGTTGTTGGAGATACATTTGGGGTTATGGCACTTCAACCGGCTCTGGGGCAGAACTTCCGAATATCGCGACGGCATCGTATGGGCTGGGTCGTCTTTCCACTCGAGAAGTTTGGTAATGAGCGCCATGCGCACATATTTGCCGTTGAGTACCTGACGGAAGTAAGCGGCGCGCGGGTCGGCATCCACCTCTTTGAGTATCTCGTTGACACGTGGCAGCGGGTGGAGCACGCACATCTTCTCCTTGCCCATTGCCATGCGGTTGCAATCAAGTACGAAGCAGTCTTTCACCCGGTCGAACTCCTCTTCGTCGAGAAAGCGTTCTTTCTGTACGCGGGTCATGTAGAGCACGTCGAGTTCAGGCATTGCCTCCTCTATAGTCGACACCTCTTTGAAAGGTATTCCGCGTGAAATACATACATCCTGCTTGATATAATCGGGGAGGCGCAGCTCTTCGGGAGCTATCAGCACCACCTTGGTGCCGGGATAGCGCGAAAGGGCCTTTATGAGCGAGTGGACCGTACGGCCGAATTTCAAGTCGCCGCAGAACCCTATGGTGATATTGTCGAGGTGCCCGAGTTCCCGCTTTATGGTAAGCAGGTCGGTGAGAGTCTGAGTGGGATGGGCATGACTTCCGTCGCCCGCGTTGATGATGGGCACCGGGGAGACCTCGGCCGCATCGAGTTGCGCTCCCTCGATATGATGGCGCATGGCTATGATGTCGGCGAAGCAGCTTACCACCCTTACCGTATCCTCGACTGTCTCTCCTTTGCTTACCGAAGAACTGTTGGCATCGGCGAAGCCGAGCACATTGCCTCCCAGCTCCATCATCGCCGATGTGAAACTGAGGCGTGTACGGGTACTGGGCTCATAGAAAAGGGTCGCCAGCTTTTTACCTTTGCATGTTTCGGAATATTTCTTGGGATCGGCTATGATGTCGATTGCGAGCGACAGGATTTCTTCCGTTTCCTGAGGCGAGAGGTCGGTAGGGTCTATAAGATGTTTCATTTCTATTGATTGCTGTGCTGCAGACCAGTCTTGGCTGTTCTGTTTCGCAAATGTACTTTAAAATTCGTTATCCGGCAAATCATTCGCCGAGAAACTCTTTTATGGCGCGGCGGTATGCCTCTACCGGGTCGGCGGCTTTCGTTATGGGGCGCCCCATGACTATGAAGTCCGATCCTATCTGTCGGGCACGGGCCGGGGTAGTGACACGCACCTGGTCTCCGACATCGGCCAGTTTTTCGGTACCGTCGGGGTTTAGTTCCGCAAATCTAACGCCCGGAGTAACGGTCATGAAATCCTTGCCGCATCCCTCTTTCACGAGCCCTGCCTCAGCCGGAGAGCAGACCACGCCGTCGAGGCCCGCAAGTTTGGCGTTGTTGGCATAATGCACGATTGTCTCTTCGATGCTGTGTTCTATAAGCAGGTCGCGCTGCATCCTCTCTTCTGATGTGGAGGTCAGTTGCGTAACGGCCAACAGAAGCGGTCTTGTACCGTCGGGGCGTGTCAGGCCCTCGAGAGCCGCTTTCATCATCTCGACAGTGCCGGCGGCATGTAGGTTCGTCATATCGACATCAAGTTTCGACAGTACCTTCATGGCGCTTTTTACCGTATTGGGTATATCGTGCAGTTTGAGATCAAGGAAAATCTTATGACCGCGTTTCTTTATCTCGCGTACTATCTCGGGACCGGCGGCGTAGAAAAGTTCCATGCCGACCTTAACGTATGGTTTCTCTTCCTTGAAATTGTCAAGGAAACGGAGCGCCTCTTCGGGAGTGCCGAAATCGAGTGCGATTATAACGTCTTTTGCCATTTTTTTCTTAAGTAATTAGTCTACCCGTGGGATGCTGTTGAGCGAGTCGATGCCTATGGCTCGCATCACATCGGGCAGTTGTTCTATAATTCTTTTGCAGGCGTACGGGTCGCGGAGATTCTCGGCTCCTACCTGTACGGCCTTTGCTCCGGCCATCATCATCTCTATGACATCTTCGGCCGAAGCCACGCCTCCGCACCCTATAACGGGTATGGAGCACGCTCCCGTAACCTGATACACCATACGCAGAGCCACCGGGAAAATCGCCGGTCCCGAAAAGCCTCCCATACGGTTGGCTATGACAGGCCGACGGCGATGGATGTCTATGCGCATGCCGAGCATGGTATTTATAAGTGTCAGCCCATCCGCGCCACTGTCTTCGCAAGCCCGCGCTATCTCTACTATATCCGTAACATTGGGACTGAGCTTCACAAACACCGGCTTGGTGGTAACTTTCTTTACAGCTTCGGTAACCTCGGCTGCCGCTTTGGCTGAAGTACCGAACGCCATGCCTCCGTTATGTACATTCGGGCATGATACATTCACTTCTATTATCCCGACGTTAGGCGCATCGTTGACTTTAAGGCAACATTCGCGGAATTCATCGACTGAAAATCCGCTTATGTTGGCTATTATCGGCTTGTGGTACCGTCCGGCCAGTTCCGGAAGCTCGTGGGAGAGCACGTGGTCTATGCCCGGATTCTGCAGGCCGACGCTGTTTATCAGTCCGGAGGGGCATTCCGCTATGCGCGGAGTAGGATTGCCGAAGCGTGGTTCGCGCGTGGTGCCTTTTACCGAAATGGAGCCGAGTATATCGAGATCATACCATTTGGCGAACTCCGCTCCGAAGCCGAATGTTCCGCTTGCGGGTATCACCGGGTTGTCGAGCCGCAGTCCGGCCAGCTCTACCGACAGGTCCACTTCCGGGACGCTCCTATTGTTCTGTATGTTCATATCCGGTTCCAATCGATTAAAGTATTTGAGAATACCGGACCCTCGGTGCAGACGCGGGCCGGACCTTCCGTGGTATGAATGGTGCAGCCCATACATGCGCCAAAACCGCATCCCATCCTCTCTTCGAGGCTGAACTCACCTTCCATTTCAGGGAATGATGAAGAAATGGCCTTCAACATGGGGAGCGGACCGCAGGCCTGAAAGAAATCGGGAGCTTCCTCAAAGGTGGCCACCGCATCGGTTACAAATCCTTTAGTACCCTCAGAGCCGTCTACAGTGGCTATCGCCACATCAAGACCGAGTCGCAGGAAATCGGAAGCGAGCATAATCTCGGAACTCTTGTTGAATCCGAGTGCCACCAGAGGCTTAACTCCCGCTTCGATCCAGCATTTGGCCAGGTTGAAAAGAGGAGGCACCCCTACTCCGCCTCCTATGAGCACGGGCCTCTTTCTCGCCGGGTCTACCGAGAAGCCATGTCCGAGTCCGCAGAGCAGGTCAAGTTCAGTTCCTTTATCCATAGCCGCCATTTCAGCCGTTCCCACGCCTACGGTCTTGTAGACAAGAGTGAGAACTCCGGGAGCCACATCGCATACTGAAATAGGCCGACGCAGGAAACGTCCCGGCAGTTCGATTTCCACGAACTGTCCGGGCATGGTTATGGCCGAGGTGTCGCCCTCCAGTCTCATACGGAATACATCGGCAGTGAGGGCTGTATTGTCAAGTATCTTGAATTTGCTACGGTTCATCAGTCTTCGGCATCGATTGTTGAAACCTTGAATGTAATCTCTTCCAGCACGTCGAGAACAACCTGAACGGTCTCGAGAGATGTGAAGATGGTTACATTGTTCTCTATGGCGGCACGACGTATTCCGTATCCGTCAAGACGGGTGTTGTGCTGGTTTATGTCTATGGTGTTTATGACATAACTTACGTGTCCCTGTCTCAGGGAGTCGTATATGTCATTGCTCCCCTCGCTTATCTTCTTGAGGGCTCTTGTGCGTATGCCGTGTTCCTTGAGGAATCGGGCTGTGCCTCCTGTGGCTTCGATGTTGAAACCGAGATTGTAGAATCTCTTTACCAGAGGAAGAGCCCGCTCTTTGTCGGCATCGGCTATGGTGCAGAATATGGTACCGTAGTTCACTACCTGCAGTCCCGAAGCCTGCAGAGACTTGTATAGGGCGCGGTTCAGCGTGTCGTCGTATCCGATGGCCTCTCCGGTTGATTTCATCTCGGGAGAGAGATAGGAATCCACACCCTTGATTTTCGCGAAAGAGAAAGCAGGGGTCTTCACATAGTGGCGTTTGCGTTCGGGGGCTATCACATCTTTTACGCCGAGGCTCGGCAGCGAATGGCCGAGAATAACCATGGCCCCGAGTTTCGCGAGGGGAACTCCGGCAGACTTGGAGAGGAACGGTACGGTACGCGACGAGCGCGGGTTGACCTCGATTACGAACACCTTGTCATGTTCATCCACGATGAATTGTATGTTGTAGAGACCTACGATACCTATGGCGCGTCCGAGTTTCACGGTGTAGTCCACGATAGTGTCTTTCACTTTCTGCGATACGCTGAATGTGGGATAGACGCTTATGGAGTCGCCCGAGTGTATGCCGGTGCGCTCCACGTGCTCCATGATGCCCGGAATAAACACATTCTCGCCGTCGCAAACCGCATCTACTTCCAACTCCTTGCCCTGTATGTACTTGTCGACAAGCACAGGAGAGTCTTCGTTGACCTCCACGGCATTATGCAGATAGTGGCGCAATGCCTGCTCGTTTCCCACGATTTGCATGGCCCGGCCACCGAGGACGAAGCTGGGGCGCACGAGCACCGGGTATCCTATCCTGGCGGCTGCGCGTACACCGGCTTCTATGTCGGTTACAGCCTCGGCTTCCGGCTGAGGGATGCCCACCTCACGCATTATCCGTTCGAACTCTTTACGGTCTTCCGCCTTGTTTATGTTCTCGAAACTTGTGCCCACTATGCGCACTCCTCTTTTCTCAAGACGTTCCGCAAGATTGATCGCCGTCTGTCCGCCGAGCGACACTACCACACCTTCGGGCTTTTCAAGATTGATGATGTTCATCACATCTTCAAGCGACAAGGGCTCGAAATAGAGTTTGTCGGATATCGAGTAGTCGGTGGAGACGGTCTCGGGGTTGTTGTTTATCACTATAGCCTCATATCCGGCGTCGCGTATGGCCCAGATGGCATGTACGGTGGAATAGTCGAATTCCACACCCTGCCCTATACGTATGGGACCCGAGCCGAGAACGATTATCTTTTTGCGGTCTGAGACTATCGATTCATTTTCGGGGCGGCATTCGGCAGAGGGTTCCTCGTATGTGGAATAGAAATATGGAACATACGAGCTGAATTCCGAGGCGCAGGTGTCTATCATCTTATAGACCGGAACTATGCCGTTCTCCATGCGCAAGGTGTATATCCCGTCTTCGGTCATCCCCCAGAGCATACCTATATACTTGTCGGAAAATCCGGTCTGTTTGGCCCGGCGGAGAGCCTGAAGGTCGCCCTTCAGGGATTTGAGTTCTTTCTCCTGGTCTACGATCTTACGCAGTTTCTCCAGGAAGAACATATCTATTTTCGTACGGTCATAGATAAGCGACAGGTCTATGCCGAGTCTCAGCAGCTGGGCTATAGCGTATATACGGTCGTCGGTTCCGAGTTTTATGTATTCAAGAAGTTCCGCCACCTCCTTGCCATCGAACTTATGGTTGTAGATATGACAAACGCCTGTTTCCAGAGAACGTACGGCCTTGAGAAGGCTCTCCTCGAAAGTGCGGCCTACGCTCATCACCTCGCCGGTGGCTTTCATCTGGGTACCCAGCTCGTTGGAGGCTTCCGAGAATTTGTCGAACGGGAAACGGGCTATCTTGGTAACCACATAGTCGAGAGAAGGCTCGAAACAGGCCGGGGTGTTGGCGATGGGAATCTCGTCGAGATGCATGCCGACCGCGATTTTCGCGCTGACACGGGCTATCGGATATCCGGATGCTTTCGAAGCGAGAGCCGACGAACGGGACACACGCGGATTGACCTCGATTATGTAATACTTGAAAGAAAGAGGGTCGAGGGCGAACTGCACGTTGCAACCTCCCTCTATCTTGAGCGCGCGTATGATCTTGAGTGCTGAATCGCGGAGCATCTGATACTCCTTGTTGGTAAGTGTCTGACTCGGAGCCACCACTATGGAGTCGCCCGTATGGATGCCGACAGGGTCGACATTCTCCATGTTGCAGATGGTAATGGCGGTGTCGTTGGCATCGCGCATCACCTCATATTCAACCTCCTTGTAACCCTTTATGCTCTTCTCTACCAGCACCTGACTTACGGGCGAGAGAATCAGGGCGTTGCGCATAAGCTCGCGAAGCTCCTCCTCGTTGTTCACGAAACCGCCGCCTGTGCCTCCCAAGGTGAAGGCGGGACGCAGTACGAGCGGATAGCCGATACGTTCGGCCACTTTCACACCCTCTTCCACCGTGTTTACAATCTCGGAGGGGAGCACCGGCTCTCCCAGATCTATGCAGAGTTCCTTGAAGAGTTCGCGGTCTTCCGCCTGCTCTATGCTTTTGAAGGATGTGCCGAGTATCTCTACGTTGCATTCATCGAGAATACCCTTCTTGGCCAGCTGGACGGCCAGGTTAAGGCCGGTCTGTCCGCCGAGGCCCGGAAGAATGGCGTCGGGACGTTCCGATCTGATTATCTTGGCCACATATTCAAGCTTCAGAGGTTCCATATAGACCTTGTCGGCTATATGTGTGTCGGTCATTATGGTGGCGGGATTGGAGTTCACGAGAATTACTTCATATCCCTCTTCTTTCAGGGCGATGCATGCCTGAGTTCCGGCATAGTCGAATTCAGCCCCCTGTCCGATGACGATGGGTCCGGACCCGATCACCATCACTTTCTTTATGTCTGTTCTCTTAGGCATTTGTGTGTTCCTCCATCAGTTTAATGAAATTGTCGAAAAGATAAGAACTGTCTTGCGGACCGGGAGCGCTTTCGGGGTGGTATTGCACCGAGAAAATGCGGTCGTCCACGCAACGCACGCCCTCTACAGTGTTGTCGAGTATGTTGAGATGGGTTACTTCCAGGCGTGTATCCTTGAGCGATTCCGCATCTATGGCGTAGTTATGGTTCTGGCTGGTTATTTCCAGTTTGCCGTTCAGCAGATTCTTTACAGGATGGTTGCCGCCGCGGTGTCCGAATTTAAGCTTGAAGCTTTTGCCGCCGTAAGCGAGCGATATAAGCTGATGGCCGAGGCAGATGCCGAATATGGGAAGTTTACCTCTAAGTTTCTTTATGGTCTCTGCTACCTCCGGCACGTCGGTCGGGTCTCCGGGGCCGTTGGAGATGAATATTCCGTCCGGGTTGAAAGTCAGGATCTCTTCGGCCGTGGTGTCGAAGGGCACGATAGTTACATTGCATCCTCGTGCGTTCAGCGAACGGATTATGTTGTATTTGATACCGCAGTCTATGGCCACGACATTGAAACGGTGATTGGGAGTGCGTGAGAACCAGCGTTTCTTGCAGCTTACCCTTTTCACCACCTTGGGGTCGGCGGGGGTATCCTTTATCATGGCGAGCGCTTCGTCGACAGGGCGCCCGGCATCGACTATGGCGCAACGCATACATCCGGCCTCGCGTATGACCCGGGTGAGCATTCTTGTATCTATTCCGGATACGCAGGGTATGCCGCTTTCCTCGAATACCTCGGTTATGGTTTTGGTATAGCGGAAGTTTGACGGAGTGTCGCAGCATTCCCTGACTATCATTCCGCTCAGCGCAGGTGATTTGGATTCATAATCCTCGTCGGTAACACCGTAATTGCCTATCAACGGATAGGTCATCACTACGATCTGGTCGGTATACGATCTGTCTGATAGGATTTCCTGATATCCTACCATGGAAGTGTTGAACACGATTTCACCGACCACCTCGCGCTTGGCGCCGCAACTGTAGCCGGGAAACTGGAGTCCGTTCTCCAGAACAAGTTTCACATCGGGTTTCTTTTCCATATGTCAGGTTAGATTTTTTTAGTTACAATGTCCCCCTTGTAGATGGTCATCACCGGTAGGCCGGTCAGCTCCATTCCCTCGAAGGGTGTGGATTTGCCTTTGCTGCGGAATCGGCTCGGGTCTACGCGCCATCTGGTACTGAGGTCGAAGAGAGCGATATCGGCCCTTTCTCCGACCCGGAGCGAACCTCCGAGACGGAATATGCGTCTTGGTGCGGTGTCGAGAAGTTCGACGAGTCTTGCCAGGGATATCACGCCGCTCTTTACAAGGGCGGTATACGAGGCTCCGAAAGCTGTTTCGAGACCGACCACTCCCATGAGACTCCGTTCAAGGCCGCGGCTCTTTTCCTCGGCTGTGTGCGGGGCATGGTCTGTGGCGATTACATCTATCGTGCCGTCTGCGATACCGGAGAGCAGCTCCTCGCGGTCCCGGACTCCTCTTATAGGAGGATTCATCTTGAAACGTCCGGATTCCTGCAGGTCCCTGTCGCAGAATGTAAGATAATGCGGGCCGGTCTCGCATGTTACCGACACTCCATCTTTCTTGGCATCGCGGATAATCTCGACACTCTCGCGTGTGGAGATATGGCACACGTGGTAACGGCATCCGGTGTCGGAGGCCAGTCTTATATCGCGTTCTATCTGTTTCCACTCGCTTTCGGAACATATTCCCCGGTGTCCGTTGACCCGGGCATACTCCCCGTCGTGGATATATCCGTTCCGGAGCAGGGAATTGACTTCGCAATGGGCCGCGAGAATGCTGTCGGCTTCGGCCACGCGTGCCATTGCCTCGCGCATTATACCGTCGTCCTGCACGCCGCTGCCATCGTCGGTAAAACCACAGCAAAACGGTGCCAACCTCTCTATGTCGGTAACCGCCCTGCCCTTCCTTCCTATTGTAATGGTGGCATAGGGTCTTACATCGACGACGGCATCGCGTTTTATAATGTCGAGCTGATATTCAAGATTATCTATCGTATCGGGAGCCGGCGAAAGATTGGGCATCGCGCAGACTGTGGTGTACCCCCCCGCGGCGGCAGCCTCAGTGCCGGTTGCGATAGTCTCTTTTTCCGGGTTCCCCGGTTCACGCAAATGAACGTGTACGTCCGCGAGTCCGTAGGTAGCCAGAAGATTGTCGGCCTCCACGACCTTTGTGTCGGCCGGAATATCGATGTTTTTGCCTATTTCCTTTATTATCCCCTCTTGAGTCAGGATATCGGCGGTGATAAGATTCCCGCCGTCAAGGATCTTGGCGTTGCGTATCGATATTGGTTGCTGTTCGCTCATATTATAACGGATATACAAAAAAGGCAGCCCCGGGAAAAGGGGTTGCCTTCTATATCATCTTAAAAAACGATTGATTCAAACAGTCGGGGAAAATAGAGGATTCCACACCCTGATTTACTATAAGGTGGTGGCGGAAAACTATTTGTTTTTCTTTCCTCATTTTTGACTTGTGCAATCTAATCACCCGAGAACAGGATAGTGACTCCGTTCTCTCTGAATCTGCATGCAAAGTTAATAATTAATTTTCCCAATACCAAATCGATTCATGAATAAATCCTGACAACCGCATCAAACGCTCCTCAAAAAATTCCGAGTCGTGTGTGGCGTGGCTTTGTTGATGTTGGCTTATTTTATTATATTAGCGAAGTGAATTGTTCATTGAATTGTTCATTGAATTGATTATGAGAATGCTTTTGACTTCTATAGTGATAATGTCTCACTCCATAATGGCATCGGGCAGTTTTACACCGATCAGTCCCGATGGAATTGTACTTGAAGATCATGCGCTTTCTGTTCCTTGCGCCATGATTGAAACGCTCTCGCCCGACGGACGCTACTGCGTATCATCGTGTGGGGGCATATTGACTATCTTCGATCTTCAAACCGGGGAAAGCTGGCGCTACGTCCCGGAAGGAGACAATCATTATTTCAGTGTGGGAAGTGGCGCGGCTTTTTCTTCCACAGGTGTGCTTGTGGGGAGTGTGTCGTTAAATGGAACGGCCTCATATTGGGAAAAGGGGGAATGGCGTCAGCTTCCTGCGCCATGTTCGGATGGGGCCTGTGTGGCTTACGGCATCAATTCCGACGGCTCCATAATCTGCGGCGTGGCGGAACCGGCATATGACAACGGGTATGCGGGCCATGTAAGAGCTGTACCTGTGATATGGCGTCGCAATGCCGGAGGAGGATACAACCAACCTGAGAAGCTTCCCTATCCGGTAAAAGATTTCACGGGTCGTGTTCCCAACTATGTGTCGGCGTTATGTGTCTCAGATGATGGTAACACCGTGTTAGGGCAAGTATATGATTATTCCGGTCTCGGTATAGCTCCGATAGTCTACACATGCGACAATAACGGCACCTGGAGCTATGACTATCTCGGAGAGGAACTATGCAATCCTGAACAGGTGGCTTATCCGGAATGGCCCGAGGATATAGGTGCCCCTCCCTCTCCTGAGGATTACATGTCGGATGAAGAACGTGATAAATATTTAAGAGAGATATGGGAATGGGAGCAGGACGACCGTTACACTGACACTGAACCCGATTATTCGGCACATATGACAGCCTCGCAGTTAGCTGATTTTGTAGAATCCGCAGCAAGTTATAGTGCGCTTGCCACCCGGCATAACAAAAAGGTCAGCGAATGGATGCGTTTCTTTGCCCGGCAGATGGCTGACGATGACGTACGGGTCTTCACATTCAACAATCTGTTCATGAATTCTGACGCTTCACAATTTGTCTCGACACGGAGAGTCGTTGTGAGAAACTCAAAAAACGCATATGACACCAAGATCGAGATGCAGCCATGCCTTTTTGTACGCGATGCGGAAGGTAAATACACCGTTACCGACATGGGACCAGGATATTGCGCCAGCCAGATGGCCGATGACGGCAGCGTGTTGGCCTATTCTCTTAATGACGGTTTAACCAGGGCATATATAGCGTCTGCAGTAACCGGACGCTTTGTCGCGTTTGAAAATTATATCCGGGACCTCAATGAGCCATTGGGCGCTTGGCTGATAGAAAACTGGACCCATGAGATGCCGGGTCTCTATGCACAGGATGGAAAGAGAGTCATATCAGGCAAGCCAACTTGCACTCCTGACATGAGTCTTTTTTCAACTTCCACATACAATTATTGGGATGCCGGTCCCGGTTGCCCATTCGGGTATAGCTATCTGTTCGGCACAAATATGAACGCGTCTGCTAATTCCATCTCTATCGAACCCAAACCATCGGTAAAAGCCCTCGGCAACGGTTCGCTTCTGGTTGACGGATGGTCAGACATCACTATCTATGCAATAGACGGGAAGCTCCTTTTTACTGCGGAGGGAGTGTCTGAAAAGATTGACACAGGATTGGGAAGCGGAATATACATCGTGCATGTCAAAACACCGGCAGGCATTCCATACGCATTCAGACTGAAGTGGTAGCCAAAAATCCTCTTCGTGTGAATGGAAGTTAAATCACTTCATTCTGAAAACGGGACAATATATTTGAATTAATATAAATTAACATATATTTGCATTGTTTTATAAATCGTATTTTTAGCACATCCTCATCCTAACAACACAGGTTTACACAGGGGAAAGGTGTTAGGAATACCCGCTATTTTACTAACATCATGTTAAAATGGTGAAAATGTTTAAGATATAAATCCTCTACTTAACTTGTCATTGATTTGGATTAGAGGTATCCTATGTCTATATTTGCAATATGAAACTGATACGGCATGAGCATTTCTCTACTATATATAATCTCGGTTCTAACGTCGCACCCGCAGACTATGCCATTGTCCGGCGTTTGCGCCCCCGATTCAGTGAGAGGTGATGGGCGAATCATTATTCTGGAGAATGAAGACCCGAAGAAGGCCGCTCCGAAAACGCAGCGTACGAGCGTTTCCCGGCGCAGCACCTCATCGGTCGATATCCCCATAAATTCACGTCGCTTCCGCCCGGGGTTCGTATGCGAAGGGAACTCGGTTGATGTGCATTGCATCTACGCCGATGGTACTCTCACCATATGGTGCGATGGCGAACCCGGATTGATGAATGTAGAGATACGCACTCCTGCCGGCAAGCTGCCGCTGGTCTACAACGTAAGTTCGACCGAACGACTGCCGGTATACATAGGCGATATGCCGGGCGATTATGACATTCACATCACGCCGCCCGATCAGAGCGATGTGGAGATTCTGCTAACTCTTACGGAATGACACGCTATATCGCCTCTTTTTAATTTATTCATCATTTTAAAGCTGTATCTGATGAAACACCTTAACGCATTTGCAACTTTGTTGCTTCTGTCTGCTCTTCCTTTGATGGGTGCGGATAAAATTGTGCCTGAGTCCTGTTCGATCGGCGACCGTCCTTTCGTACACCCTCTTGAGTTTGTAGACTTCTATTTTGATGGAGCCGTGGCTTTGGGCCATTCCCATAAGGCATATATAAAGGATGGTAATGGCGATATCGTTATCGAAAGCGAGGGAGCGCAGTCAGACAATTACGTCGGATCAAAGCGCACGCAGGGCCGTGTTGTATTTTTCTTCGACAAATTCCTGCTTCCATTGGGTAAGGATTATACAGTCGTTGTAGAACCGGGGGCCATAATCCGCATGGGGGAATCCGACATATGTAACGATGAGATTTCAGTACAGTTTACTGTACCTGCCGATCTGGGTGACATCCGACCCTACATTAATATAGGCGGAGTGGAAGTGGAAAAGCCATCTTCCGACACTATGATAAACAGTGCTTCGAGTGTTTGTGTCTATTGGTGGACCGAGACGCGCAGCGTATGCGACCCGCAATGGAAGCTCTACCGTAACGGAGAACTTGAAGGAACCTATCCGGCATACGTCACTTGGGATTGGGATTTGGGTCAGGCTTATGCCGAATTTGGAGAAAACAAGCGCTTCGACAAAGGTGCGCTCTACACTTTGGTCCTTCCTGCCAAGAGTGTGGTGTCGGAATACCGCGACGATATCTTCAACCGCGAGGTGCGCATTGAATTTACCGGAGGCTCCGAAGCACCTGAACCCGGACCGCTACAGTTCAGTTGGTGCAGTCTGTATACCGACCATTCAAAAGTACTCGACAAGGTATGGTTCCGCTATGACGAACCAATCGAAGTCAGTGCCGACGCCTATGTGGAGCTTTATGAGCTCAGACAGGAATCTGATGCCGATGTGCTCGTTGATGTGCTTGTGAAAAAAGCTCCGGCATGGCTCGACACCAGTATAAATTGCTTTAACCTATGCGCTGATTTCGGTGGCTTCGAAATGAAAGACAATACCGGCTATTACTTTGTAATACCCGAAGGAACGGTAAGCAGCATACTTGACGACCGTACGAACAAACGCCAAAGCATGGCGATAGACAACACCTCGGGTGTTGAAGCCATATCTGTCGCGGATACGGGTGCCGAACCGCTTTACGATTTGAACGGACGCCTCGTGATGAATCCGCAGCCGAACACAATTTATGTCCGTTCCGGTCGCAAAATAATCTGGAAATAACCGGAATACATGGTGCTGACGGAAAGTTATAGACGCATTCTGAGGAAGGCGGGAGGTAAAATCCTCCCCGTCTTCCTTATCCTTTTACTGGCGTTTGCCTGCGGACGTCGTGAAATTTCGGATCCGCAGATGGCTCATACGCGGTTTGACAATGCGGAACGTCTTTTTCTAAACGACAGCGTTGAATCGGCATTGAACGAACTGCTCCCTTTGCTTGATTATGCCGAAGGCGCAAACGATACAGTGTTTTCAGCGCGGATTCATGAACTTATGGCCGACATCTATCGTTCGCGCCACAACCTTCGGGGTGCCCGTCAGCACCGACTGCGGGCCGTGGAGGCGTACCGTCTTGCCGGACGCACTGAAAATGAGTTTTATTCCCTCATGGACCTTGCGGGAGAATTCTCGCATGAAGAGAATGACTCGGCATTGATTGTGATGTCTGCGGCTTCTGAAATCGCTTCGGGCTGCGGCGAGGAACTGCGGATGCACTATGCTCTTATGGCATGCGACATATTCCGTATAAAAGGGAAATATGCCGATGCTCTCGCTTCGTTCAGGCTAATAGGTCCGGAATGGAAAAAACAATTGCTGAACGATAATGATTCCGTCAGCATCGGTTCGGTGTACCATCACAACGAGATGGCGGACAGCGCAGCGTTATTTTTCAGAGGGGCAAGTATCGAGAATCCCGTTTATCTGGACTATCTCATCGATGTATGCGAAGAGAAGGGAGATGCCCAAGGGACCATCCGATATTTATCGGCATTGAGAGAGGTTGAGAACGATCTGGCAGGGGCTTCGCTCTCAAACGATCTTGAATTTACCGAACGAGCCTATTATGAACGCAAAGCTGTCAGAGAGGCCGAGGCACGACGCCGGGTTGTCAACCTCGCTGTAGCCTTGTCGCTCGTAGTCTTGCTTATAGCGGCGGTGGTCCTATTGATACGTTATCGGAAAAAGTCGCATGTGCTTAAGGTCGAGAATGAGATACTTGACGCCGCTATCATATCCCAAGACAACGAAGACATCCATGAAGAGACACAACATAATGATCCTCCTAAGGTTGAAGAGAACGAGAAGTGGGCCAATGTCATTATGAACTATTATATGACGCGACTCAACACCATAGGCCGCGAATATTTCCGCGCCACGGATGAGAAAAGTCTGGAAAAGATACGGCGCGAGTTCTCAAGGGAGCTTGGAGAGCTGCGCTATAGTGACATCTTCAGCGAGATCGAGCGTCATATAAATGAACGGGAAGAGGGTCTCGCCAAGAAAATAAGAAGGGATTTCCCGAAATTCAACGAGCAGTATATCCGTCTTATGTTCTGTCAACTGTCAGGTTTGTCGAGCCAGTCGGCCTGTCTTCTGCTATCGATTGAAAAAGGAAACTATTATGTGATGTGGTCGCGTATAAGAGCACGCATCAAGACCTCCTCTCTTCCCGACAAAGCATATTACGAATCAGTATTCTGCCATAAGTAAATGTTCAAATTAATAATGCATTTCAGAAACTGAGCTGCAGAAGAGCGTCTATGCGGTTTGTCGAGGCGCGGTCGCCATTGAAGTTTTGTCTCTGCCCTATCAGGTACTCCCCTCCGAGCATAAGTCTTGGCGTTATATACCATATTATGTTGGCCGCCCCGTACAGTCCTCTTTTGTAATCCGTCGGGTCTGGTGTATGACGCGGATTGAATCTGAGTTCAGACAGTGATATGGTGGCCATGATATTCCGGTTTATGGAATATTTGGCTCCGATACAAAACGAGTATGACAACGGCGCGTAAAGATGACCGTCGGCGGTAGGGTCTGTTATCAGGTCATAGTTGCCATTCGACAAGTCGTTGGTATAAGATGCATGCCCCGCTCCTACCGACGCAATTCCGTATAATGTAATAGGTGAAGGGGTTGAGAAGACACCTGAGAGCATCACACCCCAGCCGGCGACAGTGTGATTCTTTTCCGCCACGATATCCCGATATGATAAAGAGCGGAGCATTGCAGCCAGTTTCACATGGCTAAGACCTTTGTCCCATGAGTATTGTCCTGCCGCCACTATGTCGGGAAGCCAGTCGGAACTTTTTTCAGTAAAACGGTCGGTCTGAATGTAAGATGACGGAAACTCCACCCCTCCGCTTACGGTCCATCGTTTAAGCTTCTTTGTATATCTGACAAGCATATTGGTGCGTCCCACCTTGCCGTTAACGTCTCCGTCGTCGATTACAGGGGCCTCCGCGTCGGGGTCGGAGAATGTTGAGGTAGCGTAGCCGGCTGTCCAGTCTTCAAGAATGATATATGCTTTTTTCAGTTTGCAACCATTGCCTGAACCGCCGAAATTCACCTGCAGATAACCCTGATAGTTGCCGAGTCTTTTGTTTTTGCCTAACAATGTAAAAAACAAGGAACTTTCAGAAGCCGATGCCCCGAGATGTCTCATGTTGGCCGGATCTTTGGGTATCGCGATTTCGTAAGGAATGAAATCGGAACCGCTCATGGTTCCGTTCCAATCGAACCATCCGTGTAGCTTTATCGAACCTCCTACGCCGAATGCCATGTTGGCATCCTTGCTCATGAACATAAAATAAGGAGCTTCCGGATCTTGAAAGTGTCGGTATTGGTTTTCATAGAATTTCATCATAAGTTCTCTTACAGAGTCGTTGATGGCCGATGGGCCCGCGCCACCTACGGAAATGACTTTCACGTTCTGCAGCACCGATTCGATATGTGGTATTCGGGAATTCAGATACCTCACTGAGTCGCCTCGATTTCTCATCTCTTTAGAGATATTTATGTCGCTCCCTACTCCCGAAGGTTCCGGCGTGTCGGCCGCCATTGCGGATAAGGACATCATAAGAGCGGACAATGCCGCTAATGCGATTGAAATAACGCGGTTCCGATACTCGCGCCTGTCAAGATACAACGATATGCTTCTCATAGTTTACGTGGAATTTATCCGATTGCAATTATAATTATCTTAACAACATTTAATATCACTCAATGTTCGTGCGTTTCCATCCTCTTCTTTCAGGACGAAGCATAAAGCATCTGTTCATTTTGATAAGTAAGAGAGTGTTTGAATTTAACACGAATTTATAATTGAGAGATGAATGGAAATTCTTTCCATCCCCCGAAGGTCTTTTTGGCTGTTTACGCCAAGATTTCGTCGGTTACGGTGCCCGCACCGCGCCCTCCTCAATTTGCGGAAACATCTCAAAAAATCCTCTTCGGGTGAATGGAAGTTAAATTCAAACACTCTCTAAGTGTTCATTTTAATCTATACTTGATGCGAGTTTATTTTTTGAGACGATTACGGTGCGGATGAAGGAGAATATAGGCATATCCGACCGAGCGACTATCCGTAAGCGGCCAAAAAGGAACCGCAGGAAGTATAAAAGATTTCAAAACATTTACTATCGTTTAAATCTGAATACTTATAATACTTATAAAATCTCTTACTTATAAAAATATATGCCTGAAAATTTGGAGGATCGGACATTTGTGTATAATTTTACGCTCAATTTTAATGAATATCCTTGTAATACTGTTTAATAGAATAATTATATTTATTTATTAGAATCATGAATAATTTTTTACAGAAAGGATTTTTTGTCCTGACACTGATTGTGGGGGGGGGTAACTTGCTGAATATCAGCGCACAAGAGGTCTCTATCGGAAGCACCGACTACCCGACGCTCGCTGAAGCGTTCGCAGCTGCCCAGGAGGGCGAGACAATAACCGTTCTCAAGGATCTTGAAATCACCGAGATGATTCCCGTCACTAAGTCGGTGAACCTTGACCTCAACGGCAAGACCATCACCAGTACAATCACGGGAAACAGGATGTTCCGTCTTTCAGGAGTCACTTTCACTATCGACGGCAAAAACGGCAAGATTTTCATTCCTGAATCAAATCTGTCATCCTACGGATTTGTAGATTTCCGTGATGCATCTAATGCGGCATCGGCAGACGCAAAATTGATAGCTTCGGATGTCTCTTTCGAGGGTGGAACTGACCAAGGATCTCTGTTCGCTTTCCGCACCAGCGGACAGTCGATAGACTTTAACAATGTCAATGTCAACCTGACGGGAGGATATGCCTACAGTATCATCAATGGATATCAATGCACAGTTGACATCAATATCACAGGCGGAGAATATATCTGCAGCAGCACGAATCAGACCGCAGGCGTGTTCCAGGCATACGATGGGAGTAATATTAATTTCGACGGTGTGAAGGTGACGACGTCGGTAGGTCCCATATTTGAGGTTATCGGAGAGAATACCACTGCGACTTTCACCAACTGCGACATGACCAACACAGCTACGAATTCATTTTTCGCAAGCTGTCTGGCTTCTTCCAACGGTGCGAAACTTACTGTCAACGGCGGCACATACACGGCAAACTATCCTCTCTATATATATAATTCCGGTGGCTCGATCGATGTAGAGGGCGGTGAGTTCAACGGTAACATCGCTTCCATCAAGGCAGACAATAAGGAGAATGCCGCATATGAGTCGGTAGTAACTGTGGCGGACGGCACATTCACCGGTCCTATCAGTGTTGACAACCGCTCGAAGGTAGAGGTCGCGGAAGACAGTTCGATGGTAGAGACAACCGATGCCGATGGTAAGATTGTCTACATCGCCGCTCCGACATCTTCCGACATCGCCGCATTCGTTGGCACGACTTCCTATTCTTCACTCGCCGATGCATTTGCAGCAGTCGAAGATGGTCAGAGAATCGTCTTGTTTAAGGATCAGGATCTCTCCGAGACAACCCGTATCATAGATAAATCCGTGACTCTCGACCTCAACGGCAAGACTATAACAAATAATGTAATGGGGAACGCGCTTTTCTGCATCACGGGCGGGGAATTTACAATTGACGGGAAGAGCGACATTGGCGATGCTGTTGGTAAGATTGTCACTCCCGACACCAATACCTCCTGCTGGGGCTGGGTAGCTTTTACGGCTAAAGGTCTCACTTCTGCAAATACAAAACTGACCGCAACCGATGTAGATTTCGAGGGTATAATAGATGACGCTGGCTTGTTCAGATTATGTGCAGACGGTCAGTCGATAGATTTCACCAATGTGAATGTCAATCTTAAGTCCAGTCAGGCACGGAGCATAATCAACGGATACGATTATAAGGGGCTTACAATCAATATCAAGGGGGGGACATATAATTACGACAGCACCCTCGAGAATATGGGAGTGTTCCAGGCTAATGCGAGCAGTGTGATCAATTTCGACGGCGTGACAGTGAATACCAACCGCGGTCCTGTGTTTGAAGTGTATGGAAGCACAGCCAAATTCACCGACTGCATAATGACCAATACATCGACAAATGGTTTCTGTGCAGCATGCATAGCTCCCTCCAACGGCTCTCAGGTGACGATAGAGGGTGGGACCTACACGGCAAACTATCCTCTCTATATCTATACTACCGGCGGTACGCTCAATGTTGATGGCGGCAATTTCATCGGCAGCGAGGCAGCTCTTATGGTATCTAACCAGGACGGCACCGCTTATCCCTCTGTGGCAAATATATCCGACGGATATTTCGAAGGTCCGCTCAAGACGTCCGGTTCCGACTCAGTAATCCAGATCAAGGGGGGTACCTACAGCGAGAAGCCTGCTGAGGAATATTGCGCATCAGGATATAAGCCTGTAGAGAACGGCGATGGCACGTTCGGCGTGCAGCAGGATAGTTCCACAGGTATTGACGATCTCGAGGCAACCGAAGCTGATGACGTGCGCATATATAATCTCTACGGAGAGAGAATCTGCAGCGATGTAAAGAGCCTTCCCGCGGGAATCTATATCATCGGCGGCAGGAAAGTTGTGATCAGGAACAGATAAATCCCCTTTAAGACAGATATCAGGAGGCGACGCCCGCGCGGGCGTCGCCTTTTTTATTGTACTTTCGCCACCCGGAGTTTTGGTGTATAAATATGTAAAAATATTTATACGAAACATCGATGTAACATTCTGAAATATAATTGAAACAGTGTGAAATATTAATTTAATTAGTGTTATGGTGTTGATTAATAATGTATTATATAGATAATACGACTTTGCGGCTTAAAATGAGTTAAAATTTAAAACTATTCATAAATAGTCGCGTTATACTGATGTAATCACGAACGAAAACAACTCACAACATGAAAACTTCTGAAACTTTCAAACAGCGTATTATCGGTCTCCAAAGCAACCTTCTCAGCTTCGCATATCAGCTTACCAATAACCATGATGAAGCGCAGGATCTTTTGCAGGACACGACCCTCAAGGCTCTTGACAACGAGAGCAAGTTTGTAGACAATACAAACTTCAAGGGATGGATATTCACTATAATGCGCAATATCTTCATCAACAATTATCGTCAGACCGTAAGGCAGGCTACTGTTGTTGACAAGACCGAAAACCTTTACCATCTCAACATATCCCAGGAATCAGGCGTAGAGACTCCCGAAGGTTCTTATGCCGTAAAGGAGATAATGAATGCATTGTCGGAATTTTCCGATGATTTCCGCATTCCGTTCAATATGCATGTGGCCGGTTACAAGTATAGCGAAATCGCCAAGAAACTGAATCTGCCGCTTGGTACGGTAAAGAGCCGTATTTTCTTCGCCCGCAAACGTTTGCGCATGCAACTGAGCGGTTATGCATTCTGATGGCACCGCATAGCCGGCTCCCGGATTCAAATCCCTACCCCTGAGGGCAGAAGATTTCATTGTTAAAAATATAAGGTCTCCGGCATTCCCGGGGACTTTTTTTACGTTTATAATGTATGGGAAAAGAAATAGAAAGGAAATATCTTGTGGCCGATGCCTCTTATAAGGACACGGCATTCAGTATGGTGGAGATAAAACAGGGATATCTGAATCGCGATCCTGAACGCACCGTACGGGTAAGGCTCTACGGCAATTCGGGTAAAATAACCGTAAAAGGACTTACCAAAGGTATAGAGCGTTTGGAATTCGAGTATGATATACCTGCCGGGGATGCGGAAGAGATGCTTTCTCTTTGCGAGGGACGGGTGCTGGACAAAAGTCGGTGGCTCGTGAGGGCCGGTGATGGCCACGTATGGGAAATAGATGAGTTTCACGGCGACCTCGCGCCGCTTGTAGTGGCGGAAATAGAACTTGAAAGCGTGGATGAGGGATTCGAGGTTCCCTCTTTTATCGGTACCGAGGTAACCGGCGATCCACGCTATTACAACTCCTCGCTTTGCAAATAATAGTTAAACGGACTGTATGAGTGCGCTAAAGGGGGATTGCATCGCGTTATTAAGTGAATGAAACTGTTTTCCTTCCAAACTCCATTTCACCGACTCTTGCGGCTGTTTACCATCATGGTGGCCGTGCTCTCGCTGTGCCCTGCGGAATCGGAGGCTGCCCAGCGTAGGCAAAAGAAAGTCGTGGAAGTTGACACGACGGTATTTACCCGTAAGGATGCGGAACTACAGGAGGTGGTGGTGCGCCCGAAGAAGGAAAAATACTCTAAGAAAAACAATCTCGCGGTAGACCTTATGCAGCGCATAAGGCATTCGAATCATCTCGGGAATCCCGAGGGTGAGCCATGGTACAGCTATGACAAGTACGACAAGATAGTGCTTGGATTGAACGATTTCGAAGCGGAATTCGGCAAAGCCAAAGGGAAATGGTCTTTTCTTAATGAATATACCGATACTGCGCCGCAGACGGGGAAACAGATATTGAATCTGTCGCTCAAAGAGAAACTCTCGACCGTAATATGGAGAGACTCTCCACGAGCCCGCAAGCAGGTTGAACGCGGCGTGAGGAGCGTAGGTATCGACGAAGCGTTCGAGCAACAGAACATACGTAAGATGCTCGACGACGCATTGCGTGAAATAAATATATACTCGAACGATATTGCCTTAATGCAAAATCGTTTTGTAAGTCCCCTGTCCAATATCGCCGCCGACTATTACAAGTTCTTCATAACCGATACTCTCGATGTGGATGGTCTGAGGTGCGTGGAACTATCCTTTTCCCCGAAGAATCCCGAGTCGTTCAGTTTCAACGGTAAGCTTTATGTGGATGTGGCCGACAGCGCATGTTTCATCAAGAAGGTAACTATGAGGGTGCCCCGGGTGCTGAATCTGAATTTCGTAGACAATATTTTCATAACTCAGGTGTTCGAGAGAGACTCCATAGGCAAACGCCACAAGGTGCTTGACGATATGAGTCTCGAACTGCAGCTAATACCGGGGACACCGAGTTTCTACGGACGCAGACTTTCAACATACAATAAATTTTCGTACTCTCCACGCGAAGATATGGAAGAGTATTACGACCGTATGGCATTCAACATACAGATGCCCGGATCGGAAGAGCGTGATTCCGTTTTCTGGCATGACAACCGTCCGTTGGCTCTCACTCGGCAGGAGGTGAAAATGGACCGGATGTTGAAACATATGCGCGCCAATCCGGTGTTCTACATAGGCGAGAAACTTATCAGGATAGCAGCCAAAGGGTATGTGGGTACGTCGCTTCACGGCAAGCCGAGCAAATTTGACATAGGACCGGTGCTTTCCTCCATATCGTTTGGCGATGTGCAGGGCCTTCGTCTGAGACTCGGCGGGGTTACCACAGCCGCGTTGAACCCTCATTGGTTCGGACGCGGGTATCTGGCGTATGGTTTCAAAGACCGTAAATTAAAGTATCGTCTTGAAGGTGAGTATTCGTTTAACGCTAAGAAACGCCACTCGCGCGAGTTCCCTGTCAACTCGATAAGACTGAGTCATGAGTATGACGTTTTCAAAATAGGTCAGAATTATGTTCAGACGGCTTCCGACGCTATCTTCCTGTCTATAGCGCGTATGAAGAGCATACTCGTCACTTACAGACGGTTGTCGGTTGCCGAATATAATCTTGAACTTGAAAACAATTTCAGTTTCGGATTGCAGTTGCGTCACGAAATACAGGAGGCAACTCCCTGGGTGGAGTTCCGTAAAAGCGACGGGTCATTCGCTTCGCGGTTCTCTCAGAGTTCGTTCAAGGTGTCGCTGCGCTACGCTCCGGGAGAGGTGTTCACCCAGGGTGTGTATAACCGCGCTCCCATCAACATGGACGCTCCGATTTTTACGCTGACGCATGAATATGGTCCGAAAGGATTGTTCGGGGCTCCGTTCGGCATAAACCGCACCGAGGCTTCGGCGTTCAAGCGTATATGGTTCTCGTCGTTCGGTTATCTCGATGTGCTTGCCAAGGGAGGCATATTGTGGAATGCGGTACCGTATACATCACTGCTGTGGGCCAATGCCAATGTGAGTTATACACTTCAGCGAGAGACATTCTCTCTGCTTAACCCTATGGAGTTTGCCGCGGACAAATATGTGTCGCTCGATATGACCTATTGGATGAACGGACTTATTTTCAACCGTATACCTTTGATAAAAAAACTTAAGCTTCGCGAAGTGATCACATTCAAAGGTTATCTCGGGGGACTTTCTGCTAAAAACGACCCGGCCCGTAATCCGGAATTGTACAGTTTCCCTGCCGACGCGCTGTGCAGACAGATGCACGGACGTCCCTATCTTGAGATAGGAGCCGGGATAGATAATATAGCGCGAATTTTCAGGTTGGATTACGTGTGGCGTCTGACTTATCGCGACACTCCCGGCGCTCCGAATTCAGGTCTTCGCGCTTCGCTCCACTTTTCTTTCTGACCTGCCGTGCCATTCAAATTTAACCGATAGTAAAATCTTGGTATTTTTACATTTATTCCTGCAATTCCCTTCGTTCCGCTTGATGAGTTCTTTGTTCTCGGGAGATATGCCGACATAGTCGAACTAATATATATATGTGTTCGTTATGTTTTCCAAGACAGATGATTGCCACCTTGATAATTATTTTTAATTTTGCGTGTATTGCATTCAGTAAGCAAGAGAATAATGAAATTGAAGCATAGTCATGGACAAGAAAGAAGTATTTGATAAAATTGAATATGTAGTGGCTTGTGTCGGAGCTTTCGCCCAGCGATATAACCTCTCCAACATGCAGGCCTACGCATATCTGCGCCGTTTCACGGGCATAGATTTCCTTCTCGATTGCTATGCTGCCGAGCATACCCTCTCCATTGACGATGCTGTTTCAGACCTCCAAATTATATGCCAACGGGAAGGAGGTAAGATATGATACGACTCTATCACGGTTCCAACATGGCTATTGAACAGATTGATCTTTCGCGCAGTAAACGTGGCAAGGATTTCGGACAGGGATTCTATCTCAATGCCAATCCCGGCCAGGCGATGGAGATGGCAACTCGGACAACTCGATTACTCAACGATGGAGTCCCTACTCTATCCTGCTTTGAGTTTGATGAAGACGAGGCGACAAATAACGGTTTGAACATAAAGATTTTCCCTGATTACTCAGAGGAATGGGCAGAATTTGTTGTGATGAATCGTAAGAATAACTCCGATATTCCGGCTCATCCATACGATATTGTTATAGGTCCTATTGCCGATGATACTGTTGGCGTACAGATTCGCCGTTTCATAATGGGCTATCTGTCAGCGTCGGCATTGGTTGAGGAACTGAGATTCAAGGGCGATCATGCTATACAATATTTCTTCGGCACTCCCAAAGCCGTAAAACTCTTAAAACGCATTGAGTTATGACACAAGACGTACAATTCCAAATAGAATGCCTTGCGGCTGAACTTGCGGAAATGCTTATGGCAGAATACGGCTGGGACATACACCGCGCCCTTGACGAACTGTATTCATCAGCCACCTTCGCAAAACTCAACGATCCCGAATGCGGCCTTTACTATCAAGGTGCCGTCTATATCTTCCAGTTCCTCAAATCCGAAATCGAAACCGGCAAAGTAGCATAAATAAATTGCAAAAGAATCCGGTTAATAAAAATCAGTCGCGCCGTTTTTCGAGAGAGGCAAGCAATAGTTTCAGTTCGTCGCGTACTTGTGTGAGTCCCTCCATTATCTGTTGCTGACGGGTTACGGTCTCGGGATTGCGACGCATCTGCTGGCGCGCGGCCTCGATTTTAAGCCCCTTTATTTTCAGCAGATAGTATAATGCCTTTAGGGTCTCTATCTGCGCCGGGGTGTATTGCCGTCTGTTGGTTGCTGTCCTCGCGGGTCTGCATTCGGGAAATTCCTTTTCCCAGAACCTTAAAGTGCTTTCGGCCACGCCGAGCATCTCGGCCACCTCACCTATCTTGTAATACTTTTTGTCTATTTCCATAATGATTCGATCCTATGCCGGCTGAGATTGGGTTAGTCCATCACATATCCGTTGTTGTCTGCCGTCTGAATCATTTTCTTGTATTCATCGGCCGAAAGGTCCATGAAGAAAAAGTCTACCGGATTCTGAGGCTCTCCTTTGAAAAGTACCTCATAATGAAGGTGCGGTCCCAGGGAGCGTCCGGTACTACCAACTTTCCCGATCTGGTCGCCGCGTTTCACACGGTCGCCCGGTTTCACGCTGATCTGGCTGAGATGATTGTATTCGGTCTGGTATTCATACCCGTGGTCTATCGATATATGGTTGCCGTTTTGTGAATCCTGTCCGGCATCCTTTACCGTTCCGTCGGCGGTAGCCAGAACAGGCGTTCCCGGTTTGGCCGCGAAGTCCATGCCGCTGTGAAACTTCATGACTCCGTAGCCTGGCTTGCGGCGATATCCGAATCCCGAGGCTATTGTCGCCGTAGAGTAATCGAGAGGTATTATTTGAGGGACATGCGCCATACGGACCTTTGCCGCCACAGCCTGCGACCTCAATTCATCGAAAGACTTCGACTGGGAATAGAGCTCGCGTTCGAGTAAATCCATGTTGCGGTTCACTTCCTCAACGATTGAGGCATCAGACATCTTGCGTAGTTCCTGATATTTCTCTTCGTTGTCGAGACCGGCGTATCTGCGGGTATCCCCTACGGGATCCATCTGCATCATCACCCGATAGAAATTGTCGTCGCGTTTACGTATGTCTTCCATAACTCTTAGTGATACGTCGAGACGACGGTTCAATACCGCGTACCGTTCTTTAAGTTCGCGGTTTTCTTCACGTAAATTGGTTTCGGTAGGCGAATCGAAAAGATAGAACGCGCAGAAATAGAAAACGATACCTATCGCGATTCCCAGCCCGAGGCGTGAGCCTATCTGCTTCAATCGCTCGCCCACAGTAGGGTAATAGCGTTCGAAGTCATCGGTTTCTGTATTGTATGTATAGAAAACTCGGCGCATGGAAAACAATCATCTGCTTGTGCTGAATACAAAATTACTAAAAAATTTCTTATTTGGACAAATCGGTTGATTTTCAGAGGGGTTTGGAAAGGCGTGGGTACTAATCGTGTACTTTTATGGAAGTTGACGGACAGCCGAGGAAATTGAATTTTAGATTTTCTACACTGAACCCAGTAAAAATTTCCACACAGGTATAATTTCTATCTTTACGCCATCCTTTTCTATCACGTCCTCTTCACTATAGGTTACAACTATATTCCTGCGGCATGACAGGCGGGATTGTACCTTTATAAGAGCCTTAGTCTCCCGCTCAAAGGTTCCTTCGGCGTCATTCATTGTGTAGCATACCTGTATGGCAGTTTCCGTTTGCGGCACATAAAAATCCACCTCTACGCCATGATTATAGAAAAAGACAGCATCCTCCGTTGTACCGTAAGTCGAAAGGAGCTTCAACGCCACTATATTTTCAAGCAAGGAGGTGCGGATGTCGAGAGCAAGGAGGGAAATTATTCCGTTATCGATAAAATAGTATTTTGGATTGGATACTTTATCCACCAGATTGTCTGCGATATTCGTCACAGGCAAAATCAGATATGCTTCAGTTGCGTATGACAGATAATTAATGACAGTGCTTTTACCTATTTTAGTACCGGTGGAAGCGACAATGTTTGCTGCGCGGGTAAATGAAAGCGGCTGTTTGATACTTTCAGCCAATTTGCGGATAAGTACCCTCAGGGCAAGAATATTATCAATCTTATTCCGTGCAGCTATATCGCCGAGGAATATTTTCTGATACAGACTCATGAGGTAATCACGCTTCACCGGCATAGTGGCACATTCAGGAAAACCGCCGAACTGGAAATACTCTTCAAAGAGTTTCATAAGTTCTCCGCGCGAGGCGGTTGTAGCCGTCAATAATTTATTTGTCGGATCAACTCCGTTGATGGCGATAAATTCATTGAACTGCATCGGAAATATCTCGCGTGTCAAATATCTGCCACCAAGAACCGCGCTCACATCTTTGGAGAGCATCTTTGCGTTGCTGCCTGTAATAAATACCGTGAATTTGTTATCTGCAATACGTCTGGCAAAATGCTCCCACCCTTCGATATTTTGAATCTCATCAAGGAACAACATCGGTCGTTTGTCACTTAATCCGGCGTGGACTTCCAGAATCATGTTCAAATCAGACAGTTCGATGCCTGCAAGGCGCTCATCCTCAAAATTCAGATATATAATCTCATTCCATGAGTGCCCCTCAGCGATCAGTTCTTGGATTTTCCCATATAACAGATACGATTTACCGGCGCGACGCGCACCCACCAGCACTTGACGGTCAAATCCGTCAAGTGATATATTTCGCTTTATAACTTTGTGATGCATAACCTCTTCCCGGTTTTCAAGCATCACTTCTCGGAGAATCTCAGGTTTTATCATATCTAATTTTGTCTCATAGACAAGACAAAATTAAGTATATTTTGTCTCATGGACAAGACAAAATAATAGAAAATATGGTCATTACCTGTTGGTCTCGTATTCTTTATGAGCATTATCCCCGGCCTGACATTGTCATGACGGCCACGGGAAAGGAGGTTTTTCAGGGGATGAGGACTTTGGCGGCGACTGCGCCCTGACGGCGGACGTAGATTCCGTGAGCCGGATTCACGACTTTGCGTCCGCTCATGTCGAAATATTCCACCGGGGCATTCAAGACGGAAGAACCGGCCTGTATGGACTCTATGCCGGATGAAATCAGCTTTGAGAATCGGGTGGTCATATATGCCTTGTTGCTGTTGAGGTAACTCTTCATGAGGGGCACGTTGGAATCGAAGGTGTCGCTGCCCGGATTGTTTTCCCATTTGGCCTTGTCCGCATCAGAGATGTCTATCGGTATCGGTGGCAATTTAGTTTAGATTTTCATCAGGTTTTAGTATCTTCGCATAAATGTCTTTTAAAATGAGATTCTGGAGATCGCAGATGAATAAATCGGCTTATATTATACCCGTATTGCTTTTCTTGATTGGCGCATGCACGGGAAACCATACGGTCAATAAACAATTGAGAGCGGCGGAGGAACTTATTCCCGAAGCCCCGGATTCCGCTCTTTCCATACTCGTCGGAATGGATACTGCCCGTATGTCGCAAAAACAGATGGCAAGACAGAATATATTGTATATCTATGCCAATGTAGTTCATGGGAATCCTATCGGACTGGATTCGTTGACGCTAGCCGAGGGAGACGGGCACTTCAGCGGAGAGTTTAATTCAGACGGTGTGAAATGGTTGATTATCAAATCGGCGGACGCAAGAATAAAGGGTGATCCCATAACAAATATAGAGAACCTCAAAGATGCCGAATTCCTTGCGATGCGGATAGATGATAAGTTCGATCTCGGCATAATATATCAGATGCTTGCAAGGGTATATGAACAGGGATTTAACGGAACGGTTAGCAAGTATTATGCCGATAAGGCTGTCTCTCTGTTCCGGGACCTTAAAACACCTACTCATTTAAGGAATGCGAGAATGGCGATAGTCGGTGCTTATGCCGTGAGCAGGGACTACAAAACCATGCGTGATTCGCTTCTTGCAATGAAACCGGAAGTTATGGCCAATGCAAGCAAAAGTTATCAGATCTACTTTCTTGACCAACTTGCAAGAAGTTACGATACGCAGGGTCAGACAAAAGAGGCCATAAGCGTCTGGCATTCCATATTCGACGGGAAAGATGTATCTTCCAATTCATTGGCTCACTGGGCTCATGCCTACTGTCATGTCGGTCAGTTGGATAGCGCCTATCTATTGATTCAAAAAGCCATCAATCTTCCACACGGCAACAGCGATGAATATTTGTGCCGTAACGTAGAGCACGATATCCTTGAGAAAATGGGCCGTAAACCGGAGCTTACAAGAGTGGACAGCCTTCGCGAGATAGCGGCGGAAAAGACCATGACCGACCGCCATCTTGAGGAGAGGAGTCTTATTATAAATGTAAAATATGAGAATGCCGCAAGAAATGCATGGATAGAGGCTGAAGAAGCCCGTACGCGTACCGGCATCGCGATATTCGTCGCGGTTATTGTTGTGGTGGTTGCGGTATCAGGTGGTATTCTTTTGCGTAAAAGGAACCAGGTGTTGAGGTTGGAACATGAGAACGATTTGCTGAGAATCCGGGCGATGCAAGATAACCTTTTTGAAAGCGATAGCCGTAACAAAGATATGTCGGAGAAAATTACCGAACTGTTCCATACCCGCTTTAAACTGATAGATGGGCTTGCTGCCACATATTTCGAGTGTAAAGACACAGGTCAGGAACAGAAACGTATTTATGCCGATGTCAAATCCTCTCTGTCTAATTTCAGCAGCGAAGAGGCCACACGCGAACTGGCTGAGATTGTAAACGGGTATAATGATAATCTCATGGATAAATTCAGAACGGATTTTCCTAAACTGCCGGTATCGCAATACGGACTTGCCCTGTATCTGTTCTGCGGTTTTTCTCTGCCCTCGATCAGTATCTTTACCGGTACTGAATTAAGAAACGTTTATGTGTATAAATCCCGTTTGAAATCTACGATCTCGAAAAGCGATTCGCCAATGAAGGCCAAATATCTCGAATATTTCTCATAATTCGAGTCCCTGTTAGGTATTGTAAGATAATTTTATATTCCTATATTGTATATCAGTACCTTACATTCTAAAATGTAAGGTACTGTAGTTTGCGGTAAATGATATTTCATGTAATTTTGCATCATAAGTCATAGTTCACCGCAGAGTAAAGGTGCATTTTGAACTACGCACTCCGGGATGCCCTCGGAGATGGTGCCCCTCCTCTACCGACGGTTATGACGACCGGTAAAAATGCACAGATACTATGGTATTCAGATCTACTAAAATATATTGTCTATGGATAAACCTTTAAAATATGGACTTCGTGCCGGATTCTGTTTTCTTGGTATAATGGCCGCGATAATTCTTCTGACGTACGGTATGGATATGATTGTCGGTAGATATGATGCCATGAGGTATGCTTGCATCATAAGTAAGTATTCAAATTTACTTAAATATATTGTTTATGGATAAATCTTTAAAATATGGACTTCGTGCCGGATTCTGTTTTCTCGGTATAATGGCCGCGATAATTCTTCTTACATACGGTATAGATATTATTGCCGGTAGGTATGATGCCATGCGGTATGTTTCGAAGACTTATGTCATATTTGCTATCGCAGGCTTTGCTGCAACCTTCTCAGGCGGTTACCTCTTCCCTATTTTCCTTTCAAGATCCATATCCAAATCTGAGATGGAATACTCAGGAGTGCCTCGGAAATATATCGAGGAGGTATGCCGAGGAAAACTGTTGCAGAAATACTATCTGAATATCGCATGGATCTGTTTCGTACTTTCATTCATGTACGACTTTGACATACATCGACTTCTTGTAAATTTCCTTACTTGTTGCAGTTTGGTTTCTCTATTCCGATATTTCAAATACAGAAAAAGGTATAAGGATCTTTAGAATGTATCCCGAGGTGCCCTCGGAGATGGCTCCTCTGCAGACGGTAATGACGGCCGGTAAAATGCACAGATACTGTCTGCTTATTAAAGCAAACATGCTCTCAGAGAGCAAATATAGAATCAGTATTGTAAAGAATGTTTGCTTTATCCTTATATGGAAACAAGGATAAAGTAAACATTTTCTAAAGTTTTAAAATTATGAAAAAGTTGATATTGTCTTTTGTAATCGTCTTGATGACGACTGCCGGTGCTTCGGCAATGAGCCTTAAAGAGGCTTTCGACGCACTCTCCAACATCCCTTATGTGTCGCTTAAAATCAATGACGCTCCTTCCACGATTGTCATTGATGCCAAACCTGACGAAGTGGGGGCATTCAAAGTGGCGACCGCTTCCGGATTGAACGGCATGCAAATCAAGGAAACAGGGAACGCCGCATTGGCGATTCTGAATCTGGTTCCTCTTAAGCATATGATAAACGGAGCTGATAACGATCTGGTAGGCGCGTTTCTGTACGCTACCCCCGCAGGTGATGGCAAATATGACTTCCTCGCGGTTATAATGAGCGGGTATGCCGGAGATGTCTGCGTTGTTTACACTTCAATCAACAGCGCTACCAAAGATGCATTCCAGCAAGCGAAATTGTCGATGGAAGGGCCGTGTCTTACAATCATTCCCAAAAGGACGGAAGGGAGTTCCCCCTTCAATATCATAATAAACCGGTCTGAATGAATGCAAAGAGAGTGAAGCCCCTATGACTTCACTCTCTTTGTTTTATACATGTTATTATGGTTTAGCTTATAGTTTCAGGAGTGAGGAGCCGTTGTCTGTGTTGTTCAGGTTTCTGCGGGCGGTGCGGAATATGGAGCCGAAGTCGGCGGTATAGCTCACCGCCAGCACTATCATATTGCCGTTGTTCTTGATATACCTCTCGCGATATGAGGGATTGACAGCTGAATAGTCCCAGGCCGGGTAGCGGGTGCCCTTCCTGTCGAACATATACATCCAGCTCGCGCAGACGGTCCAGTGTTTGTCAGGTTGCCATTCGAACTGCAACGCATCGCCATTCTCTTCTTTCCCTACATAATGGCCGTCGAGATACTTGCCCGGAAGCTTACGCCAATAGGCAATTGTGTATGGCCCTTTGTTCCACCACAGAGACAGGCTGCCGTCGAAAGATGTAAGCCTGTGATTCCAGTTCGCTCCGGCCGTACGGTAATGGGTAAGACACAGATACAGATTGGCGCCGAAGCCATGTATGTTGCTAAGTCTCAACGACAGATCGTTCTGTAAAACACGTTTGTGGTGCGTGTTGACCGATTGGGACAGGAACAGCCCGTCGCCCAGATATGAGACATCGCTTGTAACACTGTTGTTTGTGTTGGAAAAAGCGGTGCGGAAAGAGGCTTGGAATTTCTTGTAGCTGAAATCGGCGCCTATGCTGTATACGAAGTTTTCCGCCACTTTCAAACCGGGATTGCCGTTCGAAATCAGATATGGTGTAGTCTGTTGGGGATAATCTGTAAGAGATGAGAGGGAGGGAATGGAAGGTACGTAACGGAATGTGCCTTGCAGATTCCATTTATTGTTGATGTTCCACGATATCTGCGCGCTCGACAGATTCCTGATAAAATGACGCTTGTTCAGGTCATTGTTTATCCAGAACATTTTTGCTCCGGTGGCCAAAGCGAAATAAACCCGTCCTACCTGCTGCCCCAGACGCACATAAGCATAGTTGTTGTTTTCCGTGAGCACTGGTTTGTAATCCGACGAAAGATAGGAGTTCGTGCTACGTGATACGGTATTCTGATATCCCGCTGAAAGCGAGGTCTTGTCGCTGAAAGAGTGTATGTAGCTGATTTCGGATATAAGGGAATGACGACGGCTGTCGACATCCATTATATATGAATCCTCGTCGCCGTCATCAAATATGTAGTTGTTGTCGCGCCTGTAGTCGCTTGAACTGAGCGTCCCTACAACCTGAACTTCAAGCGAGTTCTTTTCATTGAAATCCTGACGCAGGAAAAGGTCGAGTGAGGGTGTGAAATCTTTGGTTGTGGTTATGTTCCTGTTATCATACGTTCCAAGTTCGGAATCGATGGTGGAGGCTATCGATCGGCTTTTGTGGAAATTCGGGGTCGCGCTGAACGTAGCGGAAAACAAGGTGCCGGATCCCGGGCTGAAGTCGTACTTGAGCTTGAGCGCGTGGTAATGGTAGTTGAAGGGATTCCTGTCGTGTTCCTCGAGATTGACGCGGAAATCATCTCCTATGTAGCTTTCGGTAGTGTTGTCGTACACTTCCTGATAATTGCGCCAGGAGGGTCTGTATTGCAGGGTGAACTGAGAGGGTCCCTGATGGTATGAGGCGGATATATTGGCATCGACAAAGGCTGTGTTGACGGCGCTTCTCCCCCATGCATATACATTGCCGCCATCGTTTCTCGCTTTCAATGTGATGTTGAGGAATCCCGAGCTGCCGCTGTCGGCATATCGTGCCGGAGTGAAACGAGAGAATTCTATCTTCTCGATATCCTTGGGTTGCAAGGCATTCACATCATCTATCGAAGACGGAATACCGTTTATGAGTATTACAGGCGATCCGTTGTCTACCGAAATGGTACGGGTTATCGGGTTGGCTTGCAGCCCTGGCAAAGGAAGTTTCTGAAACAGACTGATGGATGTGGCCGAAGCCTTGACATCGGCGGTCGACGGGTATATGATAGTACGTCCTTTGGAATTGACAACCGGGTTCGCGGATACTGTAACTTCGTCGAGCGCGACACCTTCGTCAAGAAATATGGCACCGAGATTAATGTTTTTAGCACCTGATTCGATAAGTATGTCCGTAGGAGAAAAACCAGTCATGGAGACTTTGAGAAGTAAAGCCGATTTCATATCGGTTTCCAGCGAGAAAGTGCCGTCGGCATTCGCGGCGGTTCCGGTTATCGTTTTCCCCTCGGACAGAAGCCTGCAGTTGGCTCCTGCTACGGCTGTGGAATCGGTCGAGGCCAGAACAATACCCTGGACGGTTCTCGCGTTCAGGGCCGGCATAAAGCAAATCAGTAATGTAAGTAGAATAGGTAATCGTACCATAGCGGAAGTGTTGGTTATCGGTTGGAAGTAGAAGTCATTCTTGAATGACTTCTACTTCCAAAGGTAATCAAAAATATTAGTATGGCACGAATATAATGTGTCAAATACAAACACTCCCTAATTGAACTGTCGCGTCCGGATGTCAGTTCTGACGCGGATCGAAGAGGGTCATGTGATAGCCGAGGGCATTGAGTTCCACCGCCATTCCGGCTAAGTACAACTGATGGAGAGCCGCTACGTAACAGCCGAAGGCGGCCGGAGTGCCCGGCTCCAGATGAGAATGGGTAAGCAGATTGTGGACGCGCGACGCGCATTCGGCAGCGTCGGCGAGGATCTTCTCCCCTTTTTCTACTGAATACCCTAACAGACCTTCCACTACCGTTTCGTCAAAGTTGTCATAACCTGCTTTATCGCGCAGCGATTCGTAAAAATTCGTCCGGGAAGCGTTCTTTTCCCAATCGGTATCCCAATAATAAGCCATGGCCATACCCATAAGCATCATCCAACCTAACGAGACTATAGGATATTGGGCAAATTCCTTAACGCCGTCTGGCAGATATGCTCTTGCTATCTCAGGCCATTTCCCTTCCACGTCGGGACATTCGGGCACATGCTCGTCTATCGCTTTTTTATATTTAAGGAAATCGAACAAATCCTTGTGCACTTTAGCTTCGAATTCCCCTGCAATCTTTTTATCTATATCCTTGCTATCCATAATATCCACTATCCCTTTATTGATTATACTTACTTAACTATCTCCTCTTTCATCAACGCATATGAAAGCCAATTGTTTCATTTCAGAACCCCTATCGGTGCCGAGACACCATCAGTAATACGAAAAAATCAAACTTTTCCTCAAAATTTTCCTCGAAAAAATGGTTTATTTTATAAACTAAATTAACTTTGCATCCGAATCAAGAGCGGAATCGCGCGACCGCTCTTTTTTCAGAGTCAAATGGTTTATAAAATAAACCAAACATTAACCCTTTAATTTCCTAAATAATGGAAGACAGAAAACTCACCGAAAAAGAGAGCCTCGAAGTGATAGCTTCGATGATCGCCCGCACAAAACAGTGCTACATCGGCAATGGCAACATCCTACTGATGTGGGGCTACTTGACTGTAACGGTAACAATATTGGTATGGGTGCTTTTGTCAGCAACCCATCATACTGCATGGAATTGGCTGTGGTTTCTCATATGGATTATTGGTGGAACAGCCACGCCGATAATGGCTCGCAAAGAACATATCGACCACGGAGTAAAAAATTACTCGGATCGTATAACTTCCCAAATCTGGTCTATTGTTGGTGCGATGGCAATAGTTGCCACAGCAATGTGTCTGGGCTTCCTTTTGATAGGAGGGAAAGACAGCTGGTCAATGATGTTTGCTTATGCACTCATTATCGTTCCATTCGGCGAGATTGTTCAAGGGGTTATACTTAAAGAGAACTCCCTGAAAGTCGGGGGAATTATAGGAATGGTGATAGGCGTATTCACTGTTTGTTGCATTGCCGGCGGTGTTTCCCTATATGCAGACTGGTATTTACCTGTGTTTATGGTAGCATTTATCGCTATGTTCATAATTCCCGGACACATTCTCAATCATAAAGCAAAGTCGAGGAAATGAAAGAATTGGACCCACTGTTGCACTCGCAACTGCGGCTGGCGGTGATGTCGATTCTTATGAGTGTGGAGGAAGCCGATTTCGTTTATCTCAAAGAGAAAACCGAATCGACCGCCGGAAACCTTAGCGTTCAACTTGACAAACTCTCATCCGCAGGTTATATTTCTGTCGAAAAGGGAATGGCTGGCAAACGACCGCGAACCATCTGTTCAATAACCCAAGAGGGGAAAAAAGCATTCGAAGAGTATGTTGAGGCATTGAAAACCTACCTCAATATATAATGAAGTGATATTTCTTGACCGTCCGTTCTATAAATTGTCTGGAATATGAACAATGCCCCAAACAGTACTGATGGGTGAAGATTCAATAACGAAGTGCAAAAAACATCGTTCTGAATAGCGCAATATTTTTTAGCTCGAGACTTAATGGCGGATTGACCAATCCGCCATTAAGTCTCGTAAAAGGTAACTCTCGACCGTTGACCAGTCCGAGGTCATGGAATGCCGTTATGGCGTAAACCATACCCGCATTGATTCTTATATTTCGGCTTTGATAATTGTGCTGTAATTGCTTTCAGTGCCCCATGTCGTCAAGAGACAGAGCGGCATATCCGATATGCCAGCCTTTGCGCTTTGATACGATATTATGCGATTTTTGCTCCAGCCCATTCAGGTCGATACGTCGTGGATTACGCTTGACTTCGCCTATTACTATCTCACGGTCGACCTCGTTGACGGCAATAAGGTCAATCTCATTGCTGCCGTCTTTCTCCCAATAGTTTGTTACAATATTATAGAGACCCGTCTCACGGTACATCTGTCTGAAATAGCGTTCAAGAATCCACCCCGAGAATGTCGAGTAGTCGGCAAGTACCTTTTCCTTGACATAGGCGATATTTCCAATTTCCACCGCGCTTCGGTATTTATATATGAATCTGAACCAGAAATTGAGAAAGTTGTCCTTGATCCCGTATCTTACTTTGCGGCTATTCTCACTCGCAAGGTAGGGACGGTAGCGATACACAAGATCATAGGTATTCTCCAGCTTGTCAAGATAGCCTCCCGCTTCTACTCCGGTGTAGGATTTGATTTCTCCGCGTTCATTGAAACCTCCGGCTATTGCCGACAGAATGGAAAAGTAATTCCCATAATCTTTGCCGAACTCATCGGACAAAAGTTCCTTTCCCTCGTCGATGAAATAAGAGCCAAATGATAGCACTGCCTCGATTATCCTGTCTTTTGTGAATGCCTTTTGCATGTGGAGCTGTTCAACATATTTTGCGACTCCTCCGGTAATCATATACATGGCCAGCAGATCATCGGGTGTGTAATCCGGATTATTGTCCCGCATTATTTCACGAAGTGTAGTCAGTGGAAATTCACGAAGACGGATTCTGGCAGTGGCACGGCCATATAGTGGTTCTTTTTTGTCATCGAATATCTTCGTCATCATTGAGTACAGCGAGCCACACACCACCATATTTATCCGGGCCTCATTCTTGTTGCTATCCCAGATATTCTGCATTTCGCTGAAAAATGCTTCATTGACATATTTAAAATTCTGGAATTCGTCAAAAACGAGTGTGAAATGTCGTCGCTTTGCTATCTGCATAATTGACGCAAACAGTCGGGCCATACTTGAAAAGTCTCCCAAGTCCTCGCCAAGCACATCACGCATTGTGTCGGAAAGTTCCTGACATAACAACGCCTCACTCTTACGCGCCACAAAGAAATATATCATCTTTTTGCCTTCGTAAGCGTGTTTGACAAGCGTTGTCTTGCCGATACGTCTTTGTCCGGTAATGACAGTCATCTGGGAGTACTCCTTGGAGGTGGATTCGATACGTCGTAAAGTCTCGGTTTCTATCTCTCTGTCGTAGAATTTCATATTATGGCAACGGCTGTTACAGTAACCGCTGTTGCAAAAATAATCGTTTTATTCGGAATGAGCAACAGTCGTAATCTTTTTAATGTTTCTATCGGATTAATATTTCTATCGGAGCAAAAAGAGGGATAGCACTTTAATGACCCTGCAAATACTCTTTCTGCACATTTTCACGGGGGGTAGACTGCAAGCGAAACCAACTTCGAGGCACCATCTTTATCTTTTTCGACGAACTTTAGTAATGCTTAATCCGACGATGCGATTCGTTTATACGGCAAAGTTATGGTGTCCGTTATACCATAGAAAAGACAGGGGAAATTTGTATTTCTTTTGTGATGTCGCCCTTTGTGAGCGCACGGATCTGAGCGTTCATCGCGTCCTCGATAGAGGGCGCGGCAGAGTCGAGCAGATTGCCGCCGGTGGCGGCACGGATTGGCTGAAAGAAATCCGAGAATTTGCGCGAGAAGGTATCTTTGAGCGCGGCGAACCAGTAGAAGATGTATGGCTTGAAAGCCATGGACTTTCCGTAGAGCGTCGCGCCGAGTTGGTCGAACAGGTCTTCGTTCTGCGTCTGAAGATTGCATTGATAAAGATTGTCGCAGATAATGAAAGTCTCGAACGGCACTTCGGAGGAGTCTGCCGGGAGTGCGTGTTGGCGGTTGATTTTGGAGAGCCTGACGGGTACCGTCGGGATTGAGCCGAGCCAGTCGAGATGCGGCAGCAGCTCGGCGAGGGTTAAGGACGTAACCTCAAAAAGGATTTTTCCTTTTTTGAGAAGGCATGAGCCGCTGTCCTGTTTGCCGATAACCTTTGTACCGTTGCACTGGAGAAGGCATAAGGTTTTGATTTCGTCCGTGGCATACTCGGACGAAATGAGTTGATAAACATAGCGTAACTGTTTATTGGGAAGTTCGTGCCAGCCCTGCGGCACGATGAAATTAATCGAAAAAGGTTTCCATAAAGAAAGAGTGTTATCATACTGCAAAAATACGGTAACACCCTCTATACGGAAAAGACATTAATGGACAATCAATCTTTACTGCTGACTAAAGTGCCAACTTTTCGGATGGTCACAATACTTGCAATCAGAGTTATAGGTGCTTTTTTTCTCCCAACCAGGACAACTTGTACATCTCGGGCAATCAGAATTTCTACCCCCTTTCCCACCAAACGATGGATTGCTACCTCCTGTGGTTACAGTGACTTTACCCGTTCCTCCGCAATTTTGACAATAATAGTAATTACCATCATACGGGTTTAGTACAACACCACCTCCGTTACAATATGCACAATTTACTGTGCGAGTAGTTGGTTGTGAGTAAGGGGATGAAGGAGTATAGCCTGAACTCCCTCCACTATCACAACCTGCCATTGAAATGGCAAGCAACATCATGAATAGAAATTTTTTCATGTATAAAAAAGAGAGATTCAGCCCACATCTCGTTTGATATTAAAGAAGCGTGGACTGAACCACACTTTGTTAGAAGGTCGTAGGAAACCTAAAGATGAAGATGTAGGAATAGCAGCCCACGCCTATGGCGTGAGAACCGCTTGTCTTCCTTGCATCTTTGAAAATTTCCTACGTTTTCTATCAGTTGTACTAACTATCTGAAAATCATTTGGTAAG
>CAJMMT010000006.1 GCA_905214715.1 uncultured bacterium | reverse complement strand
AAGATAACACTATACTCCGACAACTTCCCCACCCACCGGGAATATCCGCTGACCCATAAATCCCCGATTCAAACATCTGCATGAACCGGGGAGTAAAATGATTTATTTATAGGATGAAGCTAATCAGGGATTATATAAATCCTTGTTATAGAAGTCAAGAATCTGGTTTGCGCTTGCAAGAAGCGTGCGTGCCTGTGACTCAGGGTTCAGCCGGATTGCCGTAAGGTAATCGGTAATGGCTTTACCTCGCTCGCTCTGACTCCAATACCGCATGCCGCGCAATATATAGGCCTCTTCAGATTCGGGATTGGAAGAGATATAGTCAGTAAGCCATTCTATGGCCTTGCCATTGTCTGAATCCTGTTCAATTCTTTTTTTTATTTCTTCAAGTGTCATCATAACAGTGGATATTACTCGGCCCATGTAAATGATCCTATCGCAAAGTACCCCGGTGTGTTCATTCCCCATTCTCCACTGTCTGAACTTGACAATGTGAAATAGATAGAATTTACTTCTCCGAGAGAACTGATATCGACGGCAGTCCATTGTGTAACAATTTCTGCCTCCGGATGGTTTGACGATGTGCAGTCTGCCAACATGAAGTCTACGCTTTTTTCCTCTCCCGAAACGGTCTTGCCATGTATGGTAAGTTTAAACCAGTCGCCGGCGGTAAATTTATGGCAGAAATCATTTCCGTCTCGCATGGTGTAGTAGGCGTAAGTTGTATTGTTCACCACAATCTGTTTCGGTTTGAAGGATTCGAAATTGTTGCGGTTTATCAGCAGTGAAGGTGTCTGGGTGTTATCTGTAGTAGCCCATGTGGCAACAAGATAGGGTGATCCCACACCGTTCACACCTCCGCCTCCCACTACGGTGTAAGGATGCGTGTACATCGGGTCGAAATATCTCGTATCCTCGTTCTTTGATACTACAAACCCCTCTACAGTACCATATTCCGTTAGGTAATGATTGAATCTGAAGCCGTAAAGGTGCAGATTCTCATTAACAAGATATTTCTTCCAGTATCCTTCCTCGTTATATTCTATTTCGGAAGAATCAAAATTTACAGTGGTAATTTTTTCGGTCGGGTTCGTGTCAGGTCCGGGCGTAGGTTCCGGTACTGGCGCTGGTTCCGGTGCATCATTTTTTGCGCATGCTCCCAATGTCAGGAAAGCGATAAGCGATACATAAAGTGTTTTTTTCATAGATTATAAATATGTATTGCGGATTTGGTTTTTATAACTCTTCTTTCTTACTCCCTTTATCCGGCCTTGGAAGTCTTATTCCTTGAGAGTGTACTTCGTGGTTCAGGAAAAGCGAAGCCAACCGATTGAAAACAGCCGGATTTTCCGTTGTGAGAAATTCCACTGTCCCTCCGGTCGTGCATACATCGCGGATTTCGGCATGCCGTTGCAGGTAATCGGCCAGCGAACCGGCTACGATATCCCCTTGTGGCAATATTTTTATCGACTGAGGCATATATTCCTTTATTTTGGGAAGCAGTATGGGGTAATGGGTGCATCCCAAAATCACAGTGTCGATCTGCGGGTCTTTCTCCAGGAGGGCTTTGATGTCTTTATCTACGAAATAATCGGCCCCTGGACCAAGTGCCTCATCGTTTTCCACAAGGTGTACCCACATGGGACAGGCGTGTCCGTTTACCGTTACGTCAGGATGCAACTTGGCCGTCTCAAGATTGTATGATTGCGAATCTATTGTCCCTTTGGTGGCCAATACACCTATGTGTCGTGTGTCAGTTACGCGTCCTATCGCTTCGGCTGTAGGTCTTATCACACCGAGTACTCTCTTTTGAGGGTCTATTGTAGGTAGGTCATTCTGTTGGATTGACCTGAGGGCTTTGGCAGAAGCTGTATTGCACGCTAATATCACAAGATTACATCCTCTTCTGAAAAGTTCCTCTACAGCCTGGAGTGTAAAGCGGTATACAAGTTCGAACGACCTGTTGCCGTAAGGTGCGCGTGCATTGTCGCCCAGATATAAATAATCATATTGTGGCAGGTGCCGTCTTAGAGATGAGAGTATTGTCAGACCGCCATAACCGGAGTCAAAAACTCCTATTTTACCCGGTGTCATTTTGCCGATTGTTTTTTACGTAAAGCGGACGGGTCCCGGATTTGAGACCCGTCCGTATCATATTGCTTGTGTCTGATTATTGTATTCCCAGCTTTGCTTTTACCGCGGGTGTGATGTCTACTACCGGATCGGCAAAGTAAAGAATCAATTGAGGTTCTTTTGTCTCGATCAGCGAGAAATTGCCCTCCTTGCCTACGGTCTCTACAGCCTGCTGTATTTTGGCGATAATCGGGTTCATCTTTTCGGCCTGCATGCGCTGAAGGTCTTGCATTGCCGATTGCTCGAAATTCTGGAGTTTCTGCTGATAGTCGGAAATGTCGCGGCTTTTACGCTCTCGTATTGCAGGAAGTTCGTCTTCCTTCATGTTCTGGAATTCGTCGATGAGACGCTTCATCTCTTCTCCAAGCTTCGCATATGCTTCATCATACTTCTTGGAAGCTTCGCTGAGTTCCTGCTGAGCCTTGGCTGTGTCAGGGTGAGATGATAGAACACCGTTGAAATCTACAATTCCTACTTTCAGTGTCTGGGCTGAAGCCAACATCGGGAATATGACGGCTACTGCCAAAAGTACTTTCTTGATCATGGTTTATTTGTATGTTTTAATTGTATCACTTGGAATATCCGAGTTTTGCCAATACATCATTCGATACATCGATTCGCGGCGAAGCGAAGACGATATTCTGCGATGAGGCGCGGTCGAAGATAGTCTGATACCCTTTCTCTTCAGCTACCGCTTTTACGGCATTGTAAACATCCTCCTGTATGGGCTTCATCAGAGACTGACGTTTCTTGTAAAGTTCTCCTTCCGGCCCGAAATACTTGTAGCGTGTATCGGTAACCTGTTTTTCTTTGGCTACGATTTCCTCCTCACGTTTCTTTTTCTGGTCATCGGTGAGAAACACCATGTCTGCCTGATAGTTTTTATACATGGTTTCGGCCTCCTTTGAAAGTTCGTTTACCTCTTTCTCCCATCTGAGAGATACCTGGTTCAGCTGTTCGTTTGCCATTTCGTAGGCCGGCACATTGCGCAATATATAATCCATATCCACAAGTGCGTATTTTTGAGCTGCTGCAGGAAGGATGGCGGCAAAGGCCAATGCGAGTGCAAAAATTATTTTCTTCATAACTGTCTTTGTTTTGGCGGTTCTTCTTTTAAGACACCGTAAGGGCGGCTGTGGTTTAAGAACGAATGAGAAATCCGTCTTTATAAAGGAGTTTAGAACTCTTGACCAAGCACGAAGTGCAGCTGGCTGCCTCCACGACGGCCCCATACCTTGTCGAAGCCGTAACCCCAGTCTATACCGAGTATACCCAGCATCGAGAGATAGATGCGGACACCTACACCGGCGGAACGTTTAAGGTTGAACGGTGAGAAGTCTTTTACATTGGTCCAGGCGTTACCGGCCTCTGCAAAAGCAAGCGCGTAGATGGTGGTCGAAGGCTGAAGCATGAACGGGAAGTGAAGTTCGAAAGTGAACTTCCCATATGCGTAACCTTCATAACCCCACGGAGTGAACTGCCCGTTCTCGTAACCACGCATGGCAATGGTCTCGGTTGCGTAGGTATATGATCCGCTCATGCCGTCACCACCGAAATAGAAAGTTTCGAAAGGAGACTTGAAATGTTTGTTGTATGAACCGAGCAAGCCGAAATCGGCGCGACTCATCAGCACGAGTGTCCAGTTGCCGTCAGGGTCTGTAAGCGGAGTGTATGTCTTGCTCTTGAATTTGACTTTCCAGTATTCTATCCATTTGTAGAGGTCGGTCTGGGCAGATTCCTCTTTGAGTACATCGGCCCGATAGGCGAGCTGTTGCCAGTTCACGCCATGGCGGAACAATGAGGCGGGAGGTGTGAAGGTACCCTCAATAGAGAAAGTCGAGCCTCGGCGTGTATATATTGGATTGTCGATACTGTTACGTTCAAGCAGTAATGTGAGAGCGAGTGAATTGGAAGTACCGTTATGCATGTAATAAAGGTAATCCCAGTTCTTAAGATAATACCAGCGGTAGCTGAGCATAGCCTGGAATCTGAAATAGTCGTCAGGCCAGGTAAGGCGTGTGCCGAATCCGAGAGAAACGCCGGCCAGCTGAAGCACCTTGTTCGGATCGTACGCGTTCTGGTAGGCGTATGTGTTGTAATTGCTGCCATATGAACCCATCGAGTAGATTGAGTTCATGTAGGAATTATACCAGTTGTTGTTGTAGAACGACGAGTTTATACCGGTAGAACGGCTGTAGTCTAACGATACTGACAACGAGTTGGGTCGTTTGCCTCCGAACCAGGGGTCAAAAAACGAGATGTTGTAACTCTGGTAATACTTGGCGTTGGTTTGGGCGGATATCGAGAATGTCTGTCCGTCTCCACGTGGTATTATACCCTTGTAGGCGGAGGGATTGAACAGATTTCGCATGGAGAAGTTGGTAAATGACAGCGCTACCTGTCCCGTTACTCCGGTTTGTCCCCATCCGAACGACAGCTGTATCTTGTCGTTTGCTTTTGATTCAAGTCCGAACACAATGTCTACCGTCCCGTCGCTCTCGTTAGGCTCGGGACGTATATCCATGTTCTCCGGGTTGAAATGCCCCGACGCGGCTATCTCGCGGGCCGAGCGCATAAGGTCGCTTTTTGAGAAGAGTTCGCCAGGGCGTACCCTCAGGTCACGGCGTATCACCTTTTCATAAAGTTGGTCATTGCCATTTATAATTACACGGTTGATACGGGCCTGTGGACCTTCGAATACTCTCATTTGCAACGCTATGCTGTCTCCTTTTACATTTTCCTCTATCGGCACCAACTGGAAGAAAAGATAACCGTTGTCAAGATAGAGGTTGGAAACGGCATCTTCATCTTCCGATGTACGCTTGTTCAGGCGCTTCTGGTTGTATACATCGCCCGGGAATATACCGAGAATGTTATTCAGCACATCGGTAGGATAGACCGTATTGCCTACCCAGGATATGTCGGAGATATAGTATTTCTTTCCCTCGTCGATGGTCAGGAAAACATCTACGCTTTTATCGTTGTAGCGGGCTACGGAATCGTGTGTTATCTGAGCGTCGCGGTATCCGAGCTCGTTGTACTTCTGTATTATGCGTGCGCGGTCATCCTTGAAGTCCGACTCTACAAACTTCTTCTGCTTGAACAGATTCAGCAGGTTGCCGTTCTCATTTGTCTTCTTCATGGCCCGTTTTACCTTGCCATCTGACAGCACCTCGTTTCCGTCTACATAAATCTTATGTACCTTTACCTTGTTATGACGGTCCACATATATTGTCAGTATGACTTGGTTCTCTTTGCTGAGGTCTGGGTCTTCCTTTATGGTTACCTGCGCGTTTTTGAATCCTTTGTCGGCATAATATTTCTGTACTATCTGCCGTGTGCGAGCGATAATGTTCGGGGTAAGCTGATATCCCGGCACAAGCCCGAGTTTCTCGGTCAGGTCTTTCTGTTCCCCTTTCTTGGCTCCTTCGAATCGGAGTTCCGACATACGTGGCTGCTGTGTAAGGTGTATCACCAGCCATATCTTGTCGCCTGCTATCTTTTCGGCGCTTATTGAGATGTCGGCATACAATCCTTGGCGCCAGAACCGTTTTACGGCGTTTGTGATGGCATCGCCGGGTACATCTATGCGTTCGCCGACTGCAAGGCCGGAGAAGCCGATTATGATATAATCCTCTGTATTTTTAACGCCCTCGACTTTTATACCGGCTATCTCATAGCTTTTAGGTATAGGAGTGTAGATGATATCAGGGTTGTATATAGTGTCGCCCGGCAGCGAATAGTCTTGTGCCGAAACTAAAAAGGGTGCTGTCAGAGCCGCCAAGGCCACGGCCCCGTGACGCAACAGGGTAGCGAAGCGGCTTAGGGCCTTGGTATTGCGGATGGTCGTTATTGTCATGATAGTCAGTTGACTTAGTCTTTAGTCGATGATGATTTTGTCAGGCATTCTGTACCTGCTCGCTGGTTTTGCCAAACCTTCTTTCGCGCTGTTGGTAATCGAGCAATGCAAGAGCATACTCTTTTTTGCCGAAATCAGGCCACAAGACCGGGGTGAAATAAAGCTCGCTGTAAGCTATCTGCCATAACAGATAGTTCGATACTCGATATTCGCCGCCGGTGCGTATCAGGAGGTCAGGATCCGGAATCCCGGCCGTTGGAAGAGCCTCCGCGAATACTTTCTCATCTATATCTTCCGGTTTCAGCTTGCCTTCTGCCGCTTTTGACGCGAGATATCGGGCAGCCTCGGCTATTTCCCAACGTGAAGAATAGCTCAGGCACATGTTAAGCTGCAATCCTGTGCAGTGGGCTGTCGCGTCGCGGCTGTCCATAAGCTTCTTGCGGGGCCCTTCGGGAATGCGGTCTATGTCGCCTATCAGATGTATGCGAACGTTGTTGGCCAACAGCTCGGGCAATTCCCGTTCTATAGCCCATCCGATCAGATACATCAGTGTCTCTACTTCTTTCTGAGGGCGATTCCAGTTTTCTGTGGAAAAAGCGTATAGGGTAAGGTACTTGATACCGAGATCGGAGGAAAACTCAGTTACGTTGTGTACGCTTGTTATACCCTCGGTATGTCCTTCCGAGCGGTCTCGTGAACGTTGTTTGGCCCAACGTCCGTTGCCGTCCATTATCATGGCTACATGAACCGGCATTTTGGTCGGGTCAAGTTGGCTCAATATTTTCTGAAGGTCGTCCATTTCCTGTCAGTCTTTATAGTTGCACACGGCGCAACGTTTAGAGAATTCGTATGTCAGTGTTACCGATAAGGTGGAATACCAGTCGGTGTTCTTGAGGAAAGAGCTTTTTATTCCGTGCGGGTCTGCCAGCACCGGGGTGTCAAGCTTGTCACTGAACGCCTTGTTCATAATGAACTCGATGCCCAGATTAAGCCGTTCACGCAGTTTCAGCTTGGCCCCTATGCCGAACGGTATGGTAAATGCCACACCGGTATAGCCGCTTGTGGTCCATACGCTCAACCCCAGTCCGCCAGCTATATAAGGCGAAAAACGTTTCAGTTTCCGATAAGATTCTCCCATGCCGAAGTTCAGAAAATTGAATTCAAACATTTCCGCGGCCTGGAAAAATGTTGTTGAGAACTTATAGTCGGATGCTTCCGGCGCCGGGAGCACATCTGTCAGTTTCATGGTATTCCCTCTTAGAGTTCCTGCGAATACCTGTGTCTTGAATGCTATACGCGGGGATCGTAGATAACGGAATACGATTTCCGCATCCACTCCCGGATTGGAATACATGTTGGCGCTGTTCGAATCGCCCAGATAACCGGTCATTCCTACACCTCCTCCAATCTCGAATCTGTAGTCTTCCTGACCATGCGCCGTATGGGCGCAAAGCATCATACCGAAAATCAACGGTATACATTTCAGCAGGTGCAGGTGTGGAATTCTCATTCGTCAGATAATCGGTGTGAATGTAAAGCGGGCCAGGGTGGCGCGCCATGTTGTGTTGGCTGTTTCCCCTGTAGGTAACTCTCCCCCATAGATGTATATCTCCGGACACTCCCACAATATGGTTGTGCCTTCTACCGTAACGGGTAGGCGTCGCGGAGACTTTTTCCATCCCTCCGCAGATGCCGAACGGGGCTGTAAGTAAACTACGGCGTCGGCATTGCTGAATCCGGGAAGTTCTTCCGGAAGAGTCAATGTATCGGCTCCCTTGAACCAATTTACGCCATTATCGTAAGAATACCAGACGTTTCTGTTATAAGTGCCGTCCGAATTGGTGCCTCCTATCAGAAGCCATGCGTCGCGGTCATCGGTAAGCCACATGGTGGATGTGGGTCTCGACAGCCAATAGGGTATGAGCATTGCATTTTCTATGGCCGGACCTTTGTTGGCCGAAATTATAGCCCATTTTTCTCCGTCGAATCCCCAGGATGATTCTGAAAGTTGGCCGTTTTCAAGTTGTCCGCCATATACGAATATCGAGGGCCACGGGGACCAGTCGGTAATGATGGTTCCGCAGTTGGTGAAACCGGAAACGGGAAACATTTCAGAAGTGTCGCTCTCCGGAAGTGAGCCTGTCGGCCATGCAGTATGTATGCGTCTGCCAGACTCGGTGCGGATGCCTGTTACGCTCTCCAGGTAGGCTCCAGTTATGCATTCCCATTTTATACCGCAGTCAGTCCATGATTTACCATCTTCCGAAGAATACAATTCTCCTTCAGTCGACAGGATATATATGCGGTTGTCGCCTGGAGTGGCGCTGCGTAAGTCCGGCTTAAAGGGTATTGCCAGTGTAGACGAGGTCCATTCTGCGGCACCGTCGTCAATTGTCGACAATTTAAGGGTGCCGTCTGCATCCGCTACATAACAGTATGTGGATTCCTTAAACCGGAATGTTTTTTGTTTTGCCGGATTGCTGTCTGTAGCCGGTAGTTTAGAGAGAGAGGTCTGGCTCCAGAGTAGCTGTGCGGGGTTTTGTTTATGTACGTTTATCTTGATGTTGTATGAACGTTGCGTGGTGCCGTCTTGTGCTGTAAGTGTTAACTTTACAGGCCCGGTGAAATTGTGCGCGGTACCGGGGAAACTTATATAGTCGAAAGTGCCGTTTACGGTTTCTATTGACGCGGCTCCTACTGTTGAAGGATAGGTGATAACGGGCACGAGTGAGGATATGTCAGTACCCACCGGTAAAGAATCTGCATTGAAAATCACTCCTTCGCGCAAATCTATGGCGAAAAATACGGAGTCCAGTTTCGGGGCTACGTCAGAATTGGCTTTCAACGAGAAAGCCGTTACCGCGACGTTTGTCGAGGGGGTATATACAGCCTCTTCCTCATCTGATTTTGAGTTGCAGGCCGACAGAAGTAAGGTTGCGATGGCGGCTAACAACGGGAAGAAATGGCATCTTTTTTTCATTGTCATTGGTCAGTACACGATATTTCAATTTGCAAATTTAACATTATTGACCGAAAGTTGTTATCCGTCGGCCCTCAAATTTGCGTTTGCCGGAAGTTTTCATTCTTTTTAACAAACCGCAACAATCTTTGGGGTTGTAAATAAACTGACAGCAACCTCAGGGCTTTTATCTTATACCATGAGGTTGCTGTGTGTCATGCCAATTTCAATGATTGCTCAATCTTTTTTATTCCTGAAGCGGCTCGATCCGTCGAAGCAATGAGTACATATCTTGCATTTAGGCAGTCCGATACTCTTTACAAGAGTTTCTATGGGATTGAATCTTAAAGACGTGAGTCCGAAACGTTCGCGTATGCATTCTACAAGTCTCTCATATTCCGGAGTGCCGGTAGTGGCATATCTGTCAAGATTCTTATTAGGATCTCCTTCGAGTTTCTCTATTATGCGTCGTGTAAGCAGTTCCATATCGCTCTTCGAGGATGTGAATCCTATGTAGCGACATCCATATATCAGCGGCGGGCAGGCTATGCGCATATGTACTTCTTTTGCTCCGTGTTTGTAGAGATCAGCCACATTGTCGTTCAACTGTGTGCCGCGCACTATGGAGTCGTCGCAGAATACCACACGCTTCCCCTGCATCATGCCATTGTTGGGTATGAGCTTCATTTTCGCTACAAGATTACGTTCCGACTGTTCGGCCGGTGTGAAGCTACGGGGCCATGTGGGTGTGTATTTGGATATGCAGCGGCGGTAAGGCACGCCATGGCCGGCGGCATATCCGAGCGCCATTCCTACACCCGAGTCGGGTATGCCGCAGGCGCAGTCTACCTCCGTTTTATCGGTTTTCCCCATCTCGTAACCTGAGTCGAATCTTGCCTCTTCCACGTTTTTACCTTCGTAGGTCGAAGTAGGGAAGCCGTAATAAACCCAAAGGAACGAACATACCTGCATGTCTTCTCCGGCAGGAGTGATGGTGGTTTCTCTTTCAGACGTGATTTCTATGATTTCGCCTGGACCAAGATCTCTTACCGGCGAATAGCCGAGATTGGGGAATACGGTACTTTCCGATGCCAGGGAATACGATCCATCCTTATGCCCGAGAATCAAAGGGGTGCGGCCAAGCCTGTCGCGGGCGCCGATTACGGAATTTTCCGTCAGTATCAGCAGTGTGCATGAACCCTCGATCTTGTCGAACATGTGGGATATGCCTTCGGCGAACGTGCGGCCCTGATTTATCAGCAGAGCTATGAGTTCTGTCTGGTTTGTGTGACCGGAAGAAAGCTCTCCGAAATGTACACCCGCGTCGATAAGGTCTTGTTCCAACTTGTCGATGTTGCAGATGTGAGCAACGGTTACTATGGCGTACTTGCCAAGGTGTGAGTTGATTACTATTGGTTGCGGATCGGTGTCCGAGATTACTCCTATTCCAATTTGTCCCTTGAATTTAGGCAACTCTTTTTCAAATTTTGTGCGGAAATAGGAGTGTTCCAGACTGTGGATAGACCTGCAGAAAATCTTTTTTTCCGGGTCAAAGGTTACAAGACCTGCTCGGCGTGTGCCGAGATGTGAATGGTAATCGGTACCGTAGAACAAATCCGTGCGGCAATTGTCGCGCGATGCGACTCCCATTATACCTCCCATAGAAACTGATTTTTTGTTTTGATAGCGCAAAATTAGGTAATTTTTTTTGCATTAGGCTATCTGAGTCCGGGAAATATATCTGTTGTCTGGGATTTGAATCGGATTGATGTGAATTGCCGGTATTCAGAATCTGAAACGTGACAGCGGGGATGGCGTGGCTCCCCTTTCTTTTAAAAGCACCGGTGATACTTCGCATCTGATTTCGTCAGCAAGGCCTTCGGCGATAAAGCTGCGTAGCGTTTCGGCTCCTCCCTCCACCATAAGAGATGTTATCCCTTTTTCTGAATAGAGATACTCAAGCTGAGGCTTAAGCGGGGCGTTAGGACTGAGAAATATGGCTTCTGAGTCGCGGGCTATGAGCGATTCTGGCGGGGTGCGGTAAGATTGAAACGTTATTTTTTTAGGATTATTCCCTGGCCAATGTCGGCATGTAAGCGACGGATTATCGCTTATTATGGTGGTGGTGCCTACCATTATAGCATCGGTCAGTGAACGCTGTCGGTGCATCCATACCAGAGATATGGGAGTGGAGAGATGCGCCGGAATTAATTTACCCGACGAGTCACGCATGCTTAAAAAACCATCGGAAGATTCTGCCCATTTCAGTTGCACCCATGGGCGTCCGTTTCTGTGTGCCGTCATAAAACGGCGGTTCAGTCGTTCGCACTCTTCGCGCAATACTCCTACTGTGGTTTCGATTCCGGCTTCCTCTAACATCTTCATGCCGCGGCCCGACACTTTTGGAAATGGGTCAAGACAGCCTACGACAACTCGTCGCGGCCCGATCTCTGTTATAAGTTTGGCACACGGCGGCGTTTTGCCGTAATGAGAACAGGGTTCGAATGTTACGTATATAGTGGAATCGCGAAGCAAATTCCGGTCACGTTGTGCGACCGATGCTATGGCGTTGACTTCAGCATGCGATTCGCCGTATCTGCGATGGTATCCTTCTCCAATAATCCTTCCTCCGGGAGCTACAACGACAGCTCCCACCATAGGATTGGGGGAGACATTACCCTCACCGAGGCGCGCCAATTGTATTGCACGTCTCATAAACGTAACATCATCTTTGCTGAGTTTTTTCATACCTGCCGAAAGGGACTCCGAATGGCGTGGTGCCTTCGTAAATTGCGAATGTAAGAATTTTTTGCAAGTTAGCGAGTATTGGAATATTTTGCAAATTTTTGCCAAGATTTTTATTCCGGCGGTGTTGAATAATCCCAGTAATAATGCGATATGCGGGGAATCTATTGGGGAAGATGCCTTAGTGCGTTTCCCAAGGGGAGAGCATAAGTTGCTTGGCTTTCTCCGGTTTGTGTGCCGATGGTTTGCGCGAGGGTGCGTAGAACATTATCGGACGTTCGGTGCTCCATCCGAGCGAGTGGTTCCTGATCCAAAGTTTAGCCAGACCAGCGGCTCCGTGCATGCGTGAACGGACTTCACCTATAAGTTCTGAGAGCCCATCTACGCGGTCGGTATACATTTCAAGCAATACTCTGCCGCGAATTGTAACGCGCACGAATATGCGGTCGCCGTACGAGATAGTATGGCGGTAGATGGAATTTTCCGGACGAAAGAGTTCGCGCTGTTGTAGTGTGTTGTTTTGCCGATGGGTGTGTCTGAATGTCGTTTCCATAATCTTTATGCATGTGTTCGGCTCATGAGCCGTTTTTGTTTCGTAATGCGAAGATATGGAATTGGACTGCCGAAATTTTTCAGTTGTGTATTAATAAAATTAAAACGCTCCTGTTGAGAAGCGTTTTATTTTATTATGGCGTATTGAAGTCGGTCAGGGTAACTCTTTGGCGAGTTTGTTGGCTGCTTGTACGGCCAGTGATATGTGGCTACAGATATTGCATTCGGGTATCAATCTGTCGATATGCGCTTTCTCAAGAGCCTCGCGAACATGATCGTTTACACCTGATAGCACTATCTTGATTCCTTCTTTGTGAGAGGAGTCTATGAGTATCTCAAGGTTATGTATGCCCGTTGAGTCGATAAACGGTACTTTCCGCATTCTTATTATGCGTACTTTCGGTTTCTCGCGCATGGCGGAACTGCGCACAACCTCGTCGAATTTGGTGGCTACTCCGAAGAAAAAAGGCCCTTCGATTTCATAGACCGAAACCCCGGGTGAGAGGTCGAGCACTTCATGTGTAGTCATGTCGGTTCCTTCAGCCGCGTCGAGTTTGTCGCCGTATGCCTTTATGGCTGTGTTCTCGGTTACTCGTTTCAGGAATAGTACGACAGCCAGAAGCATACCCATCTCGATGGCTATGGTAAGGTCGAATATTACCGTAAGCAGGAACGTGAGAATCAGCACCCATACGTCGCCGCGAGGATTGTTGACCATGCCTGTTATGGTTCTCCAGCCGCTCATGTTGTAGCTGACCATTATCAGAACCGCGCCAAGACATGACATGGGTACAAGGTTGATAAGAGGCATGGCGAACAGGAAGATGAGCAGTAATACCGCGGCATGTATGATGCCGGCCACTGGTGTACGTCCTCCGTTCGATATATTGGTCATTGTGCGTGCGATGGCTCCGGTTACGGGTATCCCGCCGAAGAATGGCACTATTATGTTGGCTGCTCCCTGACCGATCAATTCCGTATTATTGTTGGTACGTCCGCCGGTTACACCATCGGCCACAGTGGCGCTGAGCAGCGATTCGATAGCTCCAAGCATAGCTATTGTAAATGCAGATGGGAGCAGGAGATTGATTGATTCTATGTTCAGCCCTATGTTGTTGGCCTGAGGCAGATGTGTCTCGAAGTTGCCGAACCGGTCTCCGATTGTCTCGATTCCTTCCAGCCCGAAGAATTCGCGCATAATCCATACTGCTGCTGTTACGAGTATGATGGCCATGAGTGCGCCGGGCAGTCTCTTGGAGATTTTCGGAGATATGATTATTATCAGCAGAGAGCAGAACCCTACTATGGTTGTAGATAAGTCTATTGTGTTGAAATAACGTAGATAAAGACCCCATTTCTCAAGGAATGCCGCCGGAATCTTTTCCGGTATGTCAAGACCGAAAAAGTCTGGCATTTGGGTCGAGAATATAGTTAGCGCGATACCGGCTGTGAATCCGACCACGATGGGATAAGGTATGAATTTTATGACTGTGCCGAGTCTGAACAGTCCCATAAGTACCAGTATCACTCCGGCCATAAACGTGGCGATTCCAAGTCCTGAAAGTCCATAAAGCGATATTATGTTGTAGACTATTACTATGAAGGCCCCGGTAGGGCCGCCAATCTGAACCGTATTGCCTCCAAGAGCCGATACGATAAAGCCGCCTATTATGGCGGTTACGAGACCAAGTGCGGGAGTTACACCGCTGGCTATGCCGAAAGCGATGGCCAATGGCAACGCCACTATCCCTACTACGATACCTGCAATCAGGTCTGCTTTGAATTTTGAGAAACTGTAGTGCTTAAGGCTATCGACCAAAGCGGGGCGGAAGTCTGGCAATGTCAGCCATGCACCGCCCAACGAGGCTATTTTCTGCTTCATGATGTACTTGAGAGTCGGGCTTTAAAAGTCCCTTTTAATTTAGGGGAACCTTATAGCCTGGTTACCTGTAGAAAAAAGCCGCTGACAGCGCGGCTTGTAAAGTAGTGCGGAAAATGGGAGTCGAACCCACACGGCCGTTTATGGCCAAAGGAGTTTAAGTCCTTCGTGTCTACCATTCCACCATTTCCGCTTATGGTATAGTACGTTTTTGCTTTCTGTGAGAAGGATCGCAACCACGTAGACGGTGCAAAATTATAAAAAAACACGGAATAATCGATAAAACAATCTAAATAAATTGTTAAGAGACACCCCGCAGGTTAAGCCAATCTGCGGGGTGTCGGTTCACTCTAATCTTTTAATTTTATATTTAATCAGAAGATTATATTTCGTTATTTAGTCTTGGTTGTAGAAACCGGTGCGTTGTTATCAAGAGTGCAGATTGCAACTCGGTTCCATGATTCTTCCTCGAACATGTGTCCGATACCTTCTCCTTCGGCCTGAATGCGTTCAGGAGCGATACCATATTTATTGACGAGCAGGTCTCGTACAGATTCGGCACGCTGTCTTGCCAGACGTTCATTGACCTCCAGAGGGCCATCCTGCGATGCATAACCCTTGATTACAACCGTAGACTTAGGCTGGTTCTTCAGGTAAGATGCGACTGCTGCGACGTTGGGCATCTGGTCGGCGGTTACATTATACTTGCCTATGTTGAAGTTGACGTAACGTACAGAAGACAGGAAGTCATTGGTTACAACCTGAGGTTTTTTGTTCTTCAGAGCGGCATTCTCTGCCATCAGGGCTTTGTTGGCTGCGTCCGCTTTGCCAAGGGCTGCGGCTGCGTTGCCGAGATCGGCGCGAAGACCGTTCACCTGATCGTTGAGGGCTGCAATCTCATCAAGATTATAGTTGGGAACCACATAATTGAAACCGGGGCCTAAAGCTACACTTACGCTGGCCAGCAAATTGAAAGTGGCACGGCGTGAATCGTAAGAGGCTGTGCTCTGCTTGACCGGCGAACTGGTCATATCATACAGCAGAGATGGTTTCAACGAGAGGGTTACCTTCTGGCTGGGATGGAAGTTGAAGTTAAGACCGAACTTGGTTGCAAATGAATTGGCATCAGGACCGGCCTCTTTATTGCGATACAGATGATTCCAGCCTGCACCGGCCTGAACTTCTATATCAAAGCTCCTTGGGTCTATGGAGTAGGAGGGCGAGAAGAGCTCAAAAAGATTTACAACTCCGTATGCGCCTACATATTGCGAATCGAAAGCTGTGCTGCTGTGAACCATTCCACGCCAGTTGGAGGTGTTGATTCCCCAAAGTCCTTCGGCACCTACGCCAAAGGCAGGTGTCAGCTGTTTCTGAAGGTGCAGTCCTACTGCGCCACGCATGCCACCGAAGAAGGGACCATTGTTCAGAGGAGTGGTGATACCACCGTCAATCCCTATCGACCAATTGTCTGAGAATTTTGGTTTGACCAGTGCAACCTGTGCACTCATCGCGGCTGCTCCACCGAGGATTGCAGCCAGTAGAAGCATTTTTTTCATAGTAATTAAGATATAGCGTGAATAATTAATTGTTAATTATCTCTTACCAATGTCATGGATCCTTCATTGTTGTTTCGCAGGCTGCCGTAATATGTCGTGTCGGCTTCTCCTGACGATTGGTATGAAGTGGAACCGCAACGTCGGTGTTTGACTTAATAACAACCTTGTGCAAAATAAGGTTTGATTTTCATTTTTTACCTCTGCCTGATAATGTGCCGATTGGTGTGCGTAATGCTTGAAGAGTCTTTCGTAAAATAAGAATTTATTATGTATGTGTTTGATAAATTGAGACATATGAATGCATAAATCCTCTAATAAACATCTTGGTGCTAAATATTACAAAAAGATGAAAAAAAAGAGTCTCCGCCTGCCAGGCGGAGACTCTGTATAATGGAAGGGCGGATTTATTATTCGAAACCGCGCAGACGAAGCAGGGCTTTTACATCGGGATTGTGGCCGCGGAAACGTTTGAAGAGTACCATCGCGTCTTCGGTATCACCGCTTTCAAGTATGTTTTTCTTGAAATTTTGAGCTGTTTTCTTGTCGAAAATACCTTTCTGTTCAAACAGTTCCCATGCGTCGGCCTCCAGTACCTGAGCCCAGAGATAGGTGTAATAGCCGGATGCATATCCGTCATCACCGAAGATGTGTTTGAAGTATGGTGAACGGTATCTGTAAGTGATCTCTGCGGGCATGCCTATTTTCTTGGCCACTTCGGCCTCGAAAGCCGGTACATTTACGTTCGAACCGTCGTTATGGCCCCAAGCAAGGTCCAATAGTGCCGCGCCGGCCAGTTCTGTGGTTGCGAAGCCTTGGTTGAATTTGCCTGTCGCCTCGATTTTCTCGATCAGTTCTTCGGGCATAGGTTCGCCGGTTTTGTAATGGCGTGCATGTTCGCGCAGAACTTCGGGTGCGGTAGCCCAATGTTCGTTTATCTGAGAGCACATCTCCACATAGTCGCGGTCTACATTGGTGCCCGCCAGCGAGCGGTAGGGAGCTTGCGACAGTATTGCCTGCAGAGCATGGCCGAACTCATGGTAGGTGGTCTGCAGCTCATCAAGGGTCAGAAGTGCCGGGGTATCACCTGCCGGGCGTGTGAAGTTGCCGATGTTGTATACTATCGGACGTTTCACTTTTCCCCCGCCGTAAAGGCCGCAAGATTGAAGCTGTTCCATCCACGCTCCCTGGCGTTTGGTCGCGCGAGGATAGTAATCGGTCATGAAGACCGCTATATGTTCGCCGGTTTTGGCATCCTGTACGTCGTAAACCTTGACCTCATCCATATATTTGGGTGCGTCAGGAAGTTCCACCATCTTTATGCCATACAGTTTTTCGGCGGTAGCGAACATCCCGTTAAGCACATTGCCAAGTTCGAAATAAGGGCGGATGTCGCCTTCTTCCAGATTGTATTTCTCTTTCTTTACTTTTTCCGCGTAGTAATAATAGTCCCATGGTGCCAGTTTGAAATTACCACCTTCGGCATCGATAATGGCCTGCATGTCTTTGACCTCTTCGGCCGAGCGTTTTACTGCCGGCTCGAATACCTGAAGCAGCAGATTCTCGGCGGCTTCGGGGGTTTTTGCCATGACGCGGGATGTCATCATGGTTGCGAAATCCTTGAATCCCATTATTTGGGCTTTTTCGTTTCGGAGCTTCACGATCTTTTCAATTACCGGATAATTGCAATTGTCGCCGAAGCTGGCAAGCGTTGTGTATCCTTTGTAGATAGCTTCCCGAAGACCGCGTTTGTCGGCATATTGCAGTACCGGCAGACGGCTTGGTGCGTGAAGAGTGAATACCCACAGACCGTCGAGGCCCCGGTTTCTGGCTTCTTCAGCGGCTTGAGCTATGGAAGATTCAGGGAGTCCGTTCAGATCTTCCTTGTCGTATACGGTGACGAAAAAGTTGTTTGTGGCTGTAAGCAGATTCTTATTGTACTGTATGAAAAGCTTCGAGAGCTCATTGTTGATACGTACAAGTTCGGCTTTTTTGTCTTCGGGGAGTGCCGCTCCCTGCTCGGCAAACTGGCGATAGTATTTCTCTACAAGTCTTTTTTGTACCGCATTCAGTTTCAGCTTGTCGCGGGTATCGTATACCTGTTTGATGCGCTGGAAAAGCAGAGGGTCGAGGTTTATCATGTTGGAAGCCTCGTTGAGCAACGGAATAGCCTCTTCGGCCATGGCGGCAAACTCGTCGGTATTCATGGCTCCGTCATAATGATAGAAAACGCCCGCTACTCGATCAAGAATCGGAGAGAGATTCTCAAGCGGAAGAATGGTATTGTCGAAATCCGGTGTCGCGCGGTTCTTCACTATCGCGTTAAGATTGGCGCGTTGTTCCTCGATACCGGCTTTGATGGCAGGTATGAAATCGGCGGTCGTTATCTGCTCGAAAGGCGGGATTTCATAGACCGTCTGATAGGGCTTAAGAAATGGGTTCTCTGCCATAACATTCGGGGCGGCGGCCATAAGCATTGCCGAGGCTGCCAGTGTTAAGATAGGTTTCTTCATATTATTTATCTATGATGTTGGTGTCGTAGTTGTATGATGTTCCGTATGAGATGTGCATCAATCATATAAATGCGAATTCAGCCATCAGCGGATAATGATCAGATGTCTTTATCTTCTGTCGCTTAACCCATAAAGGTTCTATATCGCCACGATAGAAAATCTGGTCGAGATGAAATAGAAACAAATGTTGGTTAAACGTTATCGTAGGGCCGAAATTGGTATCGGCGTAAGCATCCTGAAATCCGGCCTGCCGCATCTTGCGGTAGGCCCATGACGAGGGTACATCGTTGAAATCCCCGCAAACTATGAGAGGACCGCGCATATTCTCGGTCAGAGTCACCATGTCATCCACATTATCCGCGCGTCCTTGGAATGAATGTTGCAGTTTGCTGAATATGGTGGATTTAAACTCGCGGAGGCTGTTCTTTGCGGTGCGTGTGTTATGTATATCGGTAATTACTTTACGTTCCTCGTCGCTCAGGGAATAAGAGGTTAGATGCATGTTTATTATACCAAGACGTTTGCCGTTTATGTCTATGCGAAAGTAAGCGAACCTGTTGCGGGTATATTCAGTTAGGTCAGCTACTCCGGGCACAAGTTTTACCGGATACTTGGACAGCACCTTCAGGTCGCTGTTGAGGCCATTGTTACCGGCTCTGTATGGATATACGGCAAACAGTGAATCGCGCAGTGATGCCGGAAAGTTGTGTATTTCTTCAGGATCATTCCAGTTTTCAAGCTCCTGCAGACATATCACGTCGGCACCGCAATTTATAAGGAACTGCACGGCGCGATTGCCGGGCGCATTGGGTTTCTCTATATCATCGAGGTGTAGAGAGTTGAATGTCAAAAGTTTGAAAGTCTGCGCACCCTCAGGGGCCGTATTCGGAAAAGAAATAGGGACGGCAGACTCTACCGAGCTCCATCCTATCAGAAGCGTAACGATTCCTAACGCTCCTATGATAATATGGCGCCCGATTATCCAGGCTACAGCCACTATGAATGTGGCTATGGCGAGATATTGCAGTGTAAGCGTCAGCACGGCCGGAAGCGTGAAATAATCAGGATTCACATATCCACCGTATGAGGCTGCCAGTGTGAGTGCGTATAGGGCCAATGAGGCTGTTTTCGCAACCGTGCGTATTATAGGGCTGACAATAATCATGATAGATATGATTATCTTATTCTCTCCGAAAGGCGGCGCAACTCATCGCGTTCGGCCATAGTCAGCGAGGCGTATCCTGAGATGCGTATCTTGTCCAATAATTCATTAAGGCGGCGTCTGTCTTCCAATTTCCCGGTATCTATGCTGCCAAGATCAAATTCTCTGTCGCGGCGCGGACCGCGATATGCCGGCGGTTTTTGGAAACGCATTCTGAAGTTGCGTTTCCAGGTTCCCGAATATTTCCACCACATTATCATCAGGAACCCGAAAATGAGGCCTCCAAGATGTGCGAAATGGGCAACGGTGCTCTGTGATCCTGATATGCCGAGGAAAAACTCGAGTACTCCATATCCGATAACCATATATTTGGCTTTGATGGGAACGGGTATGAAGAAAAGATATAACGGCATGTCTGGAAATGTAAAGGCGAATCCGAGTAGCAGCCCGAATATGGCGCCTGATGCCCCCACGGTGGTAAGCATGGATTTGAATGCATGGGCCGCTTGCATGAAATTTATATCGCCGTCGGCCAATGCTGTGCGTATTACCTGCTCCATGTGAGGGACCGTTAGCCCGTTCTGAGGTGCTATCCCTGCCGCATATTCGTTAAGCCAGCTAAGTTGCCATACAACTTCCTGAGTCATGGCCGCGCCTATGCCGCATACAAAATAGAACAGAAGGAAACGCCATGTTCCCCATGTCTGTTCCAGTATTCGTCCGAACATCCACAAGGTGAACATATTGAATAATATGTGCCACACTGAGCCGGGGTCATGGAGAAACATGTATGTAACCAACTGTATGGGATTGAACATGTCGCTCCCCCAGAAATGGAGTGCCGTATGGTTAAGAAGGGTCGTGGTGAAACGGGGCATCAATACTTCTATCAGCCATATCACCAGGTTTATGACAATAAGATTTTTGGTGGCCGGGGGCATTGAAGACCACCAGTTGGCGTTTCTTTGAGGTATCATCAGCGCAAATTTAATAAAAAACCACTATTTTTCTGCGATTAAAATGTAAGGAGTTGTAGAATTGTAAAATTTTATGTTATATTTGCCGAATAGCACTCTTGCACTGAGCAACTTCCCTACTATGGTCGTTACACTTGCAGTATAGTATGCTTCCGTTGCGTATAACGCGGCGTAGCTCCAATTGGATTAATATAACCATATAATAAAATCTGATTATGAACAAGACTGATTTAGTAAATGAGATCGCCGCGAAGGCCGGTCTTAACAAAGTGGCTGCCAAAGCAGCCCTCGATGCTTGCCTCGAATCTATCGAGCAGGCCCTTGCCAATGAAGATAAAGTGCAACTGATAGGGTTCGGCACTTTCTCTATTCAGGAGAAAGAGGCACGTACCGGCATTAATCCCCGTACCAAGGAAAAAATACAGATTCCGGCCCGCAAAGTGGTTAAATTCAAACCTGCTGCTGAACTCGGAAAATAATCTGCCGTTTCGCAAGGCATACGGCTCCTGCCATTGGCGGGGGCCGTTCTGTTATGGAAGCAAGTGCTCTCCTCTATACTTAAAAGGTCTGTTTGTACGTTATTCATTTGGGTAAATAGCACGGAAAAAGTTGCCCGTGGTGAAAACCGGAGTGGGACAATTGCTGTTTATTTAAAGTAACTACTTATATAATATATAATTATAAGATGAATATCGACAATATCGTTTCTCAGGGTGTGTCTGATGCCGTAAAAAAACTCTATGGTTTGGACGTTCCCCCCGAAAAGATATCTCCCTCGGCTACGAAAAAGGAATTTGAAGGTAATCTTACCGTTATGGTCTTCCCCTTTGTAAAGGCGGCCCGCAAAAGTCCTGAAGACACAGGCCGCCAGATAGGGGAATGGCTGGTGGAGAATGTTGAGGCTGTTTCGGCTTTTAATGTAATAAAAGGATTCCTGAATATAAGTATCGATCCTGCTTTCTGGATGCATACCCTTGAGGCGGCCGCGGAAAATCCTGAATTCGGGTTCCGTAAGGTTTCCGATACTTCTCCTTTGGTAATGGTCGAGTACTCCTCGCCAAATACGAACAAACCTCTGCATCTGGGACATGTGCGCAACAATCTGCTCGGCTATTCCCTTTCGCAGATTCTTAAGGCAAATGGCAATCGTGTGGTCAAGACCAATATAGTGAACGACCGCGGCATACATATCTGCAAGTCGATGCTTGCGTGGCAGAAGTGGGGCAATGGCGCCACTCCTGAATCTACCGGTCAGAAAGGCGACCATCTTATAGGTGATTGCTATGTGGCTTTCGATAAGCATTACCGCGCCGAGGTTGCCGAAATAATGGAGCGTGAGAATATCTCGAAAGAGGAAGCCGAAAAGAAATCCACTCTAATGGCGGAGGCTCACGAGATGTTGCGTAAATGGGAGGCAGGAGACAAGGATGTGCGTCATTTGTGGGAAACCATGAACTCATGGGTGTATGCCGGTTTTGATGAGACATATCGGCAGCTCGGAGTGGATTTTGACAAAATTTACTACGAATCGCAGACTTACCTTGAAGGAAAAGATCTGGTGCTCAAAGGTCTTGAAGAGGGGAAGATGTATCGTAAGGAGGATGGCTCGGTATGGGCCGATCTGACAGAAGAAGGGCTTGACCATAAACTGTTGCTCCGCTCCGATGGTACGTCGGTATATATGACTCAGGATATAGGTACCGCAAAGCTTCGTTATCGCGATTTCCCTATTGATAAGATGATATATGTTGTAGGTAACGAACAGAACTATCATTTTCAGGTGTTGGCTTTGCTTCTTGACCGCCTTGGCTTCAAATGGGGCAAAGACCTTACACACTTCTCATATGGTATGGTGGAGTTGCCAAACGGCAAGATGAAATCGCGTGAGGGCACTGTGGTGGATGCCGACGACCTCATGGCAAGTATGGTGGCTTCGGCTACCGAAGCTTCGGCAGACCGTTTCAAGGATATGGATTCCGCAGAGGCAGCGGAGGTTTCGCGCATGGTTGGTCTCGGAGCTCTTAAGTATTTCCTGCTTAAGGTAGACCCGCGCAAGAATATGCTGTTTAATCCTGAGGAATCGATAGACTTCAACGGTAATACCGGGCCGTTCCTGCAGTACACCTATGCCCGTATTCAGTCGGTGATACGTCGTTCCGGTGTGGAGAATGTCTTCGGATTGCGTCCCGATGCAGTGCCCAACGACAAAGAGGTCGCTCTCATTCAGAAGATAGCTGATTTCCCGGGTGTCGTGGCCGATGCCGGACGCACTTATTCGCCGGCTCTCATAGCCAACTATGCTTACGATCTCGCCAAGGAATATAATCAGTTTTATCATGACTATTCTATCCTTAAGGAAGAAAATGATGAAGTACGCGATATGAGACTGCTCCTGTCGGCCACTACGGCCCGCACTCTTAAGAGCGCGGTATCTCTGCTCGGCATGGAAATGCCTGAACGCATGTAAGGTGCTTGTGGTTTTATAAAATCAAAAATAAATATACAATGGACAATTACAATTCTCAGTTCAATACCACGCCTCCTCCGTATAGTGGAGGCAGTGCTGTGGTGCGCCAGGTGAATGCTGTTATGAAACGCGTATATGTGCGCATGTTCATCGGTATGCTCATAACAGCCTTTGTGGCTCTCGGGATAGCTTCGAGTCCTACAGCCATCACTTTCGTGCTTGGCAACCAGATTGTATTCTGGGGTATCCTTATAGCCGTTCTTGCAATGGCATGGATATTACCGGCAAAACTTATGACCATGAGCTCAGGTGCGGTCCTTGGATGCTTCTGTATCTATTCAGCGCTTATGGGTGCGTGGTTGGCTCCTATATTCCTTGTTTACAAGCTCGGAACCATCGCTTATACATTCTTTATAACCGCAGGGACATTCGGAGCTATGTCGGTATATGGTTATTTTACCAAATCTGATCTTTCGCGTGTAGGTTCGTTTCTTTATATGGCGTTGTGGGGGTTGGTTATCGCCATAGTGGTAAACATATTCCTGAAAAGCAGTGGCCTTGAATGGGTAATTTCCATAGTTGGCGTTCTGTTGTTCGTAGGTCTCACCGCATGGGACACTCAGCAGACCAAGCGTATCGCCGCGGCAAATCTCGATCCCCAGCTCGCCGACAAGCTGGCCACAATGAGCGCGATGAATCTTTATCTCGACTTTATAAACCTTTTCCTCTTTCTGTTACGCATATTCGGTGGAAGCCGGGACTGAATCTTCAGTCGACCGTAAGAGCTTCTTCAAGAGATACCTCACGAGGCAGATTCAACCGGCTGCGCATGCGCAGCCGGTTTTTTTTCACCGAATCGTAACTTATTCCCATGAGTTCCGATATTTGCCGGGTTGTAAGTCCCATGGATATATAGGCCGCGAGTCGTGTCTGTCCTTCTGTAAGATTAGGGTATCTTTTCTTTATCCGTTCCATGTACTCGGGGTGGAGTGTGCTGTGGAGTTTATCGAACTTGGCTTGCTCTATTCCCGGATTTAGATTTTTACGCACTTCATTGGCTATCTCGGATGCTGAATCCATGCTGATTTTCCCTTCATCACAAAGAGAGTCTATGCGTTCTACGAGGGATTTTATCATCATGTCCTTTTCTTGAATTGCCATAATGCTGGCGCTAAGTTCGTTTCTGCTCTTGTTCAATAGATTCATGGTGCGTTGACGTGTAATTTTATTTCTTTGAGTTCTGAAGTAATTTGCCGTTGCAGTCACCACTACCACCAACGCCATGACGCTGCATAAGATAATCCAAGTCAATCGTTCTTTCTGTTTCTTGAGCAGACTTTCTGCTTGTTTCTTTTCATAGTCTTTTCTCATTTCTGATTTCACTATCTCGATTGAATTTCGTTCGCGCTCAAGTTCTATGCGGGCATCGACGAATTCACGGTCGAAATTAATCGCATTGTCAAGGTTCTTGTCGATATATGCCAGATACGCCATGGCATTGTATATCTGTCCTCTTGAATAATTGTCTGTTACCTTTTCTATTTCTTTGAATGCCTGTGTGGCATATAGTCTTACCGAATCATCGGGATATCCTCCAATCATGTGGTCTGCGATGGCTGCGCTGTAAGAGGCCACTGTACCGGGATCAGAGCCCTCGAATTTTGCATAGTTGTATGCTTTTTTCAGTGTTGAAAGATCATGTGTGGAGTTATATGTGTTTTTGAGAAGCAGATGGTAGAAAGCGGAATCGGCCTGTGCGACAGGAGAGTTGATTATAAGTTGCAATATGGAATCACGTTCGGTATTTGATCCATTGTTTTCTGTTACGTTTACTATATTGAGTTTATTTCTTAGGTGATGGAATGCATATCTGGGACTTGTGAAAACAGAATCTGCGCGAAGGTAATATCTGCGGGCAGGAACATTGTCTCCCAGATACCACATTATATTTCCGAGGTTCACGAGTGTGGATCCTATCATAAGGGAATCTCCGATGGATTCAAAGTACTCAAGGCCTTGGCATGATAGTTCGTAAGCTTTCTCTCTCTTTACTATGGGAAGGGCACTTTTGAGAGATGCAAGCCTGTAGGATACATATTCCATCTGTTGTTTCATCTCTTTCGGCAAAGTGGATATATTGGCTATGGAGCTGTCGATTATTGACAATGCTTCATGCATCCTGTTCTTGTGAAATGCCAGTCGAGCTTTCCAATAATTGGCTATCATTTTTTCATGGATTCCTGAATTCATTTCCGATGAAGAAATCAAATGCGTAAGAGAGTCTCTGAGCCCCATGCCTGAGGGATGCAGATAGGAATTCTCCAGTGCGTCGCATGTCGAATCAAAATCCGAAGAGATCTCCGGCCAGTATGAGTGCGCAGGTGTGGATGTCCTGTCGCATGCCGTTATAAGGACTGCCAAAACAGCCATCGCTACAATTGGAATGTGTGAGAAACGATTCATAGCCGCGAATTTAGCAAAACATGTCGGTTGTTCAATAAGAATGAAAATCTAATTGAATGTCCCCTTTGTGTCCTCCAAAATTATTATTGTCTCCCTCTTGGCGAGAATGAAACCGCAGTGTGATTTGAAAGATTGAAACTATAATCGGCGTTTTTCATCTGGATGAGTGTGTGGATTGCGGTGGTAATGAATATTCATGATAATATGTAAGCCATATGCCTGATGTCTCCCGTTTGTCTCCCATTTTGATTAAAGAAAAAGTTGCTTGTATTGAAGAATATAGCTAAAATTTTTAACATTTATTCGTGATTCGGTTGCTATTTGAATGTGTATATTTGTCCGCTGACAATTGTCGCTGTCTGCCCATATCAGGGGCGCTATTATGGTTTCTCCTTATGTATTCCGAGTGGGAAAACAATACAATATTATGTATAACTTTTATAAATTAATCATGAAACAATCAAAACACATTTTTTGGTACGGAAGATACCTCGCGAGTGCGGTCATCGCGCTTTCAGGTATCCAGGCCTATGGTGGCACTTGTTTTCATGCTTCGGTTTCTTATCCATCTCAGTCGGCCGGTCTGTACCGGTTCGGGCTGGATGAGTATGCGCCGGAACAGTTAAAACGGAATGTGTATGCCAACGGTGGTGGTGTGGCCAACGACAATTACTATTATGCCGTAAGATATGAGGAAATCGGCGGATTGCCTGTGGTTGAGAGAACGTCTTACTCCTTAAAGACATGGGGGGTTGAGGATTCTTTCCCCAATGGCACGGTTGCAAATGTGGCTACCGACATCGCCTATAATTATTATAAAGATGAAGCGTATGGGTGCTTCATGAACCCGGATGGAGAAGGATATGTATTCGGGAAGTATCGTTTCGGATATTTTCTTCCTGACCCGATTTGCAATATGGAAGTCGCTTTCGCTGCTATGGATTTTGATTCCAAGGGTACGCTTTATGCCATAGACTGGTTAGGAAGGCTTCTCACTGTGGATACGCTTACCGGCCAAACGACCCTCGTTGGTGATACCGGGTTGACTACAATGGCAATTACCGGAGGTGCGATAGATCCGGAAACAGATATTATGTACTTCAGTGTGGTGGGAGAAAACGAAAGTGCCATATATACGGTGAATCTGGTTTCTGCCAATGTTGAGAAACAATATGTGTTGGAAAACAATGAACAGGTATGTGGCCTTTATTTCCCGAGAACCTATGAGTCTGCGGCTCCCGAGGCATCGGGAAATCCCTCTTTGAATTTCTCCGGGTCTTCTCTGGACGGGTCGATAAGATTCCGAGCCCCTCAAAAAAGTTATGGAGGAGAACCGCTGTTGGATAAATCGCTGATGTATCATATATTAGCGAATGGAAAAGAGATAGCTACAGGAACAACGAGCTATGAAGATGGTTTTATATCGGTTCCTGTATCATTGGAATCAGCAGGGAAATACTGTTTCTCATTGTATTTTTCTAATGATGCTGGCATCGGTCCGCGTTCCAAGATAACTCAATATGTGGGTCCGGACATCCCTAAAGCTCCGGGCAGTCCGAGAATCACATATAAAGACGGAACGGTAAAACTTTTCTGGACAGCTTCTACTTCCACAGGTGTCAACGGCGGTTCAATAGACCGTGGTTCCATGTATTACAAAATAACGCGTCTACCCGATGGCGAGGTCTATACAGCCGACTCTTCCGGATGGAGCCAATCGATAGCCGAACCTGAGGACAGAACGGAATATCGCTACCGCATAAGTGCCGTTGCCGCAGGCCTTGAATCGGATTATGCGGAGACACCTTCGTTTTCTCTCGGTACGATCACTCCTCCTTTCGCTGAGACTTTTCCCTACCAGACCTCTGCATTCGGGTGGAAATGGATAAACAATGACTCTTACGATCTTTCTGACCAGTACTCAACCTCAAATGGTCTGAGACTTGTAACAATGAATGTACCGGCTGAAGGATCTTTCCTTATAAGCCCCGCCGTGAGACTTGAGAAGGATCATGCTTATGATCTATCCCTTTCTCTGAAACGGGGAAATCCGGGATTTGAAGAACAGGTTGATTTGGTTATAGGACAAACGAATGACGCTGTTGGACTGTCTGAGACTACGGTTCTCGAGACTATACTGCTCGATTCATCTGAGTTTGAAACTTATCAGGTTAAAATAGAGCCTGCTGAAACCGGCGTATATTATTTAGCCCTCAGGGCTAAGCAGTCGGGTCGTATGCTATACCTTAAGGAGTTCGCGTTAAGTGCGGGTATCGCCGGGAAAGCACCTGGCCCGGTCGTGGATATGGAAGGCATTGCCGCTGCCGATGGCGATAATTCCGCATCGTTCTCATTTCTTCTTCCCGTTGTTGACCGTTCCGGCAACGCCCTCCTTTCGATAACAGGTCTTGAGCTATGGCGCGACGGTCAGTTGATAAAGAAACAGGAGGGTGAGTATGAGCCAGGTGGTCGCGCAGAGCTTATAGATGATACTATGCCGGAGAAAGGAGAGCATACGTACGGAATTGCTTGTTATAACGAAACCGGCAGCGGAGAGATGACGCAATTGAAAGTTTTTGTTGGTTTCAATTTCGGATTCCCTCCGGAGTGGGTTAAGGTTGTGGAAACCGATGAACTTGGTACTGTCCGCGTTACATGGGCTTCTGCTGACGAGGATATCGATGGTAAATCTCTGACAGGTGCGGATATATCATATAATATATACGATAGGAATGGAGAATTGGTAAAAAAAGGTGTGAAGGATACATCATTGACCGTTAGGGCGTGTGAACCTTCTTCGCCTCAGGATTGGGCACAGTATAGAGTGGCGGTGGTTACCGATGCTGGTGTTGGCGAAACGGCAAAATCGATATTGGTGCCGGTCGGTGTGCCTGATAAAGCTCCTTGGGCCGAGTCGTTTGCTTCCAAGAGCGCTTCCCATATTATAGGTACGACCGAAAACAGCGTAGGAGATACATGGCAGATTGTAGGCGGTTTCAGCTATAACGGAAGAGATGTGGATCCTCAGGATGGAGACAATGGCATGATGGGTCTGGATAATGTGCTTATGGATGAACCGGTTGCAATGTTTACCGGTAAAATCGATTTGTCGCGTATCTCCGCTCCGGCGTTCAGCTTCTGGGTTTACAATTATGTGGGAGATAACGGTAAAGACAATGAGAATGTGATCGCCGTCAAAGTCTGGTCTGACGAAGCTGAGAAATTCGTGGATGTCAAGAGTGTGGTGATAGGAGAAACAGGACCGTCACGATGCTGGAATAAGGTAATCGTACCCCTCACCGAATATGAAGGGAAAACTGTTCGTTTACGTTTGGAAGCTACTGTCGTGACATCGATCTACGTTCATGTCGACAATCTTCGTGTCGATACCGATTCGGAGCATAATCTGACTGCTCTTGAACTCGATGTCCAGCCTTGGGTTGAGCCTGAAGTTGAGTTCCCGGTTAATTTCAAAGTGCGCAATTCCGGTAAAAATAGAATCGAGGGATTCAAGGCCTATCTGTATGAAGATGAACGTGTGGTTGGAAATGTGGATGGACCTGCGCTGAACCCTGATGATATAGCGTTGGTAACGTTCAAGCACACTCTGTCGCGTGCCGCTGCCGAATCGGTCAGGTTGCGCGGTGTGTTGGAGGCGCCTGAAGATTTGATTAGTTCGGATGATTCCACTTCGGAAATGGAGATAATGTGTGTACGCAGTGGCTTGCCTGCACCTGAGGATTTGAAAGCCATATCTTCCACCAATGGTGTGGAACTTTCCTGGGATACGCCCGATTTATCGTTGGCCGCTCCCATGGCTGATACGGAATCGTTCGAAAGCTCCCGTTCGTGGGGCTCAGAAGTTGATAACTGGACTTTCATCGACCTGGACCGTGCCACAATAGGAGGTTTTGGTAAAAAGGAACTGCCAGTCAGTGGCCAGCAATCGTTTTTCGTGGCCGATGATACTCATCCTCAACTCAATTATCCTAACGATGGCACAAGATTCAAGGCTCACACCGGAAACAAGAGTCTATGGTCTATGTATTCCATGATAGGTTCGGTATACGTGAAAAGCGATGACTGGGCTATAACTCCCGAATTGTATGGAGGTCCGCAGATTGCATCTCTCTGGGCTTCTTCGTTCCTCGCCGATGCTGGTCAGAACCAATATTTGGAATCATTCGAAGTGCTGGCATCTTCGTCAGACACAGATCCGGAGAGTTTCAGACTTATTCAGTCTGTTGCCGAAGTACCGGCTCAGTGGACCCATTATGAGTTCTATTTGCCGGAAGGAACACGCTACATGGCTATTCATGGAGTTTCTTATGACAAACAGTTGCTCATGATCGATGATGTATCTTTCCGTAAATATGGAATGTCTCCGGAACAGGTTGCCGTAAGTGGTTACAGGGTGTGGAGAAACGGTAAGTGCATCGCGACTTTGCCTAAGGATAAAACAGATTTTTCAGATACGGAAGTTCTCGCCGGTCAGATTTACTCTTACGCAGTAAGTGCTTTATATGATGCAGGCAGAGAGTCTCGGTTATCATCTGATGTTTCAATAAAATATGACAATGCGTCCGGCATGAATTCCGTTGAGGCGGTTCATGATGGATGGGTATTCGTGAATGATGGAAGCGTCGCGATATCTGCAGCTCCCGGAAGCGAAATCAAGATATATGGTTCTGACGGTGTCCTTAGATTAAGTAGGGTTCAGGAAACAGCTGTAGACAGGTATGATTTGCCTTCCGGTTTTTATATTATCAGTGATGGACATAGAGTGGCGAAAGTGTCGACATATTAATTATTGTGCTATCCGATAGTATGTTATGATATTCTGACCACCCGTTCACCCATTTACCGTGAACGGGTGGTCGCTTTATTGTCTCATTATTGATTTTAAACGGACGTAAATTACTCTCATGTTGGGTATGTATCTTAAGAAGATTTGATTAATTTTGCACCAATATGCGCAGAATTATCTTTTTTGACACGGAGCTGGCTCATGCCAATTTGCTTCCTCTTTCATTCACAAGGCCCATCGGCAGGTTTCGCATGGGCATCACTACACTCTCCGAAAAATGGGAGTCCCTTTTGCCGGGTGATTACGACTGGTGGCCGGTAGAGTATTTGCGTCCGCGTTTCGCCACCTGTGGCGCCGACAGTCTTGAAGGCGACCTTCTATGGGTGGCAGGGTCGTTGGTAGCAGATGAGAACAGTGTGGCGCTTGCTGAATCATTGCAACCTGGCGAAGCCGTGCTTGACAATGATGAGCCGATGCTTTTTCGGGGTTCGTTGTCTCAGCTTGAGAATCGGTCGTGGAAACAGATAGATGCATCCGGAATAAGAAGAATCAAGTATGTGTTCGATATCTTTACCCTGAATCCAGAATTGGTGAGGGAAGATTATTTCCGACTTACGGCAGGAAGGGTATCGCAACCTCTGCCTGTCTCCAATACTCTTATCGGCCCTATGACCGACGAGGCCGGGCGCCCGCTGATTTTTATCGAAGAAGGAGCAAGTGTGGAATGTTCAATTCTCTCGACCAAGGAAGGTCCTATATATATAGGTAAGGACGCTGTGATAATGGAGGGTTGCCTGGTCAGAGGTCCTATAGCGTTCTGCGACCATTCTCAAGGTCGCATGGGCGCGAAATTTTATTCAGGTTCTACCTTCGGCCCTTATTGCAAAGTCGGCGGAGAGGTGAGCAACACCGTCATATTCGGATATTCCAACAAATCGCACGACGGTTATCTCGGAAACGCAGTGATAGGGGAGTGGTGCAACCTTGGAGCAGGAGTAAACGCCTCGAATCTCAAGAACGACTACTCCAAGATACGTATCTGGAATTATGCCAGCCATACCTTCATGAAGACCGATCTGCAGTTCTGTGGATTAATAATGGGCGACCATTCCAAAGCAGGGGTCAACTGTATGTTCAATACCGCTACGGTCGTAGGGGTGGGAGTCAATATTCATGGCGCGGGATTCCCAAGAGTGTTCCTGCCCAGTTTCAGCGAAGGAAGCCCGTCAACCGGATTCAAAAGCGTAAGTGTAGCTAAATTCGAGACCATCGCAAGTCGTGTCATGGCCCGCCGGGGACTTGAGGTTACCGATGAGGATCGCCGCATATTCGAGACTATCTACGAGGTGGCATCGCGCTTCAAAGGCTAAGAGAATGTTTGGATCTAACTTCCATTAAAATGGAAAGAATTTCCTGATCTTCTCTCAATTATAAATTCGTGTTAAATTCAAACATTCTCTAAGTTCTTTTCAGGTGGGAAAGAAAGGAATTTCATAAAAATGATAATTATTTATAGTCAGGGGGTTGTGTAATCCCCTGATTTTTTGTAATTTTGCAAAGATTTCGGGTCGAAGTGCCGTGAGTTGCCGCCAATCTGTTGATGTCTAATGGATTAGCGTGGTGATGCGTGGTGCATCTATTCGGTCTGTAATCGGTTTGGAAAAGAGAATACAACAACAATTCAATAAATTTAGAGACAAGAATGCCTACAATTCAGCAATTAGTAAGAAAAGGCCGCGTAGCTCTGAAAGACAAGAGCAAGTCGCCTGCACTGGATTCTTGCCCGCAGCGTCGCGGTGTGTGCGTGCGTGTTTACACCACTACTCCCAAGAAGCCTAACTCTGCAATGAGAAAGGTGGCCCGTGTGCGTCTGACCAACGGCAAGGAAGTCAACTCCTACATCCCGGGAGAGGGTCATAATCTTCAGGAGCACTCTATCGTGATGGTTCGCGGTGGCCGTGTGAAAGACCTTCCCGGTGTGCGTTATCACATTGTTCGCGGTACTCTTGATACCGCAGGCGTGCAGGGCCGTACCCAGCGTCGTTCCAAATATGGAGCAAAGCGTCCTAAAGCAGCCAAGAAATAAAAATTAAGACAACAACAATTCAAGTTTTTGATTTATTGGATGGCCTGTCGGTTGCGTGTCATGCACGCAAGATGGTTTTCGCCCGGCAGGATGGTTGAGTAAACCCGGGCCAGAGGGCCTGCAGTTGAAGATTCACTGAAGCAGCCAAGACAAAAACTCTAAACACACTCTCAGAGAAATGAGAAAAGCCAAGCCGAAGAAAAGGGTTATCCTTCCGGATCCCGTCTTCCACGAAGTAAGGGTCACAAAGTTCGTGAACCATCTTATGTATGACGGCAAGAAGAATACCGCATACACTATCTTCTATACCGCTCTGGAAAATGTTAAGGCCAAACTTCCCAACGAGGAGAAGAGCGCTCTTGAAATCTGGAAAAAGGCCCTGGAGAACGTTACTCCGCAGGTCGAGGTCAAGAGTCGTCGCGTAGGTGGAGCTACCTTCCAGGTTCCTACCGAAATCCGTGCTGACCGCAAGGAATCGATATCCATGAAAAATCTGATTATCTACGCACGTAAGCGTGGTGGTAAGACAATGGCCGACAAGCTCGCAGCCGAAATCGTTGACGCTTACAACGATCAGGGTGGTGCATACAAACGTAAAGAGGATATGCACCGTATGGCAGAAGCTAACCGTGCCTTTGCGCATTTTAGATTCTAAATGGAGATTTGAGCAATGGCAAAACACGACGAACTTCAATATACACGCAATATCGGCATCATGGCCCACATCGATGCCGGCAAAACTACGACTTCTGAACGTATTCTGTTCTATACCGGTCTTACCCACAAGATTGGCGAGGTACACGATGGCGCCGCCACCATGGACTGGATGGAACAGGAGCAGGAACGTGGTATAACCATCACTTCCGCCGCTACTACCACATTCTGGAATTATAACGGTGATAAGTTTAAAATTAACCTGATCGACACCCCGGGGCACGTAGACTTCACCGTTGAGGTTGAGCGTTCTCTCCGTGTGCTTGACGGTGCGGTGGCTACTTTCTGTGCCGTCGGCGGTGTGGAGCCCCAGTCCGAGACTGTTTGGCGTCAGGCCGACAAATACAACGTTCCCCGTATCGGCTATGTTAACAAAATGGACCGTTCGGGTGCTAACTTCCTTGAAGTAGTGCGCCAGGTTAAGGAAGTGCTGGGTGCCAATCCGGTTGCTATCCAGCTTCCAATCGGCGCCGAAGAAACTTTCAAAGGTGTTATCGATCTGGTAACCATGAAAGCTTATTTCTGGCACGACGAGACTATGGGCGCCGAGTATTCGGTTGAGGATATCCCGGCTAACCTCCTTGAGGAAGCCGAGGAATATCGCGACAAGATGCTTGAGACTCTTGCCGAGCTCGACGAAGCTCTCATGGAGAAATACTTCGATGACCCCTCTACCATAACAGTAGACGAAATAAAGGCGGCTATCCGCAAGGGAACACTTTCGATGCAGATCAACCCTATGCTCTGCGGTTCTTCGTTCAAGAACAAAGGTGTTCAGACGCTGCTTGACGCTGTCTGCGCATATCTTCCCTCGCCTGAGGATGCAGGTGCTGTTGAGGGTACCCTCCCCGGAGATTCCGAAACTGTTGAAACCCGCGAACCCAATGCCGAGGCTCCCATGTGCGCTCTCGCATTCAAGATCGCCACTGATCCCTATGTAGGTCGTCTCTGCTTCTTCCGTGTTTATTCAGGCGAAATCGAGGCCGGTTCTTACGTTCTCAATTCGCGCTCCGGCAAGAAGGAGCGTATCTCCCGTCTGTTCCAGATGCACTCCAACAAGCAGAACCCCAAAGAGAAAATCGGTTGCGGTGATATAGGCGCAGGTGTCGGATTCAAGGATATACGTACCGGTGATACTCTCTGCGACGAAAATGCTCCCATCGTACTTGAGGCTATGGAATTCCCCGATCCCGTTATCGGTATCGCGGTTGAACCCAAGACTCAGAAGGACCTTGATAAACTTGGAGTCGGTCTGCAGAAACTGGCTGAGGAAGACCCGACATTCCGTGTAGAGACCAATGAGGAAACAGGCCAGACCGTAATCAGCGGTATGGGTGAGCTTCACCTTGATATCATTATCGACCGTCTGAGACGTGAGTTCAAGGTCGAGTGTAATCAGGGCCGTCCTCAGGTTACCTACAAGGAGGCAATCACCAAGCCCGTCGAGCTCCGTGAAGTATTCAAGAAGCAGACAGGTGGCCGCGGAAAGTTCGCCGACATCATCGTTCGTATCGAACCCGCCGATGAAGATTTTGACGGCAACCTGCAGTTTATCGACGAAGTCAAGGGAGGTAACGTGCCTAAGGAATATATTCCTTCTGTCCAGAAGGGCTTCCAGACCGCTATGAAGAATGGCGTTTTGGCCGGCTATCCTGTAGAGAAACTCAAGGTAACCTTGATTGATGGTTCGTTCCACCCCGTGGACTCCGATCAGCTCTCGTTCGAACTTTGCGCAATTCAGGCTTTCAAGAAAGGTTCTGAAAAGGCCGGTCCGGTGCTCATGGAGCCCATCATGCAGATCGAAGTCGTTACACCCGAAGAGTCGATGGGTGATGTTATCGGCGACCTTAACAAACGTCGCGGACAAGTGGAAGGAATGGAGACCAGCCGCAGCGGTGCCCGCATAGTAAAGGCGAAGGCTCCTCTGGCAGAGATGTTCGGTTATGTAACCGCTCTGCGTACCATCACCTCCGGACGTGCCACCAGCACAATGTCGTTCTCTCACTATGCAGAGGTCAGCAGCTCCATAGCGCGTAACGTGCTTACCGAGGTGCAGGGCCGCGTTGATTTGATAAAATAATAAACAACAATATGAGCCAGAAAATCAGAATCAAACTGAAAAGCTACGATCACAATCTCGTCGATAAGTCGGCCGAGAAGATCGTAAAGACAGTGAAGAGCACCGGCGCAGTTGTAAGCGGTCCTATACCCCTGCCCACCAACAAGCGTATCTTCACCGTAAACCGCTCGACTTTCGTTAATAAGAAATCACGCGAGCAGTTCCAGCTCAGTTCGTTCCAGCGCCTTATCGACATCTACAGCTCGACTTCCAAGACTGTCGACGCTTTGATGAAGCTTGAGCTTCCCAGTGGTGTGGATGTAAGCATAAAGGTCTGATACGCAGCCGAAACAAGACAATGTCCGTTTTCGTCATTTTGACGGAAACGGACAATGCGGCTAACCTGCCGCAAATGAAAAATCAAGACAACATTTTTTTAGTAATAAAGTAAGAAATGCCAGGATTATTAGGAAAGAAAATCGGAATGACATCCGTTTTCAGTGCCGACGGAAAAAATGTTCCGTGCACTGTTATCGAAGTAGGTCCTTGTGTTGTTACTCAGGTCAAGACCGTTGAAACCGACGGTTACGCCGCAGTTCAGGTTGGCTTTCAGGAGAAAAAAGAGAAGCACACTACAAAACCTGAGGCCGGTCACTTCAAGAAAGCCGGAGTAGCACCTCAGCGCCACTTGGCCGAGTTCAAGTCTTTTGAGACCGTACCCGCATTGGGCGAAACTCTCACCGTGGAACTGTTCCAGGAAGGTGGTTTCGTTGATGTGGTAGGAACCTCGAAAGGTAAAGGTTATCAAGGCGTTGTTAAACGCCATGGCTTTGGCGGTGTAGGTCAGTCTACCCACGGCCAGCATAACCGTCTGCGCGCCCCCGGTTCTATCGGTGCCTGCTCGTATCCCGCAAAGGTATTCAAGGGCATGCGTATGGCCGGACACATGGGCAACGAACGTGTTACAGTCCAGAATCTGCAGGTTATCAAGATTCTGCCTGAACACAATCTGTTGATGATTAAGGGTTCCATCCCCGGAGCCAAAGGTTCAATTGTTTTAGTCGAAAAGTAAAATGGAAGCAGCTGTATTTAACATCAAAGGAGAAGACACAGGCCGCAAGGTCGAACTCAATGCCGAGGTGTTCGGCCGCGACCTGGAGGCCGGCAATGCCGAACACACCCTCTGGCTCGACGTGAAGCAATATCTCGGTAACCAGCGCCAGGGTACCCACAAATCGAAAGAACGCAGCGAAGTTTCGGGCTCCACACGCAAGCTCGGTCGCCAGAAAGGTGGCGGCGGTGCCCGTCGTGGTGATATCAACTCTCCGCTTCTGCGTGGCGGCGGTACTGTTTTCGGACCTCGCCCCCGCGACTATCGTACCAAACTCAACAAAAAGCAGAAGGCTCTCGCTCGTCGCATCGCACTGACATCGAAAAATGCCGCCCAGCAGATTATCGTAGTCGAGAACTTCACTTTCGAAGCACCCCGTACCAAGAACTACATGGAGATGGCAAAGAACTTCAAGCTCGCCGACAAGAAAGTACTGCTCGTACTTCCCGAAAGCAACCTGAACATTCAGCTCTCTGTACGCAACGTGCCTAATGCGATCACGATGCGCGCGCAGGACCTGAACGCCTACTCCGTTCTGAACAACGACACCATCCTCCTTACCGAAGGTAGCGTTGAAGTTGTAAACCAGTTTTAAGCTTTAGCAGAAAAGAGAAATGGACATTCAGATCAAACCCCTGGTGACCGAAAAGGCCACCGCATGCAGCGAAAAGCTGAACTGCTTCACCTTCCTTGTGTCGCCGGAAGCAAATAAATTCCAGATCAAGGATATCGTAGAGAAACTCTACAATGTCCGCGTCGAGAAAGTGAACACCGCAGTATACGCCGGCAAGCGCAAACAGCGCTACACCAAGTCGGGTATCATCCGCGGGCAGCGTCCCGCCTTCAAGAAGGCTTACGTTACCGTGGCAGAAGGTCAGACTATAGACTACTACAGCAATATTTAACGAAAATGGCAGTAAGAAAATTCAAGCCCACTACACCGGGCCAAAGACACAAAGTTATTGGTGTGTTCAAAGGAACAATCACTGCTACCACACCAGAAAAGTCTCTTACCGTCGGCAAACGCTCTACCGGTGGCCGTAACTCTTCGGGCCACCTGAGTACCCGCTATCGCGGCGGCGGCCACAAGAGAAAATTGCGTCTTATAGACTTCAAGAGAAACTACGATGGAATAGAGGCGACGGTTAAGAGCATCGAATACGATCCCAACCGTTCGGCTCGCATCGCGCTTCTCTATTATACCGATGGTTCAAAGGCCTATATCATCGCCCCCAACGGTCTTGAGGTAGGTCAGAAAGTTGTCAGTGGTGAAGATGCCGCCCCCGAGGTAGGCAACGCTCTTCCCCTCGCTAAAATACCTGTAGGTACACTCATCCATTGTATAGAGCTCAGACCGGGTCAGGGCGCGTCGATGGCGCGTTCAGCCGGTACCTTCGCGCAGCTTACCAGCCGCGAAGGTGACTACGCAATCATCAAACTTCCTTCGGGCGAAACCCGTAAGGTGCTTCTCACTTGCCGTGCAACCGTAGGTGTTGTCGGCAACTCGGACCATGCCCTTGAGCAGAGCGGCAAGGCCGGACGCAGCCGTTGGCTGGGCCGCAGGCCTCACAACCGTGGTGTTGTCATGAACCCTGTCGATCACCCCATGGGTGGTGGTGAAGGTCGTCAGAGCGGTGGTCATCCCCGTTCGCGTACTGGCCTCTACGCAAAGGGTCTCAAGACTCGCTCGCCCAAGAAGCATTCTTCGAAGTATATCATCGAGAGAAGGAAAAAGTAATTTTGATTTTAAAGTAGTTAAGAGACTATGAGTCGTTCGTTAAAAAAAGGACCCTTCATCAGCGTTAAACTTGAAAAGAAAGTTGCGGCCATGGAGGAAAGTGGCAAAAAGTCTGTAATCAAGACTTGGAGCCGCGCCTCGATGATATCTCCGGATTTCGTAGGCCACACCTTCGCCGTTCATAACGGTAACAAGTTTATCCCCGTATACGTGACCGAAAACATGGTAGGTCACAAGCTGGGAGAGTTCGCCCCCACCCGCACTTTCCGCGGACACGGCGGCAATAAGAAGAAGTAAGAGGCATGCCTCCCAAACAACAACAGAATATTAAAGACTAAAATACAATGGGTGTAAGAAAAAGAGAAGCAGCCGATGCCCTGAAAGAGGGGCGTAAGACTGAATACTTCGCAAAGCTCCGCAACGTGCCCAGCTCGCCCCGCAAGATGCGTCTTGTGGTCGACATGGTCCGCGGTGTCGAAGTCTTCAAAGCCCTCGGCATACTCAAATTTTCCAATAAAGAAGCGTCCCGTCGCGTCGAAAAGCTGCTCCGTTCGGCAATTGCCAACTGGGAACAGAAGAACGAGCGCAAGGCTCAGGCCGGCGAGCTCTACGTCAAGACTATCTTCGTAGACTGCGCGCCGATGCTCAAGCGCCTTCGCCCCGCTCCACAGGGCCGTGGTTATCGTATCCGCAAGCGTTCAAACCACGTTACCCTCTTCGTAGACACAATCAATAACAATCAAGATTAAAGCAAGATGGGACAGAAAGTTAATCCGATAGCCAACCGCCTTGGCGTTATCCGCGGATGGGACTCCAACTGGTTCGGCGGCAAAAGATACGGCGAGACTCTGCTGGAGGATTCCAAGATTCGCAAGTATCTGCGCACTCGTCTTGCCAAAGCAAGCGTTTCGCGCATCATCATCGAGCGTACTCTCAAGATGGTGACCGTTACAATCTGCACCTCCCGTCCCGGTATGATTATCGGCAAGGGTGGCAAGGATGTCGATGCACTGAAAGAGGAGCTCAAGAAACTTACCGACAAGGAAGTTCAGATCAATATCTATGAGATCCGTCGCCCGGAGCTCGATGCAGAAATCGTTGCAAACAACATCGCTCGCCAGATCGAGGGTAAGGTGGCTTATCGCCGCGCTATCAAGATGGCAATCGCTTCGACTATGCGTATGGGTGCCGAGGGCATCAAGGTGCAGGTTTCCGGTCGTCTCAATGGTGCCGAAATTGCCCGTAGCGAGATGTTCAAGGAAGGTCGTACTCCCCTCCACACTCTGCGTGCCGACATCGACTACGCATTGGTGGAAGCTCTCACCAAGGTAGGTATCCTTGGCGTGAAAGTATGGATCTGCCGCGGCGAAGTGTATGGCAAGAAGGAACTCACTCCCTCTTATGCCATCGGTGTGAAGGAACCCGCAGGCCGTCCTCAGGGCGGCGGTCGTGGCGAACGTCGCGGCGGTTTCCGCAACAAGAAGAACAACAACCGTAAAGACTAAGTTTCCCGATGTTACAACCTAAGAAAACCAGATACCGCCGTTCGCAAAAAGGCCGCATGAAAGGTGAAGCCCAGAGGGGAAACCAGCTGGCATTCGGTTCGTTCGGCATCAAGACCTTGGAGTCTAAGTGGATTACAGGTCGCCAGATAGAGGCTGCCCGTGTCGCAGTAACGCGTTACATGCAGCGTCAGGGCCAGATTTGGATACGTATCTTCCCCGATAAACCCATCACAAAGAAGCCTGCCGAAGTCCGCATGGGTAAAGGTAAAGGTAACCCCGAAGGGTTTGTTGCGCCTGTTACTCCGGGCCGTATCCTCATAGAAGTCGAGGGTGTAAGCTACGATATAGCCAAAGAGGCACTGCGCCTTGCAGCCCAGAAACTGCCGGTTATCACAAAATTCGTAGTTCGCCGCGATTATGACCCCTCCCAGAACGTTTAATACGAAAAATATGTAATAAAACCCCGGAACTCTTTGTAGTTTCGGGGTTTTTGTTTAACTTTGCCGAAAATTCGCGCCCCGGGTACGCCGGGGGTGCGGAATTTTATGGCATTTATACCAACTAAAGTAATGAAAAAGGAAGAAATCAAGGAATTAAGCATTCAAGAACTGCAGGCTCGCATCGAGGTAGCAGAGAAGGCTTATCGTGAATTGAAAGTAGCGCACGCGATTACTCCCACGGACAACCCTGCGAAAATTACAAAAGACCGCAAGGAGATCGCCCGTCTGAAAACAGTGTTGCGCCAGAAGGAATTGGCAGCCGCCAAGGCTTAACCCCTGAAAAGTATTTAAAAAATGGAAGAAAAGAGACATTTGAGAAAAGAAAGAATAGGGGTTGTTTCCAGCAATAAATGCGACAAGACCATCACGGTCGAAATCAAGTGGAAAGAGAAACACCCTATCTACGGTAAGTTCGTGAACAAAACCAAAAAGTATCACGCACACGACGAGAACAATGAATGCTCCGTAGGCGATACCGTACGTCTGATGGAGACCCGCCCCTTGAGCAAGACCAAGAGATGGAGACTTGTTGAAATAATTGAAAAAGTTAAGTAACCATGATACAGACTGAATCCCGTCTTACCGTAGCAGATAACAGCGGTGCTAAAGAAGCGCTCTGTATCCATGTGCTTGGTGGTACCGGCCGTCGTTACGCTTCTGTCGGCGATACCATAGTCGTGACTGTGAAAAGCGCCATACCTTCTTCGGATGTGAAGAAAGGTACGGTTTCAAAGGCTATCGTAGTGCGCACTAAAAAAGAGATCCGTCGCCAGGATGGCAGCTATATCCGTTTTGACGACAACGCCTGCGTTCTTTTGAACAACAATGGCGAAATCCGCGGTACCCGTATCTTCGGCCCCGTAGCCCGCGAGCTGCGTGCCGCCAATATGAAGATCGTTTCCCTCGCACCAGAGGTTCTTTAAACTTTAAAAAGAAAAAGCAATGGCTAAATTCCATATAAAGAAGGGCGACACGGTTTATGTCAATGCCGGCGACGACAAGGGCAAGACCGGCCGCGTACTCGAAATGCTGCCCAAAAAGGGCCGTGCGATTGTGGAAGGCATCAATATTGTCTCCAAAAGCACAAAGCCGACAGCTAAACATCCCCAGGGAGGCATCGTAAAGATGGAGGCTCCTGTGGCTGTCTCCAACCTCAACCCGGTTGACCCCAAGACCGGCAAGCCCACCCGTGTGGCTTACCGTAAGAACGAGGCTGGAAAAACTATTCGTGTATCAGTTAAATCAGGAGAAGAAATCAAGTAATGAGCGCCACCACACTTTCAGCCGATTATAAGGAGAGAATTATGCCCGAGCTCATCAAAGAGTTCAAATACACCTCTCCGATGCAGGTTCCCCGTCTTGAAAAGATTGTCATCAACCAGGGCTTGGGTGCTGCAACACAAGATAAGAAAATCATAGAGACAGCTCTTAACGAGCTGACCGCCATAACAGGTCAGAAGGCAGTTCCGACCCTTTCGCGCAAAGATATCGCCGCTTTCAAGTTGCGTAAAAAGATGCCGATCGGTGCCATGGTAACCCTTCGTCGTGAAAGAATGTATGAATTCCTGGAGCGTCTTGTACGTGTGGCGCTGCCCCGTATCAGAGACTTCAAGGGAATCAATTCGAAACTTGACGGTCGCGGAAACTATACTCTCGGTATCACCGAGCAGATCATATTCCCCGAGATTAACATCGATAACGTACCCAAACTTCAGGGTATGAACATCACTTTCGTAACTTCGGCCGAGACAGACGAAGAGGGTTTCGCCCTGCTGAAAAAGTTCGGTCTTCCTTTCAAACACGAAAACTAAGTTATGGCTAAAGAATCAATGAAAGCCCGCGAGGTGAAGCGCCAGAGAATGGTGGCCAAATATGCTGAAAAGAAGGCTGCCCTAAAGAAAGCCGCTCTCGCCGATGCGGATGGCAATATAGACTATGAAGCTCTGACCAAACTTCAGAAGCTCCCCAAGAACGCTTCCAAGGTGCGTCTGCACAACCGTTGCGAAATTACCGGCCGTCCGAAAGGATACATGCGTCAGTTCGGTATTTCCCGTATTCAGTTCCGTGAGATGGCTTCTGCAGGCCTTATCCCCGGAGTGAAGAAAGCAAGCTGGTGATAGATGCTGATGTCCCTCATGGGACTATGAATGCGAATACATTGAGGAGAATCAGCCGATAGGACGAGACGATATGTCAGATCAAAATCGGTAGATTCAAAGCTGGCGAACCATCCGGTCTTACCGGGCAGGCGCGGGCAGAAATATAAGGAAGATCTGGAAAAAGTCATCGAGAATAGATGAAACTCTTTCGGGTCTTCCTAATCCCGCGAAGCCGAATTTTTTTAATAAAATTTGGCTTTTCGGCTATGATTCAGTATATTTGCATTTCGGTGCGCGAAACGCATGGGGAACAGGGAATTTTATAAAGAGAAAAATCAGAGATTATTAAATATTGTTCAGAAATCTGAATCAATTTAACAACCAAAACAATGACTGATCCAATAGCAGATTATTTGACCAGACTCAGGAACGCCATCCGTGCGGGACACCGCGTGGTTGAGATTCCCTCGTCAAAAATGAAAAGAGAGATCACCAAGATCCTTTTCGAGCAGGGTTACATCCTCAACTATAAGTTTGAGGAAGGGACCACTCCTTCAGGCATCATCAAGATCGCTCTTAAGTATGATCCGGCCGACAAGGTGAACGCCATCAAGAATCTTCACCGCGTTTCTCGTCCGGGTCTTCGTCAGTATGCGGGCTACAAAGATATGCCCCGCGTGTTGAACGGCCTCGGAATCGCCATCCTTTCAACTTCTAAGGGTGTGATGACCAATAAGGAAGCCAAAGAGCAGAAAATCGGCGGCGAAGTATTGTGCTATGTATATTAAAACCGGAGGAGAACAAAATGTCAAGAATAGGTAAAGCACCGATCGAGATTCCCGCCGGCGTGACAGTGACCGTCGACGGCAACACCGTGAAAGTAAAGGGTCCCAAAGGGGAACTGACCCAAGATATACATCCCGACCTGACCGTTGAGATAGCCGATGGCAAGCTTGAGGTAAAGCGTCCCACCGACGACCGCGAGCACCGCGCTCAGCACGGTCTGTTCCGTGCGCTTCTCCACAACATGGTAGTAGGCGTATCCGAGGGATATAAGAAAGAGATGGAACTCGTAGGCGTAGGTTATCGTGCCTCCGCGACCGGCCAGGTATTGGAACTCAGCCTCGGTTATTCTCATGCTATCTTTATCAAACTTCCTTCCGAGATAAAGGTGGAAGCCAAGAGCGAACGTAACAAAAACCCCCTGATTATTCTGGAGAGCGCCGACAAGCAGCTTCTCGGTCAGGTATGTGCTAAAATCCGCTCTCTGCGTAAACCCGAACCTTACAAGGGTAAAGGTATCAAGTTCGTTGGCGAGATTATACGTCGCAAGTCCGGTAAGAGCGCCAATGCGAAGTAATTGAGTAAACAACAGTCCAGCTCAATCAAAAAAACAGGAAGTTATGATATCGAAAAAAGATAGAAGAAATAAAATCAAAACCCGCATCCGCGGTAAGATTTCAGGCACCGCCCAGCGTCCGCGCATGACCGTGTTCCGTTCGAACAAGGGTATCTATGTTCAGGTTATCGACGACCTGGCAGCCCGTACTCTGGTAAGCGCCTCTTCGAAAGGTGTGGAATGCACCACCAAGAGCGACCAGGCCGCTAAAGTAGGAGAGGCCATCGCCAAGAAAGCTCTGGAGCAGGGCATAACCGAAGTGGTGTTCGACCGCAACGGATACCTTTTCCACGGCAGAGTTAAATCCCTGGCAGACGCTGCCCGTAACGCAGGTCTTAAATTTTAAACATCATGGCAAAAAGAGATAACAGAGTTAAATCGACTAACGATCTTGATTTGAAGGACCGTCTGGTAGCCATCAACCGCGTTACCAAAGTAACCAAGGGTGGCCGTGCCTTCAGCTTTGCCGCCATCGTAGTGGTAGGCAATGAAAACGGCATCATCGGCTGGGGCCTTGGCAAGGCGAACGAAGTTCAGGCCGCCATCGCCAAGGGTGTCGAGACCGCTAAGAAGAACCTTATCCGTGTGCCCGTTCACCGTGGCACCATACCTCACGAGCAGGCAGCTAAATTTGGTGGAAGCCGCATTTACCTGCGTCCCGCTTCCGAAGGTACCGGTGTAAAGGCCGGTGGCGCTATGCGTGCTGTGCTCGAGAGCGTAGGTATCACCGACGTACTCGCTAAATCCAAGGGCTCGTCGAACCCCCACAACCTTGTTAAGGCTACCATCGCCGCTCTCGGCGAAATGCGTTCGCCCGCTCAGGTTGCCCAGAACCGTGGCGTTTCGGTCGAGAAAGTCTTCAATGGCAAGTAACATAGTCTGAAACCCGCAAAAAGAACTGAAAATGTCAAAGATAGCTATAAAGCAGATAAAGAGCCGCATTAACTGCCCCGCAGTTCAAAAGCGCACTCTCGACGCACTGGGTCTGAGAAAGATGAACCACACTGTGGTGCATGAAGATAACCCCTCGATCATAGGCATGGTAAAGGCCGTGAGCCACTTGGTTGAAGTAACTAAACTTTAAAAATCACGAAAAGAAATGGAACTTCATAATCTGAAACCTGCCGTAGGCAGCAATAAGAAAACCAAAAGAATAGGTCGCGGACCCGGATCGGGTTACGGCGGTACCTCAACTCGCGGTCATAAGGGAGCAAAGTCCCGTTCGGGCTACAGCCGCAAAATCGGCTTTGAAGGTGGCCAGATGCCCCTGCAGCGCCGTGTGCCAAAGTTCGGCTTCAACAACATCAATCGTGTGGAATATAAGGCCCTGAACCTTGACGCTCTCGAGGCTCTGGCCGAAGCCAGGAACCTTGAAAAGGTTACTGTAGACGACCTTCGTGCGGCAGGACTCGTGCCCAAGCGCGCGTTGGTAAAGGTTCTCGGCAACGGAGCCCTGACCCACAAGCTTGAAGTTGAAGCCGATGCCTTCTCGAAGAAGGCAGAGGAGGCCATTCTGGCCGCCGGCGGCAAAGTAATTAAGAAATAACACCTTACAAAATGGCGTTTACTCAAACAATTAAGAATATCTGGAGCGTCGAGGACCTGCGCAAGCGTATAGGTATTACGTTGCTGCTGGTAATCATATACCGCTTCGGGTGCTATGTGGTTTTGCCGGGCATAAATCCCGACGATCTCATGGCTCTGAAAAACTTCACATCCAGTGGCCTTATGCAGCTGCTCGATATGTTCTCGGGCGGTGCATTCTCTCAAGCCTCGATTTTCGCACTCGGTATCATGCCTTACATTACGGCGTCGATCGTAATCCAGCTTTTGGGTATGGTACTTCCGAGTTTCCAAAAGATGCAGCGCGAAGGCGAAAGCGGACGTATGAAGTTGAATCAGTATACCCGATATCTGACGGTGTTGATTCTTCTGCTGCAGGGACCGGCCTATCTCATGAACCTGAAATATCAGGTCGGAGCAGCCGGCGGCCATGTGGAACTCTCATTCTGGATGATAGTGTTCCTCACAATTGTGCTCGCCGCAGGGTCGATGTTCATCATGTGGCTCGGCGAACGCATAGACCAGAAAGGTATCGGAAACGGTATCTCTTTCATAATCCTGATTGGTATCATTGCGCGTCTGCCGGAAGCATTCCTGCAGGAGTTCACCTCGCGTCTGCTTAACTCTACGGGTGGCGGCTTGGTTCTGTTCCTGGTGGAAATAGTAATTCTGCTGGCCGTCATCGCCGGTGCAGTGCTTCTTGTGCAAGGCACCCGCAAGGTACCCGTTCAGTATGCCAAGAAGATTGTAGGCAACAAGCAGTACGGTGGCGCCCGCCAGTATATACCTCTGAAGGTAAACGCCGCCGGTGTGATGCCTATCATCTTCGCCCAGGCCATAATGTTTATCCCTATCACCCTTGTCGGTTTCGCCCCCAGCCAGACCGGTTTCTTCGGAGCCCTGACCGACATGTATGGATGGGTCTACAACATCATATACTTCATTATGATTGTGGCCTTCACTTATTTCTATACAGCTATCACAGTACGTCCGGCACAGATGGCCGAAGACATGAAGCGTAACAACGGTTTCATACCCGGTGTCAAACCCGGCAAGGCAACCGTAGATTACCTTGATTCGATCATGTCGCGTATCACATTCCCCGGGTCTATTTTCCTCGGGATTGTAGCCATTCTCCCCGCCATCGCGACTGTATGCGGTATCAACCGCAGCTTCGCTTCCTTCTTCGGCGGCACCTCGCTGCTGATTATGGTGGGTGTTGTGCTCGACACTCTGCGTATAGTTGAGGGTCATCTGTTGATGCGTCATTACGACGGCCTCATGAAAGATGGAAGCCGTATACAGGGACGCACAACCGGTAACCATGCATTCTGAACTTAACATCGATTTTTTTCTATTGTCAGACAACCTGAAAAATCCATTTCATTATGATATTCCTTAAAACGGCAGAAGAAACAGAACAACTTGAAAAGGCGTGCGACCTTGTAAGCCGTACGCTGGCTGAAGTGGCACGCTGGATTGAACCCGGTGTTACGACTCTGAAACTTGATACTGTCGCGAAGGAATTCATAATGGATAATGGAGGCCGTCCCGCTTGTCTCGGATACCACGGATTTCCCGGGACACTCTGCATAGAGGTAAACGAGACGGTTGTGCATGGTTTTCCCTCGAAGTATGAATTGAAAGAAGGTGATATCGTAGGTACTGATTGTGTTGCCGAGCTTAACGGTTGGTGTGGCGACTCCTGCTTCACATTTGAGGTAGGGGAAGTAGACCCAAAGGTGAGCCGGTTGCTGAAAGTCACTCGCGAGTCATTATACAAGGGAATCGAGGCCGCCAAAGGAGGTAACCGTATAGGAGATATTTCCAATGCCGTGCAGACATATTGCGAACGTGCCGGTTATAATCTGGTGCGCGAGATGTGTGGCCACGGTATAGGGCGGGAAATGCACGAAGATCCCGAGGTGCCGAATTACGGACGTCGCGGTATAGGACCCGTTCTTAAACCCGGCATGGTAATATGTATCGAGCCGATGGTGAATATGGGTAGCAAGAATATTGTAATCGAAAGAGACGGATGGCAGTGCCGCACACGCGACCGGAAGCCGAGTGCCCATTTCGAGCATGAAATCGCCATTACCGAGGGCGACCCCCGGATTTTGACAACCTTCAGGTACGTAGATGAAGTGCTCGCCCAAAAGAACGGTAAGTAAGAGAATAGAATTGAATCATAATCCCGAAATCAATAAATCCAGATTAAGGAAATGGCTAAGCAGGATGCTATAGAACAAGACGGTGTAATTCTCGAGGCTTTGAGCAATGCTATGTTTAAGGTCGAGCTTGAAAACGGCCATGTTATCACAGCCCACATCTCAGGCAAGATGAGGATGCACTATATAAAGATTCTTCCCGGCGACAGGGTCAAGGTAGAGATGTCTCCCTACGACCTCTCAAAAGGACGGATATCCTTTAGGTATAAATAAAAAGCACACACACTCGATATGAAAGTAAGAGCATCTATCAAGAAGCGCACCGCAGACAGCAAAATCGTACGCCGCAAAGGCAGGCTGTATGTGATAAACAAAAAGAATCCGAAACTTAAAATGCGCCAGGGCTAACGTCGGCGTAAAAATCTTATAGACAGAATATGGCAGTAAGAATTGTCGGCGTAGATTTGCCGCAAAACAAACGAGGCGAAATCGCCCTCACCTACATCTTCGGCATAGGCCGTAGCGCCGCGAAGACCATTCTCGACAAAGCCGGTGTAAACCGCGACATCAAAGTACAGGATTGGACCGACGATCAGGCGGCAGCCGTTCGTGAGGTTATTCAGACCCAGTACAAGGTTGAAGGTGATCTTCGTTCGGAAATCTCTCTGAACATCAAGCGCCTGATGGATATAGGCTGCTACCGTGGCATCCGTCATCGTATCGGTCTGCCCCTGCGCGGTCAGAGCACAAAGAACAACGCACGTACCCGCAAGGGACGTAAGAAAACCGTTGCCAACAAGAAGAAAGCTACTAAATAATAAACAGTATGGCTAAGAAGACAGTCGCAGCAAAGAAGAAAAACGTTAAGGTTGACGCTATGGGTCAGCTTCACGTGCATTCTTCATTCAACAACATCATCGTATGCCTGGCCAACAGTGAAGGTCAGGTTATATCCTGGTCGTCGGCCGGTAAAATGGGTTTCCGCGGTTCTAAGAAGAACACTCCCTATGCCGCTCAGATGGCAGCTCAGGATTGCGCAAAGGTTGCTTATGACCTGGGTCTGCGCAAAGTGAAAGCATACGTCAAGGGTCCCGGCAACGGTCGCGAAAGCGCCATCCGTACCGTTCACGGCGCCGGCATCGACGTTGTGGAGATTGTAGACGTTACTCCGCTTCCGCACAACGGATGTCGTCCTCCGAAAAGAAGAAGAGTCTGATTCACGAGTACAGCATCTGAAAAAAAGAACCCGGGTCTTGTCAAGTCATACAGACCCCGGTATCTATAGGATGTAGACGCTACCTGCAATAGCGGGATATCCATAATAAGTACCGGGTAGGAAGCCGGCTGGAGGCGAATGGTACGTCAACAACTTGTTTGGCAGCTTTTCTCTCGACGTCCGCGGCTGCGCCTGCCGCCGGAGTCCACGGCAAGACCAAAATCAATAAGAAAACAAAATGGCAAGATACACAGGCCCCAAATCTAAAATCGCCCGTAAGTTCGGCGAAGCCATCTATGGCGAAGACAAAGTTCTTTCCAAGAAGAACTACCCGCCGGGCCAGCATGGCATCAACCGTCGCCGCAAGGTGTCGGAGTATGGCGTTCAGCTAAAAGAGAAGCAGAAAGCCAAATATACCTACGGAGTTCTGGAACGTCAGTTCCGCAATCTCTTTGATCGCGCAGCCCGTACCAAGGGTATCACCGGTGAGGTTCTTCTCCAACTTCTGGAAAGCCGCCTCGACAATGTGGTTTACCGTCTCGGTCTGGCTCCGAGCCGCCCCGCAGCTCGTCAGCTCGTGCTTCACAAGCATATCACAGTCAACGGTGGTGTAGTAAACATTCCTTCGTTCCAGGTTAAGCCCGGCGATGTAGTGGGTGTTCGCGAAAAGTCAAAGTCTCTGGAGGTTATAGCCGACTGCCTCGCTGGTTTCAATCACAGCAAGTATCCCTGGATAGAATGGGACGAAAGCCTCAAGGGAGGTAAGTTCCTGCACCTTCCCCAGCGTGCCGACATTCCCGAGACCATCAAGGAACAGTTGATCGTTGAGTTGTACTCTAAATAATTAACACTTCAAGCCCATGTCTATTTTAGCATTTCAAAAGCCCGAAAAGGTCATCATGCTGGAGGAGGACTCGATGTTCGGCAAATTCGAATTCCGTCCTCTCGAACCGGGTTATGGCCAGACCATAGGCAATGCACTGCGACGCATACTGCTGTCGAGCATCGGCGGTTTCGCCATCTGCTCGATACGTATCGACGGTGTAGCCCACGAACTGGATACCATACCTGGAGTAAAGGAGGATGTTACCAACATCATCCTTAACCTCAAGCAGGTTCGCTTCAAGCAGCTGACCGAGGACCACGAAACCGAAACCGGTAGCGTGGTGGTGTCGGGCACAGATGTGTTCAAAGCCGGCGACTTGGGTAAAGCTCTTTCGGGTTTCGAAGTTCTGAATCCCGACCTGGTTATCTGTAATCTTGACCCTTCGGCAAGTTTCACTATGGAATTTACCATCAATAAGGGTCGCGGCTGGGTTCCTGCCGACGAGAATCGCGAGATGCTTCGCGCCGAGAACGCCGCAGCCGATGTGATAGCTCTCGACTCCATATATACTCCTATCAAGAATGTGAAGTATACAGTAGAGAACTATCGCGTGGAACAGAAAACCGACTACGAAAAGCTTACGCTCGAAGTGACAACCGACGGGTCCATCCTCCCGAAAGAGGCTCTGAAGGAGGCTGCCAAAATTCTGATTCACCACTTCATGCTCTTCTCCGACGAGAAGATCTCACTTGAATCTCCTTCCGAGGAATCGGCCGACGAATTCGATGAGGAAGTGCTCCGCATGCGTCAGCTGCTTAAGAGCAAGCTGGTCGACATGGATCTTTCCGTTCGTGCTCTGAATTGCCTTAAGAGTGCTGAAGTCGAGACTCTCGGCGAGCTGGTGGTGTTCAACAAAAATGACCTGCTTAAGTTCCGTAACTTCGGTAAGAAGTCTCTCACGGAGCTCGACGAGCTGCTGGCCAGCTTAAACCTGTCGTTTGGCATGGACATTTCAAAGTATAAATTAGATAAAGACTAAACACAACGATGAGACATAATAAGAAATTCAACCACCTGAGTCGTCAGAAAGGTCACCGCGAGGCTCTGCTCAAGAACCTGACCATCTCGCTGGTGCTCCACAAGCGCATCTTCACGACTCTGGCCAAGGCTAAGGCACTCCGCGTCTATGCCGAACCTCTTATCACCCGTGCTAAGAAAGACGATATGGCAAATCGCCGTCTTGTCTTCTCTTACCTGCAGAATAAAGAGGCTATCAAGGAACTTTTCGGCGTGGTTGCCGAAAAGGTTGCAGACCGTCCCGGCGGTTACACCCGCATTCTCAAAACCGGCCATCGTCTTGGCGACAATGCCGAAATGGCAATGATCGAGCTGGTGGACTTCAACGAGAATATGCTCGCTGAAAAGGAAGCCAAGAAGAGTGCCAAAACCCGTCGTTCACGTCGCGGTGGCAAGAAGAATGTCGCAGCAGAAGAGACCGCTGCTCCCGAAGCACCGGAAGCAGAGTAAATATATCTCTCACCAAAAAACGGAGATACTCATATTGGGTATCTCCGTTTTTTATTTCCTCTATTATGTCTTTTTATTTTCTATTCTTCGATTCTCGGGAATATTTCTGTTTATTCCATGTCGGTCATAGAATAGGGCTTACAAGCCGCAGTATCGATTCGAGAGCCCGTTGCCCGAGCGGTCTGTGATACCATTGTGTAGGATTCACTCTGGTGCATTCTTTCAGATCGGAAAAGAATATTTCGCGCATCTCGCTATTTATATGTTCGTCATATATCATAAGGTTGCACTCGAAGTTGTTTTCAAAACTTCTGAAATCGAAGTTTGTCGAGCCCGCCGTAACAAACTGGTCGTCTATCACCATCATTTTTGCATGCAACATCCCCGGCTCATAAAGATATACTTTGATGCCGGCTCTCAGACATTGCGTAATATATGAGAATGAAGCATATTTCAGCATCCGGGAATCGCTGTTTTTCGGAATCATTATCCTTACATCAATGCGAGATAATGCGGCAGTTTCGAGAGCTCGCATAAGAGCGTCTGTAGGTAGAAAGTAAGGCGTTTGTATGTATATGCGCTTCTGCGCCGTGGAGATGGCTTTGAGGAAACATAGCGAGATGGTGTGCCAAGAATCGGTCGGCCCTGAGGTTACCAATTGCATGCCTACGTCCGATGGATCCGACGGGTGAGGCGAGTACTGATACCCGTCTTCAAGCTGAGGCTTGAGAAAGTTCCAATCTATGGCGAATGAGTAGAAAAGAGACTGCACTATGTCGCCTGTGATCCGGAAGTGGGTGTCGCGCCACGCGGTGCCCTTCTCTGTGCCCTCCACATATCTGTCGGCTATATTCATTCCTCCTATATATCCTATATAGTCGTCGATTATCACTATTTTACGATGGTTACGCCAGTTTATGCGGTTTGCAAGTTGCGGAAAAGTGACTCTGAAAAAAGGATGTACCTTCACCCCTGCGTCCATCATACGGCGGAAAAAACTGTTGGAGGCTGAAAATGATCCTACATGGTCATACATAACGCATACCTGTAGGCCTTGGTGGGCTTTGGATATAAGAATCTCGGCTATTTCCGTGCCGAGTCTGTCGTCAAGAAAAATATAGTATTGCAATAGTATTGACTTACGTGCATTGCGTAGGTCCTCGCGCAGGTCGTTGAATTTCGACACGCCGTCTGTATAGATTTTTACGTTGTTGTTAAGCGTAAGCGGCGAATTGCAAAGATTGTGGGCGAGTCGTATCAGCTGCTTGTATGAGGAATTGCCTATATTTACCTGCGTCCGATTACCTCGTTGGCGTGAATAATGCATCAGTTTGCGTTTGTTACGCCGTGAAATCATGGTCATCCCTTTCAGACCGCGTCCGAAAAACAAATAGAATATCAACCCTATTCCCGGAAGGAACAGGAGGGCGATAATCCAGGCGAGGGCACGAATAGGGTTTCGGTTTTCCGAAAGTACTACGCCGATGCATGTAGCTATAATGGCAAGATATACCGCGATACCAATGATAAAGAGCCACAAACTCATAATTGTCAGACTTTGGGTAGACTCGTCCGGATGGAGACTGCGTGTAGTCTACTCATCCGGTTTGAAACTGAAAATTAGTAAAATTCATTGTATCGCGCAACCTGTAGGGTATAAAAAAACACAGACTCCGGTTTCACAACCCGAGTCTGCATTATGATTGTAAAGAGAGGCCTTAACTTTCACAAGCTTGAGCCTTCTTATACTCAACCACTAACTTACAAAATTTATATCACTATTACTTAAAGCTATTGTTATGACTTGCTTTCATCGGTTATTGGTTGCGATAAAACGCAACCGTCATGCAATTTTTTTTGTTTTAATAAACGTTGGCGTATTATCAGAAGAGAGGATTCCGCCGAATTGCAATGCTAAATTACATTACATTTGATAACATTGCAAGATTATCAAGGCTTAAAGAGATTGCCATGCGTGTAAAAGAAAAGGATTGCGTATAAATGGCATATTTCTAAAGGTCAAAAATGATTACTAAGAGGGCTAAAAATGCATCTAAGAGTCGTCCGTTGTATCTGAAATATTGAAACGGCCATAGAAATAACGATTGTGGGATTGTAATATGGATGTGATTTTGTATATTTGAAAAAGAAATTGCCCCACGCTTTGAATCGGATCATGGCGACAGCTTCGACTTGCTTGCCAAATGTCCCGAGGATATAAAGACTGGAAGCTTAGAAAACCTAAATTCTATGGAAAAGAAAAACCTTCAATATCTCGCATCGTTGCGGGATGCTATGAAAAAACACGGGATAGATGCCTGTGTGATAACGGGAACGGACCCTCACCAAAGTGAACTTCCTCCCATGCATTGGCGTGGCCGCGAGTGGCTTACCGGATTTGAAAGTGGCAACGGCACCAATGGAACGGCTGTGGTGCTCCGCGATGAAGCTTTGTGCTGGACAGATTCCCGCTACTTTATTCAGGCCACAGAACAGCTTAAAGGTACCGGATTCAAGATGATGAAAGAGGATGGTCCGGAGGCGGTAGACCTTGTGGACTGGCTGGTGGAGCATACGGCGAAAGGACAGACCGTAGGAATAGACGGGATGACATTCTCGATATCATTGGCACAGCGTCTTGAACAGGAACTTGGAGATAACGGTGTAAAACTGAATACAAACTTCCCTCAGTTCGACTACATATACCCGGACCGTCCGGAGCGTCCGAAAAACAAACTTTTCGTCCATGATGAAAAGATTGTAGGAGAAAGTGTGGATTCAAAAATATGCCGCATAATGAAAGAGGTCAAGGGAGAACTTGCAAATGCAGTTGTTCTCTCCGCCCTCGACGATATCGCATGGGCCACGAACCTGAGGACAGCCGGCGATATAGCGTTCTCTCCCATATTCGTGTCTTATCTTTTCCTATCGGAAACGAATAGAGTGCTTTTCGTAGATTCCGAGAAGCTTACTCCCGAAGTAGAGGATCATCTCGCTAAGTATCATATAGAGGTGCGGCCATACGATGATGTGTTGAACTATGTAGGAAGGTTGCCCAAAGAGACCCGTTTGCTGATGGACCCTGTAAAGACATCGCGCGGTCTTTACGATCATGTGGCATGCTCAGTGGTATTCGGCGGCGCCGGGGTAGCCCGTCTGAAGAGCATAAAGAACGATACCATGTTGTCTAATCTGGCAATCGCGATGGAGAAGGATGGAGTCGCGCTGACACGTTTCTTCATGATGGTTGAGAAGGAGTATCCGGAAGGAAAACTCACAGAGGTGGAACTCGGCAAGCGTCTGCGGGCATTGCGTCTGTCCGACCCAAGCTGCGTCGACGAAAGTTTCGCCCCGATTCTCGGTTGGAACGCGCATGGGGCCATAGTGCACTATGAGGCCACCGAAGAGACCGACGTGCCTATAGTAGGCGAAGGATTGTTGCTTGTAGATTCCGGCGGCCAATATGTATATGGCACTACCGACATTACGCGCACCATAGCTTTGGGTACACCGACAGCCGAACAGAAGCATGACTTCACTCTTGTCATGAAGGGGCATATAGCTCTTGCCACGGCCAAGTATCCGGCAGGCACGCGAGGTTCACAGCTCGACGCTTTGGCGCGTCAGTTCCTGTGGAACGAAGGAAAGGCGTACTATCATGGTACCGGACATGGTGTCGGCTTCTTTATCAACTGCCATGAAGGTCCTCAGAACATCCGCTTGAATGAAAATCCGACACCGTTCGAACCCGGAATGATAACGAGTAACGAACCAGGTCTGTATCTGGAAGGCAGATATGGCATACGCTGCGAGAATCTGATAGTGACAGAAAAATGGAAAGAGACCGAGTTCGGTCAGTTCCTGAAATTCGAAGTGATGACGTTGTTCCCCTTCGATCTGAATCTGTTCGAGACATCGATTATGAGCGATTCCGAACTTGATTGGATCAACGGTTATCATGCTATGGTCTATGACCGTCTGTCGCCGTTGTTGAAGCCCGATGAAGTGGCATGGCTCAAGGAGAAAACGCGTCCGCTTTCAAGATAAGGCCGCATATCATACATATGGCGGTCGCCTATAGATAAAAACGAAAATTATGGCAATCATACAGGAAGTAAGGGGTTTCGTGCCCCGTATAGGAGAAGGTACATTTCTTGCGGCCAACGCCGTTGTGGTGGGAGACGTGACAATAGGTCGGGACTGCAGCATCTGGTTTTCGACTGTTTTGCGCGGCGACGTAAATTCCATCACAATTGGAGACCGTGTTAATATTCAAGATGGAAGCGTGCTTCATACGTTGTATCAGAAATCTACAATCGAGATAGGGAACGACGTGTCGATAGGACACAATGTAGTTGTTCATGGAGCCAAAATCAGAGACTATGCGCTGCTCGGCATGGGAAGTGTGGTTATGGACGATGTGGAAGTCGGTGAGGGGTCTATAGTAGCGGCAGGTGCCGTCGTGCTCAGCCGTACCAAGATCGGTCCTCATGAGCTTTGGGCAGGTTGTCCCGCCAAATTCGTCAAGATGGTAGAACCCGAAAAGGCGAAGGAGATGAACCAGAAGATAGCGCGCAACTATCTTATGTACTCCAAGTGGTACGGTCCTCAGGAATAATCCGCTGATTCGTGCGGAATCTGTAGCGAAAAAAAACGATAAAATTTTGTAAATCGCGGAATAATATCTAATTTTGCATCCGCGTTGTGCAAGATAGTTATATATCATAGCGTTTGCATAAAGCGGAATTATAAAACGAATATTAGTAACCCCAATCCGGAGGCCTCTGCAAAGGGACTGAAGGAAATAAAAAATTTACTCTTCAAAAAGCATGATCGTTGTACAAGTAAAGGAAGGCGAGAATATTGAGAAAGCCCTCAAAAAATTCAAAAGAAAATATGAACGCACCGGCGTTGTAAAGGAACTGCGTCGCCGTCAGGCATTTGAAAAGCCTTCGGTAACCAACCGCAAGAAGATGATGAAAGCGGTATATGTTCAGCAGCTCCGTCAGGCAGAACAGTAAACCGCCCTCTGACACAGACGACTCGGCTCGGAAGAGTCGCTACAAGAAATAATGCAGGTGCCTCTTAGTGAGGTGTCTGCATCTTCTGTGTGTCTGTAGTTCGTAGGTATATGATAGAACAATTCCTTACATACCTGAGACTTGAACGCAATCGTAGTCCTCTTACTATAGATGCTTACCGTAGAGATCTGAGGCAACTGCTTTCTTTTTTGAAGCAGGATGCGGATTCTGCGGTCGAGTATGATTCGGGAAGTGAAATCTTGCTGGAGGCAGATACGCGCGACATCCGCGAGTGGCTTGCACGCGAAGCGGAGAAAGGGTGTGTGGCCAGATCGTTGCACCGAAAGGCTCAGAGTGTACGTTCTTTCTATAACTGGGCGGTGATTACAGGTAAACTGAACCGGAATCCTGCCATCGCGATTCAATTGGCCAAAGCTTCAAAACCATTGCCCGGATTCGTAACCGACGAAGAGATGGAGCAGGTAAGCCGATTGCGTCTTGCAACCGATCCCGTACAGGAAATGAGAGATCATCTCATAATAGAAATGCTCTATGGCTGTGGATTACGTCAGGCGGAACTCCGGGCTATCGTGGATGCCGATATAGATTCCGAACGTGCGGAACTCAGGGTACACGGCAAAGGTGGTAAAACAAGAATAGTTCCGTTGGCTCCGCCGACAATTGCCAGGATAAAGGAATGGCAGACGGTACGTGACGGATGTGTGAAAGGGTGTATGGGCCATGTCCAGGCAGGACATACGCCTCTTATTCCCGGTAGGGGAGGGCATCCTCTTTCCGACGTAAGGCTATATCAGATTGTAAGGTCTGCACTTTCCGGAACCAAAACATTCCGGCGGTCTCCACATATACTCAGACATAGTTTCGCGACAGCGATGCTTAACGGAGGGGCCGACATAATGACGGTGAAGGAATTTCTGGGCCATAGTTCACTTTCAAGTACTCAGATATACACACATCTGAACTTTAAGGAATTACAGAGAGACTATAGGAATGCGCATCCTCGTGCGGCTCATGCAGGTTATGATGTCGATACCGATCCCGCCCATGATAAAGGAGCAAGAGGAAATAAAAAATGATGAATGGAACAGCAAACAGACCGAATATTTTGTTATTTTTGTAAAAACGCCCCGAAAGCCGGGATGCAAACATAACCTAAAAAACAAATTATTATGGAAGTAAACATCAAAGCTATTCATTTCGACATAACCGATAAGCTCATAGCATTTACGAATAAGAAAATAGACAAGCTGGGGCGCCGTTTCGAAGCCATGACCTATGTGGAAGTCAACTACAGACTGATAAAGCCGGAAACGGCAATGAACAAGGAGGCTGGCGTGGAAGTGCGTGTGCCTGGAAGCGGCCCGTTGTTTGCGTCCAAGACAGCTGACTCTTTCGAAGAGGCCCTTGATCTTAGTCTTGATGCCCTCGAGCGTCAGCTGGAGCGCATAAAATAATCGGACTGTAATACAACACGCGGGACTGCATACCCGAAGGGGGGCAGCCCCGCGATATATAGCCTGTATATTTCCCATGGGATTGCTTGACAGAGTACGAGAGATCGAGTTTCAAAAGATTTATGATCCACGCGGAAGCCTTTCATTCATCGAAGAGGGTTGCCACGTGCCCTTTTCCATAAAAAGGGTCTTTTATATTTACGATGTGCCAGGTGGCGTTGCGCGTGGCGGTCATGCGCATAAAGAGAACACAATGGTGCTGATGGCGGTCTCAGGCAGCCTTGACCTTCATCTTACCGACGGTACGGAAGAGAGGGTATATCACCTGAACCGGGCCAATAAAGGTGTGCTTATACCCCCTGGGGTCTGGGACTCTATGCACAATTTCACAACCGGAACTGTTGTGCTTGTCCTGTGTTCCCATAATTACGACGAGGCCGACTATATAAGGGACTTCGATGAATACAGACAATATGTCGCAGAACTGTCTGCCCGAAAATAAAAATATGACAGTTAGAGAAATCCCGTTTTTAAGACTCGCCGATTCTTTTGCTTGTGCGGTCGAAGAGACAGAGGCTGCTGTCTTACGCGTTGTCAGATCCGGATGGTATTTGAACGGACCCGAGGTGAAAGCGTTGGAGCAAGAACTCGCCGCCGGTTGCGGAGCCGGGTATTGTGTGGCCGTAAGCAACGGTCTCGATGCCTTGCGTCTGATGATAAGGACGTATATAGAGCTCGGAAAGTTGCATGCGGGGGATGAAATTATTGTTCCGGCTAATACTTATATAGCATCAATATTGCCTGTTACGGAGTTCGGCCTCGTGCCTGTGCCGGTGGAGCCGGACCCTGAAACTATGAATATTGATTTCAATAGGATAGAAAGCTCGTTGACTTCGCGTACCAGAGGAATAATGCTGGTACATCTATATGGAAATCCGGCATGGAACAGCGATGTAATGTCCGGATTGCATGAGCGTGGAATAATGGTGTTTGAAGACAATGCACAGGCAATAGGGGCGGTTGCCGCCGAAGAAGGCCTTAACGGTAGCAAAATTACCGGAAATCTGGGAGATTGTGCTGCCTACAGTTTTTATCCTACGAAGAACATCGGTGCCATGGGAGATGCGGGGGCCGTCATTACCAACGACAGCGAAGTGGCCCGCATGATACGCACTTTTGCCAATTATGGCAGCGATTATCGGTATCACAACATAGTTCAGGGTTATAACTGCAGAATGGATGAGATCCAGGCTGCGGTTTTACGCGTAAGACTCCGTAATCTTGACACGATTTGTCGTAAGCGCGGCGAATCGGCCATGTTATACGATTCCTTGGTAAGGAATCCGAAAATTACAAAACCTCGTATTTACAACGATTGTGTGCAGGTATGGCATCAATACGTCGTAAGGACTAATGAGCGTAGTCGGCTTCAGAATTATCTCCGGGAAAATGGAGTGTCCACTGATATCCACTACGCGGTCCCACCGCATTTGCAGCCATGTTATGCCGGCCGATGGCCCGAGGGAACTCTGCCGGTTACCGAGCGACTGGCCGATGAGGTGCTCAGCCTCCCTATCGCCAACGTAAGTCATGAGGATATTGAATATGTGGCTGATGTGATAAACAACTTCAGATAACAAAAAGGAAACAGGCTCTTGCCTTATACCTTGAAACAAGTGGCTCAAGCGGGTATCGGCAAGCAGAGGAAGGTGGATAAAATATAGGGAAGCGGATAAAACATTATGATGCAGAAGAAAGAAAGATCTCCATTGTTCAGACGGCGGAAAATCATGATAGCCATTCTTGTCGTTGCCGGAATCCTGACATTGGGCACCTTTATAATGGCTGTGCCGATGATAGTCAGCGGGGCCGATCAGCCTGTGGTTATCCACATACCGAAGAAGGCTACAGTGCAGAATGTGCATGACTCGCTTAACAAGTATCTGGGAGAAAGTTTCACAGGAAAGGTGATGGAACTATTGCAGATACGTAAAGTAAACTGGGGATTGCGCCATGGAGCCTATTCAGTCTTGAAGGGTGAAAGCCCTTATGAAGTGATGCGTAAGATTTCTGGCGGCGCTCAGACACCTGTAAAGCTGGTCATAAATGGATTCCGCGGATTGCCTGTATTGACATCGCGTGTGTCTTCTAAAGTTGATTTTACAGAGTCTGCATTCGGCAATGCGTTGGCCAATCCGGTTAATCTTCAACCTTACGGACTTACACCTGATCAGTCTCTCGCTCTTTTCCTAAATGACACATATGAGGTTTACTGGTCTTCCTCGCCCAAGACCGTGATAGACCGCATAGGCAAATACTATCTTGATTTCTGGACGGCTGAGAGACGCGAAAAAGCGGCAGCCCTCGGTCTCACACCGGCTCAGGTCGCGATTGTTGCAAGTATAGTAGACGAAGAAACCAATGCCATTACAGAAAAGGACAGGGTGGGACGTTTGTATATCAATCGCCTGCAAAAAGGAATGAAACTGCAGGCCGATCCAACCGTAAGATTCGCTATAGGCGATTTCACCATAAAGCGTGTGAAGGGAGAGCATCTAAGGTATGATTCACCCTATAACACCTATCTGTACGGCGGTCTTCCTCCCGGCCCGATACGTACTCCATCTAAATCCACCATAGATGCTATTCTCGACAGTAAGCCCACCGACGAACTTTACATGTGTGCGAAAGAAGATTTCTCGGGTCTGCACAATTTTGCGGTCTCATACGAAGAACACCTGCGCAATGCAAAGCGTTATCAGGATGAACTTGACCGCCGCGGAATAGAATGACGACAGTCTGCCAGAAAATAAATATAGGATTCATATCCCTTCTCGGGACCGGTGCCGGTTTTGAAAAGGGGAGAGTTTTCATGCGTTTGTTTTTTGTGTTTATATTGCTATCGTGCTCTTTTGCGATGGTCCGCGGACAGTATGTGCCGTTGCCTGAGGAGGTGTCCGAAGGAGTGGAAATAGCCGATACGGCATCTGTCCCTTTTGCCGAGGAGGTCAAAAAAACGACACCAAAGCCGAGAAATCCCAATTTGACTATATTGGGTGGTCCCGATGTGGAGATGCGTCGTCATGTGGGTAATTATCGTAGAGCCGGGGTGTATTATCCGGCATACAGCATAGACAAAGAGGAGCCTGATACTAACCGCAACTGGTTATATTTGCTGAAACATGGAAAGCTTCAGATTGACGACAAGAGTGTGGAGTGGCCCCGGTTCATGAGATTCTGTCTTGGGATATATCACTGGGGCGACCAGTTTTTCAATGGCTTCGATACTACATATGTGGTCGGTACCGGACGACGTTGGAAAGTCCGGCTCGTGACAGACGCATGGACAGATTCGTATATATTGAAAATAGGCAGCCACAAACCCATCGAGATGCTTTCGCACTCAGTGATACACACCGGTGCTTATCTTCAGTTTATGGCTGTAAGCGTAGGCTACCAGATAGACATGACGAACGTTATCGGCAACAGACCTATCGACAACCGAAGGCTGACATTCGGCTTCGGATGCGGCCTTTTTTCTGCGGAACTCGCATACACCGAGAACGACGGGGGTACCTATCTGCGTAGGTTCGGTGATTACAACCGCGGGCAGATAATGAACGAGTATTTCCCCGGTCTGCGCATGTCATCGTTCGAGACTGACCTATATTTCTTCCTTAACCACCGCAAGTATTCTCAGGTCGCGGCTTATGGTTTCGGTAGATATCAGAAGAAAAGAGCGGGATCCCTGTTGCTTGGCTTTTCATATCTGTCGCAAGACATCCATATGGATTTTACAAAGTTGCCCGGTCAGTTGCAATCCATGATTCCTCCGGGATCGGAATCTTTGAATTTTTATTATCATAATTATAATTTTCTGGTTGGTTACGGTTACAATTGGCCGGTGAAACGTCATCTTCTGTTTAATCTAACGGTATTGCCGGCTGTAGGGTGGAACTATAGTGCGGATCAAATCAGTTCGGAATCGGGTATGTTGTCTTTGGGTCTGCGAGGTCAGGCCGGAATGACGCTTAATTACGGGGACTTCTTTGCCGGGTTGTCAGGCAAGATTTCGGGGCAGTATTATTATAGCCATTCTTCTTCGTTGTTTTCTTCCATTCTTACGGGACAGCTTACACTCGGTGTACGTTTCTGATTGTAATTGCAGATTATTATTTTAGAAACTCTGATAGTTATTTGTATAAAAAAACGGAGGCGCTCCCATATCAGGGGGCGCCTCCGGCTTATGCTGTTGTCGGCTATATCAGTCGCGACGTGGACCACGCGGGCCGCGGTCGCTTCCTTCACGACGCGGACGTTCGCCACGCGGGCCACGGTCGCCGCCTTCGCGACGGGGGCGTTCTCCGCGCGGACGCTGTTCGCGCTCTACATATCCTTCGGGTTTTTCCGTAAGAACGCGCTGCGACAGACGGTATTTGCCGGTCTTCTTGTCTATCTCGATAAGTTTCACGCGTACGATATCCCCCTCCTTGAGACCGGACTGTTCCATAGAGTCAAGACGATCCCAGGAAATCTCGCTTATGTGAAGCAGACCGTCCTTGCCGGGCATAAATTCTACGAATGCTCCGAAATCAAGAATGGAACGTACCTTGCCTTCGTAAATCTCGCCCTCTTCGGGAAGAGCAACTATGGCACGTATCTTTGCCAGAGCGGCATCTATGCTTGCTTTGTCTTTCGAAGCGATTTCAACAACACCGATTCCGCGATCCTCATCTTCGTCTATAGAGATGGTAGCGCCGGTTTCTTCCTGTATTCCCTGGATAACCTTACCCTGCGGGCCGATAACGGCACCGATCATCTCTTTCGGAATCTCGATTGTTACCAGACGCGGAACGTGAGGCTTATAATCCTCGCGGGCTTCCGGTATAGTCTCTCCGATTATGTTCAGTATGTGTAGACGTCCTTCGCGAGCCTGATCGAGGGCTTTGGCGAGTACTTCGTAGCTCAGGCCGTCACACTTTATATCCATCTGGGTAGCGGTGATACCCTTTGTGGTACCTGTAACCTTAAAGTCCATGTCTCCGAGATGATCCTCGTCGCCGAGTATGTCGGAAAGCACGGCATACTTTACGTTGCCGGGATCAGAGATAAGACCCATGGCCACGCCGGCTACCGGACGTTTCATCTTAACTCCGGCGTCAAGAAGCGCCAGGGTGCCACCGCATACGGTTGCCATGGAGGATGATCCGTTAGACTCAAGGATATCTGAAACTATACGGCAAGTATAGGGGAATCCGTCGGGGAACATGCGCTTCAGGGCGCGGTGGGCCAGATTGCCGTGTCCGATTTCCCGACGACCTACGCCACGCTGCGGACGGGCCTCACCGGTAGAGAAAGGCGGAAAGTTATAATGCAGCAGGAAACGTTCTTTAGACTGATTGAGCACGTCGTCTACAATCTTTTCGTCAAGAGTTGTGCCGAGAGTGGCTGTTACCAAAGCCTGGGTCTCGCCGCGGGTAAATACCGCCGATCCGTGAGGCCCGGGTATGTAATCGATTTCGCACCAGATGGGACGTATTTCAGTTGTCTTACGGCCGTCAAGACGGATACCTTCGTCGAGTACGCAACGGCGCATTGCCTCTTTCTCGACATCATGGTAGTATCGCTTTACCATTGCCACACGCTGCTCGGGTGTATAGAGGGCAAGCTGTTCGTCGGTCATTTCGGGAAGAGAATCTATATATTCATCGCGGATAGCCTTGAACGAATCATTACGCCAATGCTTGTCGGCGTTTCCGGCCTTGGCTATCTCATAAGCCTTGTCGTAGCACTTATCGTGAACGTCGGCGCGCAGGGCATCGTCGTTTATTTCGTGGTTATATTCTCTCTTTACCTCTTTTCCGGCCTCTTTCATCAGCTCCATCTGAACCAGACAATGCTTCTTGATTTCAGCGTGGGCGACTTTGAGGGCCTCAAGCAGTTCAGCTTCCGAAACCTCGTTCATCTCACCCTCGACCATCATGATGTTGTCATAGGTGGCTCCGACCATCAGTTCTATATCGGCTTTTTCTATCTGTTTGAAAGTGGGATTTATCACCCATTCTCCATCTACGCGTGCCACGCGTACTTCCGAGATAGGACCGTTGAAGGGTATGTCGCTTACCGCCAAGGCAGCCGAGGCTGCTATGCCTGCAAGAGCGTCGGGGGCGTCGTTTTCGTCAGCTGAGAAAAGGATAACGTTTACGAAAGTTTCCGCATGATAATTGTCAGGGAACAGGGGACGCAGCACACGGTCTACCAGACGGGAAGTAAGGATTTCATAGTCGCTTGCGCGGCCCTCACGTTTGAGGAATCCGCCGGGATAGCGACCTATCGATGCATATTTCTCTTTGTATTCTACAGTGAGGGGCATAAAGTCAACTCCGTCGTTGGCTTCTTCTGCCGAGCAGACAGTTGCCAGAAGCATGGTGTTTCCCATGCGGACTTCAACCGAACCATCGGCCTGTTTGGCCAGCTTGCCGGTCTCGATTGTAATGGTACGACCGTCGGGCAGCTCGATGGTTTTTTTAATGGGTTGTAACATAAGTTAGTTCTAAATATTTTTTACTGCTATAAATTCGTACAAAGTTAGCTAAAAATATCCATATACCCCCTCTTCCGGTATGCTTATTTTGGATACGAGGAGAAAAAGAGCTCTTTTTTTATATAATGTTTTAGATTTAAATGAAAAGGATTTAAATTTGCCGTCATTCGGGGGAATTGGCAACTGACAATTTTATAACAGACCTGACATCTGTAAATAATGAAGATAGAAAAAACAGCAAACGCACTCCGTGCTTTTCTTTTTATAGCCGGAGTATCCGCGCTCGCTTCATGCGGAAGCGATGACAAATTCAAAGTGGAAGGAAAGATAGATGGCGGAGACGGCGAGTCGGTGGTGCTCGAAAAGCCCGGTTTTCATGGGGAATGGAATGCGATAGACTCTACGCATCTGGGTAAGGACGGTAGTTTCTCGATACGTGCGGCAAGTCCCGCCGCACCCGAAATATACCGCCTGCGTATAGACCGCCGATATGTTTATTTCCCGATAGATTCGACCGAAACGGTAAGTGTCAGCAGCCGTATAGGGGAGTTCGGACACAAGTATGACCTTAAGGGCAGCGGGAATGCCGAGGCTCTGGCGCGGTTCGAAAGAGACTTTGCCCGTTTCGGTGCTTCTCCGTCATCGCCCGATTCCACGGCTTCGTTCAAACGCCGTGTTTATACCGAATATATGCAGCCGGCTCCCGGATCGATTGTTACTTACCATATCCTAACCAAGACAATGGCCGACGGCACACCTCTTTATGATATTTCCGGTTCGTCGGATTATCGGTATCTGGCCGCCGTGGCGACGGGATTCAAGGAGATGCGTCCCGATGATCCCCACACTGCTATGCTCGAGGGGTATGCCATGGAGGCGATAAAAAGAAAAAATCGTGAAAAGGGTATCCGCAAGGAGATTCAGGCCCCGGAAGTGTCTTTGCTGCCTATAGAACTTCACGATGAGAATGGCACACTTAAGTCTCTCTCTGACCTCGCAGGAAAAGGAGATCCTGTGATTCTGGTATTCTCGCCGTTGAACGATTCCGAAGCTCCGGCCCGTAACAAGGAGTTGATGGATCGCTACCGTCGCGGAGGCATACGTATATATCATGTTTCTTACGACCGCGACCAGTATGCTTGGCGCGAGGCAGCCTCCAATCTCCCGTGGACCACGGTCAACGATCCTTCTTCATCACCGCAGAGTGCCATAGACTATAATGTCTACGCTCTTCCTGCTTACTTCCTCATAGATGCCGGAGGCAATCTTGTGAAGCGTGCCGACCGTCTCGGAGATCTTTGAATACCTCTTACATAACCGAAATCAAGTGATTATGAAACGACAGCTTAAGGCCGCCGTTATCACGGCCATGTCAGTGATGACGCCGTTTGCATCCACTGCCGATAAATTGGAAGCGAAGCCGATAGGTGTGCTTCACATGGATGCCGCAACATATATGGGTAATTTGCACAGCGAGTTTACCACCGGTGTGGCTTTGCCTGAAATCAGAATCGGAGCCGATGCGAAATATGGCGATTGGAAGGTCCGGATTCTCGTGGGCTTCGCCAATAACAAGGTGTCGGCTAAAGATGTGTACGTACAATATAACCTCGACAGCAGGAATTATTTCCGAGCCGGCCATTTCGTGCACCAATACGGTTATCAGAATTCCACAGCGGCCTACGACAAGCCTACCATGATAGCTCCTGGCCCGGAGACAGTGTTCAATGCTCCGCAGCGTCTGGGAATCGGGTATGTGCATGCCGATTCCATTTTTATGGCTACGGCATCGGTTTATACTCCCGATGACATGCTCAACAATGCCCTCGGATCCGGGAAAGGTAAAATCAGCCGTCAGAGTCTCGGGCTGAAAAGCCGGTTGGCATACCATCCTTTTATCGATTCCGATAAGCTCATAGGCCAGATAGGAGTATCTGGATTGTTTGAGACACCGCGGTCCGATGTCGAGAAAGAGAATTTTGAATACAAAGATTATTTCGGCTTCTCTCTTCCGTTCCCTACAAAAGTCAACAGCGAGACCGTTGATAACGTATCGTTGTCCGGTTGTCGCAACCGTTGGCAGATAAGTCCGGACCTTTTGCTGTCTCACGGTAGAGTCGCCCTTGAATCGCAATACTATTACACCCGCGTAAACATGCTTTACGGTGCAGAGCATTACTATGCCCAGGGGTTCTATGTCAACGCTCGTGGCATATTGATTGGCGACAATTATGGGTTCGCTTCATCGGTGGCGGGACTGGCGACTCCGAAACCGGGATCGCTTGAAGCCATACTGACATATGATTATACCGACATAGCGCAGAGGAATCTTGGATTGAAGTCAAGACCTGTGCACAATATGGCCCTTGTGCTGAATTATTATATCAACAAATACCTGACAGCACGTCTTTATGGAGGTTGCACCCACATACCGGCTGAAGAGTTCATATCTCCGTCTAAGAACCTGGGAGTCATCCAAGGACGTCTCCAGGTGATATTCTGAATAATTATGATTGACTTTGTTTATTGGGCTCATAAACTGCCACATGGCATAGAAGTTGCTGAGATTTGTGGCGGAGAAGACCGTAGCCCTGCGTTGTGGAAGGCTATGGCGCTCCAACTCTTTGCCGAACACTCCGATGACGGATGGCGTCAGATAGAACATTACGGCAATGGCGCTCCACTTCTTGTAGACGAAGAAAACCGTCGTGTCTCGATTACCCATACGGGCCGGTTCATGGCGATCGCTATGCTGCCTCCTTGCGACAAGTCTCTCGGTCCGGAATTCATTCCCGGTCAGGCATTGGGCATAGACGCTGAAAAAACCGACCGCAGGCAGGTTCTTAATGTGCGCGACCGGTTTCTGAATGAGTCTGAAAAAAAGATGGTGGCCGAAGACGACCTTGAAGCGAACGTAATGGCATGGACCATAAAGGAAGCTGTCTATAAAGCTATGCTTACCCCCGGTCTCGATTTCCGTAAGGACATACAGATCATATCGTTTCCAGACCCAAAGTCAAAAGGAAAAGGGGAGGCAATCGCCATTAAGGAGGGTCATGAAGTGAGGCTGACCCTATGCAGCTGGATATCCGAAGGATGCCTCTTGACCGTAGCCTACTGTTGATGCCATATGGCTCCCGGATGTTTTTCTTCGCAGCTACTTGACTTGATGTATATGGTTGGCGCGGACATACCATAGGAATCCCGACACTTTTGTGTACAGACCTGTTTTTTTTAGTAGGTTCATGTATCCCGCTACCTGACGTATATGACGGGCCGGCGGTACGGTTTGTCCCGATGAGTTTTTTTTGAGGGCCTTTTCTCCGAATTTATAATCCAACACGACCGCCTCGCCGGTCTTGCTGTTTACCATGATTCTGTCCGGACGGTACGGGCGCGATCCTTTTTGCAATATAGGTCGCTCGGTCTTGACATCTAAATCCCTGGAGAACCAGCCATAGGGTCGCGCGGCCTCGAGAGCCTTCACGAGCAGATCCCTGTAGTGGTCCAAATCTGAGAATTGGATTGCCCCGGCTGTTTTAAGACGCAGCAGAGCCTTGTCGGCATCCGATTCCGTTATTACCCATTCCATGGCGGCATGAAGCAGATTACCCTCTGAACGGGGATCGGTATCTATGTACTCCTCGTCCTCCTCTTCCATTCCGAGATAGTGTTCCAGACCGCCGGTTCCGGGAGCCGATTCCGTGTATTTAAGGAAATTGATGTCAGGATTCACATAGTAGCTGTCGGCCAGCACCGTCTTCCGTTCACCTTCGCTTAGACGTTTCTCATCTTTCAGCCTGTAGATCTCTCTTATCTCTTCGGTATCGGGTAGTGAGCCGAACTCAATTATACGCGACTCCGGAGATGAGAAATCTCCCGGGGACGGCAGTTTGTCATCTTCGTGGCAATTGGTGTATTTCAGATTCCCTTCCTCGTCATATATTATTGGAGCGATAAGCCACCCCATTCTCTTGGGCAATCCTTCGGAATCCCCTTCCTCTTTTTTCTTCTTGCTCTCTTTCGGTGCGGGCATGAAGATGTAAAGTTCATGGACGGCTCTTGTAAAGGCCACATACATGGCGTTCAGCGAATCCATGAGATAAAGGGTACTGTAATTGTCGAAATCTTTTTCGTGGGGTGTACCTTTGAGGTTGGGCGATAATTTTATCGGCACATATTCCGGCAGAGTGATTCCATACGGCAACTCAATTTCAGGGCGCACCCATTTCCATTCCATCTTTTTGGTCATGGAGGCTCCTGTAGGCAGAGTGTCCCAGTCGCATTCCGGAATTATCACCACTCCGAACTCTATCCCTTTCGATTTATGTACGGTCATGATCTGCACGGCATCGGTGTCTGCCGGCGAGGTTATGCTGATCTTCGACCCCTTTAGATCCCACCAGTTTAGAAAGGAGGCGATGTCGGCTACATGCGAGTTGCTGTAGTCGAGTACGGCATCCTGAAATGCGGCCAGGAACGGAGCGTCGCTTTCTCTTAGGGACTCCGGTATGAAAGAGGCCGTCAGAGCCTCGGTAAGAGCCGGCAAGGAGGTAGCCTGCATATCTCTCAATGTGTCTCCTAACTTGTCGGTGTGTTCCGGTTGTGCGAAGAAGCGTTCTATCTGTTCGTCTGGAGCCATATCGGGATGGGAAGCCACGAAGAACGACAGCTCAGCCCTTATCTCGTGCCAGTCCGTTCGCTTGCCACGTCGTTGCTCATGCGTATCATCGTCATTGTTTTCAGTAATCTTAAGCGATGCCGCCGACGCAATGTTGCGCAGACAGGAGACAAGAGCCGCCACGCCGCGCGACGAAGATATGGTCAGAGAGTCCTCGCTGATGAAATCGATGGCGGGTCGTCCCTCCGGCCGCGATGAGTTGTAGTCTATCAGAGACTGTATCACTTTGCGGGCCTGATCGCCTGTCCTGACAAGGAATGCGATGTCGCGTTGGCGATATCCGCGTCTAAGCAGCGAATCGGTCATTTCTCCGAGCCTTGAGTATGGCTCGGGTAGTGCCGCGGAGGTGTTCTCTTCGTCTCCATTGTCGGGTAATGTCTCCATGCGCACGTACCCTTTCCCGATTCCGTTTTTCGCAGCCTGTACCGCATTGGTGTAAAGTGCATCCATACCATGCCTGAGCCGTCGTGGCAGATAATCGAACACCATGTTGTTGAACTGCACTATCCGTTGGTCGGAACGATAGTTGGTGTTCTCTTTCTCCGTATTTCCCTTTATATCCGCGTCAGGGAAAGCCGAAGGCACTTTCTGCATTATTATCGACGGGTCGGCATTGCGGAAACGGTATATGCTCTGCTTGGCGTCGCCTATCAGCAGACTCTCCTCTCCTCTGCCGAGCGGCTCGCTTATCAGAGGGCGTATATTTTCCCATTGCAGTCGCGAAGTATCCTGGAACTCATCGATAAGAAGATGGTTGAGCCTGCTGCCGAGACGTTCGTATATGAAAGGGGTGTCGTCGTCTGATATCACCCGGCGCAGAAGCGAATTGGTTTCAGCCAGCACGATGGAGTTGTTTTCCGCAAGAAAATCCGTTATGAACCGTCTGGCCAGCTGCATCAGTCCGAGGAAAGGATATAGTTCCCGGTATATAAGCCATACCTGTCCCTCTTTGTCATACTCTTCCACCGCCTCCCAGAATTGCCTGGAGAGCGGGGCATATTCGGCCGAGAGTTTCTTGGCCGCCGTCTTTTTCGTGTGCGTGGAACCCAGGAAGCCGGAGCGTCGCGATTCGGCGGCGGGAGCGGGCATATCGCCTGCAGCCAATGTCTTTATGGCCTTCGACAGCGAGCTTGCAAGATCATCGACGCCATATCCGAGTCCGCGGGCCGTGGATTCAATTTCCTCGGCCAGATGTTTGACTGTATTTGCCTTCGCTTCGCGGCAGGCGTTCACATAGCGATCTGTCTTCTCGAAGCTTTCCCGCAGTGATCGCGCGTTCATGCTGTCTATCGCGTCTCTTACATCCTTGTACTCTTCCGAGTCGAACTGCCTGAGTGCCTTGCGTATCTCGCCGTATATCGATGTTTCTGTCTTGTGAAATACATTCCATTTTTTACCCTTTTCGCGCCATTCGCGCATCAGCAGTTCAAACCAGTATCCTATCTCGTTGTTGGCCGACGGGCGGTCTATCTCCTCCATCATGGCCTCTAAGGCCAGGTCGTTTATAAAGTCGGTTTCTATCTCTACTCCGTAATTGTCCTGCAGGTTGGTCTCGTAGGCGAATGTGCGCAATACGGTCTGGAAGAACGAGTCTATGGTGGATACCTTGAAATCGGAATAATTGTTAAGCAGTATTTCAAGGCCCTTGCGTGCCGCATGTCTGAGTTTACCGGGGGGTGTGTGGAAATCCTCTATAAAGTCGTCGAAATAGTCCGGAGTTTTTACCCCCTTGCCGGGAATGTATTCCGAAAGGTTAGCCAGGGCTGAGATTATACGCTGTTTCATTTCAGCGGTGGCTTTGTTGGTAAATGTTATGGCAAGGATATGGGGTAGGGAATCGGCCAGTTCCTTATCGGAGCGCAACCGTCTGGGATTTCCTTCATATTTTACCGAGAGGAAAAGCCTCAGAAACATCTTTGTAAGCGCGTATGTCTTTCCGGATCCGGCAGAAGCCCTGTGTAAAGTCAGCATTGTTGTTTCTTTTAGGATGGGATAGATTTGTAGGGTCCCCCGTAGAGACGACGGTTGCCGTTCCTATTTCAACCCCTTTGTTTTGAATCCTTCGGTTGCGAGTAAATCCTTGAGTCGGGAGGTTCGTTGGTCTCCTTGCAGCAGTATTTCGTCGCCGCGTGCCGATCCTCCTATCCCGAGCTTCCCTTTCAACCTTGCGGCGAGTGCGGCAATTTCGCTTTCTTCCATGTCGCCGAACCCTTCGATTATCGTGGCGCTTTTGCCACCTCGTCCTTTGCGTTCGAACACAACGTTCAGTATCGGTTTTGGCGCAATATCTTTTGCAGGTGCAGGTTCGGGAGATGTTGCGGTCTCTTCTCTGTCGTCCTCCGGCAGAGAGCCTGATGCGAGCAGAGATCCGAGGGTGTCTTTCCAGTCCATATCAGTCTTTTTCAGGTTCGTGTGTAAGCGAATGGTCTATGGATACGCGTACCTTGGTGATACGGTGGCGTTCCATATCGAGTACAAGAAACCGACAGTTGCCGCGCACGAAAGATTCCTTGCGTTCGGGGAAATCACCCTTGATTTCAAGAAGTAATCCGGCCAAGGTCTCAGCGTCGCCTATGTCGCCGAGGCTTTCTTCGTCTATGCCTATGTCGCGGCAGAATTCACCGATAGGTACCTTGGCATCGAAGATATATGTATCGGCCGACAGCTTGCGGTACATTGATTTACGGTCGTCATACTCATCGTCTATTTCGCCTACTATCTCTTCTATCACATCCTCAAGAGTCACTATGCCCAGGGTGCCCCCATACTCGTCGATAACGACAGCTATATGTATTTTCTTGCGTCTGAAGTCTTCAAGAAGGTCGTCTATGCGTCTGGTCTCGGGTACGAAATATGCCGGCCTTACCAGTGTCTGCCATCTGAATGAATCGTCGCGTTTGCCTATGTATGGGAGCAGGTCTTTGGAGTAAAGAATGCCCCGTATGGAGTCTTGCGATGTATCGTAGACCGGTATGCGGCTGAACCCTGATTCAAGTATGGTTTTCATAACTTCGCCGAATGGAGTGTGATACTCAATGTCGGTGATATCCACACGTGATATCATTATTTCAGATGCCTCTTTGTCGCCGAACGTCAGTATCCCTTCCAGCATCTCCTTGTCCTGTCCCTCTTTCATGTCTGATATTTCGAGGGCTTTTTCAAGTTCGTCGGTGGTGAGTGAATCCGGGCGACGGTTTACGAAGCGTTTTACAACTCCCGATGATTTTTCCATCACTGCGGCCAATGGACCGAGTATTTTCTCAAGCAGGGTTACACCTTGCGAGGCTGTCAGGGCCCATTTCATGGTGGAGTTGCGGGCCACCAGCTTGGGCAATATCTCGCCGAAGAGAAGCAGCAGGAATGTCAGCAATACTGTCTGCAACAGAAAATTGACTACTTCGCTGTTGAATTTTACAGTAGCGTTTATGGCGAAGGTCAGCATCACTACCATCGTGACGTTCACCAGATTGTTGGCTATCAGGATTGTGGCGAGCAGCCGTTCGGGCCGTCTTACCAGATTCCAGGCCCGTGATCCTTGGGGAGTCTCCGATTCCTCAAGTTCTTCAGACTGGCGCGGGGTCAGCCCGAAGTAAGCTATTTCGCTACCTGACACAAAAGCGGAGATGCACAGGCACAACAATGCTATAAGTACGATTATGCTCCACGATATCCAGCCTATATCTGGAGAATGGAATTCAATGGAGCTTGCAGGGGTCAGAAGGAGAGAGGCCAATATGGATGGCAAAGGATCTGTATCCAAAACTATATTTAAATTGATTATGATACAAAGGTAGGTAAATTCCGTGACAGTAGCAAGTATAAGTCCGCGCAGTCAATCCTTATGGTTCAGGAAATGGTCGGCGGCTATGGTCAGCTGTTCGTACCAGTCGGGGCCGAAGCGGCGTATCAGCGGTTCTTTCAGGAACTGATAGGCACGTGTACCCTTGGCGCGTCCGAGCACTTCGGCGCATTTGCAGATTTTCCAGCGGTGCATGTTGACTGCCGTGAACCCGTCGTATTCTTTCAACCGTACCGGATAAAGCGAGCAGGATATGGGTTTGAAAAAGCCCGGTCTTCCTTCGCGTCGCGCTTTTTCGAGGGCGCACAGGCATTTGCCTCCGGGAGCATAGGTAGTGAATATGCAGTCGCGTCCGTCTACGATGGATGTAACCAGATCGCCGTCGGAATCGGTATAATAGGGCCCCTGTTCCTCAAGTACCTTTCTTGCGGACGGACTAAGTTCCGGCGTTATTTCGCGGGCGACCGGCACGAGTGCTTCGGCCTCTTCGGCGGTAAGCGGTGCGCCTGCATCACCTTCTATGCAGCATTCTCCCAGGCAGCTGTCCAGATCGCATTCGAAGTATCGTTCTATGAGGTCTAATGATATAAGGGTGTTTTCTATCTGAAGCATCTTTTTGTCGAATCATTTATCGGTGTGAGCGTAACGTGGCGTAGCCTACCAGTCGGTCGGCTCTTGCGCCGGGAGGTCGGTGATAAACCTCTACTTGATATTCGTTCTGAGTCTCCCAGTGGTTCCCTTCGATAGTATCGGGATGCCCTCCCGTAGTGCCGGGATTGCCTTCTTTGTCGCGTCCTATCACGGTATACCGATAGTTGTAGCTACCTTGTTTGAGTGGCATCTCAAGCAGATACATTCCCGATTTGCGGTCGAAGGTCATGCGGTTGGTATCGTCATGGCGATACCCGGTCATCTCACCCTCAACATATACATCGGCGTTAAATATTTCAGGGAAATCCAATGAGAAGTGTACGTTTATATAGTCTGCAGCAAGGTCGGAATCAGTGGCGTTGTATTCCCTTATCAGGAAGCGCCCTTGTTGGGTCTGATCATAGACATATTCATGTTCCGAACGGTCCCTGTCGGTATGCAGGTATGCGTGATAGCGGTCGTTGTCGAATCTTACCGAGTCTACACCTATGCCTGGGAAAGAGGCCCTTACGGTCTCGAAACGTCTGTATTCGTTCAACGCCGGGAAAATCAGGGCCGGCTGATGGGCGTAGGTTATACGTTTGCCATCGGTACGCAATGGCGCGGTAAGCGTGCGCGACGTATTCGGATCACCATTTTGCGATACCTTGATTGTAAGGTCGGTATATGGATTGGAGACTTGCAGTTGACGCAGATCTATGTCCAGTTCCAGCTGTTGCCAATGATTGTCGGTCCCGCGGTCTGTACGTGTCGATACTTTTCCTGTGGTGCTCACCAGTGGTTCCACTACCTGAAACCTTGCTTGAAGCAAAGTATCGTCTGGTGTGTCGCGGGGAAATACCCTCAGAAGATAATTGCCTGATTTTACCGGGCGCAGTTTTTCAGAAGGTATTTCAATCCGATAATTCACATAGTGCTGGAACGTATTGGTGGAGTATCCGAAATCCTCTATATCCTCGAAATTGAAACTGTCGAGATATTCCGTTTCCTGCAGAGCCGACGGTTGCCAGTCGGCATTGCAGTGTATGAGGGTTGCTCCAAGTTCCTCGCGGTCGTAGGCGAGTTGGTCGAATGTGAGCCATAAACGGTCTTCGCTCCCGAGCCGTATCACCGGTGTTCCCATGAAGTCATCCGGATTCCATATCTTCATGGTGCGGAAAGAGGGGTCGAATATTGCCGTGGCGGTATCCTCGGCCCAAAGAGACAGCTCCGTGCCGAATAATGATATGGTGGCAATTACGATTTGCATCGACCGGTATATAAGTGCCGGCACTCTTGTTTTCAGAAAATTCACTTGGCAATCCTATGATGTGCGATGGCTACGCATTGGGCCACGAGCTCGTTGCAACTGCGTACGGCTCCTCCTTGTGTCTGCCGGTCTTTCAATTGGGCGCAGCGTAGGCATCCGGAGTTGGCGTCGGCGAATTCTTTCAGGCATCCGTTTGCCAGTTTCGAAGCCTCGGCTTTAGATGATGCGCTCGGGGCGCTCTTGAATCCGGCGAGCATTGCCATTGCTGTGGCCGCGCCGCAGATTTCGCGACAGCCGCCTATGCCTGAACCCAAGGCGTTGGTCACTTTCGTGGCTTCTTCTCTGCTCATACCCGTAATGTCGGGAAAACAAAGTAATACAGATGATGCGCAGTTATATCCGGCACGGCGTAGTTCGGCTGCCGTTTCAATTCTTTCTTCAAGTGTCATGTCGGTCAGGAGTTGTTAGTTTCAGTTTTTAGTTGTTTGGGCGAGGGTCCAGTCTATCGGTGGCAGTCCCTGCTGTTCCAGATATCGGTTGGCCGCTTTGAAATGGCCGCATCCGAAAAAGCCTCGGTAGGCCGACAACGGAGAGGGATGGGGCGCGGTCAGCACCAGATTGCAGTCGCGTGGTATGAGGGCTCCTTTGCGTGCGGCGTCCGATCCCCACAGCATATAAACTATCCCTTCCCTTCGGGATGCGAGCGCGGCCACGGCGGCGTCGGTGAATTGTTCCCATCCGATTCCGGCATGTGATTTCGGCATGCCCTGGCCTACTGTCAGTGTTGCGTTTAGCAACAGCACTCCCTGTCGGGCCCATCCCGACAGGTCGCCGTCGGTAGGTGCGGCTCCGAATTCGTTCTCTATTTCGGTGTAGATGTTTTTAAGCGATGGGGGCAGAGGTATGCCGGGGTTTACCGAGAAAGCGAGTCCATTGGCCTGGTTCGGACCGTGGTAAGGGTCCTGACCGAGAATCACTACTCTGGTCTTGTCGAACGGCGAAGCGTCGAATGCTGCGAATATTCGTCCGGCATCGGGATGCGACGGCAGGGATGGGTCGGCGTAAAAACGTCTTACCCGCTTGGTAAGCTCTTGGAAATATGGTTTCTCAAATTCGGCGGCAAGGGCCTCTTTCCAGCCTTGTTCTATTCTGACATTCATCTTGTTTGTGAAAAATTCCCCTTCATGTATATTGATTGGGGATTTTTTTATTACCTTTGCAACTGCATTGCCGATTTGGCAATGGATGGAAGCACCCATAGTTCAATGGATAGAATAATGGATTCCGGTTCCATCGATTGGGGTTCGACTCCCCATGGGTGTACAAATTTACAAAAAGAAAAAGGCCGAGCCAAAAGCTCGGTCTTTTTCTTTTTGATTTCCCGCGTATTATTGTCTGGCGAGTATCAGGGCGGAGTAGGGGGCAAGTGTTATCTTGCCTCCGTTGGTGCGGCCGAGGTCGCCGGCAGGCGAAATCTTGCCGTCTTGTGCCACAATCATCCAGTTCCCTTTCTTGACGTTTATGCTCTGGGGCTTGGAGGCGCCGTTGAATACCACTTTTATCTCTTTCCATGAATCACCGTTGGCATTGTCGCGCAGTGAGTATGAAATAAGATTTGGGATCTTCGCGGAGTCAATCTTGTCGAATACGAGATGACGCGCTATCTGGTCGGCTGAGGTCATGCGGAATGCCGGATGTGCCTTGCGCAGGGCAATCAGTCCTTTGTAATAATCGAAAAGGTCGCGGTTCTCGCTCTTCAGGTTCCAGTCTATCGCGTTTATGGAGTCTGGCGACTTATAAGAATTGTGTACACCCTTCTTGTCGCGGAATATCTCTTCGCCTGCGAACATGAACGGTGTGCCCTGCGATGTGAAGACTATGGTCTGGGCGAGCTTGGCGGCCTGCTGGCGCACTGAATCAGGAGCATCTGGCATAGACTTACGTAGCTTGTCGGTCAGAGTGAGGTCATCATGGCAGGATACGTAGTTCACTATCATCTCGGGAGAGGAAGCGTAGGGGAACTTGGAGTTGTTGCCCTTGGCATAGTTTACCTGAGGGTGGGCGGTGGCGGCTACGATACCTATTTTGACTGTTTCTTCGAGCCCAGGTTTGCCGGTGGCGAAACCGCGGTCGGAAGCGTCGGTATAATGCCCCTTGACCGCATCGCGTATGTCATCGGAGAATACCGCTATGTCTGTCATTTTAGATACATTCTCCTTCAGGGCGCGGCGTTCCGGCGCTAGGGGCGAGTCTCCGGCTGTCCATCCTTCGCCATATACGAATATCGATGGGTTTATCTTCTTGAGGGCCGCGGCCACCTGGTTCATTGTCTCGGTGTCGTGGATGGCCATGAGGTCGAAACGGAATCCGTCGATATGATATTCGTCGGCCCAGTATTTCACCGAGTTTATTATGTAATCGCGCATCTGCTGGCGGTCTGATGCTGTCTCGTTGCCGCATCCCGATGCGTCGGAATAGCGTCCGTCGTCCCAGTGGCGGTGATAGTATCCCGGGGCTGTAAGCTCGAAATTGGAACCATCATTTTCAGCTGTATGATTGTAGACAACGTCCATCACCACGCCGATGCCGGCGTCATGGAGAGCCTTGACCATCTCTTTCATCTCGCGTACACGGGTAGCGGGGTCTGATGGATTGGTAGAGTAGGAACCTTCCGGCGCGTTGTAGTTCAGAGGATCGTAGCCCCAGTTGTAAGTATTCTGTTGCAGATTCATCTCGTCTACAGAGTTGTAGTCATAGGAGGGAAGTATGTGAACGTGTGTAACGCCCAACTCCTTGAGATGGTCTATGCCTGTTTTCTGGCCCGAAGGCGTTGTTGTTCCCTTTTCGGTAAGCGCTAAGAATTTGCCTTTGTTGGCTATGCCGGAAGATGGATCCATAGAGAAATCGCGGTGGTGCATCTCGTACAGAACTACGTCTGAGAAATTCTTTACTTCGGGACCTTTGTCGGCATTCCAACCATCGGGGTTGGTCTTGCTCAGGTCTATTATGGCGGCGCGTTCGCCGTTCACTCCTACGGCTTTCGGCCATACGCCAGGGGTCTCGTCGAGCCATTTGCCATCCTGTTCCACCTGGAAGGTGTAGAATTTGCCGTAAAGCTGTCCGGGTAGAGAGGCTGTCCAGGTACCGTTGGAGCGGTCGGCTTTCATGTCGATGGTTTGTAGCGGAGTTCCTAAACGGCCGTCGGCATAGATGCGCAGTTTCACTGCCTGCGCCGCAGGGCTCCAGAGACGGAAGGCTGTGTTATCGGCGTTTACCTGAAGTTCCAGGTCTTCGCCGTTGTAGGTTGGATAAGAATCGAATTTGGCGTCGAATTTGCTTTGCGCCTGTACCGATGCTGTCAGCATGATGGCTGTGCATGCTAATCCGGCTCTAAGAAGAGCAGAAGTCGTTTTGGTCATAAAGTGTACTCTGTTTCTTGCCTTGGCCGTATGGACTCGGTTAGTCCGTAAGCCGGAAGAATAATAAGATTATAGTCTGTAAGAAAATTAATTGCTAAAACATAATCCCCCCATATTTTCAACGTTCCATGATTCATAATATTTTGAATATTATGTTGCGTAGACATCTTTTATTAAACATACTCTTGCTTTTAACCTTTGTACTTAGCGCATTTTTGGTTATCTTTGCATCGGTTTGGATTTTTTATGACTTGGAATCCCGATCTAATTTGGAGTTTGCGTTGAATAGGAAATTGAATAAATAGCTAACCATATATAAATGAAACAATTACTCTTTGCTATTGATAATCAGTTAGGATTGAGTGTAGTATCCTCGGCTGTTAGAAAGTCGTTAAGGGTCTCTCTGATTCTTGTCATGTTGTTTATGCTCGGCACATCCGAAGCCATGGCCGGCGCATCCGGAAAATGTGGTCCTAATCTCAGATGGAATCTTGACGGCAACCGGCTTACCATTATTGGCTCCGGCCCGATGAACAACTATTCTTCATCCGGAATGCCCTGGAATCCGCGTATGGTGGAAAGGGTGGTTTTTCAGGGTGAACCGACTTCAATAGGAAACAACGCTTTCAATTCCTGCCGTATAAATGTTATTGAAATTCCGTCGAGTGTTGTTTCGATAGGGAAAGGGGCATTCAAAGGAAACAAAGAATTGTCGGCTGTATGGATGCCGGAAGGACTTCAGTCAATAGGCGCGGAGGCTTTCGCAAAATGCCCTGTGCTCATAAGATTGACGTTTCCCGCAAGTGTTACATCGATAGGCGATGAAGTATGCCGGGAGTGTGTCAGCCTCACATCGGTATCCCTTCCCAGGGGATTGTATAAGCTTGGTGCCAATGCGTTTGTGAAATGCCCTATGCTGATCGGTTACGGTTCGCTTCCTGATTTCATAAACACAGACAATTGCCGCCTATACGGACTTGACGAAACCAGCGTAAGGAAATATCTGGCTAATCCCGGCGTGGGTTCGTCTGAGATGACCGTAGCCGATGTGGCTGATCTTATTCAGCAACCCGGAGGCAATGCTCCGGTTAAAACGACCGGTAACGTGCCGGTAAAGAAAAAGCCGACGACCGCGCGGCCGGTTGGCACAGTGGCTGATATAGACATGAACCTGCCCTACAATCCGGTTACCGACCGCAACGTTTTCGCTTTCATATTCGCAAACCAGAACTACAATTCAATGGGCGAGGTGCCTTTCGCTCTTAACGACGGAAAGTCGGTGGAGACTTATTGCCGTCAGATACTCGGTCTGCCGAAAGAAAATATAAATGTTTATAACGACGCTACGCTCGGTCAGATGCGTGAAGCTATAGCCTATATGAAAGATTTGTGCGAGGTCTATAACGGAGATCTGGAATTGGTTATATATTACGCAGGCCATGGCGCTCCCGATGAGGTTTCGGGTAAAGCTCTTCTTATTCCCGTCGACGCTTATAAACCCAAGCAGGAGGTATGCCTGTCGATGGATGAATTCAATTCCACACTTGCCTCTCTTTCAAACAAAGCCACAACTGTTTTCCTTGACGCATGTTTCAGCGGCAGTCAGCGTACGGGCGATATGATTGCCGAGTGCCGTGGAGTGGGATTGCGTCCGAAGCCTATGCAATTAGGTGGTAATGTCGCGGTCTTTTCCGCTGTTACCGATGCCCAGACGGCATGGCATTACGACGAGAAGGGGCATGGTATGTTTACCTACTTTCTGCTGAAGAAACTGCGCGAAACTGATGGTAAAGCTACACTTGGCGAAATCGCTGAATACGTGAAAGAGAACGTTAGCCGCAAATCCCTTACGATCAACCGCCAGCGTCAAACTCCCACACTTACGGTATCGCCGGCTCTCGGCAAAAAATGGGAATCATACAGATTGGTGAAATAAATTTCAACGCAAATTTGAATTATAAATTAGAACTACGGAGATGAAAAAGATATTGATGGTACTCGGAACGCTGATGCTATTCATCGGTGCTCAAGCTCAGAACGCCAACCGAAGCGGGGTGGTAGTTGAGTTGGGAGGGGGACATACTATAGGGAATCTTGTGGATGGTAGCTATTCGTATGGTGGTGGCTATTGGGACTATTTTACTAATAAGTGGATTAATACTCCTGGAACTTATTCAGCGGGGTATGGCCAAGGAGGTTATATAAGTTTAGATGCCGGTTACCAGTGGGCCACATCAAGACATTTCGCTGTCAAGGCAATGGCTACTGTGGGAGTTCCTTTGGCAGATGCCGATTTTACTAATTTCGGGGTGAAGGGAATGGTAAGATACACGTCAAATGACTTCGGAAGTGGACAGAGTATATATGTTGAGTTGGGAGTAGGACCTAAGCTGTTTGGTCGCTCTGGCGTGATACAGGTTCTGATAACTCCTGAGGCAGGAGTGGGCCTGAATATTAATTCTCATTTATTTATCGGATTAGACTTTGTATATAATTTAGTGATTGATGCTTATGACTGTTTGTCATATGGTGTCCCCCAGCTGAAAGTGGGCTATAGATTCTGAAACAATCAAAAACGCTAAATAATAATAGAAATGAAACAGATAAAGTATTTCGCATTGCTGTTGACAGTCGTTCTGACTTTAGGATGTGTCGCATGTGGCAATGACAAGGATGATAAAAAAGAAGATGAACCTGCTGTCTGGAGCATCGTCGGGACATGGCTTTCCGAAGACGAGGAGGGTGGTGAGTATTGGACTTTCACACAGGACGGTAGGCTTACAATGCGTTTTACTGATATGGGGGAACAGTATACCGAGAATGTTTATTATAAGCTTGAAGGAAATAAACTGACTATTAGGGACAACGACGGAAATATAGGCAGCACGACCATCACCCATACTGAAAACAGTTTTACCATAGTGGAAGACGGAGTGACATTTCATAGGGTATCGTAGCATGTAACCGTTCTTTTGGAATCAGTATTAACATCATCCGCATAGTATCAATATGATTCGTGCGGATGATGTTAATATTTTCACGATTTTTCGGTAAGTTGTGGGTTGGTTTGGATTTTTTTTGTAAATTGCGACATCTTAAATCCCAATAGCATTAAGATATCACTTTAAAATACCATATTATGCTCACTAACAACAAATTGAAACACTTTCTTATGGCTATCCTGCTCGTTGGCGGTCTTTCGTTGACCTCCTGCGGCGGAAGCGATGACGAGCCGGACTTCCCTGATGAAGAACAGAACGATGATGTATATACCAATCCAATGATTGGTAAAACCATTCGGTACGTCAACAGTTGGGGGGACGTATGGGATCGATTTCATGTTGACTATGCTTTTACGTTCAACTCCGAGACTGAATATACAGAGGTAAATAAAGTTCAGACTGAGGGGTTCGATGTGGCCAAAAATCAATGGATTTTGACTAATTCGACCGAAACAGAAACGAAGGGGACTTATACATATTCAGAGTCGGAGATAGTGCTTCGCACTACCTATGGCAGTGTGACAACCTTGAAAAAATGTGCTCAAGGATGGGAAGTTGATGACAGAGTATATAAATAAAAAACAGATAATAATCCGGCGGTTGCCATGAGCAGCCGCGCAAACTAACCTTTATATGAAAAAACTTATCATTCTCCTGATGGCTTTCTGTCTGGCTATGCCTACAGTTATGGCCACCGATCTTACCAAGAAACAACAGAAAGAGGTTGAGAAACTTGCCAAAAACAGAAACAAGGAACTCACAAAGCAGGGTTGGAAAGTTATGAGCACCCTCCCTCTTCAGACTTCTCTCGAACGTCATTTCACAGCCATGCTGTTTGACGGCAAGACCGAGGAAATGGGAATCAGCACCCGCACCAAATCTAAAAACAACGGCCGTATGCTCGCCCAGAGCGCTGCCATGAACGCTTATGCCGACAAGTGGGCGTCAGACCTGAAAGGCCGCGCACTCAACGACGGTAGCGTAAAAGAGAAGGAATTTGAAAACTTCTATGCCGCCTACGAACGTCTGGTAGAATCCGAGATACGTGGCGATCTTAAGGAAAGCTTCTCCATGATAAAAGAGAATCCTGACGGCACTTTTGAAATCCAGATTTTCTATCTCGTAGACACCGAAGCCGCTTTCCAGGCTAATATGAAGGCTCTTGAGCGTGCCGCTAAAGAGGCGGAGATGGCTCAGGAATATGCCGATAAGATGTCGCAGTTCGTTCGCGAAGGATTCGACAAGTAATTAAAGGCGATTGATACGCCAAAAGTAAACAAATCACGGCGGTTGCAGGCTGGCCCCAAGGCTTCCCCGCAGCCGCCGATAATGGTTATATTTATGAAACGCTTGTCGCTCGCGATACTCGCGCTTACGGTTGTTTCGGCTTCGGCTTTTCCGCAGTCGGCCAAAAGTGCAATGCGCAATGCCCAGAAGGCCCGTGCCAAAATAGAGAAGGCAGCCGCGAAAAAAGAGAAACCCGAGGGAAAGGCGGACTCCGAGAAGAGCTTCGAGGAGTTCAGAGCCGGTATCCTCGCCGATTTCGAACAGTTCCGCGGTAGAATATTCGACCACTACGCCGACTTTCTCGAAGGGGAATGGCACCCTTTCGAGTCGCAGTTTGTGCAGAAAAAATATGTGCAGCCTAAACCTGAAGAACCACCTGTAGCTGCACCCGAGGGAAAGCCCGAGGCTAAGCCCGAAGTAAAATCCCAACCCAAACCGGAAGTAAAGCCTGAGGTTAAGCCCGAAGTAAAACAAGAACCCAAACCGGAAGTTAAGCCCGAGGTTAAGCCCGAAGTGAAGCCGGAGCCTAAACCTGAGGTAAAAACTGAGCCGAAGCAGGAGGTGAAACCGGAAACCAAGCCTGCACGTCCGGCCATACCATCCCGACCCCAAAAAAAGGAACCTGTAAAACCGGCCGAACCCGCCAAGCCGGCTAAACCCACCACTCCGGTCAAGCCTGCCGAACCTGCTAAGCCGGCCACTCCCGTCAAACCTGCAGAGCCGATCAAACCGGCTGCTCCTTCCAAACCGACAACACCGGTAGCGCCGGCCATTCCCTCGGAAACAGTCAAACCTGCCGCTCCCGCCGAATGGGAATTCGATTTCTATGGAATTCCCGTGGAAATGTCAAAGCCACAGATCTCTATAAAAAACTCGATCAGCAATCCGCAGAAAGAATTGGGAGAACAGTGGAGGGCTCTCAAAGATTCTCCGGCTATGGGAAAGGCTGTGGCGGAAATAGAGAAGAAAGCCAGGGAGATGGGCCTGAATTCCTATCTCACTTTCAGGTTCGCCGAACAATATTTGCGTAAGGCCGTTCCTTCCGCAAACGATTTCTCGCGTTTCTCTGCGATACATTATATAATGTCGGCTCTCGGTTACGATGTGCGACTCGGCCATACCAAAGATGGAGTACCTATATTCCTTATGCCTTTCTCCCAGATGGTCTACGGTTCATACCAGATAAACCTGAACGGCGTGGCATATACGGCATTTCTTCCGGATGGCAAAGAACCCGACGGCTCTCTCGGTGCCATCTACACTCCTCAGTTGCCGGGTGGCGGTGATCACGGACGTAAGTCAGACTTGAAGCTGAACGGTCTGAACCTTCCTTACGTGGCCCACAACTTCGATATCGAAGGAGGAGGAATACATATAACAGGTCAGGTAAACAAGAACTTGTTCAAGATGCTGTACCGCTATCCGCAGATGCCCACTCAGGATTTTGCATCATCGACTCTCGACAAGAAGTTGCGCGATGACATAGTGGCCCAGGTGCGCGGGCAACTTGCTGGCAAAAACGAGGTGGACGCCGTAAATGCGCTCATGGGATTTTTTCACCATGGATTTAAGTATGCAACCGACCAGCAGCGTCATGGTTTCGAGAAGCCATACTTCCTTGAAGAGAATCTTTATTATGACCGTAACGACTGCGAAGACAGGGCCATATTCTTCACCTATCTGCTCTGGCACGCGCTCGGGAAAGAGAATATGCTCATAGCATATCCCAATCACGAGAGCGCCGCGGTAAGACTCGACTCGAAAAGCTCCGGCACAGCCTATGACCATGGTGGCGCACAGTTCTTCAGTGCCGATCCCACCTATATAAACAGCACGGTGGGCATGTGTTCGGACCGCTACAAAGGCGTGTCGCCGACAATCGACAAGGTCTACAAATAACCCCCTGTCGATTGCCATTGTGAATTAATATGATTCCAGGAGTGAGCAAGCTAATAGTTCTCATAGTTCTCGTAGATCTCATAGTTCTCGTAGATCTCATAGATCTCTTAGCTATCATAGCTCTCCCAAAACCAAAACTTCAAATTGAAAGTTCATTATTAGAAAGTTGCGTGAATCGGAAAAATATTGTAATTTTGTGGCCGAGTCTGCAATCTCTGGTAAGACGGAAACGAATGGTGTTGTTATAAATCTGGGAATCAGAAACAAAGCTATTCGCGACTCCAACGGAAGCTTATTTACATTGCAGACGATAACTTAAAAATCTACTTAGAGAAATGGATTTGATCAAGATTGCCGAAGAGGCATTTGCAACTCCCGCCAAGGAATTCCCCACCTTCGGCCCCGGCGACACAATCACCGTAGCCTATCGTATCAAGGAGGGTAACAAAGAGCGTATCCAGCAGTATCGCGGTGTGGTTATCCGCATCAACGGCCAGGGCGACAAGAAGCGTTTCACCGTTCGTAAGATTTCTGACGGCATAGGTGTGGAGCGTATCTTTCCTATCGAGTCTCCGTTTATCGAATCTATTACCGTAAACAAACTCGGTAAGGTTCGTCGTGCGAAACTGTACTATCTCCGTGGCCTCACCGGTAAGAAAGCCCGTATCAAAGAGCGCCGCGTAAAGAAGGCTCAGGATTAATTCCGGCTCGAAACGCGCTCGACGGCTCCATAAACCGGACGGCACGCAAGCACCATAAAAAGGCACTTCCGCAGTCGGAAGTGCCTTTTTAGTATATAGCAATTTCAATTGTCAGAGGCGGCCGTTGTCGTGGTATGAGTAATATTCGGGGACTTCATTTGTGCCTCCGCCTACTATCACATGGTCGAGGAAGCGGATTTTCATAAGACCGCATGCATCTTTCAGTTCTCGGGTTATGTTGTCGTCGGCAATGCTCGGCTTCATATTCCCCGATGGATGGTTGTGGCAGAGCATTATACTTTGCGCGTCGACCGACAGAGCCGTTTTCAGAACAGGCTTTACATCGAAAACGGTGGAACTTACCACACCGCGGCTTATCTCGGCCGCTTTCAAAAGACGTAGCGACTGACCGAGACATAACACATATATATGCTCCACCGGTTCATTGCCTATAATCGGCATCATGAGTTCCGCGGCCGTGGATGAGGAGTTGATAACAGGAGCGCTGTCCACCCGCTCCTGATTAAATCGTTTCACAATCTCCATAGCCGCTCTGATTTGCAGGACTTTCACATTGCCTACCCCACGGAACCGCGACAACTCATCCGGAGAAGTCTGCGAGAGGCGGCGGAAGCTGCCGCCACATTTCTTCATTATCTCGCGACAGATATGGGTTACCGGTCGTCCAGGCATTCCAGTGCGCAGTATGATTGCCAGAAGGTCGGCGTCGGATAGAGTTTCAATGCCATATCTCCAGGCTCGCTCATATGGTCGGTCATCCTCGTCTACATCCTGAATCTTCGGCAAAACAACATTGTCGACCTTCTCGCCGTCTGCCGGAAGGTAGGTCATATACTCCTCCCGTATGATATTCTTTTCCATGAGGAGCTGTGTTATTTACCTTTACGCATTTTCACTTCCTGATCTATATCCCGGCCATGACCAAGCAATATCTTCCAGAAATAACTGCGAAGGAATCCTGTGCCGTAACCGAGTATCTGCACTACGGAGGCTACGGTCCCGAGAGTGGCAAGTCTGATGCTCTTCATTTTTCGCAGTCCGTCGATCCATAGGGCGCCGAGATAGGCCCCCGGTGCTATCAGAATCCAAGGTTGCCAGAAAGAGGCTGCGACCACACCCGCCGCACCGAGCGTCATGGTCGCCGGCAGGCAATGTACTGCCTTTAGTGATCCGGGATAGAGCAACTGAAGTGTTATGCGCGACATGCCGAACACATGCACCTGACGCCAGAACTTGGCGAGATTCCCACGACGTTTATGAAAAACCTTTACATCCCGTAGAAGCGTGGCTTCGTAACCTGCCTGACGGATGCGGGTGCTCATGTCGATATCTTCGCTGAACATCTCGCGAAACCCACCTGCCCTGGCATATACCTCGCGTGCGAAACCCATGTTGAAGGTGCGCGGCACGAATTTCTCCATGCTCTTCTTGCCGCCGCGTATGCCACCGGTGGTCAGAAATGAGGTCATGGCATAGTTTATGGCTTTCTGAGTGGGGGTGAAAGACTCGTGGGCGGCATCGGGACCGCCGAAGAAGAGAGCGCCTGTTTCAGAAAGTCCCTTGCGTAGCAACGCGATATAGTCGGAAGGAAGTATGCAGTCGGAATCGACAAAGATAAAGAAGTCGCCCCGGGCATGGTCCATGCCATAATTACGGGCAGGACTCCTTCCTTCATTATCCTTATAAAAATACTGCAAGGAGCAAGCCCCGGAATATTTCCGGGCCTGCTCCTCGCATTTTATTGTAGAACCGTCTTCCACTATAACGACCTCGAATCCTTTGTCGGTCTGTCCGGCAAGGCTCTTGAGTAGGTCGTCCACTTCGTCGGGGCGGTTATATACCGGCACGACGATCGAGAAGAGGAGTTCCTGCGGACTTTTTCTGTCCATTTATATTTTTAATTGATATTAAGCCTTCACGCGACCTACATAGCTGCCGTCGCGGGTATCGACCTCGATAAGCTCGCCTTCATTTATGAAGAGGGGCACACGTACTGTCGCGCCTGTCTCTACGGTGGCGGGCTTCATGGTGTTGGTAGCGGTATCACCTTTCAGACCGGGTTCGGTATATGTGATTTTGAGGATGGTCTTCATGGGCATCTCTGCAAAGAGAACGGTGTCGGTAGAAGCGTCGCTGACAACTTCAACTGTGTCGCCCTCTTTCATATAGGCTGCGCCGGTAACGAGTTCTTTGTTGATAGGGATCTGCTCGAAAGTCTCGTTGTTCATGAAGATATCGTCGCCGCCGTCGGCATAGAGATATTGGTAGGGACGACGTTCCACACGTACATCCTCAAGCTTCTCGCCGATGTTGAAACGACGTTCCAGAACGCGGCCGTCAACAACATTTTTCAGCTTGGTACGCATGAAAGTATTGCCTTTGCCGGGTTTTACATGAAGGAATTCGATTACGAAATAAAGCTGGCCGTCAAGACGGATACAGGTACCGTTCTTGATATCTTGGGCATTCATCATAACTATATGGTGTCTATATATTAAGTTGTCAATTATTTGGCATGACGGGACGGATATGCCGATTTGTGGCAAAATTACAAAAAATCCCACAACTGTGCAAGTTGCGGATTCTTTTGTAGGTTATGGTCGGTATAACCGGGATAGCCTAAAGAGAATTCCCGGGGCATTATTTTAGAGAGTCGTACAAATATACGACTCTCTAAACCATACGGGATGGAATTGTTATTTTTTATGAATATACGGGAACCGTAGTGGCTTTTTTTGTTTTAAATGAGGGGACTCTCGCAAAAAACAGCTAACTTTGCATAGCTATGATATACCCCTTGGATATGGGCCTGCAATGCAGGTTTCTGGTAATTGCCCGAAGCGGGGTTCAATGGTGTTGATAACAGAAAAAAAAGAGTACAAAAGATAAGTCATGTCAAAAAAAGCACTTCTTATAATTCTCGACGGCTATGGTCTCGGAGACCACAAGGCCGACGATGCAATTTTCAATACTCCGACTCCCTATATGGACAGTCTCGTGGCCAATTATCCTCATTCCAGACTTCAGGCAAGCGGCGAGAACGTCGGTCTGCCAGACGGCCAGATGGGAAATTCGGAAGTGGGCCATCTCAACATAGGCGCCGGGCGTGTGGTTTACCAGGATCTGGTGAAGATAAACCGTGCGATAGCCGACGGCTCGTTTGCAGAGAATCCTGAAATAAAGTCGGCTTTCTCCTATGCCCGCGACCATAATGTGCCAATTCACTTCATGGGCCTTACTTCCACCGGTGGCGTTCACTCTTCGCTCGACCATCTTTTCGCTCTCTGCGATACGGCAAAGAGCTATGGCCTGGAAAAGGTTTACCTGCATGCTTTCATGGATGGCCGCGACACCGACCCCAAGTCCGGAGCCGGATATCTGCGTCAGGTCGAGGAGCATTGCAAGAAATCGGCCGGGAAGATAGCTTCCGTCATCGGTCGCTACTACGCTATGGACCGCGACCATAACTGGGACCGCATAAAAGAGGCATACAATATGCTTGTTTACGGTAAGGGTCTTGAAACTGAAAATGTAATCGAGGCTGTTGAAAATTACTATGCCGAGGGTGTAACCGACGAGTTCATGAAACCTATCGTGGCCGACGGTGTCGACGGTACGATTGGTGCGGGCCATGTGGTTATCTTCTTCAACTACCGCAACGACCGCGCCAAAGAGCTCACGGTAGTGCTGACACAGCATCCGGAATCGGGTATGACACCTATTGCCGACCTGCAGTACTATTGTATGACTCCGTACGACGATTCGTTCAAGGGAGTGCATATCCTGTTCCCGAAATCGGACGTTACCAATACCTTAGCCGAATATCTGTCGTCAAAGCAACTGAAACAGCTGCATATAGCGGAGACAGAGAAATATGCCCACGTAACCTTTTTCTTCAACGGAGGTCGCGAAGCGCCTTTCGATGGCGAAGACCGTATATTGGTTCCATCGCCTAAGGTCGCCACATATGACCTGCAGCCCGAGATGTCAGCCCCCGAGGTAACAGAAAAGCTGGTGGCGGCTATCGACAGCGAGAAATATGATTTCATCGTGGTCAACTTCGCCAACGGCGATATGGTAGGTCATACCGGTGTGTACAAGGCAATCCAGAAAGCGGTGGAAACTCTTGACGGATGTGTGGAAAAAGTGGTCGAGGCAGCCAAGAGTCACGGTTATGAAGCGATTATCATCGCCGATCATGGCAATGCCGATCATGCACTTAATGCCGATGGTTCGCCCAATACGGCCCATTCTCTCAATCCCGTGCCTTTCATCTATATCGGCGACAAGAATGCCAAGGTGAAAGATGGACGTCTGGCCGATGTGGCTCCCTCGCTCCTCCATATCCTCGGTCTGCCGAAGCCGGCTGAAATGACCGGCGAAGACCTGATAAGCGAATAATAAAACGAATATTATTTAGAGGGCGAGGCATGGCCGCTGGTCAATGTCTCGCCCTCTTTGCCTTTATCATAATGAAGAACTCAAAAATAATCGCGTTGGCGGTAGCGATGCTCGCGGGCACCATGGGGTTGCTGGCCGAGCATCTGGTGATTCTGCATACCAACGACACTCACTCTCAGATTGAACCCGAGAAAGGCGGAGCCGCAGGTATCCTGCAGCGTAAGGCCGTATTCGACTCTGTACGCAGGGCAGAGAAAAATGTAATAACGGTAGATGCCGGCGATGGAGTACAGGGCTCTCTGTACTTCAAGATGTTCCGTGGCGATGCCGATTACCCTCTGATGAATATGGTAGGCTATGATATCCGTATTCTCGGCAACCATGAGTTTGACAACGGACTTGAAGATCTGGCCCGATATTGGAAACAGGTCAAGGGAACTCCGCTGTCCGCGAATTATGATTTTTCCGCCACTCCGGCCAAGGGTATATTCAAGCCTTATGTGATAAAGAAAGTAGGCGGCAAGAAAATCGGGTTTATCGGTCTTAATGTCGATCCTGAAAGCCTGATTGTAGCCGACAATTACAAAGGCATGAAATTCAACCCGGCTATAAAAACCGCCAATGAGATTGCTTCCATGCTGAAAAAAGAGAAGAAATGCGATCTGGTGGTGGCCGTTACCCATATCGGGTATGACATGGGCGACAAGGAAGATGACCTCAAGTTGGCACGCGACAGCCGGGATATCGATGTGATCATAGGCGGACATAGCCATACTCTTGTGAATCCAGATACTCCGGAAAAGACTCCTTCATTGGTAAACAACCTTGATGGAAAGCCGGTATTGGTGGCGCAGACCGGCAAAGCAGGACGAAATGTCGGTAAGATAGATATAGATCTTGACAAAATAGGCAAAGAGTTGCCCCGTTATTCCTTGATTCCCGTTTCCAACCGTTTTGACTCCGACCATCTTGACGGCAACATGCAGGCGTTTCTTGCTCCATACAAGCATAAGGTCGACTCTGTAAACAATATGAGAGTTGGCTATGTGTCGGAAGATATGGACGGAACCGTCCGTACCGGCTGTTTCCCAAATTGGGCAGCCGACTTCGGAGCCTGGTATGGCAATCTGAAACTCGATTCACTCAGGACGGCTGACAGCAGCGTGCCCTTTCTCGACATGGCGATAATGAATGTGGGCGGTATACGCTCTTCATGGACAAAAGGAGAACTATGCAAGGGCACGGTTCTTTCCACCTTCCCATTCTCCAACCGATATGTGGTTATGCGCATAAAAGGCTCATCGCTTATCGAGGCAATGAAAGTAGCGGCCCGTAAAGGAGGTGAAGCCATCAGCCACGGAGCCCGTGTGGTTACCGATAAAGATGGTAATCTGCAGGCCATGCTTATAGACGGCAAGCCTGTAGACCCCGATAAGGAATATACCGTAGGCACGATAGACTATCTCGCATGGGGTAACGATGACTTGCGGACTCTTGCCGATGGCAAGGTTATCTTTACCGATGATGTCGAGATCGCAGCCCCGTTTCTGCGCTATCTTAAATCGCTTGACGATTATGGATTGCCGGTAGATGCCGACTCTACTCCGCGCTTCACAGTGAGCACAAGGACCGGGAAATGAATAAAGTGGCCGGAATATCCGTGGCAGCGGTCATGCTGCTCTCTGTCGCCGTATGTTGCGGCAGAGCGGGTGCCGACGGACATTCCGGATCCGATTCATCCGCCATGCAGCCTGAGGACTGCGCAGTCTTGACGGAAACAGATATGACAGGAGAAGCCCTCGCATGGGCGGATTCCATCATGAAGCAGATGACTCTCGAGCAGAGGGTAGGGCAGTTGCTTTTGCCGGCAGTCTATGCGGCCGATGATCCTCCCTCTCTTAGAAGCCTGTCGCGATATGCGGCAGATTGGCATGTGGGGGGAGTGGTTTTGCTGAAAGGTTCTCCGGAAGCAGTGCGCACTATCGCGGAGAGGCTGACAGAGGCATCTGTTCCTCCTCCGTTCATGGCTATCGATGCGGAATGGGGATTGGGAATGAGGCTTAGCGGCACACCGGTTTTCCCAAAGAACGGCCAGATATCTCCGCGTGCCGGTCAGGATGTATTATACGAATATGGAAGGGAAGTTGCCCGTGAATGCCGACTTGCCGGCATAAATATGGTTCTGGGACCGGTGGCTGACGTGTCGGCTTCTTCAGGCATAATGGGGCGTCGCTCTTTTGGTTCCGATCCTGAAAGAGTGGCGGAACTGACAGTCGCCTATGCGCGGGGGTTGGAAGACGGCAACGTGGTCTCCGTAGCCAAACATTTCCCCGGACATGGGTCTCCGGGCCAGGATTCCCATAACAGTTTAGCAGTAGTGGCTTCTGATATCGAACGGCTTGATACCGTAGATATGTTGCCATTCAAAGCTTATGTCAATGCCGGCCTTTCCGGTATTATGGCCGGCCATCTTGCCGTTCCGTCGGTTGACGCTTCGTTGTCACCCGCTTCTTTCTCGCGTCCGATCCTCACAGGATTGCTAAGAGATTCACTGAATTTCCGTGGGTTGGTGCTTACCGATGCCTTGAACATGGGAGGGGCATCCGGATATACGGCGGCCGACGCTCTGAGGGCTGGTGCCGATATTGTACTTGCTCCCGCCGATACCGGACGGGAGTTCCGGGCCATTATGGATGAAATAGAATCAAATCGGCTCCCGATATCGTTGGTAAACGACAGGTGTCGACGTATACTCTTTTATAAATATCTGGTAAAAAGGAAAGTGCCTGAACTTGTGCCATCGTCTTGCGAACTGGCTACCCCTAAATCTGATTCACTTATCCGGTCGCTCAGCGGTTCATGAGTTCGGCGAAGTTCATTGAGAGATTCACCATGAGAGTTGATCCGGAAGCGTGCGGCTGGGCATAGGCCAGACTTACACCGAACGATTTTACTTTAAATCCGGCTCCTACGCTCCATCCCGACAGAAAGTTGCGGTGATAACTGCTCATATCGGTACGTACGCGGTTGTTATATCCGAGTGCGATGTAGAATTTTTCGTTGGGATTGTATTGCAGTCCGAAAATAAGATGGCGCATCAGGTCGCTGCCGAAACTCTGTTTTTCGGCCTGGCGATTCTCCGCATCCTGTTGGTCATGATTGTAATAGGGGAGACGCCAATGGGTAAGGTCGGTCGCTGTAATGGCAAGAGAGAAAGGAGAATTGCCCAGACCCTGCATATAGGCCAGTTCTATCTCGAACGGCATGGAGGCATGTCTCTTGTCAAAGCGTTTCAGCTGGCCTCCCATATTACGCAATACGAGCGAAAGCGATAGGTCATAAACGTCGTAATAATAATTTATTCCGAGGTCTGCCGCCATTGCGAATGCGGTGTACTGCTCATAATTGCTGTAAACCATCTTCAGGTTTATGCCTCCTCTGAAATAGGAATTGATGTCGCGCGAGTAAGTGCCTTCGAATACTATGTCCTGAGGTGTGAATGTGCCTGTTTCGGTTCCATCGGCTTCGAATCCGGTAATCGACCCGAAGTTCAGGTATCTTATACCGGCGGCCCATGCCGAATGTTCGCCGGCGGAATGGCCGAAACGCGCGCCGGCAAAATTTGAGCCGGCGAGATAGTGCATGTAGTTGACGGCAAGCTGGCTCTCGATCTCCGGGCCGAGAAGGGCCGGATTCTGGTCGGTGAGCGTTACATCGTCATCTATGACCGCAGCACCGCTTCCTCCCAGAGCGTAGGCGTGGGTGGACGTGGATATATTCAAAAAAGAATATGAATCACCGGGACTCTTTGCCATAGATACAGATGGTACTGCGAGGGCGCAGAGTGCAGTTACGGTTGCTGAATGTTTCAGGATGTCGGCTATTCTCATCAGAATAATAACGTAACCTATGGGGCTTATATTATTCCATTCAGGTTTTCCTGATGCGTTGTCAATGTCTGAAAGGTACCGACCATATAACCCTTACGGGCACCGGCTTGCCGTTATGACGTCCGGGTTTCCAATCCGGCATGATGGAGAAAAGGCGTATCGCCTCGCGGTTAAGTGTCGGTTCCACGCCCCGTATCAGGTGTATGTCGGTTACGGAACCATCTGTATTTACAACGAACTGGCATGTTACTCTGCCTTGGATTCCCTTGCGGTAGGCTTCCTCGGGGTATTTGCGGTTGTTGTTCAGAAATTCCAGCAACGATGTGCTTCCGCCGGGGAAAGAGGGTTTCTCCGAAACAAAATCATATTCATATACCTCTTTATAAGATTGCTGTCCCGAGTGATTGATGCCGCAACTTATGCGGCACGTCTGTGATGCGGCGTCAGGTAAAACAGCAAGCGACATCAGTATTATAGAAAAAAAGAGGGTCAGATCCCTTCTGTTTAGGGAAAGGTATATCATGGCAAGTTGCTTTGTTGTCGGCAATGATTAATCATACGGTCCTATGTGGCCCATATGAGTTTATCGTCTTTGTCGCAAATATATGAAAGAGGAATTAAACAGCCAACCGACATATTGCCCATTTAAACAACTTTAACTATAGATAACTAAAGCTAACCTCTTGGCCCTCCTTCCTGCTGTCATGTGTCGCCTGAATTTTTCATTCAAATGAAGAAAACATCATTTTAATAATTAGGGGTACATAATATAATTAATACTAATACTTGTATAATTATCAAAACATGTTATCTTTGTAATTCATCTATTGAATCAGTTACTTATTCAATTATACATAATTTATGAGAAAAATATTGTTCCTTTCTGCATTGACGCTTGCCGGCATGCTTGCGATGCCTCGGGCATCGGCTCAGGCGGTGGTCGTCGGCTCGAATTTCGAGCAAGAGACGTTTCCGCCTTCGGGGTGGACTTTGCTCGACCGGGACAACGATGGCCGCGGCTGGCTTCGTTTCTCCGGTTCTCCCAACTACATTACCCAGTTCTCGGGTAAGGCCAATGCCGTTTCTTTCGGCATGGATTGTGAGACTTATAGTTCTTATCCCGCACAAGACAACTGGATGATTCTTCCTCCTGTAAAAATTACCAACGGTAAGTTTGTGTTGTCATGCAATTACAGTGCTCAGGATCTGAATCATACGGAGCAACTTGAGGTTCTTGTCTCCGATGCGGGTACCAATCCCGAAGACTTCACTACCCTTATAAAAGAGACTGCCGACAATGGGTATGAAGACGACGTGCGTAACAATTCACTTTCGCGTGCTCTTTCCGCATATGAGGGTAAAACGGTTTATATAGCTTTCCGTCATGTTACAAACGGATATGACTCATATGCCTTGAGTGTCGATAACGTGTATGTCTACAACAACGTGGGGCCGAAACTTCCATCAGGATTTTCGGTTTCTGCAGATACCGAGAATCCCCTTGAGGCCCGGCTTAAATGGACTTCACCGTCGCAGGCTGCCGATGGCTCGGCGCTTGCCGACGTTATGATCAACATATACCGTGATGGTGTCAGAATCGCCAGTGTAGAAGGAACCCCAGGCCAGGAGCAGACCTATTTAGACAGCTCCGCGGGTGCCGGTACACATGCTTATACAGTGTCGGCATGCAATGCCGAGGGCGAGACTCTTGCTCTTTCAGCCAAGTCGGTTTTCCTGGGATATGATGTGCCTGAGCCTGTTAAAGAACCGATGGCTCTCTTTGCCGACGGTAAGATCACACTCGTATGGGGTGCTCCCGAGAAGGGCGCCAACAAGGGAACCATAGATAAAAATGCGATTCTCTACAGAATAACACGTGTGATAGATGGTACACCTTCCGTTGTGGCCGACAACGTGAAAGACACCGAATGGACGGATAAAAGCCCGGTAGCCGGGAAATCAAATATTTACGTAGTGCAGGCTTTAAACGAATCAGGTGTGTCGGCAATAGCTGATTATACCGCCGCATGGGCCAGCGTTGCCGGAGAGGGCGATTTTGCTGTGGCGCAGACTGTGAACCGCGATAACACGCTCGTAAGATTACCTGTCGATATCACATCTCAATATAATGTCGGTCAGACTATTTACTATCCTGCTGATTTCAACTTCGCCAAAGGTTCTATCAAAGGATTGGTATATAAGATTTTCAGAGGTACGGACACAGAAGTATCGCTCCCGATGGAAATCTACATGCACGAGACCGAGGCTTCCGATATGGCCAACGGATGGGATAAGAATTTTACTGCTGACAACAGAGTCTTCTCAGGTGTGATTCCTCTGCTTCAGGGAGCCAGGGATTATAACATCACTCTCGATGTCCCTTATGATTACAAAGGTGGCAACCTGGTAATCACCGTAGTGAAGACAGACAAACCGAATGCGAACTATTCCGACCGTTTCTATTCAGTGGATCTTGGCGGTGAATTGAGAAGTTATACCGGTAATACTTACGATCCCGTCGATATCGCCGATCTTCCTTCGTTCAATACATGGTCGGAGAAGAAGGTCAGCGAGGTTCCCTCCACACGCTTCATCATGGATGTACGTGGAGTAACCTCACTTTCGGGCATCGTTTCTTCCGAAGGAAAGGGAACACCGGTAGAGGGTGCCAGAATAAGTATCGCCGGGTATCCCATTGAGACGGAAACAGATGCCGATGGCAGATATTCCATTGATTATGTACCGGTAGATGCGGTCTCGCTTACTGTGACCCGCGCAGGATTCGCAGACCTGGAGATCGCTCTCTCTCTTGAAGATGGTGAGCCGTCTCTGCTTGACATTTCCCTTGTGGAGAACGCAAACCATACTCTTTCAGGTTCGGCTATATGTTCCGACACCAAGCTTCCTGTAGAAGGCGCTGTGGTAAGGCTGACCGGGTATGACAATATCAGCACGGTTGCCGACGCTGAGGGTAAATGGACTCTCGGTCCCGTTTACAGCGGCGAGGATTACACGTTGCGGATAGAGTATCCGTTGTATGATGTTTATACAGAGGATGTGAACATAACGGAGCCTACGTCACTGCCCGAGATTATTCTCGCCCGCGCACCTATAGCCCCCTTCGCTCTTGAGGCTGTTCCGGCATCAGACGGTAGTTCAGTGGCCCTTTCATGGTCCGGACCTCTTGATCGCGATGTGGAAACAGGATGGAATAATATGACAAACCAGATGGGAACGCTCGGCTTCGGCGGCGACACGTATTATTCGCCCGACGATTTCAATGTAGCCCATTATTTCCCTGCTTCGGAAATCGCCGAGCGCAAACTCGCCGGTACAGTGGTAAGCGAGATCAAGGTATATCTTAAGGCTACATCCGGAGAGTTCATAGCCAAAGTCTGGGAAGGTGTACGTAACGACAATACGGAACTTGGAGCTCAGCCTGCGGCTGAAGGTGCCGTAACATCCGAAGGCGGATGGGTTACCTTTAAATTCGACACTCCGGTCGAGATCCGTGCCGACAAGGATTATCTGATCGGTCTGCAATGTCTTAAAGCCTCGCAGGATCCGGTCGGAACAAATTCGAAATATAACTCCGGATACGACAATATAAAATGGGATGATGCCGGACAAATATACAGCAACGCGTGGGACGGCTGGTTGATAGATGCGAATTTCACCGTTCCCGGCACAACGTTGCCTGTAATGGCAAACGCTGCGGCTCCGGCCTGCGAGTATAACGTTTACCGTGTGGACGATGAGGGAATCATGACTAAAGTATCGGGGGCTCCGGTTCAGGATACGGAGTTCGTAGATGAAGGATGGACTTCACTTCTTTCCGGCACATACCGTTATGCCGTAACCGCGCAATATCGCGATAATGTATCGGTTCCCGCGCTCTCCTGCAAGTTGGAACGCAGTTCTGACATAGACGTGGCTGTTACCGAAATAGTATCGCCTGTGAAACAGGTGGAGATGCAGCGGTCGGCAGTCGTTAAGGTGATGATAAGCAACTTCGGAGAGAAGCCTGTTGCCGATATCCCCGTTGTGGTTACCCTTAACGGTGAGGAGGTGGTCCGCGGCACATATGCCGGAACTATACTTAAAGGCGAGAGCGTGGAATTTGAAGTAGGGGAAATCGATCTTGCCGAGGGTGTTCATGAAATCGCAGTCGCTACTGTACTCGAAGGTGATCAGGTAGTCCAGAATGACAAGTGTGTCATGCTCCTCTCCAACATGGCCAATATCTCACTCTACGGCTATCGTTGGAATGCCTACGGCAACGCAGGTTTCATGTCTATCGAGTCGAACAATGCAGAAGGCAGTGTGTTCCTTTCCGAGGTAACCCCGGGCGATGCTCTCATAACCGCTGCGGAATATGTGGAGGATACCCTTTACGGATTTACCGCTACATGGTACGGCGCGCCTCGCGAGTTCGTGAAAGTGAAACATGGTGTATGGACCGTCGAGAGCGCGGTTGAAAACACAGACTTCTATGTCATGGATATGGCGTATGACTATTCTACATCCACAATGTATGCCCTTACTCCCGATGGAGAAGAGATGCGTCTTGGTGTGGTAGACATAACCGAAGGTATCGTGGAGGTCAAGGTGCCATTGGCCCGTAGACTTATGACTCTGGCATGTTCAGTAGACGGAATCCTGTATGGAATAAGCGATAATGGAGATTTTTGTACCGTAAACCCGGAAACAGGCGCTGTTACTGCCATAGGCCATACCGGAGTGGACGGAACGGTACAGTACGTGCAGTCAATGGCATTCGACCATAACAGCAACCGTCTGTTCTGGGTGCATGTCGGATCTCACAGCGACGGCACATTATATGAGATCGAGCCCTCTTCGGGTAAGGCCACACGTCTCGGAGACGTGCTTTATTCAGGAGAAGAAGCGTCAGAGATAGTGGCTCTGCATTCAGTTTACCACTATGATCCGGTGTCGGTATCACAGACGGGGACAGCTGATCTTGACGCACGTGCCGCCGATAACGGTAAATTGATAATATCGGCTCATGCCGATGCCGATGTCTCGGTATGGAATATGACCGGACTGAATGTGGCGACAGCGACTGTAAAAGCCGGACGAACCGTTCTTGACCTTGGGCTGGATGCCGGCGTATACATGGTCGATATCGTTTCGGCAGATGGCCGTAGGCTGACCGTGAAACTTATTGCAAAATAAACCATAGAAAATTACCCGGGAGCTGAGACCGATCGCTCCCGGGTAGTTTTATTAAAAAAGCGGAGCCTGCGCAACATTTCGCGCAGGCTCCGCTTTTTTATGGTTCGCAGATACTTAGACGAGTGTCAGGATTATATCTTCGTCATCGGTTGTCAAGGTAATCTTACCTTCGCGGCCGAGCCATCCGATAGCAGCCATAAGCTCGTCTTTTTTCAGTTTTGTGGCTTTTTTCACACCTTTCAGGCCCAGGATATGGGTGTCTGTGTTTTCAAGGGCCTTGTAGACCTCTCCGGCCCATGTTCCGATTGATTCAATGTTCATTTTTTTTCTCTGACTTTGTTTGCAGTTCCGACTTACAGCATGTTCCATAAAGAATACCTATTGGTGGAACAATGGTGACTTTGTATGGTCCCGGACCTCTTGAAGTTGAGGTCCGACTTATGCAAGATTTGTTATAACAGTCGGATTCTGCGGTTATTAACTATTATTATAATTGATTACTGGTGAAGCTTAGTTGTCGGGAACGGTACTGTATTCATACGAGATGGATACTTTCCCTTTCTTATTTTAACAATTTTAAACCGGAAATGTTGTTAATTTAGTAGATTAGTTAGTCGTTAGACTTTGATCATCAGTCAATGGTCGTTAGTCATTTGTCATTAGTCCCCGGTCATTAGTCGTTGCAGTAGATGGATGTCATTGGTCGGGAGTCATCAGTCGCTACAGTTGCTAATGACAAACGACGGTAACGACAAATGACAAACGACGATATCAAAAAGATATGGCGAGAAAAAAAACTAAAAAAGAGGGGAAGCCGGTTGGAGAAATACGTCTCGGCACCGTTGTCAGGAATACCGGCAGCAGTTATCTTGTTCGCGAAGATAACGGCGTTGAGGTGAATTGCCGTGTGAAGGGTAATTTCCGCATAAAGGGAATACGTACCACCAACCCTGTAGCTGTCGGCGACAGAGTGGAGATATGTGCGGCTGCCGACGATGCGGATTATATAACCGGGGTACTTCCACGTCGCAATTATATAATACGGCGTGCTTCCAATCTTTCCAAGGAATCCCACATTCTCGCCTCTAATGTAGACCAGGCGTTGCTGGTGGCAACGCTTCACGATCCCGAAACACCGCTTACGTTCATAGACCGTTTTCTTGCCACTGCCGAGGCCTATAATGTTCCGGCAGCCGTGCTTCTTAACAAATGCGACACCTGGGACGATGAGGACCGCGAACTTGCCCGGGCCATGTCATTGCTGTATGAAGGAATCGGTTATCGGGTGCTTTTTGTATCTGCGAAAACCGGTGAGGGGCTTGATAATCTGATTTCGTTCACTAAAGACAGGGTAAGTCTGCTTGCCGGAAACAGTGGGGTAGGCAAATCTTCGCTCATCAACGAACTTGTGCCCGGAGCCGATTTGCGTATCGGAGCTATTTCCGACATACATCATACAGGCATGCACACAACCACATTCTCCGAAATGCTGTCCCTTCCATATGGCGGCAGTGTGATAGATATTCCGGGTGTGAGAGGTTTCGGAACCATAGATATGGATCCGGCTGAGGTATCGCATTATTTCCCTGAAATTTTCCGTATAGGACGAGAATGCCGTTACTCCGACTGCAAGCATACCGGTGAGCCGGGTTGCGCTGTCGCCGATGCTCTTTCGCGTCATCTTGTCTCGGAGAGCCGCTACGCTTCTTATCTTTCTATTCTTGAGGAGGCTTCCGAAGAGTCCGGCGCCGACAAGTACCGTAAACCTTTCTGACCTCAGATAGCTGCCGACGAGAGTAGATGTTCCAGATCGGGTCCCGACAGTTCCCGCTGTAGAGTGCCGTTGGAAGCTACGGATATTTTCCCGGTTTCCTCGCTTACGACCACACATATCGCGTCGGTCATCTGGCTCATGCCTAACGCCGCCCGGTGGCGCAGTCCAAGTTCCTTGGGTATGTTCATGTCGTGAGAGACCGGCAGAATGCACCCTACCGACATTATACGTGTCCTGGCTATTATCATGGCTCCGTCGTGCAGCGGTGAGTTCTTGAAGAATATGTTCTCGATCAGCCGCATGTTTACGTCAGCGTCTATTATGTCGCCGGTTTTCTCATAGTCGGTAAGCGGTACCGATCGCTGAAGACATATCAGAGCGCCTGTTTTCGACTTCGACATAGAGATGCAGGCATATACTATGGCCATTATCCTGGCATGTCGCCCTTCATCTTCTTCGTTTTTCTCATGCTTGAAAAAGCGTCTCAGTTTCTTCCATCTGTCCTGCGAGCCTATATCGATCAGGAATCGTTTTATCTGGTCTTGAAACAGAATGACAAGTATTATGAGACCTATGCTCATGAACTTGTTTACTATAGTGCCGGTAAGACGCATCGCGAATATCTCGGAAGCGACCACCCATATCACAGTGAACAGCAATACCCCATAGAAGAGACTTAAAGTTCCGCTGCTCTTCATGAGCCTATACAGATAATAAAGCAAAAGAGCTATTATCAGTATGTCTATTATGTCTTTGATGCCGAAGTCAAACACGGTCGGTAATTTTGATGACTGTTTTTTCCGAAAGGGGGCGTGAATTCTTTTTCAGAAGTTTGAATACGTCTACGCTCTGGCGTGCGGCCGCTGCGTCATGTACCCGTATTATGGAGGCTCCCTTCATAAGGGCAACCATGTGGAGAGCTACGGTGCCTGAGAGAGAATCGTCCGGAGTGATTCCCAACGGACGCCATATCATGGATTTGCGCGACATTCCGGCTAATACCGGTAGGCCGGTCTTTGCAAACTCTTCCAGGTCATCGAGAAGCCGATAGTTCTGGTCTACCGTTTTTGAAAATCCGAATCCGGGGTCGAGAATGATGTCGCATACACCTTTGAGGCGTAGCTTTTGGGTCTTGAAGGCAAGATCGCTCAATACATCGGCTGTTACGTCATTGTAGTCAGTGAGCGACTGCATATTGGCCGGAGTGCCTCGCATATGCATCAATATGTATGGCACTTTCAGTTCCGCTACTGTGTCGAACATCGCGGGGTCAAGCGTTCCTCCTGAGACATCGTTTATAATGTCGGCCCCGAACTCTTTAACCGCCCGTCGGGCTATATCTGCCCGGAACGTGTCTATTGATATGATCGCCTCGGGCCATACTTCACGGGTTGCCTTAAGTCCGGTTGCCAGACGACGCCATTCCTCTTCGACCGAGATTTCTTCGGCTCCTGGGCGCGTGGAATACCCTCCCAGGTCAAGGCAGTCGGCTCCTTCTTCCCGCATACGTGCGACGCGATCCCGTATAGCTGTCTCGTTTGAAACCGGAGTGCGGCTTCCATCATAAAACGAGTCGGGGGTTATGTTTACTATGCCCATTACCCATGGTGTGTCAAAATCGTAAAGGCGCCCCCGTATGTTGATGGTAGGCTGAAATGCCGGAGTATCGGAATCTTTATCGAATCCCATGTAGTTTTCCATATTCGCGAATATACTAAAAAAATGGTTTATCCGGTTATCGTTCCGCTTAATTTATATACTTGCCTGTTTTTTATAAAACGAAGGCGATACCTTTAAGATCGGTATCGCCTTCGGCTATCGTAAATTGATTGGATTGCTGTATATTTTCATCTGACGGCATCGCGCTCGTGGGAAAATCTCAGCCTTTCCCGGATTATTTGGCCCGGTCGTTTACGGCCCCTTTGTATCCTTACAACGCCTTTGCGGATGCTATGGTTCAGATTTACTGAGTTAAACCCTATCGGTTGGCGCGTTTGCGCTCTGTTTCATCGAGTATTATTTTGCGCAGACGTATATGGTTGGGTGTTACCTCTACATATTCATCTTCCTTTATATACTCGAGCGCTTCCTCAAGCGAGAATATTACCGGGGGGACTATCTTGGCTTTGTCATCTGCTCCTGACGCGCGCATGTTGGTCAGTTTCTTCGATTTTGTAACGTTAACCACAATGTCGTTGTCTTTGGCGTTCTCGCCTACGACCTGACCGGCATATACCTCTTCCTGAGGGAAGATGAAGAATCGTCCGCGGTCTTGCAGTTTGTCGATGGCGTAGGCATAGGCGGTACCAGCCTCAAGGGCTATCAACGAGCCGTTGGTGCGTCGTTCGATATCACCTTTCCAAGGTTGGTATTCCAAAAAACGGTGAGCCATGATTGCCTCGCCTGCGGTTGCTGTCAGTACATTGTTACGCAACCCGATTATGCCGCGTGAGGGTATGGTGAATTCTATGTTCAGACGGTCGTTCTGGGTTTCCATCGACATTATGTCGCCCTTGCGGCGTGTAACCATGTCGATTACCTTCGAGCTGTATTCTTCCGGCACGTTTATTGTCAGAGCCTCTACCGGCTCGCATTTCACCCCGTCTATGATTTTTGTGATTACCTGCGGTTGGCCTACCTGAAGCTCATAACCTTCACGACGCATTGTCTCTATCAGAATGGAGAGATGAAGCACTCCGCGACCGAACACTGTCCATTTATCTTCGCTATCACCTTTTTTTACCCTCAATGCCAGATTCCGGTCAAGTTCTTTCTCCAGACGGTCGTTGATATGGCGTGAAGTAACATACTTACCGTCTTTGCCGAAGAAAGGCGAGTCGTTTATGGTGAATGTCATCGACATGGTTGGCTCGTCGATAGCTATGCGCGGCAGGGGTTCCGGTTTGTCGTATAGGGATATGGTGTCGCCTATTTCAAAATTGTCGAGACCCACGATTGCGCAAATGTCGCCAGATGAGACTTCCTGCACTTTTTTGCGAGACATCCCTTCGAATGTGTGCAGCTCCTTGATACGTTGTCGGCTTACGCTGCCATCTTTTTTGCATAGGCCTATTTCCATTCCCTCGCGCAGAGTGCCGCGATGCACACGCCCTACGGCGATTCTGCCTACATAGCTTGAGAAATCAAGCGATGTGATAAGCATCTGTGGGTCGCCTTCTATCTGGGTAGGCGCCGGGATATATTTAAGAATGGCATCGAGAAGGGGAGTGATATTGTCGGTTGGAGTCTTCCAGTCTTCACCCATCCAGTTCTGTTTGGCAGAACCGTAAAGGGTAGGGAAGTCAAGTTGATCTTCGGTGGCGTTCAGATTGAACATCAGATCGAATACCATCTCGTTTACTTCATCCGGCCGGCAGTTGGGCTTGTCGACTTTGTTGACGACCACGACCGGTTTCAGTCCCATCTGTATGGCTTTTTGGAGCACGAAACGGGTCTGTGGCATAGGCCCTTCAAAAGCGTCCACAAGAAGCAGGCACCCGTCTGCCATGTTGAGCACTCGCTCTACTTCACCTCCGAAGTCGGCGTGTCCCGGAGTGTCGATAATGTTGATTTTTGTGCCTTTGTAGTTTATAGATACGTTTTTGGATAAAATGGTTATGCCGCGTTCTCGTTCCAGATCGTTGTTGTCGAGTATCAGCTCTCCTGTTTCCTGATTGTCGCGGAACAGATGGCCTGCGAGCAGCATTTTGTCTACAAGGGTTGTTTTCCCATGGTCTACATGGGCGATAATGGCTATATTGCGTATGTCCTGCATAATCTTTTCAATCGAACTGCAAAGTTAGTGATTTTTTTAGGATTCTTGAGCCTGGTGTTTGCAAAATATCGCCTTCCCGGGTCGTAAGTGTCATTCATTCTGAAGGTATTGGTTCTAACGGGTCGCGTGGCGGTGCCGGGGGCGCGGAGCGTTTTCCCGATGCTTTTTTCTTTCGTCTTTTATACGTATTTTCTTTTTGTTCCTTTTTATATCTCTCTGATTCTACAGATTGTAACTTGCAGGTGGAATCGGTCTGCTCTTTTTGTTTCAGGACCGTCCTCACATCGACGCTTTTTTCTGTTGCCGTAGTTTCGGTAACGATATTCTGTCGCCGCAAAATGTAGGCCGCTCCGGTGATAAGCAGTGCGGCGCCCACAACGGCCAGCAATCCACGCCGTTCCCTTGATGTAAGACTGTTTCTCATATATGTGATGTCAGAACGGATATCCTATGGCAAGGTGGAAGGCGAAGGCATCTCGGAACGGTACATTGAAATAATGCTTCGAGGCATCGGCGTAGGGGGTATGCAGGCCGTAACCGAGATCGCCGCGTATTACTATCATTCCCAGGTCAACGCGGAGGCCCACGCCGGTGCCGAGAGCTATGTCACGAAGGAAGTGTTTGGCTTCAAGCTTTCCGCCCGGACGGTAAGGGTCGTTTTTCAGCAGCCATATATTGCCGGCGTCTAAAAATACCGCTCCGTGAAGTATGGATACTATGGGGAATCTATATTCGGTGTTCAGTTCCAGTTTGAAGGTACCTGTCTGGTCGAAATATCCGCTTACTTTGTCGCGTGGAGAGCGATATGACCCCGGGCCTATCGAGCGTACTGTAAAGGCGCGTATTGAGTTGGCTCCCCCTATGTAGAATTGCTCGGAGTAAGGAACTTGTGTGGAGTTGCCATATGCGTGTTCGGCTCCTATCAGTATGCGCGAAACAAGCCATTGGTCACTGCCGCGCACAAGCCTACGGTTATATACAAGTTGCACCTGTCCCTTTACAAACTGCGAGAAAGGAGTGCCGAAAAGACGTTTTTCTCCCCTTATTCCGCATAGCCGGTAGATACCCCAGAAAAGGTTGCCCGCTTCAGTTGCGGTGGCGGTGAGGGTTATGCCGTTCATTCGCTCGCGTTCAAGCCATTTGTCGAGGGTATAGGTATAGCTTAGCTGCGGTATGTAGCGACTCTCGAAACTCTGGGCCACGGCCGGATTCATGGCCATAACCGAGTCGAATTCGTGAGTGGTGCGTATCAGCTTGTTGTAAGCCAATTTCAATGGCGTGAATTGGTGAAGCGTATTCCGTGTGGCACGCCATTCATAAGATATACCCATTTCATAGTCCGCGAGCATGAAGTAGTGCGGACGGTTAAGTACGTTGCCTCCTATGGTAAGGGTGGTCCAGTTTATATCGCGGTTTGTGCGTGGCACGAATTTAGGAGCCAGCAACCGTGGAAATGCCAGCGATGCCGAAAGTCCTACTTCATATGAGTTGAATATCGACGACCTGTCGCGTCCGGTTTGCCATTCATAGCTGCCGGTCAGCTTGATATTCAATTTCTCGGCTCCTCCGAACAGGTTGTGGTGAGTAAGGTTCAGGGCAAGCCCCGGACCTAAGTATGAATTGGATTTCGACGAGGCGTTTAACTCGATCGAAGCTTCCATGGGCATGTCGTATTTGCAATTTATGTAGACGTCCATTACCGGGTGGGCGGGCGACGTGTCTATAGGTACAGGCTGTATCTGCACGCTTTGGAAAATCCCGAGTCGAGACAGACGAGTCTGTGTATTGTCCATGCTACGCACTGAAAAGAGCCTCCCTTTTCGGAATGTTATGCACGAAGGTATCATGTTGGGGCGCACTCGTTGGGGCCGCATCACGATGAGGTCGCCGCGTTGGGTAGGTATGGTGTCGGGAGTGCCAGGATTGCGTTTCGAGCGACGTTGAAGTGTCGTGTAGACGTTTCCTGTTGTAAACGGTCTCAGAGCCAGAGCCGGAGTGTTGGCTGTCAATTCGGTTTTCAACACCACGCTTCCGGGCACCATGAAAGTGTCGGCCAGAAATTCTATATATTCCGGACGGAAATAATAATAGCCTCTGTTACGCATGCGGTTGGTTATCACCACTCTTACCGATTGAAGTGAGTCTACACAGAATATCTCGCCCCGTTTCAGGTAGGGCTGCAGGCGTATGAGTGAATCTATAAATCTGCATGCCGGTATAGAGTCGCGGCCTATAGGCAATATCGTGTCGAGACGCGACGGTATCGTAGTTTCCACATTGTAGCGTATGGTTGCCTTCTTGTGGTTTTTTGCATTCTCCTCTATGGTATAACTGGCTTTTGAACCGAAATAACCGTTGTTGTCAAGAAGCTGTTCTATCATCTGCACGCGCAATTCGGGTCTTACATCTGTTACGAGCACCGGCGGATTTGACCATTTTCGGTATATCCACCCTTTCAGGCCTTTGTCATCGGCGTTCCAATGGTTGTAAAGCCATAATCCGAATGGGAATGGAGATCGCTTATAGGGGGAAAGCAACGGCCAGGGATTGTTTGGCCTTACGTTTACGGCATCGGTGATTTCCGAGTCGAGCGCACCGGGAATCTCCACTCCGTCTGGCGAATGGACGTCAAGTTTCTGGCCATTGTACAGGAGCTCACCTTCAGCCAGACGGTTGGTGGTGGAGCAACTCGCCAATGCTGTCGCTATGGAAAGGACGCATGTCAGCCATAAAAGCCTGCCGATGGCAGATAATCCATATATGTTATTTCTCATCGGAATTCTCTTTTATCGGTTCAACATCGGGGTTGCCGGAGGATATGCTGTCGTTGCTAATCGCAACTGTCGGGATGGAAACGTTGGCGGTGGTATCTTTGGCAACCGCACGGCGGTTACGCCTGAATCTGAAGAATGAGCGCAGGTTGTTCAGACGACGTTTGTATGCCAGACCCACACCGGTTTCCGTTATTTCGCCTTCCAGTATCGATTCGAATCCCGTATGGCGGAACAATCGGGCTATGATGCTGTAATTGTTTGCTTGCTTAAGGGTGTATTCGAACGATATGTCGGATATAAGGTTCTGTTCGAAATTTTCATCGGCTGAGGCATCTGTAGAGTAATTGCCGCCTACCACAATCTTGAACCTGTTGTCAAACAGAGATTTGCTTAGCTGATAAGAATAAGATGTGTTGGTCTGTGTATCATCTACGTTTCCTGTCTCATATTGGTTTACGCCAAACGATAGGTTCACGCCCTTGATTGTGTTGGCGGCCCATGAATTCAGGGTCGAGGCCATGAAGTTGTACAGATTGCCGGTAACAAGATTGCTGTTTATGTTCTTGGCTCCGGCTCCGGTATATTGGCCTGTGAGCAGAAGATTCATGGCGGCGGTTGAACGTTGCTCGGCAGTCATCCCCTGCAGCTCGTTTTGAATTGACATGTCGTTGTCGGTAGACAGGTCGAACATGATTTTCGGGGCCGAGAGCGTGCCGCTTATGTCGAGCGATACGATAAAGTCCACAAGCGTGGCCTGACCGCCTGAAGATACGTTGGCCTTGACCGGGTCGTCCGCTCTGATGTCTATACGCGGGTTCATAATGTCGCCGGTCCATACTACATTACTCTGTGGCTCGAAGTTGAATGTCTTTGTGCCGAGCACCGGTATGTTGTAGCGTACCATCCCTTCTCCCGTATACAACTGACCGTTAAGCTTCATGTCGCCCATATAGTTCTGGAAATATGTCAATGTTCCCGACGGGTTTATTTCAGCCTTGTTCGATCCGCTCGAATTTATATTGACAGTGGCCTGCATGCCCGGCTGCAATGTTACTGCCGCCGATATCCTCATGGCCATATGCGATGTGGCGAGCGAATCAGCTTTCGCTACGGTGGTCGTATCTTGCAGATTCACGAATTTCACTATTCCTTCGGCCGGGTTGGCGGCGAGTTCGGCGGCCATGTCGTTCATTGTATAAACCACGTTGGTGGTGTTCAATACGGTGGCGTTGGCCGTTACATCCATTACGGATAGGGAACCCTTTACGCGAGCATCAAGGTTCATGAATAGTTTGCCTGAGATTTCACTGCGTTTATTGGCCTTTGTGCCTACGAGTTGGAAGTTGGTGGCCGCGGCTGTCATGTTCAGTTTCACGTCTGAAAATTTAGTGGCGTCAACAGCTCCATTGATTGTAAGAGGATTATTATTGCAGGCCCATATATCGTATTGGTCAAATGTAATTATATTGTCCGACACGTAGATAGGGGTGTTGTCCATGCGGAGTGTGGTCGCCATGACGGGAAGGTAAACACCGGCGGAGTCGAGCCTTAGATTTCCGTTCAGTCTAAGACTGTTGTCTTGGGTGATGTCCACGTCGCATTCCCCTTTCAATTTGCCGCTGAGCGAAGCTGTCTGTACGCCGATGAATGGGTTGGCGAGGTCAAGCGGAAGACCATCGAATTTCAGTTCCATTGAGCGAGGTTGGATGCCGGCTACCGAATCTACACCTAAAAGTGCGCTGGCTGTCATGGCTTTGGTTCCCCCGGCTAAAAGCGATGCGTCTACGCGTGAGTCTCCTGTGGGATCGAGGCCGGCATTAAGCAGCAGGTTCAGGTCTTGCATCTTTATTCTGTCGTAGCTCAGACCGCTAAGGTCCAGCGTACCGTTACCTTCAAGTCTTGAACCGGTATAGTGTAATTTAATGTCGGAGTTTACAGTAGCTGTCAGAGGTGGAGCCGTAACGCTCATTTTCAGGAAATCCTGAAGTTTAAGTTGCTTTATGTTCAGGTGAAGGTCTGTCCCGTTACCGTCGGCTGAATCTACGGTTTTCAGTAGCACGCTGCTTTCAGCGGAGCTTGCCTCCAGATTTGCTGATATCGTATGTGTGGTAAGGGTATAATCCAGATGGTTGTCAAGATTGAATTTCCACGGCATGTAGGCAATCGTGGCTTTAAGCGGAGTGAAGTGCAAAGATACGGTACTGTCGGCAAGAGCCGCGGTGAGACCTATGCGGTATCCCTGCTCTCCTTTTATGTTGCGTTGGTTCAGGTACGCCGACAGTCGGTTGTTGCCTATGTATCCCGATAGATTCACATCAGCGAATTCCGACATCTCTCCAGGTCCGTTGGTTACCTGTATCTTATAGTCTATGAGTCTTTCACGTTGGGCAAAATTGAGGTTGATATTGTCCAGTGTCATAGACCCGGTGTTGAGTTTCGCTACATTAAGGTTCCCGTTTATTATCGAGTCTTTCCTGAAGACGGCATATAATGTATCTATGCTCATGCCCCCCGGGGCAAGTACGTGCGACAGCAGCCCTCGTCCCGAGGCATTGGCTGTAAGAGTGAAAGGAGGCAGCTTATCTTCAAGTGTCTCTATATCCACATTGCGGCGGGCTATCTGTTCTGGCAGTCCGGATGTAGCCGCGCTAATCGAATCGATAAGTGATTTTAGTCCCCACGGGGAGGTGAAAGTGATGTCGGTGCCGTCAGAAACCAGATGGGCGCGTGTCGACATGGCGTCGCTGAAGAAGTCGGCGGTTATCGCCGGCAGACGGTAGCGGGTTTCCGGCATACGCCAGTCAAGGGATTGCAGCGCGAGATGTGCGTCATAATTCCAAGCTGCCGGAGAGGCGTTCCCTTTAAGGCGCAGTATCGCCGCTCCGTCGCTGGCTGTTTCCGATAGTCCCAATGCCATAAGGTCAAGTTGTCGGAGGTCGGCATCAATGTCGAAAGTATACAGGTCTTTACCGATAGTCCCACGTCCGCTGACTACACCGTCGAGTGCTTTGTTGTTTGAGGTCAGATCCAGTGTGTATACCCCGTCAAGCAGTGCTATGTCTGCACGGATGTCTTTAAGCTGTTGATGATTGTAATATATTTCATCAACTAAAAGGTGAATATCGGTTCGTGCCGAAGGCACTTCCGGATTGAATCCTGCCCCCTCGGCTTTCACCGAGGCTGTTACATATCCTATGCCAAGGTCCTTCATGAAGGCCTCTACGTTGAGGTCCCTTACATTCAAGTCTGCGTGATAGCGTTCCGATGTAATACCTACGCTGCCGTTGCCGGCAATGTCGCCTTCGGGTGAAGTAAGCGAGAAATCGGCGCCGTAAGTCTGGTAATTGGCTGATGCTTTTCCATTAAGTCTGAGAGGTGGAAGGTTGAAACCGAGTGGTCCGGCCAGTTTTTCAACAGTGGAAGGTCGGGATAGCGTGCCGTCAAATGAAAGGTCCGCTATCAGTTTCTTAATGTCAAGGACATTTCTTGCCTTTCCTGAAGCCCGCAAGCTCAAGATTCCGGGTATATCCAAGTCAAGACGTGGTACAGATACGTTGCCGAGCTCGCCTGTGGCCCGTAACTTCGCGTTGAGCGGAGATCCGGCCAATGCCGAGGTATATTGGCGCAGTGTTGGCATGAAAGCGTTTATATCAGGCATACCTACCGATACATCTGCGCTTACATCCACTTTGGCCTGAGGCTCCATGCTCATAAGGGCATTCGGTATCAGGGCCGATACGTCAAGACGCGAGAAAGGGGTGCGTACCTTCAATCCCTGTAGATTCATGCCGGTAGAGTCCATGGAGAAAGTCCCGCTTCCGGATGTAATGGTGAGGCCGGATCTTTCGCGTCCCTCAAGACGGGTTATAGGCGCGGATATGTCGGTGGCTTCGTTACGGAAATTCTTCAGGGCTACGTTCAGGCCGACCAGTGATATATACGATGGATCGAAACCGGGAACCGGCTTGGCACCCGTCATGGCGTATAATACCTTGAAACTGTTCAATGCGATGCTGTCGGCCGCTATCACCATGGGAGCCGATGGTTCCTGTGCCGTAGTGTCTACAGGTGCGGGGTGGGTTTTTACATATTCAGGGGTAGGGGTAAGAAAGGCGAAATCGCCTTCGTCGGCGCTGAGTAGTTTGGCGTGAATGTTGCCGGTGGCAAGGTTTATGCATGCGCCTCCTATATCGAGTTTTTTGCTTGTCAACCTCAGTGTGTCGATTGTAGGCAGCATTTCCATCGCAAACCGGAAGTTGTCTATATGAAGACGGTCGGCATTGATTACGAATGGGGTGGAGGTAGTGTCGGCAGGTTGCGGCTTTTTCTTCCAGACATCCATCGACAGCCTTATGTCTCCGTCTTTAAGCAGTGCGTTGTGAAGATTGATGGTACCGGTGCGGATGTTTGCTGACGACCCTCCCTCTACCTCGAGAAGGCCGGCTCTTATACGCATATCCATCGATGAGTCTGCCGACAATATTCTCAGTCGTCCCTGTTGCAGCTGTAGTCGGTTTATCTTGACGTCCATCCTGAGCAACGGCAGCAGTTTCACATCGGCTATGAGCGAACGTGCCTGCACCATCGTATCGCCCGGGGAAGGAATTATCTTTACGTCATCGAGCTGAATATCAAGGGGGAATTTTAAACGGAACTTCCCTATCTCCATATGCATGCCGGTAGATTTGCCTACAATCGAGCATGCGAGATCTTTAACCGCCGTCTGTACAGGCGGTATGTATAGCGCTACCGGAATCAAGATGATTACAAGCAGCAGGATTCCTATTACACGCAAAGGAATGCGCCACCATCCGCCACGCTTCTTTTTACGTGTGGAGGCTGCGTTGTTGGAATTTAACGACGCTTGGGTGTTCCCCTTTGATGTATCTTTGGTTGGTGTGGAATCCTTTGCCATTGTTTCAATTTCTGTTGAATCGCTCTTACTTTAATCTGCTTTCCCGAGCCATTTGGCTATGGGGATGTAAATCAACCCGAAGAATAACGCTCCCATGGCATCCGCGTAAAAGTCGAGACTATCGTAACTGCGTCCCATCCTGGTTGTCCCTTGTAGCCATTCGGTTGCAATACCGAAGAGAGCCGATGCAGCTATGGCTGTTATATATTCTGTCTTGCAGGGAATCTTCCAATTCCAGCGTTGCCAGTCAAGAAGAATGCACCATGTAAGACCGCCGAACATTATGGAGTGGCATATCTTGTCGGCTCCCGGGAAAAGCGGAATCTCGGTGTCTCCCAACGGATGAGGAGCCAAGGTAAGCCAGCATATCGCGGCTGCGCACAAGGCAGTCAGTCCCCATTTCGGGATTTTATTGAGTATAAGATGGAGTCGTTTTACAAATTGCATTGATGGTCGGTTTTTTTATATACGGCATAATCACGCCGGAAAGATAAATTTCTGTAAAGAAAACAAAAAGATTTAAATATGGTTTGATGTTTTCTCAATTTTGTCTTTGAATGGTTTTATTTGCCGCGTTCCCCGTTTCTTGTGTGTGAAAAAGTGCTACTTATTTTCCCGTAAACAGATAGCCCCGAAGGTATCACCTCCGGGGCTATCGACAAGGGTCTGCTGTGCCTTGTATTATTTGCGGATACCGAGCTCTTTCTTGGCGATGATGGCGCGGTAGCGGTTTATGTCTTTGCGAATCAGGTAGTCGAGCAGACGACGACGCTGACCTACGAGAGCTTTCAGAGAGCGTGCGGTAACGAAGTCTTTGTGGTTATCCTTGAGGTGCTCTGTGAGGTGTTTGATACGGATTGAGAAAAGAGCGATCTGAGATTCGGGGCTGCCGGTATCGTTTTTGCCCTGACCGTACTTCTCGAAAATTTCCTGCTTTTCTTCAGTTGAAAGATGCATTGCGTTGGTGTGATTATGTGAATCGGTTTAAGGATTCACGGTTAATAAATAATGGGGCTTTTCTATAAAGGGAACTCCGGGCAGCGGCCTCACACTGCCGTTCTTGCCAATGCCGTTGCAGACATTTCGCGCGAAGCCCGCGGCCCCTTTGCCGAAAAACTCCGCAAATTTAACAAAACTTTTGCATCTGTGCAAGTTATTACATTTCCATCTTATAACGAACCTCATAACACAATAGCGCCGAGACCTCAGACCTCGGCGCTATTGTGTTATGCTTTGCTATCTTTGTATAGGGGTAATGTGGTATTGTGGTGCGGTATGGTTATCCGTTGAACCAGTTGGCGAGATCGCCGAAGGTCCCGATCGCGAATAGCCAGAACAGCAATATAAACACGAGTACGATAACTCCTAACCATAGCCATAGCCGGTTTATACGTTGTGTGTCGCGACGTTTGCGCATTTTCCCTTCTGCCATAAGACTTTCTGAAATAAGGTCGGAATTGGGGCTTTCATTACGACGGAGCTCTTCTTCCCGACGTTCTGTTTTTTCATTTTCTTTGATGTGTCGTTCTTTTGTATTCATAACCTTGTCCTTTTGATGATTCCGTGAGTTGCCGGAAACCGACAGCTCTTGAAATGCCACTTGTTATTTTTGATACTTTAACACTTGGACTACGGTAAAGGTTCATATCTATGTTAATGCAAATTCAATCATTTATAATAGTTCCCGATGCTGTTTTCCTACTGCTGTAAAACACCAAGCGGGGCCACGCAACCGCGCAGCCCCGCTGAGACTATAGTTATTTCAGTTTAATCCTTCACAAACTTTGTGGCGTTGCCTTTGGCGTCGCGCATGATGTAAATTCCTGATGGAAGATTCTCAAGAGCCGATTTTGAAATCTTCCGGGCTGCAACATTGCCATCGATAGTGAAGATGTCGAATGCTTCATTTTCGGCCATTACTGTGGCTACGCCCGATTCACCGTCGGTGATACGAACATTGTCAAATGCCGCGAAACCGGAATTTCTGGCAATAAATCCCCATCTCAAAACGATATTCTTTCCTTTATATTCGTCAAGAGAGATCTTAACCTCACCGTTTTCAGCTTCGCACAAGTCTGCCAATGGCTTGAAATCCGGTTCCGGACCGGCAATAGCCACAGCCAGCATGAATCCGGCCGGGCCGGAAGGCCCCGGGGTGTACTCGATGAAATACTTTGAGAATTTCAATACCGGATTGGCATCGGCAGACAGTTCGATTTCAGGTGAATAGACAAAGCTTTCAAGTCTGTTCATTCCTGCGGCAACTCCATCTACAGAAGCGAATCCATCGGAGAATCCGAATTCCGCAGGAACTTCATTGTCAAACCAATTGTCGAAACGCCATGAATACATTTCTTTGACTCTGTTATACGGGTCAGACAGTTCCACTTTCCATCCGGCGGGAAGGTGACCGTTGGTGAAGTTCTCGCTTATGGGAAGCTGCCATGCGGATTCCTCTCCTTTGACGTAAGATACGGTGGCAGGAAGTGAAACCGAACCGTCGGCATATACGGAATGTACATGGTAGGTATAGGACCCCTCGGGTGTGTTTTCGTCTACGAATCGGGTATCTTTAACCTCCCCGGCAATGAGTTTATCACCGCGATAAACGGTGAAATAAGCTGCTTTCTCAACATCGCTTTCCTGTGATGTCCAGGTCAGTTCTACGTTATCACCCTGTTTTGAGAGCGAGAGATCTACCGGAGTGGGTAATGTGCCTGGGAACACTGTCTTGGAGATCCTTTGGGAGGTCCCTTCCGGATATTGATAGGATGCCTCTACCTCGAATTTATAAACTCCCTTGTATAGACCGCTCTGACCTACGGAAAGTTCTTCGGTCGAATCAATCCAGCCTATGCTCTTGCCGTTTATGTATACCTGATAAGTCGCGGGCGTAAGATCGCCTTCAGGAGCATCCCATGTGCCCTGTATAATATATCTGCCATTGTCTTGAGCTGTTACACTGACTTCAAGATTACGCGGTGCTGCGAAAGTGAATTCAGAGATTTCCACATCGACCGTGGCTTCTTCGAATTCCTCCTCCGTAGCCTCTGACCATGCCACGACACTATAAGTATGTGTGCCGGCTGATTTTGAAGAATAGTCGGTAAAATGACGTGCCTTCAGATAACTTGTGAGTACTTCGCCGTCAAGATAAACACGGTAGGTGGTGTTTCCGTTATTGAGCCATTCTTCAAACGGAGCCATTTTTTTCACAGTGCCAGGTCCGGGGGTGAACTGGCGGTAAAGAGGTAACCCGGAAAGAGCGTCGCTCATAGGAGCGGTCTTATGCTGTGCGCTTACGGTCAGGTTTCTGGCGGCAGCCTCTTCTGCTGTGTAGAATTGTATATCGTCCACGGCCCAGAGGAAATAAAGTGATTCCTCTTCGGCGCTCACGGCATGGAATGCTACGAGCGTATTCTCATCGGCTTCCGAACCGAGGAACAGGGATGCCTGCTGCATTCCCTCGAAATTTCCCATGTCCCATCTGCCATCCCATAGTTCTTCCCAGGATTCGCCGTTGTCATAGCTGACTTCTACATAGTAATGATCCGGGAAATCCTGATAGGCACCGACATCAAGCAGTTCCGGGTGAAGGAAATACCAGAAATCCATATAAACCGCTCCATTTCCGGGGCGCATGATCAGCCATTCGTCCTGATGCAAGGTCGTGGGATTTTCTTCATCGCCCGCGCCGATCATAAGCAAAGCGCTCTTCACGCCGTCATGACACAGCCGCATTTCAGGTTCTTCTTCGCTGAAATCATATGGCATCCAGTTGCCGAATTCATCATAGCTGAAATGATTTTTCACCTCCCAGCCTGCCGGTGGGAATTCTTCGCTTTCGAAACTCTCGGACATCGTGCATTGTCCGGCATTGCCCCATTCCCATGTCAAGTCAACTACCAGGCCACTGACTTCTGCTTCCAGATTTCCAGGGGCCGCTGGTTCATATGCCATACATTCCATCTGGGATGACAAAAATGCCGATAATGCGCATAACGACATTGTTGCAAGTAAATTTCTCATCATAAAAATAGATTTTTTGGTTTGTGGCAAATTTATCTTTTTAGATTTGTGCATTACAAATTTTAACATGACAAGTATGTCTGAAATCGCGATTTCAGACAAAGGTAAACTTGATAAATCGTTATTTTGATTGTTTTGAAAACTGTGTCGGTGTCAGGCCGGTGATATTTTTAAACACCTTGCTGAAATATGTGCGCGACTTATAACCCACACTTTCGGCTATACTGTCAATCGTGGATGAGCGAAGACTTTCGGGGTCCGCAAGAATTCTACACGCTTCCCTGATGCGATATTCGCTGAGAAGCGTATTGAAATTCTTTCCGGCAATCGCATTGATTGCCTGACTGACTTGTTTCGGACGTTTCCCTACGATTGCGGCAAGCTTGTCGACCGAAAAATCCGGGTCGAATATATCGCGACTGCTTTCCAGGATATCAAGTACACTTTGCAAGATTTCCGCTGCAGTATGCTTGTCATAGTCGTCAGCCACTTTGTCGGAAGCCGGGGCAGGGGTATCCGCGTTGTCATCAATGACATCCGAATCTCCATCTGAAGATACAACGGGATATTGAGGACGCATGGTTGAAAGCTCCATGTTCCTTTTGAATATCTCCTTATAAGCCATACTGAGCCGACGATGCCATATAAGCAGTAAAACGACCGCAATGAGAAGTATGACGCAGGTAATGCCTACCCATATCATCCGCTGTCTCTCCATCATCGCATTTTCGGAAGCGAGTCTGACGTTTTCATGAAGCGAACGTAGTTCGTCCGCGATCTCCATATCCTTCACGAGTTCGAAACGGCTGGCATTGAAAAGAGAGTCTCGTATATGAACCGCGGAGTTCTGGTATGCACGCATCATGTCTTCAAGACCTAACTTGCGGCAGCATTCAACCATATAGGCATAACCTTTCTCCATCAGATTTACATAACCGGCTTTGGATGCCGTCTTAACCATCAGGTCCAATTTGCCCATGGCTCTTTCATAGTTCCCGGCGAGCATCCACAGACGCCCGGATATCAGATAATGAAGCGATAGGTAACGGTCCTTTTCAACCGACAGGTCAAACTTATTTCCTATATTTTCGACGGTTTCCGCCGCAGCGGTTTCATTACCGTCGGCGAGCGATTCCAATGCTTTTATCAGACTTCCCGAATAATCATATAATTCCACTCCTTCGGAAAGGCGGTAGCTCGCAATTCTATTTACATCTTTTTTCAGACCTTCAAGATCATCACACGTCAGAGCCGCAGATACATAGTCTATCAGGTTCTGTCCGAGATAGCGGTCTTTGCCTGCTTCCATTATCCTCATCAGCGCCTCGCGATGAAGTTTTGTGCTTTTGGCGGAATTATTATAATCGAAATAAATCTGCCCGAGATTAGACAGCACATACGACTCGATGTCGTCAAACCCTTCCTTCTGAGCAATCTTTCGCGCTCTCATAAGCAAAGGATACGCTTCCGGGGCATTCATGCGCCACGACAGCCAAACGTAACCGAGATTGATGTTTGCGACAGCACATCGTTTTTTATCCTCTCTGCTCAGTGACTCTGAATAGCGGGATGCCGCCACCGAATAATAAGCCGCCGCGGAGTCGTAGCGTTCTTTCTGAACGCATTTCCATGCGCGGGAATTCAGGGATTTGAGAGATTCCGACGCCACTGAATTGGAAAACGATACAAGGTCGATTCCGGGCAAACCCGCATTGGCGGCAAACGCCACTGACGGAAATGCCATAAACGACAGCAGACATATTATGCCTGCGATCCTGAATATAGTTGAGTTTCGAAAACGGCCCATATTTTCATAAACGTGAAAACAGCCCTAATCCATATCCCTTACCGTTTAAATCCGGATTTTTATTGATTGTTGGGCGGTAAGCATTGTTTTATTCCCGCTATGCATGTGCTTTTGATTCCGGAAGCCGATTGGTATATAGTTTCATTGCTCTGATATTAAACAGCGTCCCCGTTTCCTGATTTTACAGGAAACGGGGACGCTGTAAATTGTGGAGCGTCTTGCGACGCTGTTGTTCTGAATAGGTTGACTTACTTGCTTGCGATTGAATCTGAAACAGTAAGTGAGTAGCGGCCTTTCGCGCGACGACGGCTCAGTACCTTGCGACCGTCTTTGGTGGCCATTCTCTCGCGGAAGCCGTGCTTGTTAACACGACGGCGGTTGGAGGGTTGGAACGTTCTTTTCATTTCTATTTAAGCTTAAATTGTTTCTGTTGTGGTGATTGGCCTTTATTCTGCACACCGCATACCGGAGATGCCGGCTTCTTTTCTTAGGCATATGGGCCATTCGGAGTGCAAAATTATAAAAAAACAATAAAACTACCAAACCTTTCGGCTGCTTATTGCTTGTATTCCATTATGACCGCGCCTTTTGACCGCGCCTTTCGTCATATTGGCCGCATGAATGTTCCGCAACATCAGAATGGTACTTCCTCTCCGGGTCCCGGCATCAAGTCGGGGGCAGAACTTCCGAAAGGAGAGCTGCCGAAATCCGGATTTACCGGAGATGCCGGTGCCGCACCGAAATCTCCGATATCTGCGCCATGGTTGTTGTTCATGCGTGATTCAAGCTTGATTCCTGTGCTTTTTATGCTCTCCTGTACTGTTTCGTAGCCGCTTTCCCAATCTTCAAACCGCGCGAATTTCGACACGAACCGCAGTTTCACGTCGCCTACGGCACCGTTTCTGTGTTTGGCTATTATTATCTCACCTACACCCCTGATGTCGTTTCCATTGCTGTCTTCTCCCGATCTGTTGTAATATTCCGGACGGTGGATGAAGCATACAATGTCGGCATCCTGCTCTATGGCTCCGGACTCGCGTAAGTCTGACAATACAGGGCGTTTGTCCTCGCGTGTCTCGGTGCTTCGGTTCAACTGCGACAGGGCTATCACAGGTATGTTAAGTTCCTTGGCCATGGCTTTCAGCGAGCGGGAGATGGTGGATACCTCCTGTTCGCGCGACCCGAATTTCTGGCCGCTGCCTGTCATAAGCTGAAGATAGTCTATCATTATCATTTTCACACCGCGCTCGCGCACCAGCCTCCGGGCTTTTGTGCGCAGCTCAGTAATGCTCAGCGACGGCGTTTCGTCAAGGTATAGCGGAGTGGAGAATATGGTGCGCAGTCGGTCGTTGAGACGGTCCCATTCCTCGGTTGTGAGTCGCCCGGTCTTTATTTTCTCGCCTTCAAGGTCGGCTACGTTCGACAACATACGTTTTACCAACTGTACATTTGGCATCTCAAGGGTGAATATGGCTACAGGTATGTTGAAGTCCACGGCCATGTTTTTGGCCATTGAGAGGATAAACGCCGTTTTGCCCATTGCCGGACGCGCGGCTATGATTATAAGGTCGGAATTCTGCCAACCGGCGGTTATTTTGTCGAGGGCGGTAAATCCGGTTTTGAGTCCCGACAGTCCGGTGTCTGAGTTGGCTGCCAGCTGTATCTGTTCTATGGCTTCGTTCAGCACCGGATCTACTTGTGTTACCTCCCTCTTGAGTTGTGTTTGCGATATGTCGAAAAGCAGACCCTCGGCCTCTTGGAGCAGGTCGTCTACGTCATTGCTCTCGTCGAATGCCTTCCCTTCTACTTGCGAAGCGAAGGTTATAAGCCGGCGTGCCAGATATTTCTGCGCTATTATTTTGGCGTGATACTCTACATTGGCGGCTGAATATACCCGTCCCGTCAACTCTGTTATATGCACGGCTCCGCCGACCTCCTCGAGATTGCCGTCTACCCTCAGCTGTTCTGTTACGGTCAGCATATCTATCGGGCGTTGGTTAAGTCCGAGGGTTGAAATGGCCTGGTATATTTTTTGGTTCTTGGGGTCGTAGAAGCTTTCAGGTACAAGTATGTCGCATACGTTCATGTATGCGTCTTTCTCAAGCATCAGTGCGCCGAGAACGGCCTCTTCGAGCTCGATGTCGCGCGGAGGCAATTTCCCTGCTACTTCAGTGCCGGGTCTTGACTGGTTTCCTTTGTTGTATCTGTTGTTATTGTTGTAGCCGTTGTCTTGCTGGTTTGTCGGCATGGGTATATGGGGGTTATGTTGTGAAAAGGGTCCAGAGTATCACTCCGAGCGTCAGCAAGGCCGTTGAGCGCAGAAGGCCGTTGAGCGCGGTTCCTTCAAGATGGCCAAGCCGATGCCATAGCTTTATCTGTAGGAGTGCAAAAATAATTATTCCGGACCAGAATGTCAACCCCGCGTTGTGCCAAACTATTTGACTTATCAACAGGTCGGCTGCTATCCAGTCTACGAGATATACCGTACGCATAACTCTGCGGCCGAGTATCACTACTGTGGTGTGTTTGTTTACCGCTTTGTCTTCATCGGCATCACGATAATTATTTACAATCAAGACGTTCGCTCCCATAAGCCCGACGGCCAGTCCCATGTTTAGCGCGGCGCTCCATAGCGGGAGTCTGAATTGGTCGTTGCAGGATGTCCAGACTGTGTCCTGTGCGTTGGCTTGAAGCACGGCTGTGAAAAACACCGGTACAAGTCCATAAAAGAATATGACGGCCACATCTCCCATTCCGTGGTGAGACAGGGGCCAGGGGCCGCCGCTGTATGCTATGGCCCCGAAAAGAATTACGATTCCGGCGATAATAAGCCAGGGACCTCCCCAGATTGTAAGAGAAAGGCCCAGCAACGCGATGACTCCCAGCAACGCTACCGTAGCGCGTTTCATGGCCTGTGGCGTTATGTCTCCTTCGGCTACTCCTCGGCGGAATCCGGCGCGCCCCGGTTTGTCAAGTCCGTTTTTGTAATCGAAATATTCGTTTGCGAAATTGGATACTATCTGCGCTCCAAGCGCGAAAAAAAGGCATATAAGAGCTGGAAGCCAACTGAAGCAATCATAAGCTATGGCTATGCATGTCCCTCCTAAGACCCCGGCTATACTCACAGGCAATGTGCGCAGGCGCATTGCCTCTATCCATTTGTTGTTCATATTCTTTAATCCGGAATTCTTCTATTCCGGAATATCGGGAGTGTTACCTTTCGAAGCCCCAGGCGTCGGCAAGGGCGTCGGCGACGTGATGAATCTCATCATATCCTGTCAGTTCTGTCATAAGGTGCTCCTCCATATTCAGGTCGCCACCGTCTCTTAATGACACAAGCAATACTCCAAGCGCGGCATTGGTGTCGCTGTCGCCCCCGGCGTCTACCAGCTTGTATAGTGCGTCGGCTGCATCTTTGCAGTGATACAATGCCCACAGAGCTGACCCGGCTGCCTTGCGTGTGTCGCTGAGCGTACATGGATCGTCAAGTTCAAAGTCACTTAACTTGCCTGAGAAGGCAGCCTTTAGATACGGTATTATGCGGGCATCTATCTTAACTGCTATTTCCATGATGTTGGTGCGGGGCGTCATCTTGTCATGATGAAGCAGATCGTGGGCTATGCGTCCCAGTATGGCGGCTGTGCCTTCACAACGGGTATCGGAATTGGTAAGCAGGCAGGTTGTGCGGGCATTGGTTTCCGGATTCCCGGGTGCGAGTGCCGCAAGAATGCTACGGCCTAAAGCCTCGTTGCTTGGGTCCTGGTGTTCCATTTCATCCCATACCCGGGCGCATGTTTCAAGCGGATGTTCCAAGTATCCGGGATGGCTGAGTACCCAACGGACGTTGGCCTCTACATCTACCGGGTTTCCCTGATACCATTCATGCAATACTTTTGCCTGATGACGCACAAGCAACGCTCCGTTGTCCGATATGATCGCCTTGGCCATGTTGAGCATTGTCTCGGTGTCGTTGGTCCATTCTCCCGGTTCCCATTGCGAGCGGTGGGCATCCTGAAAAATATCAGAGTATCTACGAAGCCCTGAAGGATATCGGCGCCTTATTTCCGGCACCTCCATGAATTCGGTGCCTTTGCCTAAGGTGTCGCCTATCGCATAGCCGAGTAGTGCTCCTTTTAGTTTTTGTCGTTTGACCATTCGGAAAGATGAAATTTGAAAGAAGATAAATTTTGTTGAGAAGTGTTTCGTAGCCCTTTCCGGTTCTCCCTTTCCTATATGCAAAGGTAAAAAATTTATTCTCTTTCTCAAATATTTTTGTAACAAATTTGAAATATTTGTTAAGTTTTCGTCCAGGTCTTGATGTTGTAATTTGTTATATGTTTGATATTGACTGTTTTATATTTTATGCTATCTGCGGCGCAGACGAAAAAACTGCTTCATCAGTTCGGCGCATTCTTCTGCCATTACCCCTTTGGTAATTATGGTTTTGGGATGAAGCGGTGTTTTTTCCGGTCTGCAGTAGGAGTCGAATCCACGTTTGGGATCGTCTGCGCCCCATACTATTCTTCCGGGGCGTGTCCATCCTATTGCTCCTGCGCACATCGGACATGGCTCAAGTGTGACGTAGAGAATGCATTCAGGCAACGCCCTTCCGCCGAAGTAGTTTTGAGCCGAAGTAAGGGCTATCATCTCGGCGTGGGCCGTAGCGTCGTGCAGCCGTTCGGTCTGGTTATGGGCACGCGCTATTATGCGGCCATTGCATACTACGACAGCGCCTACCGGTATCTCTCCTTCTTCAGCGGCTATCATAGCCTCGGCAATGGCCGCCGACATGAATTTCTCGTCTTCCTTTTCCAACATGGTGTTTCAGGTTATTGCCGTGATGTATCATGATGCGTTTCTCCGTCTGTAGCGAGCCTCTCCACGGCCTCTGCCACCTGCTTCATGAGCCAGCTCGGGGTGGATGTGGCGCCACATATACCCACTGTCTCGGCTCCCACGAACCATTCCTCTTTCAGTCCGGTTTCGTCGGTAAGGAGATGTGTGTTGCTGTTTACGTCCAGACAGGCTGAAAAAAGCACCTTGCCGTTGCTCGACTTGGCTCCGGCTACGAATAGCACAACATCATGGTTGGCCGCGAAATCCTGTATCTGGCCAAGCCTGTTGGCTACCTGTCGGCAGATGGTGTCGAAATACTGGAAAGTTCCTTTTTTCTTGCGCCGTTTGATTTCAGCCACCATGTCGCGGAATCCCTGAAGGGATTTGGTGGTCTGGGAGTATAGCAGTATATCGCGGTCCAGATCTATTTCTTCGAGATCTGGTATGCCCTGCACTACAGTTGCCGTTCCCTCGGTCTGGCCTACGAGGCCGTTTACTTCGGCGTGGCCGAGCTTGCCGTAGATAAGTATCAGCGGCGGGTCGGGCAGTGAGCGTGTGTCGTCGTAAGCCTTCTTTATACGGCGTTGCAGCTGGAGTACCACCGGGCAGGTAGCGTCTATAATCTTGATGTTGTTCCTTCCGGCTATGTCGTAGGTAGCCGGCGGTTCACCATGAGCACGAAGGAGCACGGTTGAGTCCCTCAGCTCTGCCAGTTCAGCGTGAGTTATGGTGTCGAGGCCTTTCTTTTCCAGTCTCTCTACCTCGCGGGCATTATGGACTATGTCTCCAAGACAATGCAGTGAACCGGATTTGCCAAGTTCCTCCTCGGCCTTTGTTATGGCTGTTACCACACCGAAGCAGAATCCTGAACCGGTATCTATTTCTACTTTCATTCAGTCTATGAAGTTATTCTCATCTATCTTTTCGGCGACGGTTCTCTCGAAGCGGTCTACCAGAACTTGCAGTTGCTCGTCGAGGGTCATATTGTCGTTGCACAATACAAAGGCATCATCAGCTTTACGTAGCGGCGATTCCTTGCGTGTGGTGTCTATGCGGTCGCGTTCAGTAACGTTGGCCAGGATTTCATCGTAGCTGACCTCTACACCTTTCTGATGCAGTTCAAGTTGGCGTCGTCTGGCTCTCACTTCGGGAGATGCATCCACGAATACTTTCATCTCCGCGTCGGGGAAAACGGTGGTGCCTATGTCGCGACCATCCATCACTATTCCCTTGTCGCGGCCATATTCCTGCTGTAGAGCCACCAGACGGTGGCGAACCTCCGGTATCACCGCTACCGGGCTTACGAGGTTGCTGACCTCCATGCCGCGTATCTCGCGTTCTACATCCTCTCCGTTAAGGATGGTGTGTTGGCTGCCGTCCGCTTGCACTGCAAACGATATCCTTATGTCAGACAGGTGTGCTGAAAGAGTTTTGGCGTCAACCCCCTTTTCTGCAGATGCGAATCCCTGGCGTATGGCATAGAGCGTAACCGCACGGTACATTGCTCCCGAGTCTACATATACATACCCTATGCGCGAGGCAAGCTGACGGGCCATCGTGGATTTTCCTGACGACGAATAGCCGTCTATGGCAATAACTATCTTCATTTTATGTTATGCGGGTTTAGGCGTATAAAGGGGAGAGATGCGATATATCGCTTCTCTCCCTGTTCACAATCAGATCTTATTTGGTTTTGGTTTTCTTAGCGGTGGATGTGCTTTTTTTCGCTGTCGCGGTCTTGGCTCTGCTCTTTCCGGTAGATCTGCTGCCCGCGGCACTCTTTGGGGTTGCGCGTTTTTGTTTTACCAGCCGGAGCACCTGGGCGGTGCGGGCCGGAATATAGAGCTTGAGCCATCCTTTGCCCGAAGGTGAATATAGGGGGTCGGGAAGTGTGAAGTGATGCACGTTGTCATCTATCAACCCGTGGCCGCCGAAAGCGGGTGAGTCTGAGTCGAGTACCACTTCATATTCTCCGGCAGGGGCAAGGAAGCCATAGTCTGTGAACGACTTGACCGGATTCCAGTTGAAAATGAATATCAGATTGCCGCGACGGAATGCAAGCACCTGGTCGTCATCCTTTTCCCAGAGTTTATCTACCGGTTCCGACTGGAAGTTGTATTCGTTCGAGACCGTCCTGATCATGTCGTTGTCAAACTTGTTCAGGAACTTGTATTTCAGGTCTTCTCGGTCTACAAGATCCCATTGGCGGCGTGCGTACTTGTAACTCCATCCGTTACCTTCCCTCGGGAAGTCTATCCATTCCGGATGTCCCCATTCGTTACCCATGAAGTTGAGGTATCCGCCGTTGATGGAGGCAAGCGTTACAAGACGTATCATCTTGTGCAGAGCCATGCCGCGTTCTACGGTGAAGTTGTCGTCGTTAACCATCATGTGCCAATACATCTCTTTGTCTATGAGCCGGAATATGATGGTCTTGTCGCCTACCAGAGCCTGGTCATGGCTTTCGCAGTATGATATTGTCTTTTCGTCCGAGCGACGGTTGGTAAGTTCCCAGAAGATGTTGGTGGGGTGCCAGTCCTCATCTTTCTTCTCCTTTATCATCTTTATCCAGTAATCCGGAATACCCATCGCCATACGGTAGTCGAAGCCCATCCCTCCGTCGCGGAACGGTACCGCAAGTCCTGGCATACCGCTCATTTCTTCGGCTATGGTTATAGCGTTGGGGTTTACTTCGTGAATAAGGAGATTGGCCAGTGTCAGATAAGTCATGGCATCGGGGTCTTCATTGCCGTCATAGTAGTCGCCATAATTGCTGAACGCTTTGCCAAGGCCATGGTTGTAATAGAGCATTGAAGTTACACCGTCGAAGCGGAAGCCGTCGAATTTGTATTCCTCCATCCAGTATTTGCAATTGGACAGAAGGAAATGCATAACGCTGTTTTTGCCATAGTCGAACAGAAGTGAGTCCCATGCCGGGTGTTCGCGTCTGCCGTTGCCGTGGAAATAAAGGTCGTAGCTGCCGTCGAGCCTGCCAAGTCCTTCTACTTCGTTCTTTACGGCATGTGAATGTACTATGTCCATTATTACGGCTATACCTCGTTCGTGGGCATCGTCTATGAGGCGTTTCAGGTCATCGGGTGTGCCGAAGCGCGAAGATGCGGCATAGAAGCTCGAAACGTGGTAGCCGAAAGATCCGTAGTAGGGATGTTCCTGTATGGCCATTATCTGGATAGCGTTATAGCCGTCGTCCGCTATACGGGGCAGAGTCTTTGTGCGGAATTCTTCGTAGCTGCCCACTTTCTCCTCGTTCTGCGCCATGCCTATATGGCATTCATATATCAGCAATGGCTTCACATCGGGAGTGAACTTTTTTACTTTGAATTGATATGCTTTTTTAGGGGCATATACCTGAGCCGAAAATATCTTGGTGTCCGGGTCCTGTATCACTCTTGTGGCGTAGGCCGGTATGCGTTCTCCTTCGCCGCCATCCCAGGTGACGAACATCTTGTAGAGGTCCCCGTCTGAAAGAAGATTCGCTCCGAGGCTTATTTCCCATACTCCTCCCCCTATCTGTTTAAGTTTGTAACGGTCATCCTTTTCCCAATTTGAGAATGTTCCTATAAGCCATATTCCGGTGGCGTTTGGAGCAAACTCGCGGAATACCCAGTTTCCGTTATCCAGATGGTGTAACCCGAAATATCTGTATGCGTTGGCGAATTCTACCAGAGAACCGTCTGTATCGGTTGTCAGCTCATTATATTTGCGTATCACATCTTCATGACGCCCCTCTATGGCCCCGGCGTAAGGTTCAAGCCAGGGATCGTTGCGCAAGATTGCCAGTTTCTTCTTTGCCATATATGTGTATTTGTCTGTTTGCCTTTAATTTATATGATTGTTAATCACCACCTTCTTCCCTTGTTCCCCCGTCGCGTGTTCCTTGCGGATCTTACGGTATTCCTCTTCCTGCCCCTGCTCTTTTTATCATGGTTACGTTTGGTCTGCCCGGAATTGTCTGTCTCGTCCCCCACATTCTGTTTGCCATAATCTTCCTTCACGTTATGAAGTCCCTCAATATGCTTAACAAAATCGCTCTCTATTGGTTCTGACGTATTGTATGAAGGCATGAATAACTTTCTTATGGCTTCTCGGAGCCTTTCGGAAAATTCGTCCTCTCCATGAAGGGCGAGAAGCACTCCTGCGACGTATTCCTCCGGATTGGAGAATCCTAACAGAGGTATGGCGCAGCTCTGCCTGAACAGAGTCTTGTCGTTGAATACTTTCAGGATGCCGGCGTAATCTCCGGTGCGTTCCAACATGTGGAATTGTTTCAGCAGCATTCCGTAAGTCTCGCGTGGCTGCAGTTTGTATACCAGACTCTTTATATGAAGCTCAAGGGCGGTTATGCAACTGAATCGCGCGTCGATTTTGCGCTCCACGTCCCGCTTCATGCGGTGGCGTGTGTGCTGGAGAGCCTGTTGTTCGAGTTTGCGTCTGAATTCATCAACAACCTCCTTTTTTACCTTGATGAAAACGATGTCGGGGTTGCGGTGGCATCTCTCGGCCATTATCCGCAATATGTCTTCTGCCAGAAATATGTTCTCCACCTCGGCTACTTCCGGCACCATCACGTTTTTCATGCGAAGATACGACACTTCGGCCTCTGTGCGCCGGTCTCGGTCCACGAGCCCGTGACTTTCAAGCCGGTGCAGTCTGTTAAGCGATGAGAAGGTGCGTGTGGCTTCGATGACCTTGTTGCAGCTTCCTACCGGCTTCACCGTGTACTCTCTGAACACGGCCGAGTAAAGTCTGAAATCGATACTGTGATTCGCATCTCCCTCTATGAACAATACCGGCCTACGGCTTCCCAACAGGTTCAGCATAAACTCGTCGGCCTGATCTTCTTCCTGGACTATACTGTAATCCCACGATTCGGGGGCTTTGCGGTATGCTTTTATCCATATAGGTATGGTTCCGGGACGTGAGGCTGTGAAAAGAGGATCCGAGGTATCGTATACGAAGACACAATCGGAACGCCATTCCTCTATCTTGTCCCAGAAACGCGAGGAAACGGCCGGATGAAGAAATAGAGTAGGGGAATCTACGAATACGGTGGCGTGAGCCGGTACCCCCGCCATGGCGGCAAGAAACCAGACTGCGCTTTTTTCGCCGCGGCTCAGACGGCGGGCATCGAAAAGGTATTCGTCAGATTCGTTTGCGAACATCACTCCATCGGGGGTAGCCTCCATGCGGCTCCCCTCGAATATTTCCATCCATATGTTATTGACCGCTTCGAATGCTTCGCGTGATTTACCTGAAGCAAGCTCGCGAAGCATATACTCCATGTCTGGAACAGGCTGGAACGGGAGTGTGTCGCTTATCGGGGATAGAACAGCTACGGTACCTTTGGTTCTCGTTACCATTTCCTCCATAAAGCGGCTTTTGCCGGCTCCGTTGCTTCCTATTATCGTGTAGCGTCGGGCCGGCGGCAGTTTCTGGCTCTGGCCGGTTTCTGCATTTACCGGAAGATTGAGTTTCCCCATACTGGTGCTCTTTTAAGCAAAGGTAGTAAAAATGTTTTGCATTTGAACCTTTTTTGCTAATTTAGCGGACTAATATGAAGTTGTTTCTACTTTTCTCCGCGCTCGAAACAAACACCTCTCTTTGATATTTTAATTTTGCGGAGAAGGTAGAAACAATTTCACTCCTAAACAAATGGTATGACTGCTTCATATAGAGAATGGCTTGCTGTGATGTTATTGCTCGCCTCGTTGCTTTCTGGCGATGCTTTCGCCCAGCGATTGGCGTCGGTATCAGGAAAAGCATCCTATGTCCTCGGTGAGAATGACGATATCACTATCCGGGAAGCCAAGATTAAGGCTGTGGAACTGGCAAAGGCGGAAGCGCTTAAAAACGAGTTCGGGGTTATGGTGGCTTCCGATGTCTTGACTTCCGACCAGATTGTCAATGATGAGTCCAATTCATTTTTCCTGGTGGAATCGTTGACCTCTGTCAAGGGGGAATGGTTGGGTGATACTCGTCGGCCGGTCGTATCGATTGAAAGTGTCGACGATGATCTCGTATTCACGGCCGAAGTATGGGGTGAGGCACGCGAGATTGTGAAAGCTCCTGCCGACATAAAGTGGCATCTCTTCAAGGAATCGGAAGGTAAACGGATAGAAACTGAAAGTTTTGATTACGGCGAACGTATTTTCATGAAATTCCTGTCGCCGGCAGATGGATACGCAGCTGTTTTCCTGATTTCGGGTGACGAAGTATCCTGTTTGTTGCCTTACAGGAAAGATACCAAAGGAAGATTCAGGATAAAAAAAGGTAAGGAATATATATTCTTTGATAAAAGTGTAGATCCCGACGCTTCCTATTATAAGCTTAATACTACGTTACCTAAAGAATATGACCAGATTGTGGTTGTCTATTCTCCTAACCCGTTTACAACAAACATGGGTGAGACTAAAAAATCACGTGCCCCGAGCATCATTGACGTAGAGGACTTTTCCAAATGGCTTATCAGGCAGCAGAGGGCCGATGTGGAGATGGTGGTGGACCGCAAATGGATTTCGATTAAAGGTGAACCTCGCAAGTAAGTAAAATTCAATTCTAACCTACATATGATAAAGAACTTTCTTTTGTTTATGCTTATGGCTTCGGCTTCTGTCGGTTATGCCCAGCATTTGCCAGACAGAACTGTTGTCATCGATTTGGCTGAAGATACCACACGGGTATTGACTATCAATGATATTGTCGATATTCAGGAAATGGTAAACTCCAGAAACTCGACCGATGCCCATTTTCAGGATGTATGGTCTCGTCAGTCTTTTTTCGATTTGTCGTATAACTACAACACTCAGTTGAAACCTAAGGACAATGCTTTGCTTTCTGGAATGGATAACGAGCAAAAGGTGGGTAAATTCACTTCCGACTGGGGTGCTTCTTTGACCTTGGGGCGAAACTATAGGCTGCATAAAAAGCCTATAGCCGATATGGTGCTGTTTAATCTTGATTGGACATACATCAACCTGAATGCCAACCATTTCAAAGCGGAAGGTAATGCCGCTCTTTACGATAGCTCTTTAAAAAATGAGGTGCCCAATGGCGATGGCGGAACCGATGTGTTTAAATATATCCCTTGGAATCTTGAGAAATATGAGGCAAATTTCAGTATGGCTCTCGGTCCGTCGGTTACTGTGGCTCCATTCATTTACCTCAATGTGCCCCAGTTGCATTTCCTCAAATTCAATGTCTATTATCATGTGGGATACGAGGTATCCATGCTTTTTATTAATAATGATAAGAAATATGACCTGAATCCGAACATTCAGGGAGGAAAGGATAACCAGGGGTTGGACGGTCTGGAGATGAATCTCGGTCATGGGCTTACCACAACTTTCGGCGTGAGCATGTCTTGGAAGTCGATTGGCATTGGTTGGGAAACACGTAATGCCAATCTGAATTACCGTGCGCTGGACCGGGAGACTTATGGCAGGGAGCATTATAAGTTTAAATTTACAAGCGGTCGCGTATATCTGCAAATCAGGTATTAAGTGATATTCGGAATTATATAACGATTATAGAAAACAGCATGAAAAAATATATATTGATTCTCGCTATTTCAGTTCTTTCTTTTTTGAATGCGGTAGCGCAGACGGGAGTCAACAGGGTTGAAGGCTCTTGCGGCGCAGACTGCAGATGGGAGTTTGACGGTTACACCCTCTTCATTACCAACACCAACAAGAAAGGCCTTTACGTCCAGATGGACGACTATAATACAAGGAAATCGATTGCCCCATGGGTAAAGAAGAAACTTGATGTGCGTAAAGTGGAGATCGGAAAGAAAATAGCGCGGATTGGCTCTTGCGCTTTCGCCAATATGCCAGAACTTCAGGAGGTGGTTTTCCATGATCCCAACCTCCAGAGCATAGGGTGGGGGGCCTTCCTGAATGACCGCAGGTTACGTACTATCTCGCTTCCCGTAAGACTCAAGAATATAGAGACGATTGCATTTGCCAATTGCAAATCGTTGGCGGCCGTTACTATTCCTGACCGATGCCGTGTCGGAGACCAGGCATATGTGGGTTGCGACAATCTTAAAAGTATAGAATTGGGGCCGACTACAATACTCGGCCACTATGTCTTTGCCGGTGAGGCCAACGTGGGGGGGACAACCCGACATACACTCTACACCGGAGAAGTGCGTCATCTTCCGGAGTATATAAACAAGGGAAATTGCAACGAGTATGGTCTCGCTTCGGCATCGATCGAGAAAACTCTTGAAGATAGGAAAAAGGATGAGGTGGATTATGATGTCGAGACATCTGATATAGATTCTTATATTCCCGTAGGAATAGGTATCCGTAACAACACCTACGCGTTGATAATAGGTAATCAGAACTATCGTTTCGTATCTGAAGTGCCTTATGCTATCCACGATGCACGTGTCTTTGCCGATTATTGTCGTAAGACCCTCGGGGTGCCTTCCGAAAATATACATGTGGCTGAAGATGCGACCAAACAGATGATTCTTGAAGAGGAATTTCAGGACTGGATTGCCAATATCCCCGAACCTGAAAACAAGAAACTGATCGTATATTATGCCGGACATGGTGTGCCTGACATAAAGAACAATAATAAGGCATATCTCCTTCCCACGGATGTAAGAGGTACAAACCCTCATCGGGGCATATCGCTCGATGATTTTTACCGTATGCTCGGAGATTTTGATTTCGCTCAGACTACCGTTTTTCTTGATGCCTGTTTCAGCGGGGTGAACCGCGATAGCGAAGGTGTTACCGAAGGTTTGCGCGGTGTGGAGATAGATGCCGAAGACGCGACTATGGGAGATGGACGTATGGTTGTTTTCTCTGCCGCTCAGGGCAATGAGACTGCCCAAGGATTTCCCGAAGAGGGACATGGACTCTTTACTTACTACCTTCTCAAGGAACTGAACAATTCCAATGGACGCGTAGCGCTCGGAAACCTTTCCGACAATATTACGACAAATGTGTCGCAGAAAGCCGGTCAGCTCAAGTTGAGGAAGAAACAGACTCCATCGACGACTACTTCAAATCAGATTAAGGATACCTGGCGTTCCCTTTCGCTCTGATTTCGTTACATCAAAGATAATTTACCGCCTTCGCGCTGTATAATTCGGGCGTGAAGGTGGTATTTTCGTATAGGATGATTATCTTTGATGAAAATTTTATTGATTGATATTATGTTTTCTGGAATTGTTGAAAATATGGGCGAGGTGGTGGCTCTTGACCGTCAGGGTTCCAATGTGACCTTCACACTTCGTTGCCCCTTTGCCGACGAGTTGCATGTAGACCAGTCTTTGGCTCACAACGGAGTATGCCTTACGGTGGTGGAACTTGGTCCCGGCAATACATATAAGGTTACGGCGATAGACGAGACTCTGCGGCGTTCGAATCTCGGTTCGCTCGAACCCGGTTCACTGGTTAATCTCGAGCGTCCCATGCCTGTGGGCGGCCGTCTCGACGGACACATCGTTCAGGGCCACGTAGATACCGTGGCCGAGTGTATCGATGTCAAAGAGGAGAATGGATCATGGCGTTATACTTTCCGTTATACGTTCGACAGGGAACTGGCACGCCGGGGATACATGACCGTGGATAAAGGCTCTGTTACTGTAAACGGGGTTTCTCTTACAGTCTGCGATCCCGGTGACGACTTCTTCAGTGTCGCCATAATACCCTATACTCACGACCATACCAATTTCTGCCGCATAAAACCCGGCTCAATCGTTAATCTTGAATTCGACATCATCGGTAAATACCTTGCGCGTCTTTCGCGTTTTGCCTGATAAGCTCTTTACGGTAATGACAAGGGGTTGCCTGTCCTTTTCGGTCAGGCAACCCCTTGGATGTTTTTAGGTAGGGTTATTTCTTCTTGCCGCCAAGCAACTCGCGCAGGAGGTCGGCTCCTTTGTTTTCCTGTTGCTTAGACGAGTCTGCTTTCTGAGTATTTGTCGGCGTGGCTGTAGTTGTCGTTCCTTCCGGTGCCGGGCCGATATTCTTCATCTTGAAACCTATGCATGCGCCTTCGTAAGAATCAAGAACCGACGATACGGTCTTGGCAAGTGTCATGCCGCTTATGTTTGCCACCACACTTATAAACTGTTTAAGTTTTGTAGCGTCGAACATTACGTTCAGACTTTGAGGCGACTTCTCTACGTATGCGGTGAGAGATGTAAGTTTCATGGCTCCGAAAGCCTTGAACTCGAAATTGAATGTACCTTTCTCCTCTCCCTGGGTTATGGTCCCTTTCAGGGTCATGCGTTTAATCTTAAGGGTCATTTCTCCCTCCGGGGAGATTGCCATTTCGGAACCTATGAGACCGTAACGTTCAAAATAAGGATCAAGTTTTGTTTCTATAGCGGCTGCTCCGGCAATGCCGCCCGCTTTCTGCAGAAAGTTATCGCTTTTGAATGTTACCGCCGAGCCGGTAGACTGCCAGGTCCCCGCCAGGTCTTTCACCTCCAGGTCGGTTTTGGTAAACACTCCCTCTATTATGTTGCCGAGGGTCTCCCCGGTATTGCCGCCAAGAAGGTCTTTCAAATCAAATGCATTGGCAGGTGTGGCCATGCCGGCCATTAAAATTGTCAATGCCGCTAAAAAGCTTTTCTTCATATCTGGTTCTTATTTGTTGGTTGTGAGTTGCGGAGTATGAGTTGTAAGTTGTTAGTTTTGAAAGATGTTAAGGACTTACAAATCATAATCGAGCGTGAAGTTGTCTACATACAGTGTCGCTCCGGTACCACCCGTAAAGAAGTCTCCGTATTTTGATGCCGCCGCTGTAATTTGCAGATACCGGGGCACTCTGCTTGTCGACCTGTAGTTTATAAGTATCTCGAATTCCTCATATCCGTTCGTGTTGTCGCCGCGTATCAGTTCGCCGTAGCCGATCACTTCCGGAGACTTGGGATCGAACAACTGTCGGTTCTGAGGGTTGGTCCTTATCTGGAAGGGGGCTGTCCAGTCTGTGAGCGCCACATATATATGGCAGCTGTCCGGTCTGTTTTTAAGATACTTGTAATCTGTAGATGTGTAGTTTATCGGGGCGGTGGTATATTGGTAGTAACCCTTGAGTTTTGTGGGCCTGAGATTCCATTCCTGGCCGAAGTCAAGTATTCCGTTGGTACCGTCGACTCTCACAAACTTTCCGGTGTAAATCGATCCTGCGGCAAGTTTGCCTATAACCGATATTCCCACAAAACGGGTCTCAAGCTTGGCTGATTGACCTGTGGCTCCCTGCGGAACATGGTCTGACGGTGTTACATTGCTTTCTCCCAATGTCGACGCTCCTTTGTTTCCTGTGTCCCAGAATGCGGGTCCGTTTTCCGGGTATGGATACCACACGTTGCCGTTTTTCCACCATTCGTCGAAATCTCCATCCGGAAGTTCTTCCGTAGTCTGGGTGGTTACAGTTATTTCGTTGCCGATATTATCTCCGCTTACGCTGCGTACCGTATAGGTCGACATTGGCGTAAGGTGTTTGATGCAAGCCGAGAAACTGCCTGAGGTTTGCGTTATTTCGTTTGCCGTCAGTCGTGTCCACTCTGTCTCGTCTGTGCGTTTGTATTCGAAAGTGTTGTCCGCGTCGGCCGGACCATTGCCATATACCCATATCACGCGGCTCCAGGCGTCTACTGCGGAGGTAACCACTATCTGGGCTGTACGCTCGGCAAATATGGTCCATGTTTCGGTCCGTCCGTGATAGGTTACATCTACGGCTAACGGACGGGAAAGGTTTATTTTGCCGGGGACGATAGCCGGAGTCAGTTGGGTTATGCCGGCCGGTCCCAATTTTATTTTTGTCAGTGTCAGATCGGTCAGGTCTGCCGAATCAGGCACTTTTATTATTACGCGGTGCCCTACGGGGTCTATTATCGAAGTCCCGATTTGCCCCTCGACTTCAAAATAACGCTCTATGTTTTGTTCTGCCTTTATAACCCATTGGTAGTCTTGATATAAGTGAAGGGTTACCACGATCGGATCGGTAAGATCGTATGTGCCTTCAAGCAGATTGGGGGTTATGGAGGAGTTCTCCGATATCGTACACCGTGTGAATTTTATGTTTTGTATGTCGGTAGTCTCTAAAAGGCGTATGGTTGCCGTGGCGTTTACAGAGTCTATGACGGCCGGACTCTCTTCACCTTCGCATGCCAGCGACCGTATTGCTATCGGCACGCGGGGGTAGGGGATGTCATTGTGTATGCATCCGGTCAATGCAAGTGTCGCCATTATGGCTGCCGACACCGCAAATCTGATTATTCTATTGTTATAGGTGCACACCGATACCGAAGTTTATGTTGAAAATATTGAAACGGAAGTTCGCTCCGCTTGTGGTACGTTTACCCTCCTTTACTCCGTCTACTGTCTGGCGTTCCGAGCGTACGTATAATCCGAATGCTCCGAACGAAAGGTCAAACGATACATTCTTCATTATCTGTACCGAAACGCCGGGTGAATATGTCAGCGATGTTTTCATCGTCGTGGTATGGGTCTCCTTCGGTACGCCGTTGAAGGGGCGGCGGAAATCGCTGTTGCCGGAGGCGAATGCCAGTTCAACCTCATTGGTGAGATGTATGCGGCTGCGGCGCGACAGACCGTAATATCGTGTCAGCGTTATGCCGGCCTGATACGATTCCGAGTGATATCCTATGTCGCTGAGTGCGAAGTTTATGTCTTCGTCTATGTCAACCTTGAACGAATTGATGCCTGCTTTCCCTTCAGTATATGACAGACGCAGCCCTATGGCGAGGTTGTTGCGCACGAAATAGTATATAGCCGGTTTTATTGAAAATATGTGCCCTTTTATGGTTACATCGCTCAGTAACGACAGCATCTCGAGATCCTCCGTGCTGAGTTCCCCGTAACTGGCGGTCAGCGCCGCTCCCCACATTCCTCGAGGATAGGCGAGATAGTTGAACAGCTTTCGGTCAAAGCGGCCTATTTTCGGCTCTCGTATTACCATAGATACGGTGTCGCCCCTGAACAACACTTTTTCATCCTCCGGATTCTTTTGTAACGATCCCTTTCCTTGCTTTTGAATATCTTTTAAAGACATTCTTCCTTCAAGTAGCGACTGTACCTGGTCGTAGAGCGAGTCTGGAACCCACAGGTAATTCCCGCTTGTGTCTTCATCCTGTTTCGTTTCGGTAGGACTCAAGAAAGGGAACATGGCGCGTGGACTCTCTTTCTCACCATACTCATTTTCTATAATCGGGTCGCTATCTGGTTCCGATTCCTCGTAGAGACCTTCATTTAATACTGTTTCCGGTACCGGATCTATCCCGAGATAGGGCCTCGGATTCCCGGATGTACGGTTCTGCTTCTCATATTCAGGAGCCGGATTCAGAGTCGTGGTTTCGGGCGTCGCTTCTATGTTTGTTCCTATGTCGGTCCCCGTGTCTCTCTGTTGATTGCGGCGGGAACGATTTCGGAGTGTCGTTTCGTTTTTAAGGCGCGGAGAGGTGGTCTCTGTGTTTTTTATATCTTCTGTTTTACCGGGTTCCAATATCTTCTGAACGGTTTCTATAAGAGATTTTACCATTTTCTCGCGTTCCGACAGCGAGTCCGGTACTTGCACCGATGTCGGTGTGGATATCGCCGTTGTGGTGCTGTTGGCGTTTGAAGCTGTCAGAAAAATCAGAATTATCACGGTTGAAACCATGAAGCTGAAATTCCCGGCTGCCCGGCGGCTGCTCTTTTTAGATGTTTCTTTCTTCATGGTTTACAAATAGAATCCGACACCAAATGTGATGGAAAACAGGTTTATGCGGAAATTGGCCGATTTACTGCGGCGTTGTGCGTCGTATATCTGGTCTTTCAGCGATTTGGTATGGGTATATGAGAAGCCGAGTATGCCGACGTTTACCTCCAGTGCCGAGTAATTGTTCAGAAACATCACAAGACCCGGCGCGAGACCTATTTTAAGATTGAGGTTGCGCTCGTATGTGCCGGTAAGATCGTTCCCGGAGCCTGACATTATCTTGCTTTGTCCTCCTCCAATCTGAAGTTGCAGTTCGTTGAACACTCCGAATCGCTTCGATCCCCCCAACGGGAAATAGTTGCGCAATACGGCCATGGCATAGTAATTATGGGCGAGACGGTAAAGGTGATCCACAGAATAGCTGGTTCCCGAGTCGAGTACTATGTCGGCCTGTTCAAGTTTCGTCAGTGAACGGTTATACCCGAATTTACCTCCGGCTCCCATGTCGTTGGCGAACATGTATACGAGCATGGGCGATACGTTGAACGAGTATGTGTTGCCCTTCAGGTTCTCGACTATGAGAAACTGGTAATCTTTCTGAGTGCTTTGGGTATATGATACGGAAAGGCCCGTTATCCATTGTCCTTTGGGGACGAAAACTACAGGCTCGTTCTGTTCTTCTTCGAAGTTTTCAAGTTCTTCGGCGTGTGCCGTGGCGAAAACAGGAAGCAGACCCGCTATCAGAAGTAATATTTTACCAATGTTCGCCTTCATACTCAAGGTGCAAATTTAATACTTGTTTGCCTAACTGCCAAATGGAAATGTTACACCCGGCCTGCGGTACTTATGCCCGCGGGCCGGGTGTTTGTCATGTGTCGGTTCAATGTCAGTTGCGGATACCGGTATTACTCATATACCAGTTCGAAGTCATCCACATACATCGTGGAGCCTTCTCCGCCGTTGAAGTAATCGCCGAATTTCGAAGCCGAGCAGACTATTATGAGATAAAGGGGTTTTGTAGTCTTGGCTTTGTCATAATAGTTGATAGGTATATTTACTTCCTTCAGTTCACCGTCTGCTCCGAATGCCTCTGTCCATGATACTTCGCCATAAGCTATGATCTCGGGATCCTCGGGGTTGAACAGTTTGCGGTTTGACTTCTTGGTTCTCACCTCCACGGGTTGGGTAGACAGCGCTACATATATCTGAGCCTGGTCGGTTGCCCCTTGTGCCAGATAGTCGCCTTTACCCTTTGAATCTACGGTTCCGGGGCGGTAGTTGGCATAGAATTTCAGTTTCGTAGGATGCGAGCCGTCATACCTATGACCGAACGACAGTCTGCCGTCCGTTCCCTGGGTTTCCAGATATTCTCCTGCAAACAGATTGCCTGCTGCGAATTTGCCTATTGATCCGATGCCTGCGAATTGCGAGCGGAGTCTTGCCGACTTGGAGCCTGACTTGAAGAGTTCGGTAGATGGCTGGGTAAGATTCACATTCATGGTCGCGGAGCCGTGGTTGCCGCTGTCCCAGAATTTCTTGGTACCGTCGTCAGAAGGTAGCAGCACTTTTGTGTTGTCTACGAAGTCACTCCAGTCTTCCATTCCTGCGTTGGGAATAGTGAAAACGCCCTCGGTCGTGAAGAACATCGATTCGCCCTGGAATTCATCCGTGGCGGCGCGATATTCGTAACGTGTCGACGGTTTCAGATTCTTGACCGTTACGCTCAGGCTCGTGCCCGAAGCGCGTGTACCCAAAGCCACGCTCTGCCAGTCTGTCGTGCCGGCCTCGCGATATTCTATGCGAGGATTGAGTGCCTCGGCATCTGTGATGGTGGCTTTCAGTGTGGCGCTGCGGCTCAATACTGCCATCTGGTCGTTGCTGGCTATCTCTTCCACCAATACCGGATCGGCATAGGTGATGGCGTTTTCGCCTACCGCTATACGTATCACCGCGCTGTTGCTCTTGCCATAGATGTCGGTGGCGTTCACCGTTATGGCATATTCCGTATCTTTCTCTGGCAGAGAGTTCAGATATGCGGCCGAAAGATGTATGAACGATGTCGCCAGATTACGGTCCGAGTTGTACGCTATGTCCCATGTAAGACCCTTGTTGTTCAAATCATTTTTCAGCGATTCCGACAGGTCTATGAGGTTCATGTTATTGGCGGGCCAGCTCAAGGCTGCGTAGTCGTCGGAACTTATGTTCATAGTCTTGATGCCGCCGAAGGCGCTCACTTTGGCTATGGATTCCGAGGTGAATTTGCCCGGGTCTCCGATTATCTGGCCGGTTATGTCGAAGTTCTCTCCCTTTATGTCGGGTTTGCTGTACAGAGGTACATCTGTTTTCTCCTCGATGTTCTGGTCATCGATTACAATCTGGATAAAGGCGCCTCCCATCTGGGTATTGTCGGGAGTGTATGAGAAATTCACTACATATTCATGTGCGCGTTGAACGTTCTCGATCACACCCTCCTTGCTGAACTCCTTGCCGTCGGCGCGTTTGCCTGTTACCTTGTAGTGCAAGTCTTTGTCGGCGTTGGGAAGCATGAAATATGCCTTCTCCGTCTGAGTGTCTTCGTTAATATCCAGGCTGGCGCGTGAATGACTGAAGGTTACATTCCAGTCTTTCATTACCTCGGGATCTATGGTGGAGTGATTCACCGATGCCACTACGTTGGCTATCTTACACTTCACCACTACTGAAGTTTCGCCCCCGCTTATGGTGAAAGGCTCGTAGCCACGGAAGAATTTCTTGTCGTAAGAGGCTCCTACGGAGTCGCCGCTCCATGCTTCGGCCACATAGCTTCCATTCTTCATGTGCAGTTCCGATGGCACGTTCTCGAGACCTTTATATTTGTGCAGCAGTTTTCCGTCGCCCGATATGTAGACCACGCAGTTTGAACGAAGATAATCCTCGTTTTCTATCGCGCGGGTTACATTGCTGTTAACTACCAGCTGAAGTCTCAGCAGCCCCTCTCCATCCTGGTCGAAGGAATCTTCCTTACATCCTGTCGTTATCAGTGCCGAAGCGCAGATGGCGATTGCAGGAAGTATTCCGATTGTTTTCAAAATTTTCATTCCTTTTATGATTTTGAGGGTTAGCTTTTAAGTTTCAATGATAATGTTTTGGTGCCGTCCGCATCCTTTACAGTCAGTCTGAACTCATGGTTGCCCGGACCTAATGCCGATAACATCGGCAGGAAGTCGGTTATGGCAAATGTGATTTCTTTCATTCCTCCTACATTTATCGGGAATCCGAGTCCTTCGAGGGCTTCCGCAAGGTCTCCGGGGTTTACCATGTCGAGATGTGATGACAACCCTACACCTTCCAGTTCATCGGCGGTAAGAGTGTCGGAAATGATATCGACTGTAAATGCGGTAACTCCACCTTCGGCTTTCGAGGTTATGTAAAGCTCGCATGTCATGCCATCGGTTATGTCGTTTACAGCTTCAAGGTCTATACCCTCGCTGGCGGTCACTTCCGGTCCTTTGTCTGTAGGAGGATTGGGGTCGTCGGGACCAACCGGGGGAGTGTCGGGGTCTTCTACCGGACGCATGTCGTCTTCCGGATAATCCTGACCGGGATCGATGTTTTCGGTCATGTCTTCGGTCGTTACGGTTGCGTCTACTACTACAGACCCGGTGATCGAGCCGGGCAGTCCTCCTCCTGCCTGGTGCAAAGCGAAGCTTATTTTGTAGTGGTTGCCCGGCGATGCGTTGTCGTAGGCTTTGGTCTCGGAGATCTCATCGCCATCTATGATACCTGTGAAAGTGGCGGTTATGGTTTGCGAGCCCGGTGTGAACGCGAAGTATCCTGAATGACCTTGTGTCTCTTTGGTGTATTCCAGAGAGCCGGTCTGACCTACCCTTACCGTTACCTTGGCGTTCTCTCCCAACGCCTCGGAGAGTTCCTGGTCGAAGTTGATGGTTACCCGTATGTTGCTGAGCTTGCAGACCACAGGATCAAGGTCGTCTGTTATCTTATTGGCTTCTATTGAGAATTCGCTGTTGCCTAAATAGTATGGGGCATCCCATTCGGCATGGGGGTTGGTGCCATACACGGCGTTTACAGTATAGTCTCCTACCGGTAGAGCCACTATTTCCGGCATCTCGGAATATGCATATTGTTTTACTATCTCTCCTTCGCCGGTCGCTGCTTTGCGGCGTATCTGAACCTGGAAGTCACCCATGTTCACATCTGCGCGCGAGCGTACCAGATGTTCGGCGTTTTTGAATTCCACTGCCATGGCGTCGCGGTTCAGGAATCCTTCGCCATCTTCAGGATTTATGAAGGGTTCCTCTTGCGAACATGCGCAAGCCCCGAAAAGCAGCGCGGCAATAAGTACCTTGTCTATATTATAGCTTTTCATCTTCTTCTTTTGGTAGTTTTGCGTGATTTCACTTTCGATCCCTGTGCGGTATCATAACCCAATACGATATTATCTATCGTCAGTACTGAACCGGTGGCAAGTGACTTGTAGCTGTTTGCTTTTATTTTCTTGCTTGATAATCCGCCACCGTCATTCAATGCGTTTCCTGTGGGAATATTGAATGTCGGGGTGGTTCCGGTTTTTGTGGATTTGAAGCAAACCTTGATTTTCGCGGCCTTGGTTCCAAAGGTATATCCTGTAAGATTCAGTGTCATTGGGGTTCCGGCTGTCGCTGCTCCCATTGTCTTGGTTGCGGAGGCGATTACGTTGTTTGAAGCATCCAGAATCTGAACCGAAACCTCGCCCTCTTCATTGTTTACAGATGTATAGCCGTAATCGAATGTCAGGCTTGTGGGACGGCTTGCCCATGATATGCCGTCAGTGCGATTCTCTGTACCGTTGAATGTGTATGTGCCAAGGAATAGTTCTCCGGCAGCAGGTGTCAGGCTTTCTCTTGACGGGGTATTGGCGCAATAATAGACACCTGTTTTCTTATAGTTGTCAGGTGTTGTGCCATTATGACTGTAACCTACCGAGCGAATTACCGCGCTTCCGTTCTCAGCCCAGGTGGAGGGTACCACAAACCAAGAGTTCAGGTTGGCGGCATTGGGGTAGCAGGTAAGAGCGTTGACAGTAGCCCATCCGGTCGGCGTGTTTCTTATGATAGATGATGTGGTCTGATATTTAGGAACGCTACCTAAGGTTCCTGTATATGTGCCACCGACATTTATAGGGTCGATATGAATGGTTTCTTCTGTCTCCGAGAAGTCGGCGTTGGGCAACTGTGCCGCTGCCTCCGTAGTGAAGGTCGCGCTTTTCTTCTCGGCGGCATCCGGTGCCAGGCTGTGGCTTAGGGTGTAGTTGGAGTTGGCCGTAAGTCCGTAGAGGGTTACGTAGCCGTTGGCTGCGTCAACGCTCTTTGTGGCTTGACTTGCCGATGCGCCGGTCAGCGTGGTGTAAAGACGTTTCGTTACCTTCTCCACATCCGCTCCTGTACCGGGTGTGACTTTTATCACTGCGTATGTGGCGTGTGGGTCTACTTGTATGGAGTAGTCGGGAAGTGTTACCTCTACGGTGAACTCGGCTACCGGTTCTTCTTTGCCAAGACGGTACATCCTCACCGGTATTTTGCTGCGTTCTGTTTCGGGCAGCTTTATCACGGCTTTGTACTTTTTGGTCTCTATTGCGCGGGTGTTGTCTATCTCCAAAGAGAGTATAGGTGCGTCAACATAGTTGCCTAAGTCGTCCATTGCCTTGAACGTCAGGTCGGTTTCGGGACTCATGCCATTGTAATCTATATTGACGGTGGCCGTACCTTCGCCGAACACCGCTCCCGGGGATGCTGCTGTCAGGTCTAAGGCTACCACGTTGAGCGTTACGCTTACAGGTTCGCTGGCGCGGTCTACGGCATCCTTGGCTATCAGCGTTATAGTGTGTTGGCCGACAGGTAGATGGGCTGCCAGTCCGCTGAGGTCCAGATAGGCCATCTGATCCGGATGGAAGAATCCCTTGGCATCGATACCCATCTGCCTGAGCGCATCCTGTATGCTTTCAGACGCGTTGCAGAGTTCGGTTTCTGTGCCGAAGGGGGGTGTGAAGGTGGTGCTCTGGAATGTCATTATGGCCGATGCAAGACCGCCGCGGGCCATTACGTTGAATTTTACCGGAGTGACTGTGTGCTCATCCTTGACGGCCTCTACCGTGTCGCCCGATGCGAAACCTACCGGCGAAAGGGTGGGGGCCGGAGTGGTGAAGAGCTCTTCGGTAAGGTCGATTGTTACATTTTCGCGTGTCAACTCATCGTCAAACGTTATGGTCAGCTGCGCTATCCCTACCTGTCCGTTGTTTACGTCAAATGTTATATTGTAGTGATGGCGCCCTAATGACTCGAAATTGCAGGGCGAGAGGTTGGCTGTTTTCCCGTTGTGGTCGGTTATCTCGAAGCTTATTTGGGTTGTGCCCGGGGCGATATATGCGGGGCGCGTTTCGGTAGAGCTGAATGTTACATATGAATGCCCTTCCGTATGTACTTTGGCAGACCATGCGGCAAAATATTGCTTGAATGCCGGTGTGTAGTTTATCGAGACCATTGCGCTTGCCAGCGTCGCGGTTACCGAGACGTCTGTGGTGCGGTCTTCAAGTACTGTCAGTTGGGTTTCGCCCTGATAACATGGCTTTTCAAATCCTTCGTCGTCAAGAGATCCATAACTTGCTTTCAGGTTGTAGGCGCCGGTCTTGAATGAGCCTACTGCGTTGAACTCGGCAAGAGTTGCGTAGGTCTGGTTCCAGGAACCGTCTATTCGCGAGAGTGTTATGGAAAACTCGTCGCCATTGGGCACGTCGGGTGCCTGGCTCTCGGCGCGGGTAACCTTGGGTACGGCGCGCTCTACATCCGATGCGGCTGTGAGCTGCAGGCTGATTTTTCCCTCTTTCCCCTCTTCGGCCCAGGGATTGTCGTCGCTGCACGACGTCAGGTAGCCCCCTGCGGCAAAAATGGCCGCGGCCAGAATGGTAAATTTGCGGAATCTGTTCATATTTTTAGTTAAAGTAGTATCGTGATTATTCTTCCCACGCTTGTTGTGGTCTTGCTTTGTGAAGAGTGTGTTAAGATTGGACACTCTCCTGTCGGTTATTGCGATGCGCATAATCGGCACACAAATTTAGTTAAAAGTTTACAATATCAATTAATCCCGATATCTTGTTTTGTGGAAATGCGTCAAAAAGAACAACAAAGTTCCGCGCTGGCGATCGGCTCGGCCTGTTTGGTTGAATTTATTTTCCCTTTGAGGTAACTTTGTTCCTGTGGCTCCGTTTCATAATTAAATATGTGCCCGCATACTATGAGTAATTATGTGTCGGGGAACTGCTCCCCCTCGTTTCCTTTTGTAAAATATATCGCCGTGGCCCTGGTCATGATACTGGCGTGCCCGGTCGGTTCCGTGGCGGATGATGCGTTGCCTATTACAAAAACTCAGAAGGGTGTGCGCACCTCGACGGATGTTGTTCTTGTCGCTCTCCCTGTGGCTGCCGTAATCGGAACTATGGCTGTCCAGGATTGGGAGGGTCTTAAGCAAGGAGCCTTTACGGCTGCGGCCACCGTCGGCGCTACATATATATTGAAGTATTCCGTACGCGAGCGTCGTCCTGACCATAGCGATTACCATTCTTTCCCTTCAGGGCATTCTTCATTTACTTTTGCCGCTGCAGCCTATCTGCAACGGCGTTATGGTTGGAAGTTCGGGGGACCTGCCTATGCGCTCGCGGCCTATACCGCCTGGGGTAGGGTGTACTCTGATCGCCATCATTGGTGGGATGTTGTATCCGGTGCCGCGATAGGTGCCGGGAGCGCTTATATCTTTACCCGTCCTTGGGCGCGCGAGCATGAATTGTCAATCACTCCTTACAGCGACGGCTTCACGCACGGACTTACTGCCAGTTTCACTTTCTGATCTGCATCTCCCATGATTATGGAGTTCCGCACAAAATAGCGACGGATAAAAATGTTTATCGAATCGTTAACACAATTCAACCGATTTTAACATTTATTTAAAGCGGTGATATAAAACTGATTGGCGGGTAAAATTGTTTTATCCGTCAATTTTTTCGTCGGAAAACTTGCGGGGA
>CAJMMT010000005.1 GCA_905214715.1 uncultured bacterium | reverse complement strand
TCGCTGCGCTTAAGGCTTCGCTACCCCGCGGCTATTCTCTGCGTGCCCTCTACCGGGGCACGAGGCTACGCAAAACCCACAACCAAAACTTACAACTAAAAAACCTACAACTAAAAACTAACAACCACCAACTAACAACCACCAACTAAAAACTCACAACTTACAACTAAAAAAACCTACAACTAAAAACTTACAACTAAACCCCTCAATGCACAGAGCGGGTTGCAGGGGAGAGGTTGGGGCGGAGGCGCGCCGGCAGCGAGTGGCGGTAACGCAGATAGGCGGCGGTGCGCAGCGAATCGGCCCGTATTATCTCTTCGCGCTTTCCTTTCAGCGCCCCTTCATCGTCAAACATCTCAAGGCGCACTATCAGTCCGGTTACAATCTTCAACTCATCTACGAGCGAGTCGGCGGTCAATTTCCGTGTATATGGAATCTTGTGGCTGGGGAGGGCGTTCAGCGTAAGTTTGAGCGTTTCAAGAGCCTGCTTCCGGCATCCTTCCTTCTCCTGAGCCAAGGCCAGAAAGAGCAGGTTATGCCGCATGCGCACCGCATATTTCGCCGTTACCTCATCTATGTAATAATTATCCTTGCTGTCGAGTCCACCCCATATAAGACGGTCGACAACATCATCCATGTCATCGGTAAGATATTCCTCTTCCGCCTGCGGAGCATACCGACGCGCCGAAAAGGTACGGCGCGTAAGAGGATAGGCACCGGCATAGGATGGCCACCCGACGCTGGAGTGCCAATACAGGGGACGAGGCGCGGCTGAGGCCGCATTGCTTATCACCATATCCGCCATTACCAGCTGACCGAGGTTAAGCCACCCGTTGGAAGCTCCCGTCTTTTCGGGACGCAGGTCGAGCACAGGCCGATTTCCGGTCTTTTCCGGTCCGAGCGCGAGACAGGCCGCGCCGAGCTTCCCTTTGCCCGGTTCGGAGGCATACAGCCGGCGCAGGGTCTCCACCCCGTCGGCCACACTGTCGCCATGCGAGGTGTCTATTCCGGTAAAGGTATACGCACCATACGACGCAAGATTGCGCGGCATGGTCAGCTCCAGACCCGGCGCGCCGGCCGTGGGAAGTCTGAGTTGCTCTATATACCAGGGACATCCGAGATAAGAGGCATTGACGATGGTAACGTCAGGACGCACGCCAAGCACATGCTGCGCATACCACAGGGGGAAGGTAACGTTGTCGCCCTGCACCACAATTATAGCATCAGGAGCTAAGGTGTTCAGCACATTTTCGGCGTATGCCTCAACAAAATAGCGTCCCGAACGGTCGTGGTCATCAAAGTTCACGGCCAGCATCCACAAGGGAACAGCCGCTACCAGCACCGCTACCGAGGCGCGAAGCCATACGGCCCGGCACAAGGAAAGAATCCATGCGGCACCGCAACCGATAAAGAAGGCATAGGCCCAGAGGCTGCCGAGGAAGGAATAATCGCGCTCGCGAGGCTCGCCGGGGGCCTGGTTCAGATAAAACACTATGGCCAGACCCGTCATGAAGAAAAGGGCCAATGCCACAGCCAACAGACGACGGCCGCCACGTCCGCGACGGCTGAGGAACACTATCCCGACGATACCCAGCAACAGAGGTATACCGAAATATATGTTGCGCCCACGGTTTTCCGATCCGAGCTCTGGCGGAAGATTCTCCTGCGGGCCGAGCATCATGTCGTCTACCGCCGGAATACCGGTTATGAAATTGCCATGGTCAGCCTCTCCGGTGCTCGATATATCGTTTTGCCGCCCCATGAAATTCCACAGATGGTACCGACCATACATATATCCGAACTGGTATCCGAGCATCATACGCAGGGCCTGCATGTAGGTAGGGCGATACGCCACACGGGAGCGCCGCAGTCCCTCCTTGTCTCGTTTGCCGGCAGGATTGCCGTCGGCATCGAGGGTCTCGCTGACTTCCATACGCACCATCGTAACCGTATCCATTCCCACCCAAGCACGGAAACTCTCCATGTCGGAAGCGTCAGAAGACCATATACGCGGAAACCACATGTCAAGTTCCGGCGTATAACGCAGCTTGTAGCGTCTGTCGGCCATTACATAGGCATGGGCACCGGCGGCGGTAAGGGAGTCTACAAGGTGCCTTTCATCGGGCGACAGAAGTCCGCTGCGTCCGGGGCCGACGGCACCCTTGGCCACACGCGCATATTGAGGTCCCTGCGGATCGCGCACGTAATCGGAATAACGCCATACGGTATCGGTTTTGAATATGTTGCCCTCGGCATCCGACTCATGGCGGATATCGGCACGCTCCTTGAGAAGGGGACGGCTTTGAGGCGTACGTCCGTAGAAAAGAGGAGCGGAGCCATATTGCTCGCGTTGCAGATAGCTGTAAAATGTAAACGGGTCGGAGGGATTACCCTGGTTCATGGGCGGATTGGCCCACGCCCTTATGGGTATTATAAGATATACGCAGTAACCGGTAAGGAGCATCGGCAACATCCATACGGCAACCTGGAAAGAACGTCTGCGTCTGCGGAAATATAACGCCGCACAAACCGCCAGCAGGAAGGCCGCCACACCTCCGAATTCAAGATTGGAGCCAAGCGACGTTAGTCCACTCAAAAAAAGCAGTGCGCCGACAAGAAAGGCCGGCAGCCATATGTGATACGACTTATAGGCTACGAACGGAAGAATCCAGGCCAGCATCAGTGTAACGGCCACATACGCTATGGCACCGCTGCCGTAAGGGAGTCCGAGTGAATTTACCGCCGTCAACTCCCAGCGTCCGGCAAGAACCGGCATGGAGGGCATCATCCCCCCCAGTATGCAGGCCACGATGACAAACGAGGCTATCAGGGCCACCGACCCGCGCAACCATGCTCTCCGGCGCGGCATACGCCGGAAAACGAATATCAGCGTCATGGCCGGTATACAGAGCAGATTGAGCTGGTGGACACCGATAGAAAGACCGGTTACATACCCTATAAGTACCAGCAACCGTCCGCGTCCGTTGATTGTAAGGCAAAAGGCCCATTTCACCATAAGCCATATACTCAGGGCTGTGAAAAATATCGACATGGCGTAGACCTCGGCTTCCACAGCCGAGAACCACGGAGAATCGGCCCACGCGAAACAGAGCGCACCTGCAGCAGACGAGAAGGATATGAGAAAGCGGCCCCACGGGGTGCGGGAAGAACGGTAGAACAGTATCCTGAGCACAACCTGGCACACCGAAGCCAGCAACGCCGAGGCAAGGGCAGTGAATACCCCCGCCATCATGTTTACAAGCAACACCTGCGCACCCGGCGTGAATCCGAACGCGGACACGAACCTGTGGGTAAGAGTCCAGAAAGGATTGCCCGGCGGATGGCCGATTTCAAGACGCAGGGCGGTAGTGAGATATTCAGGACAATCCCACCATGAGGCGGCGGGTTCAACTGTAAGCCAATATGCGACAAGCGCAAACAGAAACACTATAGCCGGGCCCAGGCTCCAGCTCTTACGGGCGTGTAATGCCACTGTCAAGTAGTTTATGTTTTACCATCATACGCAAAGGTGCCGGGGTAATACCAACGGCTACAATCGAAACACGGTTCAGGAAGCCGTTTATATATTGGCTGTCGCCCCTGAGCAGTCGTTTCACCGCGCCACGCGCGAACCTGTCGGGCGCGGCTATGGCACCGATCCTTAGCGCAAGTTTCTGAAGATTTTTAGGAAGGCCGAACAAATCGGTGGCTATACCCCCTGGGCAGGCCACCATAACCCTGACACCGCTTTCGCGCAGTTCATAGCTGAGCGAGCGCGAGAAGACTCTCAGGTAGGCCTTGGTAGCCGCATACATGGCCAGTCCGGGCATAGGCATCCAGCATGACATGGAACTCATATTCAGAATCCAGCCGTAGCCTCGTGATGCGAACAGACGGCCGTAGCTGCGGCTCAGCCGGGTAACGGCCGTTATATGCAGGTCTATGAAAGCCTGACACTTGCCGTCGGGAAGGTCGCACACAGGAAGGAAACTGAATATACCGGCGTTGTTGACCAGCATGTCGGGCCGACGGCCCGACGGAGTATGAAACTCTTCGAGAGCACGGCAACCGTCGCCGGTGGTAAGGTCGACCACCACGCAATAGGTCTTAACGCCATACTTGCCCGAAATCTCGACGGAGAGTTTATCCAGACCTTCGGCCACGATACCGGCCAGCACCAGGTCTATGCCCCGCGAGGCGAGTTCGCGGCAGAAAGCGCTACCGATGCCACCGTCGGCACCGGTTACCAACGCGAGTTCAGGAATCCGTTTCTTTTTCATTTCCACCTTTCCCTCAGTTTTTCGGTCTCTCGCCGTATACCTTTCGGAAGACATCCCTGATCATGATAACATGCCATCGAGCCGCAATATATCCTCGCCACGCAATAGTTCACATGCTCGCATCCGCAGTCGTAGGTCATATTCTCACGCAGATGGTTCACGAAATGAGGATCGCGTATCAGGGCGCGGCCAACCTGTATGAAGTCAAAACCTTCATCCATGACCTTCCGGGCATCCTGACCATTGGTAACACCGCCCACATATACCAGCGGCATCTTCAGTTCGCGGCGGAATTCGCGGGCGTCGTCAAGGAAAAAGAGCGGACGGTAGGGTTCGGTCTTTATCATCTGCCGGCCTACCATACGCACACCGACTTTCAACCAGAGCTTGTCCATATCCTTGGTCATGGTGCGCAGCGGCATCTCTCCACGCATAACATACATCGGAGCACGCGACACAAAACCACCGGACAGCACCAACGCATGGGCTCCGAGCCGTTCAAGCTCTTTCGCCACCATCAGACACTCGTCGCGCTGCAGCCCTCCTTTGAACCCATCGCTCATATTGGTCTTGACCAGCACACCCATGTCGTTTCCGGCAGCCTTCATCACCTCTTCCATCACCATTCGCATGAAATTCATACGATTGTCGAGAGAGCCGCCGAAACTGTCGCGCCTGTGATTGGTATATGGCGAAAGGAACTGGCTTATAAGGTATCCGTGGCCGGCGTGAACCTCCACGCAATCGAATCCGGCGTCGCGGGCCGTGTTGACAGCCTGACCGAAATCCCGGGCCAGTTGCCGCAACTCGTCAGGACGCAACCCGCGTACTATGGTCGGGCTATACAGATTGAAGCCGGTGGAAGCTCCTACGGGTGTGCATCCGGCGGTAGACCGGTGTGTCATGTTGCCGCAATGCCCTATCTGGATAGAGGCTTTCGAGCCACGGGCATGTATGCCGTCGGTTATTTCGCGCAGGGGCCTCACTATCTCGGGACGGAGCCAGAGCTGGGTCTTAAACGAGATGGCCGAATGGCATACCCCGGCGTAGGCAAGTGTGGTCATACCCACGCCGCCGTCGCAGACACTCCAGTGATAGTCGCGCAATTCGGGGGTGGGACCATTGTCTTTGCCCATACCTTCGAAGGCCGCGGAACGTATGAATCGGTTGGGAATCTCTACCGGACCGATGTTGGCTTTGGAAAACATATTCTTTTGATCAGGTAGCCGCCTTGACGACTGATATAAAGAGAAAGAGTATTTTTTTCGCTTCAATAAATGAAGGGAATTATATATTTACGGTTCAGCGATTTGTAGCTGTCTCCGAATTCAGAAATATATCTTGAATGAAGTTTTTTTGCCCTGGGGGCGAGGTTGGCGAAGGTCCAGAACGCGAAAACAACGCCGGCAAGCGACCATGTCAGTACCGCGAATCCAATCCACTCCACAAATTCGCCCAGGTAATTCGCCGATGTTACATAACGGTACATACCCCCGCGGGGTATATAGTGACGCGTATCGCCCGGCTTGCGTAAATGGCGCACTATATGGTCGGAATGCAGGTTTATGCCCATGCCGGTGAAGAAAAGAAGCGTACCGGCTATAAACTGCGGGGAACGAAGCCATGAGGCGGAATACATCCCTTCCGGCGACAGATAGAACAGCCAGCCTCCGATAAGATAAGTGTTGATGAAATTGAACACCATACCCAGAACTATTATTATCCAGGGCATGCGGCTGCGCCCCCTCATCAACATGGGAAAAATGAAGGTGCGTTGGAAATAGTGCAGCAGGAACAGCGTGGCGCATATCACCGCCCCGGCCTCGGCATCCCGAGGAGAGAAAAGCCAGAAAAAAATCATTCCGGCGAAAGCGGGCAGCTCCATGCATACCCAGCCTGCACGGTTTCCGACCGACGGACCCCATTTGCTCGTATACATGACACCGTATCCGGCCGCGATATGCTGCAATGCAAAGAAGACCATGAACCCTATTATGACCATGGCCCCCATCACTGTATAATAAAAATCAGGGGCAAACATGTCCCAAAGTTACAAATTATAAGTGAATTTGACAAACAAGCTCCGGGCTTCTTCCAATGTCATTATAATATCTTTCGAGCCGGGGAGTCTCACGGGGCGTTCGTTTATGTCGACTCTCACATAATAGCGGCCTCCACGGCTCCTGCAAAGAAGCACCTGCAGATTTACAGCCATCGGGGCCACATTGTAGTTTCGCCAATGCGATGCAACCTCACGTGGATCGGTAGTGAGGAAACGGCATCCGGGAGCGTCTATCAACGACAGCAGCGGCATAAGAGTCTCGGCATGCCCGAAACGCAATGTTACCGGACAGGAACTGTCGCCTCCGGCTGCCAGCATCAGATCTTCGGTCATTTCCGAGAGTAGCGGACGGAAGATGGTTGCCGGCACCTGGGAATATGCCGAAGCCGAATGCTCGAAGTACTGGCGTGCGTTGCCTATACTCCACAGGGCACGGGCCTCGTCGAGGGTGAAATATTCTTCGAGCCAGTCTCCGGCGAAACCGCTCGCGTTGAGTCCGGCAAGGAATCCGAACATATCTATGGCGATTTTCCGGGCGCCCACCGTGTCGGTATCCATATATTCCCCCACGAGTCTCCGCACAGGATCGAGAGGCACCGTCTCGCGCTCGAACATCTCCATATCCTCTTTCCAGGGCGCGAGTCTTATAAACGACAGGTATGCGGAATCTATCTGGAACGGGCGCAGCAGGGAATTGTTAGAGGGTCCCGAAAGCGACGCTATGTCAAGGTCATTCCGGCTGAGGGCTATCTGATGAGTGAACTGATCCATGCTCATTACGCATCGGGGCACGTATGAAGCTATTGCGTTGACCGTTATGGTGTCGTTGAAAAGATATGGCCAGGCATTGTACAGACGACGGGCTATGCCGCGCTGTTCGGCAGCGCCGAGCGAGTCAAGCTCACCCCAATGGCCGTCTGACTGCCGCATAACTTTTCCTATAAGGGACAACAATCTCTCGCCGCGGGCCGTGAGCCGCCCCGATCCGTTGGCAGCCCGAAGATACTCGGCCACATGTTTCGGACGCTTGTCAGAGGTTGCGAAACGCGAACCGTGGCGCCCTACATGGGTCACGGCAACAAGCCTGAGAGAGTCCGGAAGAGGTTCGCGGGCTTCGGGTACCGGATAGGGAGTCGCGGTTCCGCGACATTCATCATAGCTCTGCGCCTTCGCGTCGATACTGCCGATCGCGGCTACCGTCATTATTAATGCAAGAGAGTGCAGCAGTATGTTTTTCATCATAATATATAAACAAACATCCCGCCCCATGTTCGCACGGGTCGGGATGTTTATGATGTTATCCGGTCTTACGGTCAGTCGTTCCCCTGAGTTTCGGGTTCCCCGGGTATGGGCTGCGGATTTACGCGCAACGCCTGCGGACGCACCACGAAGCGTTGTATGAACCATGCGAGAACGGCATACAGTCCGCACAGCATCCATGCGTTGCGGTAATATTCGCCAACCTGCGACAATGAGGCTCCGTTGGCGTTCATTCTCACGAATCCCTCCACACCCCATGTGGCCGGAACAAGATCGCTGAGAACTTTCCAGAATCCGTGGATGGCATAACGGGGCCATGTGAGACCCGAGAGGAAGAGGAATACTACAGATGTAACCACCCAGAGCACAAACACATCTTCGCGCTCGCCCACTATACCCTGGAAGCAGAATCCCAACATTATAGAGCCGAGAAGCACGGGCAAGATGAAGCAGAATATCTCGAGAGTGTTTCCGGCCATAGGAAACTGGAATACCAACGGTATGTAATGCAACAGCCAGATAATGGGCAATACCAGCAAAGTAATATAGCAAAGAGACTGCCCGAGGATAGTGATGACCGTGGAACGCGACGCATTTACCGGATTGTAACCGATAAGGCCGCGGCGCTCGCGTTTGGCACCTCCGGCCATGCCTACGGCCAGTATCACGCTCTGCTGCAGTATCAGCACCACCAGACCGACCATTATAAAGGAATCGAAACCTCCGGTAAGGTTACCGAGATTCACATTGGCTATCGGAAGCGGGTCACCGGTCATAATGGTTGAAGCCAGAGGGAGGGAGGTGTCCAGATCGCGGTGCATAAGCTTACCACCCAGTTCCGACATTACGTTTGTGGTGGCCACAAGAAAACCACGATATCGCAGAAGTAAGCTCATATCGCTGTACAACACGGCATGGGCCTGTTCGCCACGTCCTATCTTCTTGGCATATCCGGCGGGAATCTCAAGTATGCCGTAACATTCATGGTCACTCATAACCTTTCTGGCTGCGGCCATGTCGGGTACGTAACCTATGACCCACACCTCCTGGCAGGCGTCGAGATCGCGCACCAGCTCCCGAGAATCGGCCGTACGGTCGTGGTCTACGACGACCATGCGTACGTTCCGCACCAGTTCCGGATTATATATAAGACTATATATCACCGGATAAGCTATGGGCAGAAAGAAAAGGAATATCATTATACCCTGATCCCGGAAAATTATCCGGAACTCATGGAGATATACCTGTATGAATTGATGCCACAGTTTTTTCATAATAGCTTTGCAAAATCAAGGAGTATATACCTGACGCATGTAAACGCGGCGGATGCGCCACATGAGGGTTAGGGGTGCCAGCATGATAAGGATATATCCCACAAACCACCATCGGGAATAGTATATATCCAGACCATTGAGAGCCTGATCGGCGTATATAAGGAAATTATAGCGGGCCGGAAGTATCCAGCTGAAGATACTTATGGAGCCGTACATGCTTTCCAACGGAAACGAGTAGGCGGCTATCGAGAAGGTAAGTATACCAATCAGCGCCGATGCCGAAAGTGCGAGACGCAGATTGGGAATCATACCGTAAAAAAACACTCCTAACGCCTGGGAAGCGAGTACGAACATCAGCTGGCTAAGTGTCATCCACCACCATGAACCATGCATCGGATATCCCTGCCAGTGGTACAACCAACTCAACATGAATATTATAAGCACCCACCAAATTATAGTCTGGGGAAGCAGTTTGCCCGCCACGACCTTATAGATGTTGCCGTCGGCCATACCCAGCAGACGACGCGACGATCCGGTCTTCACTTCCTGGCCGAGCGCGAAGCAGGTCATAAGCATTATCATAAGCTGGAAGACACCCGGTACAAACGAATTGCACAGATACACGGCATAGTTGAGCTCAGGGTTACCCAGACCGCGGGTGTCGATATCCACCGGCATCAGCATCGAGGTTACGTTACCGTTCATTCCGGCGGTCGAGGCCACATTCATGACCACTCCGGCCTTTGCATATGTAGCCGTGCTCTTGAATGTCTTGAACAGCATCGAAGCCGGCACATAGAAGCTCATGTTGGTATAGAAAGTGAGAGAGGGACTTTTGCCGGCCAGAAGGTCGCGTTCGAAATTGTCGGGAATAAGAAAGAAACCATATATCTCTCCCTCCTGCATTTTGCTTCGCGCCTCTGTGAAACTGGTACAGGAACTCCTGTAATCTATCATTTCCATTCCGGCAAGAGTCTGCGTTATCTGACGCGACATGGCCGAGCCGTCGTGGTCTATTATGGCTGCGGGAACATGGGTTGGAAGACCCTCTTCCATTTCAGTTGTCAGGAAGAGAATGCAGAAAAGAGGAAACAGAAAGAACCCCACCCAGTATACCGGGCGTCGTACTATCTGCAGCAACGTGCGCAGCAATATGGCTTTGAATCCTTTCTCTTTCATATTTTGAATTTTAAAGAGGTGCTATAAATAAGATGCCAACCTCAGTCGGCCAGCCCCTCGTAGATTACCGACATACCGGGCCGGAAATTGTCGATAGGCTTTTCAGGACGGGCCTTGATCTCGAATGTACGGGCATCATAGTCGCCTGTGGCCTTGGTGGCCTGCCAGTTGGCGTATGTGCCGAGGTCGCGTATATAATAGACTGTCATCTCCGTGCGCATATCCTTAAGGGCAGGTATGCGTACCTTGATTTTGGAGCCCTCCTTAAGTTCTCCAACTACATTCTCACGCATGTTGAACACTGCATAGTGATCGTTTTTCTGCAGCGACATTATAGGGGCACCGAGAGCCACGAGCTCGCTGACGTTCGGGTATACGACGGTTATGCGGCCGTCGCAGGGTGCAAGCAAGTACTGATCTTCAAGCATGGCGTCGACCTCTCCGACACCACCTTTGGCAACATTCACCATAGCCTTGGCGGCCGCACGGTCTTCAGACTGAGGACCGGCCAACGCGAGTTCATATTGACTTTTGGCTGCAGATTCGGCAGCTTTGGCTGCTTCGTATGCGGCCTTGGCCTCATCGCGTTTCTGTTCTGATACGACACCTTTCACAAACAGATTCTGCATGCGGTCGTATGTCTTCTTGGTAATGCCGCTTGCGGCCTGGGCCTGTACCCATAGATCTTTGGCCGACGCTATGATCTGCTTGCGTGTGCCGGCGTCTACCTTACGGTCGGCGGCGTCGGCGGCATTTTCCATCGCACGCGCCTGTTCAAGCTTGGCATTGGCGAGCGACGAATGGATATGCACCAAAGTGTCGCCGGCCTTTACCAACTGACCCTCTTCTACATAAAGTTCGGCGACACGCCCGGGGAGTTTGCCTGAAATGCGTATTTCCGTGGCATCGGCCTGACCCTGGATAGTGTCAGGACCGGGTTTGATACACAGGAATCCTATTATGGCCAGGGCGGCTATCACTATAATAACCAATATTATGGTCAGAATCAATCCCTTGTCTTTTTCCGTTACTGCAGTGGGATCGGCGGCTGTATTTGCTTGCTGGGACATATGCGGTATTTTTGAATTTTATTTTTTACTCGACGCTTCGCGGGCGAGGGCCCGACGTAGACGACTTATGAAGATAGATATTTGAATATCTGTTTTAGGGTATGTTGTTATCGGTTTATGAGTATGTAGTTATCGGTTCAAAGAAGTTTACCGGCGACCTTGGCGAGGTATGTACGGCACAGGCGCAGACCTATCTGGGCATCGATATATTCCGAATGAGCCTGCAGCCAGGCTGTCTGGGCCTTCAGTACATCATCGGCGGTCATAACACCCTCCGAAAAGCCGATTTCGGCGTTCTTCAGGTTCTGACCGGCGGCTGTCAGATTGTTTTCGGTCATCTCGTATGTCTTGTAGGCTTCCTGCATGGAGAATTTGGCCTGGCTCAGCTGCAGGTCAACCTTCTCCTCAAGGTCTTCGAGCATGAGACGCTGGGCGGCCGTATTGCTCTTTGCCGCACGCAACTTGTTGTAGTTGCCGCCCCAATGCCAGATAGGAACTGAAAGAGTGGCACCGACGCTGAATCCGCCCCCGAACTTCTTCTCGAAACCGTCTATTACGTTGGGATTGGAGAATCCCCAGGCACCTACGGCCACAATCTTAGGAAGCATGGCTCCGAGCGAAAGCTTTTCCCTGCTTTCAAGAACCGATATGGACTGCCTTACGGCATCGAGGTCGGGACGGGAAGCCACGGCTTCAGACAGTGAATAGTCAGGTACCGCTCCCTGTGCTTCCGCCACGTTTTCTTCTTCAGGATCAATGTCCGAATCGACAGGAAGACCACATATGCGGGCCAGATTCATACGGCTTAGGGTAAGACCGTTGTCTACCTTTGTAAGGGCTATGCAGGCCTCGTTGTATTTTACCTCTACGTTAAGTTCGTCGGAGCGGGTGGCCACACCCTCCTTATACATCTCGGTTACGTTGCGGCGCAGGGAATCGACCAGCTCCACGAAGCTTTCGGCGAGTTTCTTCTTCTCGCGCAGCGACACCACTTGCCAATACGCTTCGTCTACGCTGAATATCACGTCTTGAATCGCACTGTTATGCATGGACTGCGCGAAGCGCTCGGCATACTTTGTAATCTGATTCATGGCGCGTATCGTACCGCCCATATATACGGGCTGGGTAAGAGTGAAGGCTCCGGCAAAAACGTTGTGGACGTCATACTGCATGGCCTCCTTCGGTATCACGGCTACCTGCGTCGGAATCATCTGCCCGGTCTTGGGGTCTACAACAGGCTTGCCGTTGGGGCCCACAAGAATATTGGGCTTGAAGGAAGCCGTAGCAGGATCGAAACTTAAAGTAGGCAGCTTGGCATCTTCTCCGAGAAGACTGATTTCATGCTGGTTATACATATACCCACCCGTGAAGTCAATTCCCGGGAGGTAAGCCGCCTTGGCGGCCTTGTTCAGGTATCCGGCGCCGCGCACGTTTTCCTGCGCAATTTTAATGGCCTTATTGTTTCTCACGGCCATATTGCGGCAGGAATCCAGCGACACCGTACCGGCAAACATCGGCGAGCCCGACAACATCAGGATCGCCAGAAGGGAAGCGGGCAACAAGTGGAATCTCTTCATAATGTATTTGTAGAATATAATATATCCATCCCCCCTAACTTAAGTAACGTCAAAATCCCCCGTTTGTATCGCAAACATATTAAAAAAACTTGACACTACACATTATATCACCTCACTACCCCAAAAAACATGCCGCTTCCTAAAAATCATCCGCGCACCGTACGCCTAAGAGATTACCTCAAGAGTGCTGAATTTATGAGCAGTCCTACACGGTTTGCCCAAAGACTGAACGCCGGAGAGTTCTGCAATCTATGCATAACTCTGATAAATCAGACTACTTATTTACTCAAATGCCTGATAGACCGCCAACAACAGCAATTCCTTGAACAAGGGAGTATAAAAGGGGAAAGGTGGGACCGACCAACGGCACCACCTTTTGAATTATGAAGAATCTAAATTTATTTTGTCCTGATTATTTCGCGGGGGCGGCAGCAGGAGCGGCAGCCGGTTTAGCAGGAGCTGCGGCAGGGGCAGCTGCAGGCTTGGCGGGAGCTGCGGCGGGTTTGGCCGGAGCCGATGCGGGAGCCGGAGCGGGGGCGCTGGTCTGCACGGGGGCGGGAGCCATTGCCGATACGTTCTTGGCGGGCTTCAATGCGAATGAAGCGCAGATGCTTACAACGCAGATGAAGATTGCCAGACCCCATGTGGCCTTTTCAATAAAGTCGGTTGTCTTGCGGTAACCCATATATTGGTTGCCGGCGGAATAGTCGGAGGCGAGACCGCCACCTTTCGATTTCTGAATCAGCACTGCTCCGATAAGCAGAAGGCAGGCGATCACAATCAGAATGCTGAGGAAAATATACATAACTTTTACTTATTTTTTCTTATCCACGTATTATTCGGAATCGCGGGTTACGATTCTTTCGCGCCGCTGATTGCCATCAGTTTGCGCAGAAAACGCATTTGGTCTGCAAAGTAAATACTTTTTTCCGGATTTTTCAAGTGTAATTGCTCTAATATTTCACAGGCTCTGGAATAATTACCATTTTTAATCAAGACCTTAGCGAAACTTTCGGTCAGATCGGGTGTATCGGCCGGTATCTCCGGACGACTTACACGCAAAGCCGGAGCCACTTCGCCCTCTTCATCCTTAGTCGGAGTCTGCGCGCTTTCGACTGTTGGCCTGCTCTCCTCCATAGCCAATAGAGTCAGGTAATCCACAGCAGGCGCCACCGGAATTGCCTGTTCCTCCTCGTCAGTACCGATTCCGACCGGAGATGTTTCAGGCAGATTCGAACCGAACTTGCCGAGAAAGGCATCGATGGTGTCGACCGTCGAAAGTTCCGGAGGCAACTGGTCGGGGTAAAATGAATCGGGGTCGAGATTGCTGATACCTAATATCTGCATCAGGGTCTCGCTGTCGCCGATGTTGACGGCTATGCGGCGGCGGTGTATTTCCTGCTCAGCCGGATCGGTAGTGCGGCCCAGAGCCTCTATATCGGGAATAATATAATAGTCTTGCATAAATCTCTTTTTCAATTCAAGGCTTTTCAAATCAGCGTCCTCTAAGCAGTCCCTGAAGATCATGGAGCTTTGTGAGGGCTTCGAGCGGAGTAAGACGGTCGATGTCTATGTCGAGCAACTCTTCTCTGATCTGACTCAGCAGGGGGTCGTCAAGCTGGAAGAGCGAAAGCTGAACCCCCTCGCGTCTTTCCCCGAGACCTTTCAGAGCCGCCTTGTCGATATGGCTGCGCCCCGAAGCATTCTCGAGTTCAGCCAGTACCTCTTCGGCTCTTTTCACCGTAGAGGGGGGCATTCCGGCCAGACGCGCCACATGGATACCGAACGAGTGTTCGGAACCACCGGGAGTGAGTTTGCGCAGGAAAACCACCTTCCCTTTTATCTCCTTGACAGAAACACTGAAATTCTTTATGCGCGGAAACGAACTTTCCATTTCGTTCAGCTCATGGTAATGGGTGGCGAAAAGGGTACGCGGTCGGCAACACCCGTTCTCGTGTATATGCTCTACCACAGCCCACGCGATCGAGATGCCGTCGTAAGTGGATGTTCCGCGGCCAAGCTCGTCGAATAGCACTAAGGACCGGTCTCCCATATTGTTAAGAATCGAGGCGGCCTCGGTCATCTCGACCATGAAAGTAGACTCGCCAACAGCTAAGTTGTCTGATGCACCGACACGTGTGAAAACTTTGTCGACAAGACCTATGCGTGCTGCCGAAGCCGGCACGAACGAACCGGCCTGGGCCATGATGGCTATGAGGGCTGTCTGACGCAACAGGGCCGACTTACCGCTCATATTCGGACCCGTAATCATCATTATCTGAGTCCCTTCCGGGTCAAGTCTGACTGAATTGGCTACATACGGGTTACCCGGCGGAAGCATCTTTTCTATCACCGGATGTCGACCCTCGGTTATGTCGAGCACATGGGAATCGTCTACCACCGGACGCACATATCCACCCTCGGCCGCAGCCACGGCAAAAGAGAGGAGACAATCCACTCGCGCCAGAGTCTCCGACCCTTTCTGCATTTCCGGCACACTTCCGAGCAGACGGTCCAGAAGCGCGTTGTATACCTCCTCTTCAAGAGTCTTTATACGTTCCTCGGCACCGAAAATACGCTCTTCCATCTGGCGCAGTTCGGGTGTTACATAGCGTTCGGCAGCCTTGAGGGTCTGTTTTCGCGCCCAATGTTCCGGCACCTTGTGGGCATGGGTGTTGGTAACCTCGAACATATATCCGAAGGTCGGCGACACTATTAGTTTCAGCGATGAAATACCCGTTTTCTCGACCTCCTGCAGACGTATGTTTTCCATTGTCTGACGGGCATTTTTGTGAAGATCACGCAATTGATCGAGTTCGAGGCTCACACCCGGAGCTATGAAACCGCCGTTCTTGATATCGTTGGCCGGGTCGGGAAGAATCGTGGTCGAGATGACTCTGACCACCTCCCCGAGCTCGGGTATTCCGCAGGCTATCTCGCGTATGGCATCTTCGGCCGGGGAGGCCTCGGCCCCGGTGCAGACCGCACCGAGAAGCTCCTTCAGAGCCACTGCGCACTCGGCACCTTTCAGTAGCTGAATCATCTCGCGCGGGGCGGCCTTGCGCTGTGCCAGCCGACCTATTAGCCTTGTCATATCGCCGGCGGTGGGCAGCAGGGATGTAACGCGGCATCTCAACTCGGGATTGCGGAAAAAGGCTTCTATGGCATCTTCTCTTTTTGTTATGGACGAGATGTCGACAAGAGGGAATGTAAGCCAATTGCGCATCATGCGCTCACCCATCGGAGTAAGAGTACGGTTAAGAATCTTGAGCAGCGACGCTCCTGTAGGGTCTATCGGGTCGAGAATCTCGAGATTGCGTAACGTAAAACCGTCTATGCTCATGAAACGACCTTCATCTATGCGTCCGAGCGAAGTGATATGACCCAGATTGGTAGTGGAGGTCATATCAAGGTAATGCAACAGGGATCCGGCGGCGATTACGGCAGCCTCAAGCGAGTCGACGCCGAATCCTTTCAACGTGGCGGTGCCGAAATGACGCTGCAACCTCTGACGGGCCGCATCGGAGGTATATACCCAGTCGTCAAGTTCGTTGACAGCCGAACCATACCTTATATAATTCTCGTATACGGCGCGTGTACCATGCATACGCAACACTTCCTTCGGGCGTATGGATTCAAGAAGCTTCTCTACCTGCGCCGCCGACCCCTCGGTACAAAGGAACTCTCCGGTGGTAACGTCGAGGAAAGCAACCCCTACAAGGGGAGGAAGGGCAGCCTTTTTCTGACGGAACACCACACCGGCGAGAAAATTGTTCTCGCCCGGATTCAACGTGCCGGGGCGCGTGTTGACTCCCGGCGTTATGAGTTCCGTGATACCTCTTTTTACAAGTTTCTTGGTAAGTTTGGGATCTTCGAGTTGCTCGCATATGGCCACACGCTTTCCGGCCCTGACCAACTTGGGAAGGTAGGCATCGAGGGCATGGTGAGGGAATCCCGCCAGCTCTACATGCTGCGCCGAACCGTTGGCACGGCGTGTGAGTGTTATCCCCAGTATGCGCGATGTCTCGACGGCATCGTCCGAGAATGTCTCGTAGAAGTCGCCTACGCGGAAAAGAAGAATGGCATCGGGATGCTTGCGCTTCATCTCCAGATATTGCTTCATCAGTGGGGTCTCAACTATTTTCGCGCTCATGGAGTGTCTATAAAGGTTTTAAGGTCTTTAGAGTCCTTAAAGTCCTTAGGGTTCTTAAAGACCTTATCACTAAAACTAAAAACCAGCAACTAAAAACTAAAAAACCTAACCGGCCGGCAAAGGCATAACCTTCAGCATCCATATTGACATTGAAACGTATATGAGCAGACCAACCACATCATTGGTAATCTGTATGAAGGGGCCGGTAGCGAGTGCCGGATTTATTTTCAGTTTTTCAAGGGTAAGTGGAACGAGCGTACCGAAGACCGTAGCGAAAATCACCACGCAGAAGAGCGATGCGGCTACGGCAAACGATACGGCGTACATCTTCGGTTGGGTTATAAGTACATAAAGTAATACCACCGAAGAGATTATGATGGCGTTGAGCATAGCCACCAGCGACTCACGCCCTATCTGACGCCATGCGTTTTTAATGTCGAGTCTGCCGTTGGCAAGACCCTGCACCACGATAGCCGAAGCCTGCACACCCACGTTACCGCCGGTACCGCCTATAAGGGGGATAAATATTGCCAGAGCGGTTACAGCCGCGATCTGGGCCTCGAAACCGGTAAGGATCAGCGAGTTTATTATACCGCCCACGATTCCTATGAGCAACCAGGGTATGCGGGCCTTGGTCTGCTGCAACACAGAGTCGTCGGCATCCACGTCAGAACTGATACCCGAAGCCAGCTGGTAGTCGCGTTCGCTCTGTTCGCGCACCTCATCCATGATATCGTCGACGGTAATCTGACCTACAAGACGCCCTATGCTGTCTACTACCGGCATCGCCACCAGGTTATATTTCTCGAAGTCGATGGCCACCTCGTCGATGGGTGTGGAGGTCTTTACCGATACCGGATCGGCCTCCATTACATGCTTTATCTTCGACACCGACGGATGGGTGATCATCTTCTTGAGAGGGAATATCCCTTTCAGCCTGTCGGAATCGTCGGTTACATATACATAATACAGGTTGTCGAGATCCTCGGCCTGCCGTCTCATCTCGCGCAGACACTCGGGCATAGACCAATTTTCATTCACCACCACCATTTCGGTGCCCATGAGGCCGCCGGCGGTATCTTCGTCGTACTGCAGCAGGTCTACGATATCGCCGGCCTGCTCCACATCGTCGATATGCTGTATTACCTCTTCACGGTCATCGGCATCGAGTTCCTGTATAAGGTCTACGGCATCGTCGGTATCCAGAAGATCGATAAACTCGCCTATCTGCTCCGGCTCCATGTGTTGCAGCAGCTTCTTGCGGTCTTCCTCGTCAAGCTCCATCAGCACCTCGGCCTTCTGCTCCTTGTCGGTGATGAGGTTGAACACCCATTCCGCCTGTTTCAGGGAAAGTTGCCGCAGCAATTCGGCTATATCGGCCGGATGGAGACCCTCAAGTTCCTTGCGGGCCAGCACCTCGTTCTGCTCTTCTATGAGGGTTTCGAATTTCTCTATGTCATCTTCTTCGAATTCCTTCATCTGACATCAATATTTGAAAGAGGAGCCGCCGAGGAACTCGCGCAGCAATGATGTGGCGGGAATCTGGTCGGCGGGAATCGATATGAAATAACTCAGGAAGCGCAACAGGCGGTGGGCTTCGGTATATTCGGGGCAATCATGGGGCACCTCGTTCAGCAACGGCTCGGCGTAAGACTTCATCACACCCAACTCGAACAGCAGCGATGAGTTGAAAGTAGCGTCGGCGTTCTCCTGGAAGGGGAATATCCATTTCTCTTCGCCACGCCTTACGGAGGGCCATCGGCGTATCGTCTCGCGGGCCGAGGTATGACGATATTTGTAGTCGCGCACTATGCGGCGCAACAGACGGTTGTCGGTAGTGGATATCCAGTTGTGGTCGTCGATTCCGAGGGTGGTAAGGGCCGACACGTATACTTTATATACATCTTTGGGATCAAGGTCCGGAATCAGTTCGGGGTTCAGGCCGTGGATGCCTTCTATAACCAGCACATCGTCAGGACCGAGGCGCAGCGGACGGTGGCGTTCTATACGCTGTCCCAGCTCGAAACTGTAGGTGGGCAGGTTTATCTCCTCGCCGGCCAACAATCTCGACAGGTCGGAATTCAACCGTTCGAGGTCAAGGGCATGGAGCGATTCGTAATCGTAGTCGCCGTCAGCGTCGAGGGGAGTGTTTTCGCGGTTCACGAAATAGTCGTCAAGCGAAATCATCTTGGGCGTCATGAGATTTGTCATCAGCTGTATGGCCAGACGCTTCGCCGAAGTGGTCTTGCCTGATGAAGAAGGTCCCGCTATGAGAATTATCCTCGCTCCACCTTCGCGGTGGCGACGCAGAATCTCGTCGGAGATACGCCCGAGCAGCTTGTCGTGCATGGCTTCGGCCACGTTTATCAGACTCTCGGTCTTATGGTTTTGCACCACTCTGTTGAGTTCGCCTACGTTCGACACCTGTATAATACGGTTGAACTTCAGGTAATCTGTAAAGGCGCGATACATCTTCTCCTGTACTATCGGAGAGGCCGGAAAATTGGGGTCATCCTTATCCTGGCCCAGAAGAAGCATTCCCTCCTTGTATGGAATCAGATCGAATACCCTTATGTACCCGGTCGAGGGAGCCAGTGCGCCGTAGTAGGAATCGGCGAGGTCTCCGAGCTTGTAATATGTGGTATATAGCTGACGTGTGGTTTCAAGCAACTGCACCTTCGCGTCGAGACCCTGACGTCGGAAAATTCTCAGGGCATCTTCCGTAAGGCGGTCTTTGCGCACGAAAGGTATATCGAGTTCCGCGATCTCGCGCATGCGCTCCTTGATGGCGTCTACCTGACCGGGAGCAATCTCCATAGCCTCGTTCAGACCCGGTTTGAACAGACGGCAATAATAGCCGTGCGAGATGGAATGCTCTATGCGCAGTGTGGCGCCGGGCAGTATATCTTCCACAGCCCTGTAAAGCATCATTGACAGCGAGCGCGTGTAGACACGCCGGCCCGATTGCGAGGAGGCATCGAGATACTCTACCATTTTAGGCGAGAAAACCGGAAAGGAGAGATCCTCGGTCTTATTGTTGACTCGGGCGCAGATAGGATCGAGGTCAAGAACCGGAGCCAGTCTGGCGGCGACTTCGGCAAGGGTCTCGCCACCTTCAACGTCGACATAACGTTCAAGGTTGACACAATATATCTTCAAAGGGTCTTTCATCGGCAAAAAGCGCACATTTATGTACACTACAAAGATAATGAAAATTCCCAAACATTCACAATTCCAATAATTCACAAAACTCCCGGAATTCACAAAACAAGTTGAATCTGACAGTCAAAGTTCCCGATTATCTCCAACTTACAACTTCAAAAAGGTAAAATTGTGTATTTTGAATCTTAAAAATTCCCATTCTTATAGCACAAACCGCTGAATTATTAAATTTGCGATAAAGCAAATAAAGAATTTTCATCCGGATTGCCGGAACGCACCCGGAAACAGGATGAAAGATCACACTACAAACCATACAAAATAAACCTATATTTATGTTACGTCATTACCTTTTACTGGCTGCCGGCCTGCTTTCGCTTTCGGCGTTGGCAGCACCTCCGGGAACCAGACAGGCCAGACATAAGGCCGACCCTCTCAACATCTCGGTGCCATGCACCGTCAACCGGCCGGAACAGCCGGTCGCCCACGCTGAAACCTTCCGTCCGAAAAAAACAATCCGCCGGGTTTCCGAAGGAGAAACCTACACCTATCGCGGAGCTTTCCAAAGCTTTTATGCCGACGGTGGAACCGTATTCTCATACTCCGGAGGAGACTTCCTGAGTTACGATGTCTCAATCTCCATAAACGGCACCACCGCAACCATCTCCAATCTTTTCAATCTCGTGGAAGGTTACCCGTTCGATGGCTCACAGGAGTTCGACATAACCGGCAAATACGACCAAAACACCAACACCATATCAATCCCGACCCCGCATCAGCTTGACAAAGCGACACTCGTCGGAAATATCTTCGGCGCGTATCCGTCCGCACTCATATGCGGAACTGTCGACCACACGGGGCAGATGTCGCCCGAGGAGGAACTGCAGTTTCACATAAACGCCGACGGAACTGTTAGCACGACGCAGAACTTCGGTGCCATGATGTACGATTCCACAGGTTCATTCGTGGGTTTCAAATGCATCTATAAAGGAGCCTTGATGAACGGAGACCTCACGGTAAGCCGTCCCGTTACATTCACCACAGACCTCGACTTCGGCTCTTGCTATGCCGGAGAGTCCATTGAAAATAACATCAGGATATTCAACCTTGGCAACGCTCCGCTGAATGCCTCCGTAACTACAGAAGGTGATTTCAAGGTGGCTAAAAACAGCTTGACCTTGGCAGCCAACAAGACCACTGATGTTAAAGCTGTGTTCACTCCGGAGACTATCGGAGACAAACATGGTGCGATATCGATTTCATGCGCCGACAGAAATGTGAATATCGACACCTACGGCCACGCTCTCCAGATGCCTGACTTCTCATACCTTATTGACAAGGGAGAAATGACATTCTATACAGGAGCAAATTTTCCGTTCGTACCCTATGATGCTGACGGACAGCGGAGCGCACGCTCCGAGCTTACAGGGGCCGGAAGCATTACATCATCATATCTACGGGTCACAGTCAATGTATCACCCGGACATGTGGGCACGTTCTCATGGAAAGGCGCCTCGACAAGCAATACCTATTATGCCATTCCCTCCGTCATAGTCGACGGTAATGAATGGGGATGTTATACCGAAATGATCAACAAGGATATCTCAGGTGAGGTGATGTTCGGAGAAGGCAGCCATACTGTTGAGTTCAACTACCTGCTGAACTTTGCTGCGTTTTTCAATGAGAACGATTTTATGTATGTAGGAGCATTGTGCTTCGAAGAGAAACCAATGGAAGCCAACGAAGCGCACATTCTCACCCCCGGTCTCATCTTCCCCAATTCGCTTTTAAAACAGGGTCAGGCAGTCGGAAAATATGTCGACTTAAAACTGCTCAACACAGGAACGCAACCGCTTGGGATACTGTCTGTAACCCCCTCCGAGCACTTCTCGAACTCCGATATTCCTGAAGCCGTAGGCTCGCTCGAAGAGATGAACATGATCGTCAAGTTCAGTGCCACTGCTCCCGGACAGTATGACGAGGAAATAACCGTCGAGACCTCGGCGGGTTCCTACACGATACCCTGCTCGGCCCTTGTACGCGAAATGCCTGACTTCCAGACCATCGTTGCCTCGGGCGACTTCACATTCCAGACAGACGAGCAGAATCCTTTCCTTATTGAAAACGGCAAGGCATACAACAGCACCGCCAAGGTACCCGACAGGGAAATTACATCCTGCAGCCTCACAGCCAATTTCAACGTTCCCGAAGGTTATTTCGGACGCCTCGGTTGGAAAGGCAGGATAGACTGCGACGAGGCTGTCAACGGAATGTGGACAGATTACCTCTTAATAGGTATAAAGACGGAACAGCAACAGCATTATACCGTTGTCTGTGGCCAGCATGACATGGACTCTTCCCTGTTCCCGTATTTCGAGGAGCCCGATTTGATGCCGCTGATGTGCACCCCGGGTGAATGTTACGTGTCATTCAACTATCTTCAGTACGGCGACAATGCCTACGGAGGTGAAGACCGCGTTGAAATCTACGACCTATCACTCGAACTGATACCCGACGAGGATGCCGCGGTGATGATTGAATCGGAAGTGGAGTTTGAACCAGTACATGTAGGCAAGGAAACTGCCAAGAGCGTTACCTTCCTCAACATGTCTACTACGCCTCTCGAGATTTACGAGATAGTATGCGACGGCGATTTCTACGGCGACTGCCCCTCGACTACAGCAGTGTTCAACCAATATCTCAACGTACCGGTATACTTCGCCCCTTACAGCGACGGACACCATGAGGCTACGATGACATTCATCACTTCTATCGGTGACTATGAGCTCAAAGTCTCGGGAGATGCCATCTCTACCGACGGCATAATTATGCTCGAGGATTTCGAGGATGATGCCGCCAACTGGGCTATCTACGACCGCGACGGAGACGGGGATTGTTGGAATCTCGCCTTCAATGTATTCGGCGGATATCCTAAGAACCACGTCCATGGAGGCGAGGAATGCGTGGTATCTTTCTCAGGAGACTACTTCAACGGCACTTGGCGAACCTTCCGTCCTGACAACTGGACACTTTCTCCGTCGTTCGAAGTGCCTGCAGATGGAGCATGGCTTACATGGTATGCCGCCGGCGACTTTATAGAACGTCCCGGAGACATCTATTCGGTATACGTGGCCGAGGGGGCCTTTGATCCCGAAGCTCCGTTTGACATTAAAAACTACAAGGAAGTCGCCACCGAAAAACTTGACGACACCGAATGGCATTTCCATCAGATAGACCTTTCGGAATATGCCGGCAAGGAGATGCATGCCGCTTTCCGTCATCACGACAGCGAAGGTATCTATATGGTAAAACTCGATGACGTGGTAGTTTATGACTACGACCCCTCGGGCGTATCTGCAATCGAATCATCCGTTGCCAAGCCTGTACGCACACTCTATCATTCAGCCGACGGCCAGCGTCTGAACCGACCCTCAGACAAGGGCCTGACCATCGTAACCACTGAATATGACAACGGTACGGTCAAATCAACTAAAATATTGAAATAAAACATAAAAGACATGAAAAAGACTTTATTTATTGCCGCTGTCATGAGTGCCGCCGCATGCGCGTATGCCGCCGATGACATCACCGGCTCCTATCTGATGAACACTACCGATGACTACGGTTCTACCTCGCGAACCACAGTTACCATCTCCGCTACAGATACACCCGATATTGTCGAGGTCAGTGGAATTATCAGCACCAGCTTCAATGGTACCGTTCTTAAAGCCATTGTCGATGAGGAAGCGAAAACCCTTACATTTCAAGCCGGTCAGGAAGGCAATTACTGGGGCAGTTGTGTAAGCCTGGCACTTCTCAAGGAAACCGAAGGGGATTTCGTCCTGACGGAGGGGCCTGTGACTGCAAGTTTCGAAACCGAAGGTAAAATCGTATTTGAAGGCATATGGGGTTTCATTTACCCTCAGTACGACAACGACATAGCATACGTGGTAAAAGCAGCCGAGATGGTACGCCCCAACGCCACGATGACATATACCTATCAGAGTTCCGCATTGCAGCAGACCAACGGCACTGTGGCACTGCTGGCACAGTTTGAAAACAACCGACTGACGATTGACGGCTTCAATCCGAATTTGACCGATGAGCTGGGACCCATGACTTTCATCATTGATGAAAGTACCTCCACCGCCACATTGGCAGATCCCGAGACTCCCAACACAGTGGGATGGTACGAGGACAATTACCTCTGCACCATAACCGCTTTCAGTGGCGATTATCAGAACCCGGGTCTCCAGTTCACGAAAGGCCTTACCTGCACTATCGAGAACGACAATACGCTCGTCTTCCCGGCTCGCTGGGGCATAGTGAGAATCAACCGCGATGAAGCCTCGGCGGACCCTATGATCAGAGGCATCTACGCCGGCGGTCGTCTGGAACTGAAATTCTCCGTTATTCATGAGGGCGTTGGTGTAGCAACGGTAAATGCTTCCGACAACGATATCGCATACTATGACCTGATGGGGCGCCGTCTTGCCAAACCCGCCGGAATGTACATAAAGGTATCCGGAGGAAAAGCAACCAAGGTAGTCATTAGACATTAGTCGTTTGTTATTAGTCATTTGTCATTTGTCATTAGGATGTTAGGATAGTTAAAACCGATGACAAATGACAAATGACAAATGACTAACGACTGATGCCCCCTTCTCCCCTCAACTTACTTGCCGTCTTCTGGAAAACAGCCGGCGAGATACCGGTCTTCTGCTTGAACAATGTATAGAAGTTCGACAGCGACGCAAATCCGACTTTTGCCGCAACCGCTTTCATCGGGTCCTTGCAGTCCGGATTCGAAAGAATCTCCATAGCCTCGCACAGGCGGAATTCGTTCACGTAGGTGGAATAGGACGACCCTGTTTTCTCATTGATAATCTGCGACAGATATGTTCTGTTAGTCCCCACCATCATCGCGGCTTTTTCAAGTGTCAGATCAGCTTCACGATATATTTTATCCTCCTTCATCAACCGGTCGAGCTTATCTAAATAGATATTCTTTCTTTCATCGGGGATTTCTTTGGTAGTAACATCCGCTTTCATACGTCCTTCTTCCTGACGTGTCTCTTCAAGCCAGTTCAGATTCGCCTTCACAAGATTACGGTAATAACTGCGAGTACGTCTCCATATCACTATTACAGCCACCGCAGCTAAAAGAATGAAGAGTGCCACCGCACCGAGAATCAGCAACGACCGCTGTTTCTCGGCCAGTTCGAGTTTCTGAAGAGCATTCGTTTCCCTCTGTTTTGACACCTCATCCCATAAATGGAACAGACAAGCATCGGTTTCATGTCCTCGCGACTGCATGTCGGCTACAAAGTCGGAATACTCACGCGATGCCTGCAACGCTTCGCGATAATGCCCCAGCGTTTCTTCACAGTCCACTATGCCCTGAAGTACACCACCGTAATAATTTAACGGCTTGCAATGAGCGGTCTCGTTTTTGGCAGTCCGGAATACCTTCAATGCCTCGGCATAACGATGCTGCCCTTGGAGGAAGGTTCCATAGGAGTAAAGAGCATATCCCCAATAATATATGTTCCCTTTATAAGGAGAAGTTACAGCTTTCAGATATTCTTTTTCCGCCTCCGCATAGCGTTCCAGATGAGAATAGATATTACCGTAAAATGTATGGATATATATTCGTTCGTTGCGCATTCCGTTAGCGACTGCGACTTTATCAGCTTCCTGAAGATAAGTGAACGCCTCGTCATGCTTCCCATCCTCGAACTTCATATTGGCAAGATTGGCAAGTAAGGTGAAAACCATCGATACATTACCTGATTTTCTGGCTTTCACCAATCCTTGTTCAAATATCCTTATTCCTGCGGGGTCATGATTGATAAGCATGAGGCATGAAAGCAACCCCATAGCCTCCGCCTCGACAATAGGCATCGGTATGGTTTGTCCGAGCAGACGGGCGTTACTTGCATATTCCATAGCGAGCGAATAGTCCATGTCTGAATTCAGACAGAAAGAAGCGAGTGCCAGATTGATGTAGGAAAGCATCTCGCGTATTTCCGGTTTCATGGAGACAATGGTCAGGGAATCCAATACTCCGGACTCGGTTTTTGCCAGGATAGAGCGTTGTACATTGGAAAGAGACATGGCATAATCGGAGGTTCCGGTATCCGAATAACTGTTCACCAAGCCGCGTAGTCGCAATGCCTTGCCGATATTTTCGGTTACATTATCTTTATCCTTTTTACCGGCGGATTCGATTTTACCGCCAAGATGCGCCAATTCAGTGTAGCGCCGATGTGTCATATACAATATCGCACTGTCGATCTGCGCCTGGCATGAACGATTGATTTTATAGTTGTCTGAATCAATACCGGCAACCATTGTCGGTATCATCATAAACAGAGCAACCCACACCAATAAAACCGTTTTCATATCGAAGTCACGTAGAGCATGTTTAATAAATTTCTAACAGAGTGCTTGTCGGTATTATCTTCATTTAAATTACAAAGATAATCTTATTTCATTGATTTTCCCATAACATAATAGTTTCTGTTCGTAAATTCCATGCAATTCTTCAAGGTCAAAGACCGAAAATCTTTAAGGCCCCTGAACCCTTTCTCTGAAATGCGGATGGCAGCGTAGAAGCTCGGTGCGTAGGCGCGAGCGGTCGAGATGGACATAAATCTCGGTGGTGGAGAGACTTTCGTGGCCGAGCATTTCCTGAATGGCCCTCAGCGAGGCCCCTCCTTCCAGCAAGTGGGTGGCGAAGCTATGGCGCAGCGTGTGGGGCGACACTTTTTTGCCCAATCCGGCCCTTTCGGCCAGGTCTCTCACTATATAGAATATCATCACCCGGCTGAGGCGGCCGCCGCGACGGTTCAAAAAAAGAATGTCGCCATCCCCTTTCTTAGGAGTCATGGCCGAACGCTCGGCAAGCCACTGCCGTATGAGCGAAACGCTTCGCGGTGAAAGAGGCACCATCCGCTCCTTGCTCCCTTTACCCTCAACAAGCAGCCACCCCTCGTCAAGGTTCATACGTGATATGCGCACATCGCACAGTTCCGAGACGCGGAGACCGCTTCCGTACAGCAATTCGATGATAGCCAAGTTACGCAACCCCTCGTTACTGTCCGGGTCGATGGCGTTTTCCATTGCATCTATATCTTCTACCGAGAGCACGTCGGGGAGCGTGCGGTCCAGTTTAGGAGTCTCGATATTGGCCGCAGGATCGGTTTCAATAACCTCTTCGGCAAGAAGATAACGGCAGAAAGCCTTGACCGCGCTCAGCAACCGGGCCTGAGAACGGGCACCGATGCCTATATCTCTGAGCGAGGCCATGAAATTGTGTATATCGTCAGGTGTCAGCGATTCTATCGCGATACCGTTGCTTTCCAGATAGAAACCGAGATGGGCGAGGTCTGAGGCATACGCCTCGATAGTATTGGAGGCGAGCCCACGTTCAAGACGAAGATAATCACCGAAATCGGAAAAGAGAGCGTTCAAATCCATGGAATGAAATTATAGCTCTAATATATCAAATATTCCGGATAAACATCATTCTTATTTCCGGAAATTCTTCCTTTTCTCCGTTACGGGCCTCGACCCTCGCCTCCGAAAAGAAACATAAAACCCTTGAAAATCCTCTCAATCTTAGAGAATGTTTGGATTTAACTTCCATTCTCACGAAGAGGATTTTTTGAGATGTTTCCGCAAGTTGAGGAGGGCGCGGTGCGGGCACCGTAACCGACGAAATCTTGGCGCAAACAGCCAAAAAAGACCTTCGGGGGGATGGAAAGAATTTCCAAGTAATCTCTCAATTATAAATTCGTGTTAAATTCAAACATTCTCTAATATGAATCTCTCATTTGATTATTAGTTTTTCTGTCATTATTTGCCCGTCAGAATACGACTTCTTTCTTATATATATTCCCGGTTGAATACATATACTGGAGAGATATTCCAGACTTCCTTTGTATGCTACTGTTCCATTCAGAGATATTAGTTCAATCTCACAATCCTCTTCCGATATATTTTCCAATGAACTGCCAGGATAACCGGTTCAAATTCCATTGTTTCAGATACTCGCCCATATTTATTCTCTACTATTACCGTTACCCAACTGTAATAAAGAGATGATATGTTACCGGTAAATATATGCGCGACAAATGGTTCGTCAAATCTATATGAACGTAATGAAGTGCTATATTCCTCCTCTATCTCTACCACTACACTGTCAGAACCCCTGTAATTGACATCGAAATTCAAACTGAATCCAAAATCTTTTCTGTCAACCAAGATATTGTCTATTGACAATATAATTGGTTCCAATTCAAGTAAAATATTAAACGGAAGCGCGCTATACTCCTTACCATCTATTATGTAATCGCATTCGATGCGTCCTTCCAAATCCCCGTTGATATTGATATCATAATTATGAGGCGAACTAATTTCTCCAATAGTGAAATCAATATCAGTTCCCTGCGATACCAGAGTATAACATCCCGATTTATCTTTCAATCAAAATCTCCATTCGTAATCGGATATATTTTCATTCTGCGTCAGCGAGAAAGTATGGTCGATATATGACGACCCTATTCCGTCCGCTGCAATGTTATCACATGATATTTCGTATCCTCCATATTTATAGTCATTTTCAGCAAGATATTCTTGCTGGGGATAAGCATAAATTGACAGGAATACAAGAAATTAAGTAACAAGAACTGCAAATCTACTCATAAACGCTAAATTATTGTCATTTTTAATATTTATATGCAAATATGAGGACAAATATCCTATTTTACAAATTTTCGCAGACAATATTTATATAGCTTCAACTGCGAGATAACCAAACAGCTGCATTACGCAATAGTTTCAATCCAGAAAAAACAATAAACCAGTTGGGAAAAAATATAAGAATTATATATCTATAGCATCGACGAATCTAAAATTAACCTGATAAGAATTCTAAAATATGGAAGAAAGGCTAAGACTCTTGCCAAGTATGGTTTATAAAAAATTCCAACATCCTTGACATCAAGTAAAATGCAATTAGGCCACAATTGTTTTTGTTATAAGATATTCCTATTTTTGCAATAAATAGGCAAACGTTTCAAGACATTGGACAATGGTCTGGCCCAAGCTTTTCGGCTAAAAATAGTCATTGTCTGTGAACAACATTAGTATTGCCACAAGAACCTTTTAACTTTAAAGCCATTTAGCGCATGAATGAGCTGATTCCCAATACTGGCAATTACAAGAACTTGCTCAGTTATCAAAAAAGCGATGTAATTTTCCAAATTACATACTTTTTCTGTAACAAGTTCCTTAACCGGGGCGACCGCACTGTAGACCAGATGATTCAGGCTGCGCGTAGCGGCAAACAGAATATTGTGGAAGGTTGCGCGGCTGCATCAACTTCAGCCAAAACCGAAATCAAACTCATTAATGTAGCCAAGGCAAGTCTGAAGGAATTGCTTGAAGATTACGAGGACTATCTTAAAACCAGAGGTGCTTCACAATGGCATAAAGGTAGTGAGGAGTACGAGGCGATGCGTCGCCTCGGTCGGGAGCACAATGAAGCTATGTTTTTTATGAAACTTATTGAAACCCGCCCTCCTGAAACTATAGCCAATATGGCTATAATCCTTATAAATCAGGCGGACTATCTTCTTTTTAAGCAATTGGAGCGGCTTTCAGAAGATTTTGTTAAAAACGGAGGATTTTCAGAACGGATGTCAACACTCCGACGCAAAAACAGAGGATTCTAAAGACCTTAAAGTCTCTAAGGACCTTAATGACCCTAAAGACCTTAAAGACTCTAAAGACTTTAAGGACCCTAAAGACCTTAAAGGCTCTAAAGACCTTAAGGACCCTAAGGACCTTAAAGACCCTAAGAACCTTAAAGCCTTCAAAATTAAAGGTTCGGCTCAGAAAGTGTAGAGGGTTCGGGCCATGCCGGGGCGCGAGAGGGCTATGTAGCGGTCGCGGAAGAGCAGTATCAAGTCTCCCGGTATCGACTCGGGCTGCGTGGCGGAAGTCAGTTTCCTGACCGCTACCTTTCCCGGTAGGGCGAGAAAAGCCGCTACCTCTTCCTCCGGACAAGTGCCCGCGAGGTCTACGAGCATGTCGGTAGACTGCGCGAGTGTCGATACCGTTTTGCATTCGGCATGCGAGAGTCTCCGCAATGTGCAACCCGCCAGACTCAGTACCCCATCGAGATGACGCGGACAATCTTTCGGGGCCACCGCGCTTCCGAGACCCAAATAGGCGACGGCTCTGAGGAGCCGCCGCCATCTGTTTCGTTCTCTCTTCGGCAAGGGATAGTCATCTATGTCGGTTTCGCCATAGAAAGCGTAGCCGCGTGGAAGCCATAAGGCATTCTTCACCAGCGAGAACCCCAACGGGGAATGCACCCCGAAGCCATGCCTGTGGCGTATCCGGTTTATTTTATCGGAAATGGACATCCCTTACGGTTTTTTCTTGCCGTCGTTTTCCATGCGCTTCCTGAAGTAAATCACCAGACCTACGACTCCCAAGGCACCAAGCAGGTAAATCAGAATTACCGATGTGATGGAAATGGCATTCGTAGCACGCACGCTCTTGGGATCGAACCGGAATTCAACATCGTGCGCTCCGGCAGGGAGTCGCAACGCACGCAGAACGTAATCCACACGACCTATCTCCACAGGTTTGCCGTCTACCGTGGCCCCCCAGCCCCAGGGGAAGAAGACCTCGCTGAATACAGCCACTCCATCTTTACTCTTGTTATATCTGTAAGCGAGACGGTTGGGCGCATATGAAGTCAGATATATGGTATCGCCGGCCACAATGGGAACGGCGTTGCCGAGAACCGATTTGAATTTGGCATCGGCCACGGCCGAGCGCAGAGTGTTGATCGAGTCGAGAGCCTTCATCTCGGCATCGGGCGTTGCCACATATATCAGTGAATCTACAAACCAGGCGTTGCCGTTCGCATCGGGATTCGCTATCGCGTTGCCGTCATGTATGAAATACTTGGCGTTGAGCATATTCAGCACCTCGGGGTTGTTCTTCATAATCTGGTGCTGTATAAGGTCGTTGTAACGTGTGAGCTTGGCCGCATGGTAACCCCCTATGGTCTTGTGGAAATAAGAAGAACGTGCCTCCCCGAAACCGTCTATATCCATCACGCGATAATGCGACTTGTCCTGAAGAATCTGCGAATCGGCCTGAGTCGGAGCGAAAGGTGCGTTCTGTTCGGCGCCCTCCACGAAGTTGTCTGTATCGACATATCGCTTGCCTACGCCGAAGAGATCGATCAGAGCGAGGGCGCAGAGCAGGGAAATCCAAAGATATGGTTTGCCCAAGATCTTACGGCTCCACAGCCACAGGATTATACAGCATCCTATTATATAGATTAGAGAACGCAACGAATCGGCGCTCACAAGGCCGAGACGTCCCTTAGATACTGCCGACAGAGCGTTGGCGTAAGCCGGATTGCCAAGCAATCCGTTGGCCGAAAGGAATTCTCTTTCCTGGGCACTGAAAGGTGTGCCGAATATGCCGGGAGAAACCCACCCGAGAAAGCAGACAGCGGCACCTATGCCGAACACGGCGAAAATCGTGGTGCGGTAGCGCAAGAAATAATCATCCTCCCTTGCCATCTGCCGCAAAGTCATGGCGGCCAGGAGAGGTATGGTGAATTCCACCACCACCAGTATGGAAGCTACCGCGCGAAACTTGTTGTAACCCGGGAAATGGTCTATCATGAAATATGTGAGACCCGGGAAATTATGCCCCCAGGAGAGCAGTATGGCAATGACAGTGGCGGCAAGAAGGGCCCACTTCAAAGGAGCGTCAACATTTCCGCGCAATGTGAACAATCCCAGCATGGCCAACAGCAACACGAAAGCTCCTACATATACCGGTCCGTTGGTCATAGGCTGGTCGCCGAAATACTGGGGGAACTGCGACACAAACTGAATCTCTTCAGGCGAAAGGGCGACTTCGGCGGCATCGGAGGTGTCGGATGTAGCCAGAATCTTGTTTTCGCCATGCACGGGTTTTATGGTAGCGCCACCCTTCACATTGGGAATAAGAAGGGTAAACGTCTCGGCAGGAGAATAGCTCCATGCCGTTATGGCATCTTTATCCATACCGGCAGCGGCGACCTCGCCACCGGCAGTCAGTTCGGTAGCGCGTCCGCGCACGGTTTCTTTACTGTATTCAAGGCTGTTGTAGAGCGAAGGGGAATTGGCACCCACAGCCAGCACACCGGCCACGCAGGCCAGACCTGTAGCGGCGAGCCAACGGCGTACCCGACCCTCCTTCACGGCTGTCCAGAGCCAGGCGAGAGCCAGGCAGAATACAACAATCAGGAAATAATAAGACATCTGGGGATGATTGCTCTGCAACTGCAAAGCGCCGAAAAGAGAGGCGATAGCCGTACCCCATACATACTTACCCCGATATAGCAGCGCGAGGCCCCCTATCGTAGGGGGTATATAGCAGAGCGTAAGGAATTTCCATATATGTCCGGCACCTATGATTATTATGAAATATGACGAAAATCCCCATGCCACGGCGGCAAAGAGGGCGGTAGGCCATTTCATGCGCAGGCACAGGCACATTATGAAGAAGCCGAACATCATTCCGAAAAGCAGGTTCGCCGGAGAGGGTAGTCCGAGCATGAAAACCTTGCCCACCCAATCGAGCATCGAATTAGCCGGATAGGAGGGTGCTATCTGGAAATTGGGCATACCTCCGAAAAGAGAGTCGGTCCAGCGTGTAGTCTCGCCGGTTTCTTCATGAAAGGCCTTTCCTTCCTGGCCATTCGCGAGCCCCTGCATTATATCGTGCTGCTGAAGCACATTGCCCTGCACGTCGTCGGGGAAAAAGAAAAGGAAGGCGGTCAGAGCGAGGAGCGCGACCGCAATAACTGAATATAGTAGATTCTTTTTCATTTTCGTAGGTATGTTCATCGGTATGTCTTAACCCCCCGAACCCGGCCGATGGCCCGATGCGGGGGGTTAAATATAACTTCATTCAGCGGTTATCATCAACGCAGACGGTCGGGATCGACTTCAAGCTGCAGCTGACGGTCCATGGACTGTTCGAGAGAGATGAGGGTTTCGGTCTCGACAACGCCCTGGATATGCTGTATGTTATCGTTAAGAAGCTCCATAAGGTGCTGGTTGTTGTGGGCATACACCTTTATAAGCATCGAGTAGGGGCCGGTGGTGAAATGACACTCCACGACTTCGGGTATTTTTTCAAGTTCGGTGACTACCTCGCGGTACATGGAGCCCTTTTCGAGACGCACGCCTACATAGGTGCATGTGTTGTAGCCGAGCATACGGGGGTTTACATTGTAACCTGAGCCCACAATTACGCCCATTTCGATAAGGCGCTGTATGCGCTGGTGAATTGCCGCGCGAGAAACGCCACATACGATTGCCACATCCTTGGAAGGTATGCGGGCGTTGTTCATGACGATGTTCAGAATCTTTCTGTCAAGATTATCTACTTTTTCCATGGCTGATAATAATGTCTTCAATGTGTTTTCCAATGTTAGGCAGCTATGAGTCCAAGCCGCTTAGTGGGAGCAAAACTAAATATTATTTTTCACATTACCTAACTTTTTGGCAAAAAAATAGGAGGAATACCCCGAAAAGGGTTATTCCTCCTGTAAAAATGTTCGTAAAAATCAGCGTACGCGGGTCTTCACGACTTTGTTGCCACGCTTCATGATGTAAATACCGCGCGAGGGGTTCTGCACACGGCGACCCTGAAGGTCGTAGTATTCGGGAGCCTCGGGAGCTGCATCGATATTCTCTACATAAGTGCCGCTGTAGATACCGGTATCTTCCCAACCACGGTTTCCGGTTCCCTTGTAAAGATGGTTGTGTTCTACAGAGTTGATATCGTCAGTCTGGTCTCCGCCGCCGTTGTTGAACACAAGGCCGGTGGTACCTGCCGGAACAGTATAGCTGTAGATATTGCCATTTACATTGACCATGTCGACACCGGGCCATGAAGAGGCTGACTCGCCGCCCCAATAGTGAACCTTGACACTGCTCCAGTTTGTGATGGAGTTGTCGTAATAGATGGTGATTCCGTCGGGGGTTACCTGACTCTGCTTGGTAAAGGTTACGGCTCCGGTACGGGTATCGGTTCCGTTGGTTGCGCTCCAGGAAACGGTAACGCTTTCGCCTGCGGCCATGTCATCTCCGATAGTGAAGGAAGCGGTGGTGCCGTTTATGTCCTGACGGGCTCCGTCGCCAATCTTATACCATGCCGAAGTTGCGTTGGCCACGGTGAGGTTTACGGTGAGATTGTCAGTGAACGAACCGCCGTTGGGCGAGAAGCGCACTACAGGAGCCGGAGTAACGTTGACATCGATCTTCTTGGCGTTTGAACCACCGTCATATTCAAAATAGGTGTCTTCGGTTATACCTTCGATATCGCCGGTCTGGTTTCCACCCTTGTTGAATATCACATTTACAGATTCCATGTCGTCGAAGGTCACTGAATAGAACTGACGGCCGTCGACTTCCACAGTTTCGGTAAGGGTCTTGCCGGGCCATGCGCCGCAGGGCTGAACATCGGCACCCGAGCCGTTCTTGCCCCATGCGTAAACATTGGGAGACTCGCAACCGGTAACGAAGATAGAGATTGATGCGTTGGGATCGACTTTCTTGTAAGACAGAGTACCGGTATAGGTTTCACCGGTAGAGTCGGTGGCGCTCCAGGAAACAGAAACGGTCTCACCGAAAGCCATATCGGCACCGATAGTGAATGTCTCGGCGGTAGTCTTTGAAATATTGACTCTCTGCTGTCCGGCAATCTGATACCATCCCGAAACAGCCTCTTCGTTAAGCTGGGCGGTTACGGTCAACGTTTCGGTTTTGAAAGTACCGCCGGCGGGAGAGAACTTGACAGCCGCATCTCCTTCGGCATCTTCAGCGGTGTAATATTCGGTGGTACCGGGATCATCGAAAGAGGGGTTGCCGCCGTGGGCTACGGGCGAAGAGGCATAGATGAACTTGCCGTCAGTGCCGATCTTGCCACCCTTCCAATCTTTGACGAGAACGCGGAGCTGACCCTGGCTCTCAGGAGCGGTAACGGTAATCTTGCCACCGGCGGGGGTAAAGGAATCGCCGGTAACGAGGTCTACATAAGTACCGTCGGGCACACCTGTGAATGTAGCACCTCCGTTGATGGCTACGAGAGCGTAAGATTCTTCCTTATAGGCGCGTTTGAAAGCCCAGCCACCGTTGGCCGAACAGCCGTCGAAAGTATACTGGCCCTTGCGGAGCGCGGGAACAGCCGCACGAATCTGGTTCAGGCGGATAATGTGCTGCGACAGGTCGCCGTTAAGAGTTTCAGCAACGTTGCCGCTTGCGGTGTATACACCGAAATCGGAAGCGTCTACGCTACCCTCTATATAGTTGCCGAAATATGCACGTCCCGAGTTCTTGCGGGGAGTCTTGTTGTTTACGCCACCCACGTCGATAGGCAACCCTTTCTTGAACTCGACCTCGGAGCCGTAGTAGATACAGGGGATACCGCGGAAGGTGAACATCAGCGTGAGGTTCTCGGCCCACTGCGATGTACCGCCGTTGAAACGCTGACCATCGTTGGGTCCGGGGCTATAGTCGTGTGAATCGACGTATACCACGTTGTAAGAGGCATCGTTATACTTGTTGTCTCCCTTCTGGGCTATATCGACTGCAGAGGCGGCATTGTTGAAGCAATAGTGCATAGGGAAGTCGATTACATTCAGACCGGAAGCCTGAGAGTAGTCGGGAGTATGCCATTTACCGTTCTGCATCAGCACATTGTTGGAAGTCGGCTTGTCTTTGGTGTCTTTCTCGCAGATAGCCATCGGACCTACCGGGCTGTCGTGGCCTTCGGGAAGGTTCTGGGTCTTCCACCATTCGGGGCTACCGTCGAACTGGTCGAGAAGGCTCTGGTCAGACTTCCATGTATAGAAATAGCTGGAGAGGTTGGGCTGGTCGCGATATACCACCGAACCCTGGAAACGCTGGCATACCTCGCCGAACATGAAGAACTTGCAACCGTTCAGACGCTTGTCTTTGTTGGCTTCGGCCACAGCGTGGAACTGAGGTATGAACTGTTTGTTGAAAGTGAGGGGCGAGATATGGCCTGCGGTATCGATACGGAAACCGTCTACACCCATCTCGATGAACTTGCTGTAGCAGTCCACTATATACTTGGCCACATAATCATTTTCGGTGTTGAGGTCAACGCAGTCGCCGGCGATCTGACCCCACCAGCGGTTGGGAAGGTCCCAGTTCCAGCCCGTACCGTAGTGGTGGTAATAGTTATTGGGTTCGTATTGGGGATTTTTGAAATATTTCCAACGCTCGGCATACTGGGCCTTTCCATCCTGATCGAAGTAGTTGGAAGAAAGGCGTTCGGTATTTGGCTTCAGGGAAGCGGAAACAGATGCCTGGTTTTTAATCTTCTGGCTACGTGTGAAAAGGGGATTGAGATTCACCTCGCCGAAGTTGCCTGTGTGCTGCAGAACCACGTCGAGCACAATCTTCATTCCTTTGGCATGAGCGGCATCGATAAGATCCTGGAATTTCACATCTTTCTCGGAACCCCATTCCTTACGGCTTTCGTAACGAAGGTCTACCGACGAGAAGTCCATGGCGTGATAGCCGTGGTAGTCTTCTCCCGAGGCGTTCTGTACGATAGGAGTGATCCATACTGTTGTAAAACCGAGGGCCTTGATGTAGTCGAGTTTGTCGATAAGGCCTTTGAAATCACCGCGCCAATCAGGGTCATTGTTGGCGATCTGAACTTCCTGTTTGTCCCAGGAACACACGTTGTTTTTCGGATCTCCGTCATAAAAACGGGTCGTCATCGCGAAGTAGATGGTCTCATCTCTGAAATCGTCGCGATCACCGACAAACGTATCGGCATACGCGGACAATCCACTTCCGACCATACAAGCGGCAAGGGCCACATTGCAGGCAAAGTTTTTAATAGAAAACATGTAAGAATAAAAATTAAAATAAAACAAAATCTGCACTATCCATATATAACTTACATAGGAATACAGACCTTTATTGACAATGAAACAGGGGAATCCGAAGAAACCCACAGAATCGGTGTCAAAGTTATAAAAAATACAAATCGCCTCCAAATACCAACCGAATATTCCTTAAAGCTTGTTTAATAAATTGTGTATCTTTGCGGGAATTCGTATCTTTGGGCAATGATGTCTTGCAGATGTAACGATACGACCGTCCAACCAAAGTGTTGAATTTTTTATCAAACGCTCTCTTAAATTTATGATATATGCTTACCGATAAAGATATTGAACTGCTATATGAGGCAATCTGTCACGATTCCTATTTCCCTCCTGATCGGGATGCGTTCAACCTGTTGCTCGACAAGGCGGAAAAATGCTGTTTCAAAGCGAAGAAATATATTGTGGAATACGGCGAAGTGAACACTGACATGTGGATTGTCGGCAAAGGTGTGATACGTCTGAGTTACTATAATGAAGACCATGAGATCACTTATGGATTTGGCGGTCAAGGTACCGTTTTCGCCTCGCCGTTAGGATTCGTAAAGGGCGAGATCGCAAATTTTCATTTGATAGCAGTCACCGATGTCATTATGTTGAAAATTTCCAAAAGAGATTTCCTGGATCTCATCACCACAAATATCAAACTGTCCAACTGGTTCAGCGGTGCGATGATTTATCAACTCATGGCTTCGGAGGCGCGTATCAACTCTCACAATTACCCTGCGGCGGAAAGAGTGGAACGGTTCATGAAAGGGATGACAGATAAGGATTACAAGGATATCAATCCGCACATGCAGTTCAGCCGACATAAACTTCCAATGCGTGTTCTTGCTTCTTATTTCGGCATCACGCGCTCTCACATGGCTCATATCATCAAGAAAATGTACGAAAAGGATTCCGGCTCTACAAATCAAAAAAGTAACTAACTACCTGATAACAATAGGGTGTGGCTTCAAAAAGAGCCACACCCTACTATTTTTACTTTGGTCTATAATATTATGTCAAATCAACGAATCAACACTTTATTTGCTTTGCCTTCTTTGACAACGATATAAGTGAACCCTTTTACAGGACGTTCAACACGTATACCCTGAGTATTGAAATAAAGTGTGTTTTCTACATCTTCGTTAATGTCGATAACTCCGGTATTGGTATTGATAACGAAAGAAACCGGCCACAGTTCCAAATCCTCAGAATCATATGAAGCGAATCCCGTAACATCATATCTGATATTTTCATTTTCGGAATCCGGAATTGTGATTTCTCCAAAAGTCATGTATCCATAAAGATTGTTGCCTTCTTCATCGGTAAACATCAGATCATAGTATCCACTTTTTTCTACTTTTACTTTCTGAATAGATACATATTCAAAGGGAACGACAGCTGTGCCAAATTCAGACAGGGATACGACTTTAGGCGTAACAGGCTCTTCTTTGGAAATAGCACCAAGTTCAACCGGCTGTATATAACCATAGTATCCATAAGGATCAAAAGTAGCCACCATATTTGCCCATGTGGTGCCGTTTTCAACATTAAGGGCTTCATTAAGGCTTGAATTGGTATTGCGAACTATAGCAAAAGAACCCTTGTTATCCTTAACCATCAGGTAAGAACCATGTGTAAGAATAGCTGTTACCGGACATTTTATAGTAACAGCATCGGGAGACTGATTGGCAAGGAATTCCTTAAGGCTGTCTACTGAACGTAAATATACATCAAGAGAAGCTACAGAACTTGATACCCCATCCATAAAGCCAATAGCCTTTACGGTGCAAGCCTCTGTTATAGTGAACGGATTTTCATATAATGTGCCGGTTTCTTCGGTCGGATCAGTTCCATCAAGAGAGTAATAAATAGAGGCTCCCTCTGTAGCGCAGTTAATGGCTACCATATTGTCTGCATCGGTAGGAACAATCTTAGGACGAGCAATTACAAGTTCCCCGCCGGGTGTCTGATAGGTAACGGTGATTCCAGTAACACGAGTGTTGCCTGTCTTAAAGCCATTTTCAAACACCACGCTCTGCTCGGCCGAACCATTCCATTCGCAAGGCACCCATGTGAAATCAGTTTCATAAGTCTGAACTACGTCATCGGCTATAACCTTTCCGCCATAACCAAATGTGTTGGAAGCTGTTGTAGCGACTGATATTTTCAGAAGTTTGGCACCTTTCTTTGCCGAAACTACAACCTGCTGGCCATTAAACAGACGGAATGCCTCTGCCGATGCTATATAAATAGGTTGAGCAGCATGCGAACCCTGTGCAAAGTTTATGTTGATAAACTCGTTGGCTTCATAACCTCCCGCAATCATCGGTTCTCCGTCGGAAATACCCATATCCTTACAGAGGAATTCAGATGTTACCGTTTCCGAAACAGCCTTCGGTGTGTATGTGAAGGTTATTGACTCCATACGAACGTTCATATTGGCAGGAGTGGCGATTACACTCCAGCTTTCCATAGCCTCACCTGTCCATGAGAAAGGATCTGCAGTAAATGAGGCTGTTTCGGAATCTGCGGTAACCGTTGAAAACGCACCGAAACCGCGCCCTGCGTTACATGTAATGCTGACACCCGTCAGAGTAGCATCCGTAACTGTTACAGAAAAACTTCTACCCGAAAACAAGCGGAAATCCTGATTGCTTTCATTCCAGGTACCGGTGGAAGAAATTGCCAGATTATCATTGACTTTATAATCTGTCAATCCCGCACCGTTGTCAAGTCCAAGATTAGCGAAATTCACAGTTAACTCCTCGGCCCTCATTGGAATGGCTACAACAGCGGCAACCATCAGACCTGTCAGTAATTTTTTCATAAGCTGCTTATTATAATGTATATAACTTATTATTTTACAACCACTTTTACTATCTCTTCACCAACACCTACCACATAAATTCCGGCATTAAGATTCAATGTAATATCACCTTGACCATGGTGTATCTTCATGCCGTCAATACGATGGATATTGACTTCCGCATCATTAGTCCCTTTTATGCTGAGAATACCTGAACCTGCCAGTATGGTGCAGTCGGTAGAATAGACTTTATCCATAACGCCTGAGTCGGCACGGTCGTAAACCCTGAAATCATCGAATCTCAAGTAAGTATTTCCTACAGTCTCGAATTTCAATGCTATACGGATATCCTTTCCACGGTATTCGTCAAGTTCTACCCAGACTGTCTGCCAACCCATGCCACCGGTTTCAAATGATTGCTCTAATTTGAACCCTTCTGAAACATCTGTGCTTACGCCAAAGTGTATAAGATTGGCAATAGCATCTCCCTCACCGAAAAATTGAATAGATGCAATCGGTTCTAAGGCATCCTCCGGAATGTTGATCCATGCGGTAGAGAGTATCGTTGATTCTCCGGAATTATAGCCTATAAAGACACCGTAACCGCCATCTTCATCCGCGCTTTGATATTTGTCTGTGTCATTGGTAGTGTAAAGTCCGGAATCCTCATCTTGAACATAAGTCTCAAGCCCGTAAGGCATTTTTATTCCATTAAGGAATCCTTCTATAATTGGAAGCTGACACACAGGGCCCACAGGAATCTGAGGCGACACTATCATGTTGCTTTCAAGATTGTCTACCAGTGAATAAATGCCATACTGTACAAACTTGGGAGCGTCAAGACCCGAGAAATTGTCGATAAGCCGATTTTGTTTCTGGGCCTCAGATCTGTAAGACATTTCACCATCGAGAGAACGTATTACATCGTAAACAACTGCCTCTGTAACGTCTTTACCGTTAAGGTCTTCGGTAACAGGACTCCAGGATAGTTCCACCTCGTTGTAATCAGATCCTGTATAGGTGAGTTCACAATCCTCGGGCATCTTAGGCGACACGAAACCTGCGAAAGCAGAGCATCTTGCCTCCAGACCGTCGCCTGTGGCGTTGCCGGCTACAACTACATAGTTGTTTTCACCATACCCTGCGTTCTCGTCAGTCCATTCAAACGTATCGGAGCCATTTACTTCAACAGTAGCTATCTCTCTGTCTCCTTTTATAACTTTGATATAGCCTGTACTCTGAATAGGATTTCCGGCTACATCTGTTTTCGGAAGCGTACCGGACAATGTGATTCTTGTTTGACCTTTGCTGTCGGCCACAGCCTTTAGATCGGTAACGGCTGACGGTACTGTTGATCCGGCAAGATGGCGCAGAGAAACGTTGTCTACGAACAACACATTCCTGTCTGCCGGGCTTATGCCATGTATGCTAAGAAAATAACGGCTGTCGTCCGGTGCGGAAAACACTACGTCGTGATGCTCCCATACTATCTGGCGGAGCTCCTGCTGAGCCGGAAGAGTAATAGGTCCGTATATTGTATCGGCTCTATCCATCCCGGCCTGGTTATAATCCTCGGCAAGTTTGACTTCGAATTCCTCTTCAAACATGAACGTTCCGGCGTCAAATCCCAATACATAATAATCGCCATAAACTAAATCTGCGGGAGGAAGAGTGAGATAGTCATCCATAGGTATATCTTTATTGTAATATACCCTCATGAAACCGTCGCTTGTCCACTCCCACTTGTTAGAATCATTGTTTGAATTAAGAGTCGTGAAGTCATGCTGGCTTGAAGAGTCCGAGAAATCCTGCCGGTAGTCCCCGTCTAATGCTCCGACAGGAACATTGTTGCTCACGGCTGCCTGAGACTCCCCTTCGGCGTTGCGTGCCATTACGGTATAATACCAAGGTGTGAATTTATCGGGAAGTGGTAATGAGTATTCGTAAGATGTTGCTCCGGGTTCAGTAACATATTCCTCATTATGGTTGGAACGTATAACGTATGTTATGCTTTCCGTATTTACCGGACCACCCTTTGCACCTGTTTCCGGAGAAGATGTCCAATTTAAATGCATTTTGCCTCCGTAATAGCGTGCGGTTACATCGGAAGGTGGCAACGGACTTTCGAAGCCGGCAAAGGTCTCCAGCTTCTCGAATCTGCCTTTGCCGAACTCGTTGCTACACTGCACAGAGAATGTATGCCATCCCGCGTTTTTTACAGATATGGGAACGCTTACGGCTTCACCCGCATTGCCCGATTCTTCACAGACCCTCTCTCCATCGACCTTTACGGCATATTTCACCTCGCCTGTCAGAGCGTTGCCGGAATATGATGTAGCCGGGAGTTTGAAATTGAGATTGCCCGACAGGCTTCCCTGCTCGAAATCTACCGAAATGTCTGTAACTTTTGCCGGAGCATCAGGTCGCACCTTCTGCTCGAAATATAATCCTGCAAGCTGAGTACCCATTCCGTCAAGCTTATACATCAGCTCAACACTTTTATTTGATGGGTCAATGCTGAATAACCTGCTGCCGCCATCTTTTTCAAGATTGCAGACAGCGTATACAATACGCTGGTTCTCTTCATCCCACGCAGCTCCGGTATGAGCCTTAGGCTCGGTTTTGATTGCGAGGTCATCATGACTGAAAATAAGGGTTGTATCGCCGGTAGTGCGGTCAATGCCATATACATCGCCGTTTCCGCTTATACCGTAAGCCTGACCCTCTTCTGTTACAGTTACACCATAAAGTCTGATAGATGATGGGTAAGCCTTAACCATTTCAATGGCGGCAGTTCGCGGATTCAGCTTAGCCCATCCGTAGACATTGGTAGAAAACGAACTCACAAAGGCATATATCGTCTGTTCCGGTTCGAAATAACAGCCGTCAAGCAGACGAAATGGCTCAGGAAGATTTATAACGTCCAGTTCCTCACCGGTTTTATCGTTGTAGATATAAGCTTTCTGTTCGAGAATATATCCATCCCTTATACGTAGGAAAGTACAGAAATACTTGTCTTCAAAATGGCAACCACCGTAATTGTACGGATAAGAGGGGATAGTCCATGCATAACTCATCCGACCGGTCCAGTCAGCCGCATCGGTCGGGAGAATGGCGACACCTTTATTTGTGGTCTGCATACCGTCCCAGTGAACAAGGGCGTAAAAATTATCGCCCCCGTCAGTCCCGGCCGCCGCGCTGAGGAATGGACAGGAAAGACACCAGCATACAATCAAGGTAATAACGTAGCATAATTTCTTGTTCATATCAATACTCCTTATATGTTGATATTGGTATTAGAGAGTCAATTGCGAATTTATGATTAAAATACCTTAAAAAGTGTGTACGGGTACACAAATACAGCAATTAACCGAATTTTTGTTATTTCAAGAACTCCCCAAGTATTTTCAAACATTCCGTATAGTATCGAGAAACGACAATGATTGTCGTTTCGGTTATACTAAATATATAAAAAATTAGATATTGTTTTTTTTAATGAAAAAAAAGATTAATTTTGCAATGGTCTTCATATAAGACACGTCAGTTTAATACAGAGGCATTCCGAACTTATTTAATAAAAAATGTCAATATACCCATAGACTATTTTTTTATTAAGCAAGCTCTTAAACTTCAATTATTAAACAAGATAACAATATTGGCATTAAGTAGGTGGTCAAATTAAACCGATAATATAATTATGGAATCTCGTATATCATCTGCTTGTTCTTTTTGGCGCTTTCCGCCAAGTTTCATCAGTCGCCATGCCCGCATGGCTCCATCTTCGACTTGCGGAAATCCCTCAAAAATAACTGCGCATCTAATATACGTTTAATTTGACCACCTACTTACAAATTTATAGTATTACATAAAAATTAAATTATGAGGGAATTCTACTCAATTATCGTAACGGCGTTGCTCACATTGATATCCATGTCGGCCAATGCCATCAACATTACTGTAAACGTCGACGATCCGTCGCGCGTAAATGTCTATACCAACTATGGCAGCACATTGTTGGATATCGTCGCCGGCGACAATGCCATTACAGTAAACGAATATGAATCGGTGCAGATTAAAGCCAATGGCAACGCCTTCCTGACAAAGGTGGTAAAAAGCGTGGAGGGCGCCGACGACAGCGAGATGTACGTCTCAAATATGTCGGAGTGCAATCTCTATATCTCCACGGGAGACGAAGGAGCGAAGTTTACCGTAACGACAACCAATGCCGATGAAGTGCGCGACGGCGCATGCCGAATATGGGTAGACAATCCGGAAAACGTTCAGTTGCAACGTTCCGGCACTTATTCGTTTATTGACCTTGCAGAAGGCTGGAACGATGTAAGATATATCACGGAAAGTGAACTGCCGCTGACCATCGGTCCGAAAAACTACGGCACATCGCTATATCAGGTAAAAGTAAACGGAGAGGTCGTGTCTCCTCAAGGAACCGCATGGCGCATCACCCCTGCAAACGGTGATGAGGTTGAAATATTCGCCAACTTCCCCGATATCGACATTCCTATGAAGTTCAGCTATGTGAACGAGGAGTCAAAAGGGTTTATCTCAAGCGTGACAGTGAACGGCGAGACCGTAACCAACTACAACGACGACAACTTTACTGTAAAGGCAGGCAGCAACGTTACCATTAGCGGCAACACCAATGACTACAAACTCAACTCGTTTACCGTAAACGGCTCATATACGTATTTCTACGGGCAATACACATTCACAGTCACAGAGGAGACAACAATCGAAATCGATGCACAGAAATACGGAACGGTAAAGGCGACTCTGGATATAGACAACCCTGAAAACATTGTCGTTTACAGGGGTTATGCGTATAACAACGATATAATCGGAGGATTGATCGCGGGCGAAAATGAGATAGAGCTGAGCGAGACAAACGCGCAGATACAGATAAAGGCATTGTCAGGATGCTATATCACGTCTGTAACGGCAAATGAAATGATTATTTCGAAAGATTATAGCGACGCATACAACATAACCGTGACTGAAGGCATGGTGATTAAAGTGAAGTCGGGAGCCATCGTGCGCGACAGTAAGGCTGTCGTATACATAGACAGCAGAGAGGCCGCCACTCAATACTTCAATTTCCAGCGCGGCGACCGCTCGTCTATCGACATTGTAACCGGATATAACGAAATCAACTTTTACGATGGCGACAATCCTTTTGGCCTGTCATGGTATGGAGCAGAATATGCCAACGTTTACAAGAACAACGAGGCGATAGAACCTCTGTATGCCGGTTCCACCACATATGAGCTTAACCTGACAGACGGCGATGTAGTGAAGGTATTCCTCGCTTCCAATCCTGAGATGCTTGAAGCTGAACTTACCGCCGCCGACAACGTAGATGCCGATAAGGTGATCGTGACAATGGACCGCATAAACAACGTGGCAGAATGGGTAGGCAAGCACAAAACTCTGCCGGGAACCGAGATTAACATCGAATCTACCGACGATCATGAAATCAGCGTTACCATCGACGGTGAAAATGTAAATGCAAACGAAAACGGAGTCTTTACGGTTATTGTAAACAAGAACACAAACATTGCGGTAACTCTCAAGGAACCGACCGGAATAACCGGAATCGGGACAGAAAAGGGAACCGGCAACCGGATATATAATATACAAGGTATGCGCATGGCAGATAATGCAGACGTGAAACAACTGCCGGCCGGTATATATATCATCAACGGTAAGAAAGTTGTAAAACGATAAAACGCATATCGTTTCACAGGCATGAGATTACCGACAACCGGACAATCGACAATGATTATCCGGTTGCCGGTTACCCGTTAAAATCAACATTCTCTTAATTTATATAACCAGCGACAATGAAAAAACAATTTTTATTTGTCCTGCTGTCCGGAACGGCAATATCGATTTCGGCACAATCTTCGATAGATCTTGTCAGCCGGGCTCAACTCCGCCAGCAACGGTTGATAATGGAACAGGAAGCCAATGGCAATTCTCCGATACTGAAACTAAAGGACATATCACGATCATCGGGCATGAATATGTTCGGAATGGTTAAGCTTGCCGAAGGTTGTTCGGCAGATGAGCTAATAGCCGAAGGTGCGAATGTTTTGCGCAGCAGCCACGGCTTCGCCTGGGTGTCGGTCCCCGTTGGAGATGTAGAGCGCGTGGCATCACTCAGATGTGTGAAACGATTCCAGCTGGCACGGCCGATAAAAGTCAAGAATGACAAGGCCCGTACCGCCACCGGCGTGGAATTGATACAGTCAGGCGACGGACTGACGCAACCTTACACCGGCAAAGGAGTGATATGCGGTATCGTCGACAGCGGTATCGACGCCAACCACATCAACTTCCGCGATGAGAACGGCAAATCACGTGTGGCTTGGTTGGCACACATGACAGCGAACATGTCCACCGGAGAAATAAACGAAAAATTCTACGGCAACAATCCTGCCGACATTGTAGGCGGCAGGGATATAAAGACATTCACCACAGACGATCCCACCACCTTTCACGGCAGCCACACTCTCGGAACAATGGCCGGCAGCTACAGGGGCACCGCGACAGTGGCAATCGGCGACAGGCAGAGCGGTGCGAGCATCAGCACGATGGAAAATCCATATTACGGTATGGCATACAATTCCGACATAGCCGTGGGATGCGGTGATCTGTATGACGCTATAATAGCATACGGCGTGGATCATATCCTGGAGTATGCCGCATACAAAAAACAACCGTCTGTAATCAACCTATCGCTTGGAAGCAATTCCGGGGCTCACGATGGGAAAGGGATGATAAACCAGTATTTCGATGCCGTGGCAGAGCAGGACAACGCCATCATCTGCGTATCAGCCGGCAACGAAGGCGACAAAAAGATCGCCCTTAACAAAACATTCACAGCCACAGACAAAACCATACAAAGCTTTATCCTTGGTCAGGACATGTCGGACTACGGATACGGTTTCCTGACTTATGGCAACATCGGAATATACAGCAATGACAATTCCCAATTCGAGATACAGGCTGTAATATTCAACAAAAGCCGCGAAAGAGTTGTACAACGCTTTCCGTTGACCATAGATCTCAACAATCCGGGATATGGACAGTATTGGGTAAGTTCTTCGGAATTCCAACAGACCGACGGTGATATCATCGACACCCAATTCTCCAAATATTTCGACGGTTATATCGGATTAGGCTGGTCTTATGATGACGACAGCGGACGATTCTATGCTATGGTGGACTGTTATGCCCAGAACAAAGAAAACGGAAACGCCAACGGCAACTATGTGGTAGGCTTCATCGTAACCGGCAAGGAGGGACAACGCGTAGACTGTTTCGGCGACGGACTGTACTCGACGATAACCGACTTCGGCATCGACGGCTGGGACGACGGTATGTGTAACGGCACCATAAGCGACATGGCTACAGGCAACAGCGTCCTCGTGGTGGGTTCTTACGATACCCGCAGGGATTGGGCGGCTCTCGACGGCGGTGTCTACTATCCCGGTTATGAATTGAGCGACGGCGGAATATCCGATTTCTCTTCATACGCCACCCTTATAGATGGCCGCAATCTTCCGCATGTGTGCGCTCCGGGGGCTGTAATCATCTCTTCTTATAATAATTACTATGTCCGGTCCGGATATGCACCCGCTTCCTCGGTGACGGTACAGGTAGACGAAAGCGACAGTGAGAATTACTGGGGATGGTCGGCAGGCACCTCGATGGCATCGCCTCATGTGGCGGGCTCAATCGCCCTGTGGCTTGAGGCAAATCCCACCCTCACCATCAACGACGTGAAGGAAATTGTGGCAAAAACGGCAATAAAGGACGATGCCGTGTTGAATGCCGATCCAGTGCAGGCCGGAGCAGGCAAATTCAGCGCTTATGAGGGATTGAAAGAGGTAATCCGACGCGGCGCGGGCGGTATAGGCGGCATAGCCGCCGAGAACCCACGCATGCTGATAACCGCCGTAGGCAACAAGCTGTTCAACGTGTTCATGGGTGGAGCTGAAGAGATCAATGCCGTGGTATACAGCGTCGACGGCAAAAAAATGCTACAGAACAAAACACAAGGCGACGAGACCGTAATAGACATGACATCACTGCCTAAGGGTGTATACATACTCACAGTGAACGGACACGAGTCGCAAAAAATCGCAATCCAGTGATAAACAGAATCAAAAAACTTAAATGTAATATGAAACTGATTAAAAACAGATTCCTATGGCTCGCGGCATTGTCGGGAATATTGCTGTGTCTTCCGTTGACGGCTTACGCACAGCCGGAAGAGGAGCCTATGATGGTTATCAAGACACGCGTCTATGAAGCCAGCGGCGCCGGCTCGATAACGCTCATGCTCGGTGCGACAGAAGATGGATACATCGATGTGGACTGCGGTTACGGAGCGATCGAGTCCGAGATATCGCAAGCATACTTCGACCCGGAAACAAATTCGCTTAAGGGAACATACATATCATGCAACGTCTCGGCCGAAGGCGTGATAAAGATTTACGGCGACGCAAGCAAGATCGACGTATTTGTCGCCAACGAATGTTACCTTACAGAATTGCAGTTGGAGAAACTCACAAACCTTGAGATTCTCGACGTGAACAACAACGAGCTCACACAGCTCGATCTTTCTCTCCACAGCAAACTGCAATCAATAAACGTAAGCGGCAATCCTTTTAACGTCAAGCCGTTGCTTATAGGGGGCAACAAACCTAACCTCATGATACTCGACATGGGACGCATAACGGGCCTGGACCAGTCGTTCAACTTGTCGGATTACCCCAATCTTGTATCTTTCGATGCATGGGCAAACAAAGGTCTGAAGACCCTTGATCCGACCGGTTGTCCAAAACTGAGCAAAATATCCATAGACAGCACTCCGGTGGCAGAACTCGATGTGACCCAAAACAAGGAGCTTACCATACTGAACATCAGCGACACAAGGATAAAGAGCATCGATCTGAGCAATAACACCTATCTCACGCAGTTTTACGCCGACCACATGTCGGGTACTGTAAATCCTGACGTGAAACTGGAGAAACTGGACGTTACACATAACCCCAATCTGGTATATCTCTTTGCAAGCGGCAACGGGTTTACAGAACTGGATGTAACCAACAACCCCCTTCTGCATGACCTGTATGTGAACAACAATAATCTGACTTCCATCGACCTGACTGACAAAACAAATCTCCTCAATCTGTCGATACGCAACAACAACTTCACCTTCGCCACACTGCCGATGCCCGATGAGAATTGGCTGTTTTACGCCTACAAACAGAACGAGATGCCTGTGGCAAAGAGCCAGAAGGTGGGAACGGTGATTGACCTCAGCGACAAAGTTCTGCGCGATGGAACTGTAACCACAGCTTTGCTTTATAAGATCGATGACAGAAATCCCAACGAGCTGACAGCTCTCGGCAGTGACTACTATACATACGCCGACGGAAAGGTGACGCTGCTCAAGGCTGTGGCCGACAGTGTTTACGTTGCATTCTCGAACGACGCTTTCCCGGAAAGTGCCGCCGGCTTTTATCCTCTCTGCACAACCAAGTTCAAAATAAAGAGCGAGGCTGATTACGGACAGGATGACAAGGTGATAACGTTCAACGCTCCCGCGGCTACGTCTGACGGCACTACCGTAAAATTCGGACTGGGCATATGCGGTGCCACAGAGGAAAAACCCAAAAAATTCTATGTAGACTTTGGAAAAGGGAAACAGGAATTTATCGCAACGTCAGATGAGGCTCCGGCCATTCCGAATGCCACCGGTACAACATACGGTTATGTCAACGTGTATGTGCCGGAAGATGAACTCGTGACAGCTTTCGACATGGAGAATGTAACTCTCAATTCTATTGACCTTACCGCCGCCCGCTCGCTGCGTACACTACGTCTGGTAAACTCCGGAATTTACGGTAGCGAGAATATAGACCTGAGCTGGAACAGCTTACTGAAATCGCTTGTGCTTACGGGCAATCATTTCAATTCTCTGAACATAAGGGGTGCGAACGACGCTCATCAGAAGAACCTCCTCGGCGACATAGATTTGAGTAATAACGAGCTTACATCTGTAAAGCTCAACGACATGCAGACCATACACAATCTTAATCTGAGCGACAACAAGCTGACAGAATTTTCGTTGAAAGACGCTGACAACTTGATTACCCTTGATGTGTCGAACAATCTGCTTACAGAAATAAACATAAACTACTGCACCCTGATGACTCATCTTAATATAGCCCACAATAATATCGCATCTATCACATTGCCGGCCGAGATAAGTCTGAAGGAACTGCATTGCGAATACAACGCTTTAGACTTTAACACACTGCCAACGATAGCAGGACTTGACACATATACTTTTACTCCGCAGAAAGACATAACGATCGCAAAGATCGGTCCGGGATGCGACCTTTCAAAATATAACCTCGATAATACAACGGAATATATATGGAAAAAGGCCGACGGAACATTGCTGCAGAAAGGTACCGACTATACGGAAGAAAACGGCGTAGCCCGTTTTAACGCCGCGGTGATAGGGTTCAATGTGTATTGCGAGATGACAAACCCGAAGTTCGAGGGTCTTACTTTGAAGACAACGTTGATAGAAGCCGCCGCAATGCCGACAAATATCATCGCTTCGTTCGAGACTGCCGCAGATCAAAACGGAATCGTCATACTCCGCGCAAGTGAGGACAACACACCTATATACATAGATTGGAGCGGAACAGAGGCGGATCTCATGGAATACCAGGTAAGCACCGCACCGCAGTCTTTCAACGTAACATCTCATAAGGGTGCCACGGTAAGAGTGTACACATATTCCGATACAAACAATCTTACTGTGTTCAGTGTAAACGGACTTTCGCTGTCATCGATAGACGCGTCAAAGCTCAACAATCTGGTGCTATTCGGCATCACCGGTGCAGGATTGACTTATGACAAAGTCAAATGGCCGGAGTCCACAGGTCTCAGGGAATTGCGTCTGGGCAATAACAAATTCAGCGATGTGGACCTGACAAGATACACCGATCTATACGACCTGGAACTGAACAACAACAATTTCACATCGTTCGACGCATCACGCTATCCGAATCTGGAATTACTCTCAATGTCGGGCAACCAGCTCGCATCGTTCACCGCCGACAACGCCAAGTTGTGGCATCTTGACCTTGCGAACAACCAGCTCAGCGAGATAGACCTCAGCAAACTTCCGGCAATAAATCAGATGTCGCTCATAGGCAACCAGCTAAGCCACATCGATGTGTCCGGCATGAAAGAACTAAAGGTACTCTATCTTGACAGAAACAAGTTCAGACCGAGCACGTTGCCTCTCAACAACTACGCACTGTATACCTGTGCCAATCAGGCACCGATAGAAGTCGAGGTTGTCGATGGTAAGGTGGACTTGTCTTCCGAGGCTGTTATCAATGGCAAAGAGACTGCATTCAGATGGTTCGTAGACACTCCCTCATTTGATGAGGAGGGCAACCTTGTGGGTGAGGAACTTTATATAGACGATGAATACTTCCTCGACAACGGCGTCACGACTTTCACCAAACCTATCGACCACGTGATATGCGCGATTACCAACGAGGAGTTCCCCAACACATATTTCTACACGGATTTCATTGACGTTAAGATTTCCGGCGTGAACAATGTAACCGCCGACGGCAATGACATCGATATTACCACCGACGGCAACAGCGTTACCGTAAACGCGACTAAAGACACAACAATAAGTCTTATCTCCATGAACGGCTCACTTGCACGCTCTGCAAAGACCGTCAACGGCACATGCACTCTGCCAAACGTGGAAAACGGCATATATATCATCTTGGTCGGCAAGACGGCATATAAGATTATAGTGAAATAAACTGTAAGAAACAGTATTTTCCAACTGACTTGACGGGAGTGTGTGTCGACAATGACACACGCTCCCGTGTCTATTTCCCCGATAGTATTCGTGCATTTACGGGCCGTCATTACCACGGCAGATGAGGGAGGCCATCTCCGAGGGCACCCAAGACGGCGTAGACCACTTACCCCGGTAGAGCGAACGCCAACAACTAACGACTAATGACCAACGACTAACGACCAATGACTATCGACTAAAAAACGGTAAAAACTCAAAAAAACTCCAAAACCCAAGACTCTCAACTTGGTATGGAACAAAATTTGTTGTATATTAGCATGACAAACCGAAATTCACTTCTTTCAGTGACTCAATTTTAAATTCTTACTTATAATTCTTTCAATGAGGAATCTTCAATTTTTGTTGGCAGTTTCCGCGCTGGCAAGTGTATGCCCGGCCATAGCGTCTACCCATAACAATACAATAGAGAATGGACAAACTTCCGTGAGAACGGAAAAGCTTCTAAAAAACTGGGACTTCAGTCAGGATTCGGTAAAGTGGAATCCGGTAACCGTCCCCCACGACTGGGCCATCTACGGCCCCTTCGACCGACAGAACGATATTCAACTCGTAGCCATCGAACAGAACGGCGAAACCGAAAAAACATGGAAAACAGGTCGTACCGGCGGCTTGCCCTACATGGGTAAAGGGTATTACACCACTACCTTCGAGGTGCCTGATACCACAGGGCGCGATTTCAACCTGATTTTCGACGGAGCCATGAGTCATGCCCACGTCATACTTAACGGCCAGGAGATAGCGTACTGGCCTTACGGCTACGCCACATTTCAGGCAAAGGCCGGAAACGCGATAAAACCGGGTACTAACAAACTGGAAGTGCGTCTATCCAACGAGCCTTACAGCTCACGCTGGTATCCGGGCGCGGGACTATACAGAAACGTACATCTTGTGGAAACCTCCAAAGTGCATATCCCGGCCTGGGGAACCCGCATAACAACGCCGCACGTCGAGGCCGACAAAGCAAACGTACAACTCTCCACCGACGTGGAGGGTCTACAGAAAGGGGAGAAAGTAACACTCACCACACGCATCTACAATCCTCAGGGAAAAGAAGTGGCGAAAGACAGCCACCTGTATCAGTATTACCCCGGCGTGGCGTTCAACCAGAATTTCATAATAAAGACTCCCGAACTCTGGAGCCCGGATAGCCCTGCGCTCTACACCGCAGTTACAGAAGTCAGCAAGGATGGTCAGACCACCGACAGCTATACCACCCGTTTCGGAATAAGGACCGTCGAGGCCCGTCCCGGCGACGGATTCTACCTCAACGGAGAGAAGATACTTTTCAAAGGGGTCTGCAATCACCATGACCTCGGTCCGCTCGGAGCGGCCGTAAACCGCTCGGCCCTGCGCCATCAGCTGGAGATGCTGAAGGATATGGGCGCCAATGCCGTGCGCACTTCCCACAACATGCCCGACCCGCAGCTCGCGGAACTCTGCGACGAAATGGGACTTATGCTTATGATAGAACCGTTCGACGACTGGGGATTCCGTCCGAAAAGCGCCAACGGATACGGCACACTCTTCAACGAATGGGCCGAAAAGGATGTAACCAATATGGTACGCCAGTACCGCAATAACCCCTCGGTGGTGATGTGGAGCATCGGTAACGAGGTACCCTCGCAATGGGGACCGGACGGAATAGGTGAACTGACTATGCTTCAGGATATCGTGCATCGCGAAGACCCCACGCGCCCTGTAACCTGCGGCATGGACCAGTTTGATGCCGTGGTCAACAATGGATTCGCGGCCGCGCTCGACATTCCAGGCTTCAACTACAAGCCCAACCGCTATGCCGAGGCTCTTGAAAAACTTCCTCAGAATTACCTTCTCGGCACAGAGACTGCTTCTACCGTCTCTACCCGTGGCAAATATTTCTTCCCGGTGGTAAAGGGAGCCAACCTGCAGCATGACGGCAATTTCTGTTCGAGTTACGACACGGAGTACTGCTATTGGAGCAACATTCCGGAAGATGACTTCGTGCATGACGACGACAACGAGGCATACATGGGCCAGTTCGTATGGACAGGTTTCGACTACCTCGGCGAGCCTACCCCTTACGATGACGAAGGATGGCCTTCGCGCTCGTCGCAGTTCGGTATAATAGACCTCGCATCCATACCCAAAGACCGCTATTACCTCTACCGTTCGCAGTGGAACAAAGGCGACAAGACCCTGCACATGCTTCCCCATTGGAACTGGCCCGGAAGAGAGGGTGAAGTTACCCCGATTTTCGTATATACCGATTCGCCCAAAGCCGAGCTTTTCATAAACGGCAAAAGCCAGGGTGTCAGAGAGAAGAACGACTCTACACGTCTTGACCGCTACAGACTTATGTGGAACGAGACCGTCTACGAGCCGGGCGAAGTGAAGGTAGTGGCCTACAACGCCGACGGAAGCGTAGCCGGAGAAAAGACAATGCGCACTCCGGGCAAACCCTACAGACTTAAGGCAGTGAGCAACCGCGACGTACTGAACGCCGACGGCGAAGACTTGGCATACATTACCGTAACGGTCGAGGACAAGGATGGCAATCCTGTGGCTACCGCCGAGCCGACCGTTAAATTCAACGTGAAGGGGGCCGGTAAGTTCCGCGCCACCGCTAACGGCGATCCGACCTCGCTAAGAGTGTTCCACCTACCTGAGATGGAGCTCTTCAGCGGAGCTGCGACTGCCATAGTACAGGCTGCCGACAAACCCGGTACCGTAACCTTCAAGGTTACATCTCCCGGTCTTAAGCCGGCCGAGCTTACCCTTACCACCAAATAAGTTAAATCTAATAGCGGGAATAATAACCAATCTAACCAATTAAAGGATCAAAGGAAATGGAAACTCAAAAAATGCAGGAAAAGATTGCAGAAGTATTCGAAAACAAATTCGGAGGACATGGAACTGTCTACGCTTCGGCTGGACGTATAAACCTGATAGGCGAACACACCGACTATAACGGTGGCTTCGTATTCCCGGGAGCCATTGACAAGGTGATCATGGCCGAGATTCGTCCCAATGGTACCGACAAGGTACGTGTGTTCTCAATCGACATAGACGACTACGCTGAATTCGGACTCAAAGAGGAAGATGCTCCTCAGGCATCTTGGGCACGCTACATCTTCGGCATCTGCCGCGAGATTCAGAAGCGCGGAGGCAAGGTAGAGGGCTTCGACGCCGTTTTTGCCGGCAACGTGCCTCTCGGCGCGGGACTTAGCTCGTCGGCCGCCCTTGAAAGCTGCTTCGCTTTCGCTCTCAACGACCTGTTTAACAACAACAGCATAGACAAATTCGAGCTGGCACGCATAGGCCAGTCGACAGAACATAACTACTGCGGAGTGAACTGCGGCATCATGGACCAGTTCGCTTCGGTAATGGGCCAGAAGGGCAAGCTGATGCGTCTGGACTGCCGTTCGATGGAGTTCGAATACTATCCTTTCGCTCCGGAAGATTACGAGCTGGTGCTGGTAGACTCGCGAGTTAAGCATGAACTCGCCGACTCTCCATACAACAAACGCCGCCAGTCTTGCGAGCGCGTCGCCAAGCGTCTCGGACTCGAGACACTCCGCGATGCCGACATGGATATGCTTAATTCCATTATCTCCGACATAACAGCCGAAGACTACCTGCGTGCAAAGTTCGTGATCGAGGAGAAAGAGCGTGTGCTGGCTATCTGCGACGCCCTCAACAAAGGTGATTACGAAACCGTAGGCCGCAAGATGTATGAAACCCACAACGGTCTGTCGAAAGACTATGCCGTAAGCTGCGAGGAACTCGATTTCCTTAACGATGTAGCCAAGGAGTGTGGCGTTACCGGCTCGCGCATAATGGGTGGAGGCTTCGGCGGCTGCACCATCAATCTCGTCAGAAAAGACTTGCGCGACAAGTTCGTCGAGACTGCGAAGGCCCGCTTCAACGAGAAATATGGCCATGAACCTCAGATTTATGATGTTGTCATCTCTGACGGCGCACATAAAGTTAAATAATACATGTATATAAAAAGATTCAAAGCATCTTCGCCCAAGGGAGAGATAGAGCTTGTAAGGCTTGAAAACTCCATCGGCGCGTGGGTCGAGCTATCTTCGCTCGGAGCCGGAATAACCGCGGTGTGCGTACCCGACAAGAATGGAACGATACAGAACGTCGCGCTTTCATACGCAGACCCGGCTGACTATCTTGACGATGGCCCCTGCATGGGCAAGACTCCCGGACGCTATGCCAACCGCATAGGGAAAGGGCATCTTGAAATAGATGGAAAGGTCTATAGCCTGCCTATCAACAACGGTCCCAACCACCTGCACGGAGGACCTGAAGGATTCCAGAACCAACTCTGGAACATGGAGGTTGTCGATGACAAGGTGATTTTCAGTCTCAAATCGCCCGACGGCGACATGGGTTATCCCGGAAACCTGAATGTAAAGGTTACCTATAGCTGGAGCGATGACTGCCGGCTGGAAATAACCCTTGAGGCCGAAACTGACCGTACCACGGCGGTAAACCTTACCAACCATACCTACTGGAACCTGCGCGGAGGCGATTTCAAATCGGCGCTTGAACATACATTACGCATAAATGCCTCCCGCTATCTTCCTACCGACGAGAATCTTACTCCTACAGGCGAGTTGGATCCGGTAGAGGGTACTCCGATGGATTTCCGCAGCGGTAAGGTGGTCGGTCAGGATATAAAGGCTGATTTTCCGGCCCTGAAATATGGCAAGGGATATGATGCCTGCTGGGCTATAGATGAAGCTGACGGCAAGACAGTGAAGGAGGGTGTGGTACTGCATGATCCGGTCAGCGGACGCACTTTGACCGTGGAGACCGACCAGCCGGGTGTGCAGATATACACCGGGAACTGGCTCGCAGGCTCGCCCGCGAACCGTTACGGCAGATCCTACGAGGATTACGAAGGCATAGCGATCGAGGCCCAGGGCTTCCCCGACGCCCCGAACCACGCGAACTTCCCCGAGCAACTGCTGCAACCCGGCCAGCGATACATCCGCCACATCAACTACATCTTCAGCTAACCGTCCAACCGGCAAAACAGCTGATCAACAACCCCCTCCCGGACGCAAACGCCCCGGAGAGGGCGTTCGCGCAGCGATATCCAACTCGCACAACGTATATCCGGAGGAAACGCCCCGGAGAGGGCGTTCAGACAATAGCCGTGGGGTAAGCGTTGGCGTTCGCTTTGCGAACGACGACGCGCACCCCGCGGTCTTAATTGTTTATTTTTCCCAATCATCGCGCCGACGGCGCGATGATTGGGGTTTTATTATAATTGTAGGTAGAAATTTGCAATATTGCAATTAATCACTAAATTTACATACCTCTGCAAATCAAAATACAATAAGCAAAATTAACGAGGCAATAAACCCACGGCAAATACCACCAATGGCAAAGGAAATACAATTTTTACTATATAATCTACCCGATAATTCCGGAACGGTACAGGCTATTGTCCAAAATGAGACAATCTATCTCACACAGAAAGCTATGGCTGAACTCTTCGGGGTTGAAGTCAATACTATCAACTATCATCTGAAAGAAATATTCTCCTCCGAAGAACTGACAGAAGATTCAACTATTCAAAAAATTCGAACAGTTCAAACCGAAGGAAATCGACAGGTTGAGCGAGAAAGAGCTTTCTACAATCTCGACGCCATAATAAGTGTAGGATACCGCGTCAACAGCCAGCTACAAAACCGCATATAGGATTGACAACATGGAAGTATGCGCCCGAAGGCCGAATATTAAAGTCCGATGTCAGCATTGCCAAGAACTATCTGACTGAAAAAGAAATACGTTCGCTTGAGCGCACCGTGACCTCATACTTCGATTATATCGAAGGACAGATAGAGCGTGGCAACCTGTTCAATATGGAGCAGTTTGCAGCAAGTGTCAATAAATTTCTGACCTTCAACGACTATAAGATTCTTCCCAACCGAGGAAGCATATCGGCAACGCAGGCCAAATCCAAAGCAGAGGCCGAATACGATCTATTCAATCCCACCCAGCAAATAGACTCCGATTTCGACAAAGATATCCGCTGGATGCTCGACAAATATTCTTCGTAGCTATGACTCATTAGTAGGAGATTTTGGAATTTTAATAGGTTTTATCTAAATTCCTTATTACCTTTGCGCTATAAGTATCTTCCACCAGTTGTTATATAATTATGACAAACATGGATAAATATTCCCGCCTTATCGCGGCTCTTAAAGCCAAAGCTGCCGAGATTCTTCCTAAAGGATCCTGTATGGCCCTTTATGGTTCAAGAGCCAGAGGAGACGCTCGTCCCGACTCGGATTGGGATCTTCATATTTTGATTCCGGGTGACGAACGAATTCCAATAGATGAATACAATAGATATTGCTGGGCATTCTATGAAACCGGACTATTTGAATTTGGTGAGGAAGTAAACCCTTGTGTATATACGTTAAAAGGCTGGATGAAGCGTAAATTTCTCCCATTTTATAAAAATGTGGAAAATGATAAAATCATCCTTTTTCAAAACTGACCGACAATGACCTTATCTCTATAACACTGACAATCGATAATAGAAAAATAGTCCCCATTCTACCATCCGTAAAAAACTCATATCCAAATTTGAATCCTTAATATAATCTTTGAATTATAAATAGTTGATATTCAATATAAGCTATGATATAAAGAGGCTGTGTTGTAATTAAGTTTTTACAGACACAACCTCATTCTATGGGGAAACAAAAAATAAATGTTATCGATCCTCAAGTTCGGAATAAGGGAATTTTCTTCCTCGATCAATCCATTTTTTTCTTATCCCTTTCATCTTTTGTTGCCACGTTTTAATTTCTGAAGAGGACACTTGTCTATTTCCTGCAAAGGCGGCAGATAACATACCTACATATTTACTATATGTTGCTTTATCACTATTATAGTTTTGCTGCTCGCCTATGTTGTATTTTTGACCTCCTATGACAGTAGAACCATTATAATTTATATTTGAAGAATTGTTTTTGTTTTCCAAGTTTTCATTAGCGTAAATTTCGGATGAATTTCCAGACAATATATTGTTGACATTGTTCATCATGCCAAATCCTTCACTTAAAACCGTAGAAAATGTTTGCAAAAGTTCGGCACGTTCATGTTGCCTATTTATCTTATATTTATTTGCACGAGCCTTATCTTCAGAACTTAAGGCAATTGGAAAATAAAGTTCATTCTCAATATTAAATACTCCCCAATATGATGGAGGTAAAACCATTATACCAACACCATTTTTCATACCACCTTGAACTGGGCAAAATGTAAGGAAACCTTCATTATCTTGAAAAATCCCATATCCATTTGGTATATCGTTAATGGTTTCTCCAATAAACAATTCATCGTCAATTACCATAACTGAAAATTTCAATGAATCATTTTTTACAGTAAACTCTGATGATGTGGGAAAATCATCTGAAAAATTTCCATCGTAAATCAAACTACCATGCTCATCATACAGTTTACCTCGTCCTTCTTTTTTACCTCTAAACCATCTTCCGACATAGAATTTTGCATTTCCACATTTTGAAATAGTCTTGCCATTGTTAGAGATTTGAATTCCAAAACCATGAAAATTATTCCTACTGAAGTCGCCACAATATACACCCTTCTTCTTTAGATTCAATATTCCCATTCCATTTCTTTCCTTCCCATTGGTGCCTACTTGTCCATAATAAGTAATGGAAGGATTCGGAAAAAAAATATCACAAAAATCTTGAGCGTATAGCGATACCGTTATACAGCCCAAGATTATTGCCGATAAAATTCTATTTTTCACAAACAATATCGGGATTGATTTCATAATCTGATCTCTTCTTCATTTTTTTAAGGTACTCCTTTTCCGTGAGTTCTTTGATTTTATATTTAATATCACCAGAAATGAGTTGTATATAATAGGTTTCACCGTTTTGAAGATCTAAAGTTATAGCATCTGACATATCCCTTGTACCTGCTACATTCTCATATTTATATGAAAGTACAGTACGACCATCATTTTTAAACGTAACTTTTTGGACGGCTTTCTTATGAGTAGGAAGGAGTCCAAAACGATTTTTAATGAACGGACAATTAATATCTGTCTCTCCATTGTTCGCACCCTCAAACAACACGTGGAATGTCGGGGTTGTTGGACGGGCATCTACTAAAAGATACACCGTAGATTCTGCTCTCACAGCAATGATTGCTGTGAGAGCAACAAATGCTAAAAGTATTTTTTTCATTTTTTGAAAAAGCAAGTTGTCCTAATTGCTCATTTTATTTTATTTAATATAGAAGCGTAAGACAACTTTACCACGTCTATTGAGAAATCAGTGGTAATCCTATGATGAATATGAGTAATAGCCATCCCCTACACAGCGTGAGAAACAATTTGTTATACTCTCATCATTGCAAAATTTCCTACGTTTTCTCAATAATAGATAGGCAAAACGCTTCTTCTTTTATATTTAGTATGTCATGTCATTTTGAATTGACATCTCGTTTTAAATAAAGAATATGTTATATACAACATTAATGCTCTGAAAAATAACGTTCAGCATGAAACTCTAAATACCGGAACTTGAATTCCGCATTAGTCTCAACTGAATTAAAATTGAGACCAGAAATATAAAAAGTCCATAATTTATAGTAGTTTTCCAAAACGTTATGAACACCATAGTATACTCCTATTCATCTCTATTCATGGCCGCTGCCCATACAATGAGCACATTTGTCGTGAAAATGCTCACTATATCTACCACAATATGGACATTTATCACCTTTGTGATTATAATATTTTATCCATGATGTTACACTTCCACCAGTGTTTGGAGTTTTGTTAATACCTGTACCTCCACAATTAGTACATGAGGAGCTACTATTTGAATAGTGACTGGATGAACCGCTTGATGAAGAACCTTCCCAATCATAATCGAATTTTAAGCCCTCTGTCCTGCAGTTTTTATTCGCTTCATAAAAGGCAAGTTGTTCATCTCTTGATGCCGTGTACCATGTTGTCGCAGTCCATTCTCCGTACATATACATAACTTGACAAAGATGTTCATTGTCTGGCGAGACAACATACTCTACTTTTCCATAAGGTCCGGAACAACGATAAAGCGAATCTCCTGATTTTAAATCTTTAACAAAAGTAGCGGAAGGGGCATTGCCAAAAGTAAGATCTCCACATATGATGGACACTGATGTACCAGAACAATTGTACACATCAATGCCGCCATTGAAGCCAAGCGTATAGGTTGGATAATATGTTTGTTTACGCATAATACCAGATAATAGGCTTGCATTTGCGTATACAGCATATAAGCAAATAGTAATTAAAATTAAATATTTTTTCATATTTTTTAAATTTAAGTTTCACAAATATGTATTCCTAAGGATAGAGGCTCTCCTCCCATGAAATCAATCTGAATTTCTTCAAATTTATCTGATTGTTTTACGAACTCTGACTCTTGGATAATAATACGTTTCGCATCTTCTACGTTCATGTCCTGCATGTCCTTATAAGTCTCATAACAATATGAACACTTAAGATTACATCTGTGAGTAATCATTAACATGCAAACTCTTCTTTTGCCCGAATGCTCAATATCCCAAATTGAGTCTATAGGTTTCAGATTAAGTGTAGTGGTATCGAAATCTGACATAAAAGAAAAAACTCCTGTCCGATTCCTAAACAGGGCAAAAAAACAAGCGCGGGAATCTGAACTTATTGCTCTTCCCGCTCATAAAGGCTCTCGCATTGCCATCACTGAAGAAAGAGCAACGCAGAGACCCACGCCGATATGGATATAGAATCTTTTGAGATTGTATATGCATACCCGAGGCATCTACCGTTGCAGATTTCTTGACAGTGAGTGTAGAATTTGCGAGATTCTTATGAGCCAAGAAAAAAGCTTAGTACACGCTTTTTATTTAATATGTATCCCACCTCCCTCTTGAAAATCAAGAATCGGCGTGGGCGTATGGGGATTAATTATATCAAAACCCATATCTCTTGCAAATATATAGTTTTTTTCATCTCCTCCAAAAAAAAATTCATTAAAAATAAAACCAAAACTAAAAATACAATACCCCTACAATACAATTGTCTCAACAACTACTACCTTTTTATTGAAACCTAAGGACTATTTATAATTATGAGATGGAGGAAATTTATTAGAGTGAGATGGATAAAAGACAGGTGGTTAGTTCCCTTTTTATCTTCGCTTTCGAATTTTTAAAAGATACTCTTCAAGTGCTTTTTTATGGGAACGGATATGAATATGGGAAACAACAGTTATAACAGGAATTCAGGGTATACCGGATTCCGTGAGGGGGCCTCGGGATATCTTGGTCGTAAGGACCGGGCTCTTTTCTTCAGGTTCAGGAAGAGAAATCAAGATGTAAGCGATTATGAGGCGGAACCGGGCGAGGTGGCCGCGATATCGGGGTTCGACATTTCGCTTGGTGATTGGATAAGGAAACATATCGAGGGTAATTGCGATGATGTCGCTATGCCTCAGCCACCGATCGAAACAATTTTTCCTTCCATCCGTCTGCCCGACATTCAGTTTGCCGCCGTGCGCAGCAGCCTGGAGGGATATAATGTCCTTGCCGACAATTGCCCTTCGCTGAGAGTAACCGTACCCTGCGAGGAGGATCGCCATGGCGCATTCGAGAGTTTTATTTCCGGCGGCGGTTGGCTTACCGACGCTGAATTCGACAGAATCATCAGCGGCACCCACACCGTGCTTAAAGAATTCGCAGCCAAGGTAACCGACAAAGGGGCTTTCACCGAACCTTTTACTCTATATTATAGCCTCAGACTGAAAAACGGCGAAAAATGTTTGGCTTCGGCACCCATAACCGTAAGAGGAAACGAGAACCGCTGGAAGGTGGTGTTTACGGGTGTATCTTTTTCAAACAATACCGCTATTCTCAATACACGGCTGTATCGCCGTCCGCTAAAACTCGCACTGTCGCTACCCGATTCGGAAGGTAATTCCAAATGGAGAAATTTCATAAGCGACTCTTTATGGAAAGATAAAATAGAATGCATCGATATCTTCGCCGCCGGGACCGGTGAGGCATATCCGGCTGTCAATACCGGTAAGGCTACGCGCATAACGCCCGGTGAAGAACCTTGTCCGGCAACTTTTAAAGATGGTCAACTTTCATTCAGCTTTAAAAATGAAGAGGCACTGAAACCGGGAATACTATACTCTCCCGACAACGCGGCCGTAACCCATAAATTGTTCGATCCGGAAGGGTACACTCTTATAGGAAGCATACCCGTAGATTCACTGCCGGAAACCGGAATCTGGATATTGCCCGACATTGCGATCAAAACCATATACGACAGCAAACGTACCATAAGCAGACCCGATTATATATCGGCAAGACCCGGAAAAGGGTATGTGATGCTGACGGCATCCGGTTGCGATATCATGGCTAATATAAGCAACAGATTTGGCGATGCAACTCCGTCTCTTCTGAGTTCATGTGTGAAATCGGAATATGACTTATGGCCCGAACCTGACATGGATACAGGGATAAAGATATATATCGGGATACCTCATAACGGAACCACCGGATATATTGAACAGCCGGACAGCGAAGGGTGGGGAACCGACGGCACGGGACCGGAATTCTTATTCCATAAGGTCGATGATGTAACTGAAATCGTAGTGGAGGACCGTATTAACAATCGTCATCGCATATACCGTATGGAGAAACTCACGTGCGGAGGAAGCCGCTGGAGTATGGAGCAGTCAGGCTCACAACCCGACTGGAAATATGGATTGTTCACGACAGGAACCATAATAGGTAACACAGATGAATATTATAAAAAAGAGAAAGGAACGCTTTATTGCTCGGCAACCGAAACAGCAGGATGGTATCCCGAAGAATGCAGGTCGGTTTTCGCAGGATATGATGGCGATATACGTTGCGTTATCCGTTTTACCGGTAGCGGCACAGGAGGAAAAAATTCACTTCTCGCCTTTACAGACGAAGGAATATGGAGACTTGAACATGAAGAATTCAGTCGCAACGGTATCGAGCGCCAATACTGGCGTCCTGTGGAACTGATAAGCAATTTCACTACATTCAGTCATGCCACAGCAACAGCTGTTCCCAAAGGAGTCATCTTCATATGCGAGAGCGGAGTAATGTGTCAGCAAGGGAAAAACACCTTGCGTATAAGCAGCCGAGGCAAGAGCTTCACTCCTGAAAACATACTTCTCTACCACAGGGAAGCAAATTTATTGGAGACAAGAATCTATGATGAAGATGGTGGTTATATCACAACCTGGTGGTACGACCTCGAAGAGGAGAAAGAACCGGATATTACAGATGAGGATCCTTTCGACATCATCGGCGATATATCGACATCCCTAATTGAAGAAAGCCATAGGAACATGGACTATAAAATAGTAACCCGTCCCTTCCGGATAAAGCAGAACAGTTCTTCCGCACTTACACCACGCCGCATAAGAATAGCCGGAACACAGGGAATAGGAAATTATGATGGAAGCCGCCGTGGAATCATAGCCGTTCAATACAGCAGAGATCTACACAACTGGCACAGCACATCGCAAGCTGGACTTGAAACTGAATCACCGTTACCCGAAGCCGCAGCCATGAAAACAGGGAGCGCCAATCTATGGTGGCGCATAGGGGCAGCGGCACCGAAAGAATGGGGAACACCTACGGGAATCGAGATAATGGTTGTAGATAACCTGTAGATAAGTTGTAGAAAAGGTGTAAAAAAGCCTTGAAAAACCTGTTGAAAACCAGATGAAAAAAATGTTATAAAAACAAGAGGCAATTATTTGTAAAGTAGCAAATAATTATTAAGTAAACGATGAATGAAACATAGCAAGAGAGGCGCATGGAAAATAAGAAACAACATATCTACACCCTTTTCTACAACTTTAAGGGTAGTTATCTTCAGTTGCAGAGGAATTATTTAGTAAATTTGCAGAGTATACAATTTGGATTGTAGATAAGAATTGCAAAATACTGAGAGCCATAAACAAGGCTTGAAGACAACTCATGTGAAACCGTTGAAAAAATCAATTGAAACGGAAAAAATGAGGTGTTGTTACAGAAGTTTTTGTCAGTTGTCTACATACATTGTTATTGTTGTGTTTAAAAATTAAGATTAAATAATCAATCTTATAAAATCAAAAACAAAAATGGGAGCTGCTAAGAGCAAGGACGAACTACGTCGGGAAATCGAACGGTTGCGCAAAGAGAAAAACGCGGTGATCATGGCTCATTATTATCAGCGCGACGAGATACAGGAGATAGCCGATTTCATAGGAGATTCGCTTGCGCTGGCCCGGCAGGCCGCCAAGACCGACGCACGTCTTATAGTAATGTGCGGAGTACACTTCATGGGAGAGACGGCTGCCATACTCTGTCCTGACAAGAAAGTGGTGGTACCGGATGCAGAAGCCGGATGTTCTCTTGCCGATAGTTGTCCGGCATCTGAATTCGAGAAATTCGTAAAGTCTCATCCCGACCATACTGTAGTGAGCTATGTGAACACTTCCGCCGACGTGAAGGCCCTTACCGATATAGTGGTAACATCCGGCAATGCCCGGAAGGTTATAGATTCACTGCCGGCGGACGAGAAGATAATATTCGGACCCGACCATAATCTGGGCGAGTATATAAACAGCGAGACAGGAAGGAATATGGTATTGTGGCCCGGGGCCTGCCATGTCCATGACCGTTTCTCTCTGCAACGCATACTTGATATGAAGAAAGAACATCCCGGGGCCAAGATTCTGGTTCATCCGGAATGCCGTCGTCCTCTGCAGCTCATAGCCGACAAGGTAGGTTCCACAGCCGCTCTTCTCGACTACGCCCGCAATGACTCCGCGGAAGAGTTCATAGTGGTAACGGAAAGCGGTATATTGTTCGAGATGCGTCGCCAATGTCCGGAGAAAAAGTTCCTGACCGCTCCGGCCGAAGAGAGCGGTTGCCAATGTAACGAATGTGATTACATGAAAATGAATACCCTTGAGAAAGTCTATGAAGCTCTTCTTACGGAGACACCGGAGGTAAAAGTAGACCCGGAGACAGCTGCGAAGGCCATAAAGCCTATAGAGAGGATGCTTTCATTGTCGTGAAAAATGTCGAGAAAAAAGAATATAATAGAACTTACGCGTTATAGTAAGGAGGAATATTCCAAAGTCGAGAAGCTACCGGTATGGGTCGTTCTCGACAATGTACGCTCGCTTTATAATGTAGGTTCCGTATTCCGCACAGCCGATGCCCTCGGCATAAGTGGTGTGATATTAGGTGGCATTACTGGTTGTCCGCCGCATCCTGAGTTGAAGAAAACCGCCTTGGGAGCGGAAGAGAGTGTGGAGTGGCGCCATGTGGAAGACACTCTTGCCGAATGTAAAAGACTTCAGAGCGAAGGGTGGAAGATAGCAGTGCTTGAACAGGCCCACGACTCAGTGGAACTTCAGAATTACAGACGCATGGATGGAGAGCGTATAGTTCTTGTGGCCGGCAACGAAGTGGAGGGTGTGGACCAGCGTATAGTGGATATGGCCGACGTCGTGCTCGAGATACCTCAGCGTGGAGTAAAACATTCTCTCAATGTATCGGTCAGCGTTGGAATGGCGCTTTGGCAGTTGAGTTTTTAGTTTTTTTAATAAAACCCTCGGCCTTCTCCTCGGTACAGTAAGTAAGAGAGATTGGTAATTTTTAGAGGATTAGGGGAAATTGGGAGGAGGAGGAAATCGGGGAGATTCGGGAATATAGAAATATTATATGAAAGAGGTAAAGGCAAAGAAGGCTTTGGGCCAGCATTTTCTTAACGATACGGATGCGGCCCGGCGTATAGCATACACCATTTCGGAAAGTGAACTGCCCGAGAGCGCCAAGAAATGGGGAAATCTTCCGATAGTTGAAATCGGACCCGGCATGGGTGTGCTTTCGCGTTATCTTCTCGAACAGAGAAGAGAGGTAAAGGCTGTGGAAATAGATGGTGAGAGTGTGCAATGGCTTTCTCGCAATATGCCTGGACTTACTGTAGTGGAGGGAGATTTTCTTGCCACGGATCCATCGTCGCTGTTTGAAGGAGAAAAAGCGCTTATAGGCAATTATCCATATAATATATCTTCTCAGATCTTTTTCAGGGTACTGGAATATAGGGAGCAGTTTCCCGTGGTGGCTGGAATGTTGCAGAAAGAGGTGGCCGAGAGAATATGCGCCGCGCCAGGAGGGAAGGTGAGAGGTATATTGTCGGTATTGCTTCAGGCATGGTATGACTGCGAATACCTGTTTACCGTAGGTCCGGAGAAATTCACACCTGCACCTAAGGTGCAGAGCGGTGTATTGCGACTTACGCGCAACAGCCGCGTAAGTCTTGGTTGCGATGAGAAACTGTTTAAAAAAGTTGTGAAGACATCATTCGGACAAAGACGCAAGACTCTTCGCAACTCACTCTCCTGTCTCGTAGAAAACAAGGAGAGCGATAAAGCCCGGAAACTTATGGGCAGTGATCTCATGAGTCTCAGACCGGAGCGGCTCAGTGTTGAAGATTTCATATATCTTACCAAGGAAATAGCCGGATTAGCCGGATAGATAAGCTTTATATATATGAGCGAAGAGATACAGAAAGTAAAGCAAAGATTCTCGATAGTGGGAAACTCGCCCGCTCTTGAAGAGGCCATATCGCGCGCCGTCAAGGTAGCGCCGATAGACCTGTCGGTACTTGTTACAGGCGAGAGCGGAGCGGGAAAAGAATTTTTTCCGCAGATAATACATCAGTATGGCTCTCGCAAACATAAGAAATATATAGCTGTAAACTGTGGCGCCATACCTGAAGGTACCATAGACAGCGAACTGTTCGGTCATGAGAAAGGCTCTTTCACAGGAGCCATATCGGCACGAAAGGGATATTTCGAGGAAGCTGACGGAGGTACCATTTTTCTTGACGAGGTGGCCGAGCTTCCTCTTACCACTCAGGCGCGTCTTCTCAGAGTGCTTGAGACCGGAGAATTCATGAAAGTGGGCAGCTCCACGGTGCAGCGTACCGACATAAGGGTAGTGGCGGCAACCAATGTGGATCTGGTGGAGGCTGTTAGAAAAGGGAAATTCCGTGAAGATCTGTATTACAGACTATCGACAGTGGTAATACGTGTCCCTTCTCTTTCGGAAAGAGGCGACGACATATATCTGCTTGCCCGGAAGTTCGCAGCCGATTTTTCCCGCAAATATATGACGGCGCCTATAAGTTTTTCGGAAGAGGCGCAACGGGTGCTTATGCTGTACCGTTGGCCGGGGAATGTGAGGCAACTGAAAAATGTAGTTGAACAGTTAGCTTTGTTCGAATCGGGAAAAGAGATAGAGCGCGACACACTTATGGATGCGCTCCCCTCTACGGCCAAATCTGCTACGACACCTGTAAAAAAAGACAAAGAGGTGTCATATGAGAGTGAGCGACAGCTGTTGTGGCAAATGCTTATACAGCTGAAGAGCGAGGTAGAGGAACTTCGTCGCGGATGCCAACGTATCGAAGACAATGAAGTCGTGGAACGCCCCGCCGGAACAGGCACCTGGCTTCCGGCTCCTCCTCATCTGTTTGGCGACAGTTACAAGGAAGGGGAAGAAAAGACAAACGACATACCGTCATCTCTTCAGGCTGCGGAGAAAGAAGCCGTTCAGACCGCGTTGCAGCGTAATGAAGGGAATAAGAACAAGGCAGCCGAAGAGCTGGGTATATCGTTGCGGACCCTTTATCGCAAGATACATGAGTATGGGCTTTAGTCGTTAGTCTATAGTCATTGGTTTTGGGATTGAAAGATTAGGAAGATTGTAACTTCGGCTTCGCCTCGGCACGGTAAGAAAGAAGTTTATTTTAGGGTTTTATCATGAAACTGAATATCAGAAAAAGAGGAGGAATGTTGCTGTCGTCGGCAATGGTTCTTATGGCCACCATGTTGTGCGGATGTACCATAAGTTACAAATTCAACGGCTCGGCATTGAACTACGACATATACAAGACCATCAACATATCAGAGTTTCCGATTAGGGCGGCACTGGTTTATCCGCCGCTTCAGCAGACATTTGAAAACAAGCTGATGGATGCCGTAACCAGGCAGACAAGACTTCAGGAAGTAGATGGTAAAGCCGATCTGAGTATGAGTGGCGAAATAACGGGATATTCTCTTTCGCCCCAGGCGGTAGGCGAGGATGCTTATGCTACCGAAACACGCCTTACCATAACGGTACGTGTGAAATATACCGACCATAAAAATCCTTCGAACGATATAGACCAATCGTTTTCAGCCTACAGACAATTTTCCAGTTCAATGATGCTTACAGATGTACAGGAAGAATTGTGTCAGGAAATTTCGACAGAGCTTGTGGACCTTATCTTCAATGCCACTCTTGGGAATTGGTAGTTTTTTATTAAATTTGTAGAATTCAGAAATAAATAATATATATGGCCCAGAAGGAACTAAACGAGCAGGAAAGACAGCGCCGTCAAAGCATGGAAGCACTGCGTGAGCGCGGAATAGAGCCATATCCTGCCGCGGAATATGTGGTTACAGGATACAGCGACGAGATAAAGGATAATTTCAAAGACGAGGAAGAAAATCACCGTGAGGTGACTGTAGCCGGCCGTATAATGAGCCGCCGCATAATGGGAAAAGCCTCGTTTATAGAACTACAGGATTCAAAGGGCAGAATACAGGTATATGTGAGCCGCGATGATATCTGCCCCGGGGAAGACAAGGAATTTTATAATGTGGTTTTCAAGAAACTCCTTGACATAGGTGACTTCATCGGAGTCAAAGGATACGTATTCCGTACGCAGATGGGCGAGATAACCATTCATGCCCAGGAAATAACAGTATTGAGCAAAAGTCTGCGTCCGCTACCCATAGTGAAGATGAAAGACGGCAAGGCATACGATGCCTTTACCGATCCTGAACTTCGTTATCGCCAACGCTATCTTGACCTGATAGTGAACCAGGGTGTGAAGGAAATATTTCTGAAGCGCACCAAGGTTGTGAACACCATGCGCGAATATTTCAACGAACATGGATATATAGAGGTTGAGACACCCATACTTCAGTCGATAGCCGGAGGCGCCTCGGCCCGTCCCTTCATAACCCATCACAATTCGCTTGACATAGACCTTTACATGCGTATAGCGACGGAGCTATATCTGAAACGTCTTATAGTAGGCGGCTTTGAAGGGGTATATGAAATAGGAAAGAATTTCCGCAACGAGGGTATGGACCGTACCCATAATCCGGAATTCACCTGCATGGAGATATATGTAGCCTATAAGGACTACAACTGGATGATGAAGTTTACCGAAAACATGATAGAGCGCATATGTATGGCGGTAAACGGAACAACGGAAGTTCAGGTAGGCGAAAACCTCATATCATTCAAGGCCCCTTACCGTCGTGTAACCATGACAGAAGCCATACTCGAGCATACGGGATTCGACATCACCGGCAAGAGCGAGGAAGAATTGCGCGCATTCTGCAAGAATTCAGGTATAGAGGTCGATGAATCGTTCGGCAAGGGAAAACTCATAGACGAGATATTTGGAGAAAAATGTGAAGGTAAATACATACAGCCTACCTTCATAATAGACTATCCTATAGAAATGTCTCCTCTTACTAAGAAGCATCGCGATAACCCTGAACTTACGGAGCGCTTTGAATTGATGGTGAACGGTAAGGAGCTTGCGAATGCCTATTCGGAGTTGAATGATCCGATAGACCAATACGAGCGTTTCGTAGAGCAGATGAAACTTGCGGCCAAGGGGGATGACGAAGCCATGATAATAGACGGCGACTTCATAAGGGCGCTTGAATACGGTATGCCACCCACATCTGGTCTCGGAATAGGTATAGACCGACTTGTGATGCTCATGACCGGCAAACCTTACATACAGGAGGTCTTGCTTTTCCCGCAGATGCGTCCGGAAGTAACAGCTACCAAGAAAGAGGAAGAAGAACCGAAAGATTGAATATGGAAAGATTGGGAAAGATAGCAATATTGGGAGGAGGCAGTTGGGCTACGGCATTGGCAAAGCTTGTGCTGACCGATGAACCACGCATATCCTGGTATATGCGTCGACCTGATCGTATAGATGATTTTATAAAGTATGGCCGTAACCCGGCCTATCTGACCGATGTGAATTTCGATACGGACCGTATTGATTTTACATCGGATATAAATCAGGCCTGTTCGGATGCGGATACCCTTGTCATAGCGGTTCCATCCCCTTATTTCAAAGATCATGTAGCCAAAATATGCGTTGACCTCAGCCATAAGAATATAGTTTCGGCTGTAAAGGGGATAGTTCCTGACGACAACATGATAGTAACGGATTATTTTCTTACACGTTTCGGTGTTCCGGAAGAGAATCTGCTTGTAATCGGTGGTCCGTGTCATGCCGAGGAGGTTGCATTAGACCGATTGTCGTATCTTACCATAGGATGTAGCGACACTACGAAAGCGCAGGCTTTCGCATCGGTAATATCGGGTAAGCGTATGAAGACCATAATATCAGACGATATAGAGGGAATAGAATACGCGGCGGTGCTTAAGAATGTCTATGCCATAGCGGCCGGAATGGTAAACGGCATGAAGACAGGAGACAATTTCATGGCCATGCTTGTAAGTAACGCGATACGCGAAATGCGTAGGTTTATAGATTGCATATCACCCATGAAGCGCGACATAGACCGTTCGGCCTATCTCGGAGACCTGCTTGTAACGTCATACAGCCGATTTTCCCGCAACCATAATTTCGGCTCCATGATAGGAAAAGGGTATAGCGTGCAGGTAGCCAAGATGGAAATGAACCAGGTGGCTGAAGGTTATTACGGCACAAAGTGCATACATGAAATAAATTCGACTCCCGGCCTTCAGGTGTCTATGCCGATACTCGACGGTATGTACAGCATTCTTTATGAAGGAAAAAGCGCCAAAATGGCCCTTAAGGGTATGGCAGCCTCATTCACCTAAAAAATCTTAAAGGTCTGATAAAAATAAAAGACACAGCGTTAGTAAGATAGAAAACCATAATTCTATTCAAAATGAATACATTGAAATTGGACATCACGGATGCCCTATATTTTGCAGAGAAAGAATTCAAAGGTAACGAAGCGGCAGCAGTAGAAGCAGTAACGAATGTTAACACCGGTCGCGCGGCCGGCAGCGACTTCTTGGGGTGGGTGAAACTCCCGTCGGAAACAGAAGCCAATACAGCTTTAATGAACAGCATAAAAGCTACGGCAGCACGTTTGCAGGAAAAATGCGACTACGTTGTATGCGTAGGTATAGGTGGCAGCTACCTTGGTGCGAAGGCCGTGATATCGGCACTTTCCAACAATTTCGCTGACTTGGTGGATCCGCAGCCTAAACGTCCGCGTGTATTGTTTGCCGGACAGAACATAGGTGAAGAATATCTTGGCGAGCTTTCGGAACTTCTGAAGGGAAAACGCTTCGGTATCGTAGTGATATCGAAGTCGGGCACCACAACCGAACCGGCCATAGCATTCCGTATGCTGAAAGCACAGCTTGAAGAGCAGGTAGGAAAAGAGAACGCAAAAGATCTGATTGTAGCGGTAACCGATGCCAAGAAAGGTGCGCTCCGCACAATGTCGGATCAGGAGGGTTATGAAACTTATATTATACCCGATAATGTGGGCGGCCGTTTCTCGGTACTCACTCCGGTAGGATTGCTTCCTATAGCCATAGCGGGTTTCAACATAGACAAACTTGTGAATGGAGCGGCTGACATGGAGAAAGCCACTCTTCACCCCGGACCGGACAACATCGCGGAGACTTACGCCCGTATGCGTAACGCTCTTTACGATAGCGGAAAGAAGATAGAGATACTTGTGAACTTCAACCCCAAGCTCCATTTCTTCTCGGAATGGTGGAAGCAGCTTTATGGCGAGAGCGAAGGTAAGGATGGCAAGGGAATCTTCCCTGCATCTGTAGACTTTACCACCGACCTTCACTCGATGGGCCAGTGGATTCAGGATGGCGAACGTTCTATCTTCGAGACCGTGATCTCCGTGGCTAAACCCGCCATAGAAAAGAGAATACCGTCAGACGCACAGAATCTTGACGGAATCAACTTCATGGCCGGCAAGCGCGTTGACGAAGTAAACAAGATGGCGGAACTCGGCACCAAGATAGCCCACGTAGAGGGCGGAGTTCCAAACATGCACATAGAGATACATTCACTTGATGAATATACTCTGGGCCAGCTTATCTATTTCTTTGAAAAAGCTTGCGGCATATCGGGTTATATTCTCGGTGTGAATCCGTTCAATCAGCCCGGTGTGGAAGCTTATAAGAAAAATATGTTCGCGCTTCTTGAAAAGCCCGGTTATGAGAAAGAAACCGAGGCAATCAAGGCTAAACTGAAATAAATATCCAATCACTGCAATAAAATTGCAGTGATTGGATACTTGTTAAGTAATATTAATGCCCCGCGTTTTGCAATAAGAAACGCGGGGTATTATATTTGCAGTATAAAAATAAAAGAACCCCGGGGGGAATCAAAGGGCCTCCCATAAAACAATATATTTATGGCAAAGAAAGCGACTACAAAAAAGGCGGCAGGCGTAAAGCTTGACGACAAAGAGCAGAAACTGAAGGCCCTTGATGTGACGATGGCACATCTTGAGAAGAACTTCGGTGCGGGCGCGATAATGCGTCTGGGAGATGACTCTATACAGAATGTGGAGGTTATACCTACCGGTTCAATAGGCCTTGACTATGCTCTTGGCGTCGGAGGTCTCCCACGAGGTCGTGTAACCGAGATATATGGACCTGAATCATCGGGAAAAACCACTCTGGCTATACATGTAATAGCCGAGGCACAGAAACAGGGCGGTATTTGCGCGATAATAGATGCGGAGCATGCGTTTGATCGTTTCTATGCAGAAAAACTCGGTGTGGATGTAAACAATCTCTGGATAGCTCAGCCTGACAACGGCGAGCAGGCCCTCGACATTGCCGAGCAGCTTATAAACTCGGGTGCTATAGATGTGCTTGTGGTAGACTCGGTTGCTGCTCTGACTCCGAAAGCCGAGATAGAGGGAGAGATGGGCGACAAGAACGTGGGTCTGCATGCCCGACTTATGTCTCAGGCTATGCGTAAGCTCACGGGTACCATATCCAAGACACGTACTTGCTGTATCTTTATAAACCAGATACGTGAGAAAATCGGCATGATGTTCGGTAATCCGGAGACCACAACCGGAGGTAATGCATTGAAGTTCTACAGTTCAGTGCGTCTTGAGATACGTGCATCGAGTTTTATTAAGGATGGAGATAAGGTTATAGGTCGTCTGGCAAAAGTTAAGGTTGTGAAGAATAAGGTCGCGCCTCCGTTCCGCAAAGCTGAGTTCGAGATAATGTTCGGGACCGGTATTTCACGTGCCGGCGAAGTTCTTGATCTTGCTGTGGAATACGATATAGTAAAGAAGTCGGGCGCATGGTTCTCTTACAACGGCACCAAGCTTGGTCAGGGTCGAGATTCGGTAAAGAACGTGATAGCTGACAATCCGGAACTGTTCGATGAGCTCTCGGTCAAAGTGCGTGAGAAACTTGATGAGCAGCGTAATTCGGGTCAGGAGAAAGGATCGGTTGCTCGTAACGCTTTCCTTCCTGGAGGAGATACAGAGATATCGGATACCGATGAGGAAAAGGATATAGTGGAGGAAGATGTATTTACGGAAGATGAAGATGGGTCTAACGACTTGTTTTCAGATGACTTTGATGTATAAATAAAAATAGTACAGGAATTACAACTGCGTTGTGCTTGCGGCTTATATAGGCAAGCGCCACGCAGTTGTTTTTATTTTGGATAGCGGATATTTAACCGCACTGAAGTGCGGTCCTTAACCAAAAATAGAAGAGCGTGGAAAATAGAATTTTAGAGAGAAGAGAATTTAACCGCACTGAAGTGCGGTCCTTAACAAAAATAGGAGGGTGGAGACAAGAGAATTATTGGGAAAAGAGAAGAGTGGAAAAGGGAAGACAAGGGGAGTTCGGAGATTTTGGGAAAGAAGGGAGAATAAATAAAAAAGCTCCGGACTGTTATAGACCGGAGCTGGTAGCCCATAGCAGAGTCGAACTGCTCTTTAGAGAATGAAAATCTCTCGTCCTAACCGATAGACGAATGGGCCAACAAATGAGGATTATATAAATAAAACCGCCTTAAAGTTTACCCTATATGCCTGAAAAGGAATATAGTGGTTTACTATTGGGGTAAATTTATTTTGCGAGTTTATTGATGTGAATCTGAAGACCGCTGCAGAGGTTGGCTGCTTTGTTCTTGGAAATTATATTTTTACGTCCGAGACGCTGGAGAAGGGCACTGACTTTGTTGTAGGCGGCCTGAGCTTCAGCGGCATCGGTCATTTTGCGAATTTTGCGCACTGCATTACGGGCGGTTTTAGCCCAGTAGTGATTTTCTATTTTGCGCTTTTCGGCCTGGCGAATTCTCTTTAATGAAGATTTATGGTTTGCCATTGCTTTGAGATATCTATTCTGTGACTTTTGTTGTTTATGTAGCCCATAGCAGAGTCGAACTGCTCTTTAGAGAATGAAAATCTCTCGTCCTAACCGATAGACGAATGGGCCTCCTTAAGATGACTGCAAACAGAAAAACTGTCTGGCAGTTGCATTTGCGAGTGCGAAATTATAAAAACTTATGGAGATATGCAAATTATTAGGTAAAAAAAAGAATGGATAATTGTTTTGAAAAGTTTTTTTAATGGGATTCGGGTTTGATATGCTCGTTTTTGAGAGGTAAGGGTGCGGGAGTTCGGATAGAGGTAGGTTTTGGGACGGTTTTGGGGAGGATAGACCTCACTTCGTTCGGACCACTATAAAACTACTATAACATTATAAAACCACTATAACACTACTATAAAATAAAACTATAAAAAAAAACTATAAAAAACTATTATAAAACTATAAAAAACTACTATAAGACTACCATGGTATTATAGGGGCACTTTAGTAGAACTACCATAAAACTACAGATAACCATCATAGGATTCCATAGAACTGCCATCGGATTACTATATTTATGGTTTTCCCGGTTTTTATTTATGCTTTTACATTCTTTATTGGTGTTGTTATTTATTTTTTTCATGTTTATTCTTGAAGGTTTCTTGAAGGTTTTAAAAAAAACAGGTTTTGATTCGTAATGATTTGGCGGAAAGAGTTATTTTTGTAGGTGAGGTTGCCAATAGCTTCGGAAAAGGAAGTTTTTGGCAGTGATATATCTTAGGAAATATATCATGGAAGACATATCTTGAGAAATATATTTTGGAAGGATATATTTTGGAAGGATATATTTTGGAAGGATATATATTGGAAGAAATATTTTGGAAGTATATTTTTTCGAAAGGATATTTTGGAAGGTATATTTTGGAAGGATATTTTTGGAGGGGTATGATTTTGGGATTGGGACTTAAAAAGAATTATTGAGATGAGATTTAAAAGAATACTGCTGAAATTGTCGGGCGAGTCGCTTATGGGGGCTCAGGGTCATGGAATAGACCGTAACCGATTGGAATCTTATGCTTTACAGATAAAGGAGGCTATAGATAATGGTGTTGAAATCAGTATTGTGATAGGTGGCGGAAATATATTCCGTGGTCTGTCGGGTGCGGCCAGCGGTTATGACCGTGTGAAGGGAGACCAGATGGGAATGCTTGCTACTGTAATCAATTCACTGGCGCTTTCGTCAGCGCTTGAGGCCATAGGGCAACCGGCACAGGTTTATACTGCGGTTCCGATGTTTCCCATAGGAGAACCTTATTCAAAATGGAAGGCTATAGAGGCTATGAAATCTGGAAAGGTAGCCATAATAGCTTGTGGAACAGGCAGCCCCTATTTTACTACCGATACCGGTTCGGCGTTGCGAGCCATAGAGACCGAGGCCGAGGTGATGCTGAAGGGCACACGTGTAGACGGTATCTATACCGCCGATCCGGAGAAAGATGCCTCAGCCGTCAAGTTTGACGACATCACATACGATGAGGTTATGGAACGCGGACTGAAGGTAATGGACCTTACGGCCACGGCATTGTGTAAGGAAAACAATATGCCCATATATGTTTTCAATATGGACAAAGAGGGGAATCTGAACCGGATGCTTTCGGGTGAGGATATCGGAACTTTTGTTCATAATTGACCGAAAATATCCGGATTAATCAGGATTTAGCGAGAATAATCGTGATTGATCGAATATAATCAAGATTGATTGAGTATATTCGGGATTAACCGGGATTCAGGGGAATTGGAGGGAATTACTAATCAAGCAAATTTAAAATATAATATAAATGGAAGTAAGCGAATATCTTCAGAATGCTGAAGAATCTATGGAGCTGGCAGTGGAATACCTTGACGAGACATTGTCCCGTATCCGTGCCGGAAAGGCTTCTCCCCGTCTGCTTGACGGTATAAGAGTGGATTACTATGGCACTCAGGCACCTATTTCTAATGTAGCCAACGTAAGCGTTCCTGATGCCCGGACGATAGCCATCACTCCTTGGGAAAAGTCTATGTTCAAGGAGATAGAGAAAGCAATCATCAACTCGGATCTGGGCATTACTCCGGAGAACAATGGCGAGGTTATACGTCTTGGTATACCCCCGCTGACGGAAGACCGTCGTAAATCGCTTGCCAAGCAGTGTAAGAGCGAGGCCGAGAATGCCAAGGTTTCGGTCCGCAACTCGCGTCGCGAAGCTATAGATGGCCTGAAGAAGGAGGTTAAGAATGGTCTGAGCGAGGATGTGGAGAAAGATGCCGAGGCAAGTGTTCAGAAAATCCACGACAAGTACATGAAGAAGATAGATGAGATCTATGCCGAGAAGGAGAAGGAAATTCTTACGGTATGATTATCTTGATCTTCTTAGGAGGACAGAGATAGGGTAACCTCGGCTTCCATCTCGGCGCAGTAAGAAATAGAGGCTGGGATGGAGTCGGATTTTGAGAGAGGTTATTTGGAGAAGACGGGAAGGATAGTCCTCACTTCGTTCGGACCACGATTGTGTAAGATTTAGATTATACTTGATGCCAATATCATTATTTAAAAACCCCTTACGGTTTGTTGCCGTCGGGGGTTTCATTTTGTTTTGGAGATGGGGTTGCCGGGCGGCCGAAATGAATGTTGTTCATCTCGGCTGCTGTTAGTTTTACGGCACTCTTCAGTTTAGGTTCAGATATTTTTCTTGGCATGGCTTTTTGTCTTTAAGATGGAATTACTGGTATTTGTGATTGGATTTCAACTTTTGTATTTTTGGGCATGGCTTTCTGTCTTTAAGATTGAATTACTGGTATTTGTGATTGGATTTTGATAATTCAACTCTTGTATTTTGCGGAGGATGGCTTTTGTAATTTTGTAATTCATGTATTTTGGGGAGTATGGAGCCGGATGTTTTTGAAGAAGGTTATTATTAGATTCAGCAGCAGAACGGTGGTTATGTATGCGGCGAGGAGTACCCAGTCGTCGAGCTTCATAGGCAGCAGATTTCTTATGTATCCGCCGGCGGTATATGCAATGAACAGCAGCCATAGGGTTGATTGGACTCCGAGGCAGAGGGTACACCAATGATGGGCTCTGAATCTCTGGTACCATACGCTCCAGAGTGTATATGGCAAACAACATATATTGAACAAAGCCAGAGCGGGCCACATGTGAGGAAACAGCAACAATGCGGCGAGAGAGATACCGAAGTAAGAGAACCCTACAACACTCCATGAGAATACGCCGAATAGTTTTGATACTTTCATGGAAAGAATTGAATCGCATCCTCCTTTCTGGATAACAGAGCATACGCGGTCTCCTGTTTTAGTGTGCACACCGAGTGTTTTCTGTACGAGCAGATATGAGAAAAACAGACCGAGACAGTCGAACAGCATAATAAGGATGGTCCAGACGGAACTGTATATACGGCGGGTTATGAAGAAGTATGCCATTACAGCGATAGCTGTGATAATCAGCGCAATCCAGCTGTATCTGCTTACGGTCTCGGTTATAAGATGGCTTGCAAAGTCAGGTTCGCGGGAATCGGACTTCGGGAAAGCGAGTAGTGCTATCCCTGTCCAGTTTTTCCGGAAATCGTCAATCTTCATTGTCTTTATATCGCCGAGAGAATCGTATGTGACCGACGAGTCTGAAATATCGCGGACAATAACAAAGAAACCTGATGATAGTCTTGCGAGGAACGGGGTATTGATTTCAGACAGTTCCGATTTGTCGGCAACGTTTACGGCATAGTTGGGTATACCATAATCTTTCAGCAGATGACTCAGTCCGAATAGAGAGTCGAAATTCATGGTATGGAATCTCTGCTCGGAGTATTCCACCGTATGAGGAACCCCGAGCGCAGAGAGAAACCGTGTGAATATGCTTCGTTGGACTGCCATTGCATTTATTACATAAACCGTTTATTTAAAGGAACCGTTCTACGGTATGAAGAAGTTGTTCGCCAGACATTTCGCCGCTTTGTCTCCATACTTCTTTTCCATCTTTGTATATGATAAAAGTAGGGGTTCCCTGGATATCTTCTGCATCACAGGCATCTTCATTGAGGTCTACGTCGAGCTGTACTACGGCGGCGCGGCCTTCGAGAAGTTCGGTAACCTGCTCCACTATCGGAGCCATATCCTTGCAATGAGGACACCATGTGGCATAGAATTCAACGAGAACTACTGGAGCAGAATTTATGGTTTGATCGTAAGTCATAATAGTGAGGTTTATAAGGTTTTAAAATAATACGCACGTCAAAAATCGACTTAGCCTTATTTCCGATGTGCGTGTCATAATTTGAAACATACATTCGGGAAGCGTGGTTTTATCGTTGTCTTTTTTTAACAGGTAAAATTATGCATCAGGCCCCTGCCGATTATTCCGGCAGGGGCCTGATGTATTTCAAGGTGTTATTTTTCGATGCAGAAAAAACACTGTTTATTTCACCAATACTTTCGATGTTCTGGAACCGGTTTTCACTATATAGATTCCGGTTGTGGGATTGTCTATGCGGCGACCCTGAAGGTCAAAGTATATGGTTTGCAAATTATCGGTCGTACCGATCGCATCTACCGCTGTAGCATTGACATGGCCTACGATCTGCCCGGCGCAGTCGTATATGGCATTGTTCTCATATACAAGGTCGTCTGTCTGTTTGCCAGAGCTGAAGATTACCATGGGTTTCACGAGAGTATCTTCGGTATCGAAAGAATATTTGAAAAGTTCTTCTCCTTCTACAGTAACCTTGGTCATTGCAGCTCCGGGCCATGTTCCACCGGTATAATTCTTATTGTTGTTACCGGCATCCCAGATCCATACCATTGGATTTGTCCAGTTGTCGGTATTGCGCAGATAGACGTTGTAAGATCCGTCTACGGGGGTGGGAGGAGTCGGAGGGGTTGGAGGTGTAGGATCCTGCGGGTCTGGATAATCTGCGACATTGCCTCTTATTTTTCCGATCCATGCGGGTTGGAATGTTATATTGTCGAAGTCATCTTTTTCGGCGGAAGTGGATTTGTCGGCACCGTAAGAACCGAAAACATTATCCATCATAGCCGGATCGAACGGGATACAGTCTATAGCAGATTCTCCGCGGGTAGCCACCATCCGGGCACCGATGCCGTATGTCTCGAGATAATCGCGGTCAATACCGAGGGCTGTAAAAGGAATCTTTATTTCATAGAAGGAATCGAATTTGGTATCGTGGGGTTTCAGGTTGTGTTCCTTTCTATAGGTCTCGTATTCCGGCGAGAGTATATTGAAGTAGCATTCTTCGTCGTATATATTCAGTGCTACGGAAGGATCGGAGATGAGAGTGCCGCTGAAGTCATATTGGGCAGTAGTCATCTGACGCCACAGATGGGAAGGTTGGAACCCTTCTTTCATTTTATACTGTATACCGCAAGCGTTGAAGTGCTGGCAGTATGGAGAATCGTAGTTTGAATTTCCATTGGCATCGGCAGCTGCGAAAATGGCAGGGTCTCCCTGACCGGCCTTACCACTCATAAGAAGCCAGCGGTCTACGTGAGCTGTCTCACCGTCAAATCCGTAACCCATATTAGCCTTGTCGCCCCAGAGACCTTTACCGAAAGAGTTGAGTCCTGTCATTGAAACGGCCTTGGGGTTGATGCTCAGGCATATTGCGAGAGGTACATCACCTATACGTCCATAGTCTGTAAGTGGTCCGTCGCCTTCGCGTGCCCATATATCACCGGTATTGCACATTTGCCAGGCGAGATAGAGATTCTGGTCGTCCCATGCGGCATATAGCGCGTAGCAGTCGAGCACGCAGTTTTCGTGGGAACCTTTGAAAGCGTTACACTGGTCGTTGGCACCACCAAGAGCGATAATCATTGATTCGTCCCAATCATCAAATTCACCGTCGATGGTGATTGTAGCCGGTACCCCGACTGCTGAGCCGGGGTTGGTGGCATAATGAGCTCTGGACTCAATCTGAGCCTGAGCCTGGGCGGACATGGCTGTAAGCACAGCGATGGCGCCGATAAAAAGATTTTTAGACATATTAAGTTGTTAAAAAGTTAAGCCGGAGAAAACCACTTGAAGGTTTTCTCCGGCAAAGTTATCTATTAATATGTAAATAAACCTAATCTTCAGTCATAAAAATGACTTCCTGCTAATGGTTTACATGAATTTGGCGAGATCAGTCTGGCTCATGTCTCCGCATTCCATGAATGTCTCATGGAAAGAGAATGCGGCTTTGAGATTGTGAGGTGTGTGTGTCGGGCCATTTTTCTGAGCCATTTTGAGGTAATCCCACATGATTTCCTTATACATGGGATGTACGCAGTTCTCAATGACTGTTTCGGCACGCTGCAGAGGATCTTTGCCCCGGAGGTCTGCCACACCTTGTTCTGTAACAAGAATCTTTACAGAATGCTCGCTGTGATCTACGTGCGATACCATAGGCACGATAGCTGAAATCTTGCCACCCTTCTGTATAGATGGGCAAGAGAAGATAGAGAGGTACGCATTGCGGCAGAAGTCGGCCGAACCACCTATACCGTTCATCATCTTTGTGCCGAGTACGTGTGTGGAGTTCACATTACCGAATATATCGGCTTCGAGCGCGGTATTCATAGCGATCAGGCCGAGACGGCGAACCACTTCCGGGTGGTTTGAGATTTCACCGGGACGCATCAGAATCTTGTCGCGGAAGAAGTCGATGTTGTCCATGAAGTGTAGCATGGCGTCGTCAGAGAAGGTAAGGGCGCATGTAGAAGCGAACTTACAGTGTCCCTGTTCCATAAGAGCCATAACTGCATCCTGGATAACCTCGGTGTACATTTCAAACTGCGGTATCTCGGGGTTTTCGCCGAGGCCGTAGAGAACAGCGTTGGCTACGTTGCCTACACCGGACTGGATCGGGAGGAATTCCTTCGGGATAAGACCCATGCGAAGCTGTTCGGCGAGGAAATGGCATACGTTGTCGCCGATTTTCTGGGTAACCTCGTCGGGAGCGGTGAAGGGTTTGATGCTTTCGGAAGCGTTAGAAGGAACGATGCCTATAATCTTTTCGGGGTCGATCTTGATAATGGTGCTACCGATACGATCGGATGGTTTGTATATAGGAATCTCACGGCGGTGAGGTGGATCGAGGGGCACGTAGTTGTCATGGAACCCGCGGAACGAAGTCTTGTAGTAAGAGGAGTATTCTATGATAACCTTCTTGGCCATCATTGCGAGAGTGGGGGCCATTCCGAGGCCGGCGCCAAGCACGAACTCACCGTTCGGACTCATTTCGGTAACTTCGATGATAGCTACATCGATATCACCGTAGAACCCATATCTGAGATCTTGGGACACATGGCTCAGGTGGGCGTCGAAATAATGCATCTCGTTCTTGTTAAGAGCCTTTCTGGAGTCAGGATGGCCCTGATAAGGAGTACGGATGCCTATAGCATTGGCGCGGGCGAGTTCACCGTCGACATGGTCGTTGGTAGATGCGCCTGTGAATACATTGATTTTAAAAGGTTCGCCTTTTTCGTGCAGTTCCTTGGCGCGTTTGGCCAGGGCGACAGTAACAACTTTCGGTGTGCCGGAGGCGGTGAAGCCGGAAAAACCGACATTATCTCCGTTTTTGATGTAGGCAGCAGCCTCTTCAGCGGTAATAAAAGGGATGCTCATTTGTCACGATTAGATTTAAGATGTAAATTTGCACAAATTTAACCATTCTATCTGAATGACAGCAATAATGAAAGGAGTTTTTTTACCGAATAACGATAAAAAATGCACTCAACCTAAGAAAGTGAGCATTGAAACCTATGGTTGTCAAATGAATGTGGCTGATTCTGAGGTTGTTGCGACTATGATGCAAATGGCGGGTTATGATATGGCCTCCGAGGGAGAAGAGCCGGATGCGATTTTGATCAATACCTGCTCTATACGCGACAATGCCGAGCAGAAGATTTACGGCCGTCTGAATTATTGGAACTCGAAGCGTTCAGCGATAGGTAAACCGCAAATAATAGGGGTAATAGGCTGTATGGCCGAGAGGCTTAAGAATGACCTTATCGACAATCACGGTGTAGATCTGGTAGCAGGCCCCGACGCTTATCTCGATCTTCCGTCTCTTGTAGCTTCGGCGGAACAGGGAGAGAAAGCCATAAACATAGAGCTCAGCACTACGGAGACCTATCGTAATGTGTTGCCACACCGTATGGGTAACGGCATATCCGGTTTCATCTCGATAATGAGAGGATGTAACAACTTCTGTTCCTATTGTATTGTGCCTTATACCCGCGGACGCGAGCGTTCGCGCGAGCCGGAGAGCATATTGGCTGAACTGCGCGACCTCAGGGAAAGAGGGTTCAAGGAGGCTACGCTTTTGGGACAGAACGTAAATTCATATAACTGGATTCCTGAAGATGGAAAAGAGGAGGAGCGTGTGGATTTCCCGCGTCTCCTGGCAATGGTGGCCGAGGCCGCGCCCGATATGCGTATACGGTTTACCACCTCGCATCCGAAGGATATGAGCGATGAGACATTGACGACCATATCGCGTTACCCGAATCTGGCGCGACATATACATCTTCCGGTCCAGAGCGGTTCCGACAGTGTATTGCGCGACATGAACCGCAAGTATACCAGGGCATGGTATCTTGACCGTGTGGCGGCTATCAGGAGGATACTTCCGGATGCCGGACTTACCACGGATATGTTTACTGGGTTTTACAACGAGACGGAAGAGGATTTCCAGCAGACATTGTCGCTGATGCGCGAAGCCGGTTTCGATTCCGCTTTCATGTTCAAGTACAGCGAGCGGCCCGGTACGTTGGCGGCACGCACTATGGGCGACAACGTGCCTGAGGAGGTGAAGATAGATAGGCTGAACCGCATGATAGAACTACAGAACCAACTGTCGTTGGAATCGAACCGCCGTGATATAGGAAAGGAATTCGAAGTTCTGGTAGAGGGAAGGTCGAAGCGTTCCGCGAGCGATTTCTGCGGACGCAGTTCCCAGGGAAAGATGGTGGTCTTCCCACGCGGCAACGTCAAGCGGGGAGAGTTTGTGAGAGTCAGGATAACAGATGCGACCTCGGCTACCCTCATAGGCGAGATAACAGAGTGATATTACCTTGGGGTAATAGTGAATGTAATTGATCCCCGGGTGCTTACGGCACCCGGTTTTTCAGACCATCTGGCCTGTCGTGCCGCCTGCTCGCATGCGCGACGGATTGCAGCGGAAGCTCCGCCCTGCGCCTGGGCCGAAGTAACATGACCTTCGGCATTTACCGTAATCGATACCTTCACAACTGTCTTGTGGCTCAGTGTAACGTCAGGTTTAGGGCAACCAAGGAAGTTTCGGCCGTTCATATGTCCAGACACACCTATCGAATTACCCCCGCTTCCGGAAGAGTCGAATTTACCTTCGGTCAAGCCGTTCGGCTGATTGAATTTTCCGGCCACAGCAGAAGTTGCCTTTTTCTTTTCCTCTTCCCCCTTGGGTTTAGGCTCTTTCAGGGGTGAGTTTTGTTTTTGGGTAACTATTTTCTCTTTTGGCGGAGCTATTGCCGGTTCGGGCTGTATATCGGCCACTTTGCTGTTTTCCGATTCGGCCAATTCAGGTTCTCCGGCCACAGGGGCGGCCGGCTGGTCGGCCAGCGGGTCTTCGTTGTCGCCGGCTTCGGGAATAAGTTCCGGCTCAAGGAAAACCTCCTCCTGACCGTTTTCAGGCATGGAAAGGGCCGCGAGAGCATCGCGGTTCCAGCCAACGCGACCTACGAAAAGGATAACGAGGAGCAGGGCCACCACAAACATGGTGACGGCTCCGGCGATAATCCGGTCTTTGTCCTGACGGGAAATACTCATTGCTGCCGCCCCTCCGACTGCGTGGCGCGTGTCGCGAGAACCATACGCAGATGATTCCTCGCGGCCATGTCGAGCACATCCACAACCTTGCCATATTCAACCCTTGTATCGGCATACAGGGCTATCGCTGAGGTAGAATCTTGTTGCTGAAGCAGAAGGAGCGCGGCTGTAAGTTCATCTTTCGATACGGGCCGTGCTTGAGAGCGTGAGATGTCATCGCTTCTGCGGTCGGTAACCAGAAACAGGTTCGCGGCAGAATCGACATATACTTCGGTAACAGGCTTGATCTGAGTCTGTTCGGCACTTTGCGGCAGAGACACATCGATAGCTGTCGGAAATACAAAAGTCGAAGTGACCATGAAGAAAATCAATAACAGGAAGATGACATCTGTCATGGATGACATCGAGAAAGTGTCGAGGGTAGAGAAATTTCTTTTAAGAGCCATACCCTTGTTTTTATGAAGGTTCGTTCAGAAGGTCCATGAAATCCATTGTCTTGGCTTCAAGGTCGTTCATGACACGGTTAAGTCTCGATACAAGGTAGTTGTATGCGAAGAGAGCGAGGATACCAACCACCAGACCGGCTACGGTAGTAACGAGGGCCTGGTATATTCCGGAGCTTAGCACGGCTATATTTGCACCAGTCCCGGCTTTTGTCATGGCAAAGAAGGCTTCTATCATACCTGCAACAGTGCCGAGGAATCCGAGCATAGGGGCACCCGCGGCAGTTGTTGAGAGCCAGGTAAGACCCTTGCCGAGTTTGGAAACCTCAAGGTTACCGGTGTTTTCTATAGCCACGAGAACATCAGACATCGGTCGGCCGATACGGGATATGCCTTTAAGAATCAGACGGCCATAAGGAGTATCTGATTTACGGCAAAGGTTTTCGGCGCTTTCCATATCGCCTTCGTGTATATAGTCCCGTATGCGCTTCATGAACGTATCGTCGTCTTTAGAAGCCCTGCGGATAACTATGCAGCGTTCGGCAAATATATATATGCTGACCAACAGCAGAAGGGCGAGGGGAATCATTATATAGCCGCCGTCTATAACCAACGACCAGAAAGAAAGGGAGTCCATTTTATAAATCATTATGGCGGGAAAGCCGGTTATTATTTCAGACGGTTTCGGTATTCGGCAATAGTCTTTTCAATGCCGAGGTACAAGGCATCGCAGACAATGGCGTGGCCTATGCTGACTTCATCGAGCAGAGGTAGAGATTTTTTGAAGAAAGCGAGGTTGTCGAGGTTCAGATCGTGACCTGCATTCAACCCTATTCCACGTCGTTTCGCTTCGATCGAAGCCTCGATAAACGGTTTGACAGCCTCGTCGGGGTCTTCGGGGTATCGGTCGGCATATGGTTTTGTATAAAGTTCCACACGGTCGGCTCCGATTGCAGCAGCTTTGGCTACTTGAATTGGATCGGCGTTTACAAAAATAGAACTTCTTATACCAGCCTGGCGTAGACGCGCTATTATAGGGCGGAGGAACTCTTCGTTTGCAATCACGTCCCAACCGGAAGAAGAGGTAATGGCATCGGGAGCGTCGGGGACCAATGTAACCTGAGCCGGAGAGGTCTTGATTACGAGATCTAAAAAATCAGGGGATGGATATCCCTCGATATTGAACTCTTCTGTGAGTACTTTTTTCAGCTCTGTCACATCGGAGCGTTTGATGTGCCTCTCGTCGGGGCGAGGATGCACGGTTATTCCCTGGGCTCCGAATTTTTCGCAATCGAGTGCGAAAGCGATGACATCAGGCCGGTTCTCGCCACGGGCGTTGCGCAGAGTGGCTATCTTGTTTATGTTTACACTGAGGCGTGTCATTATTAAGAACTATAGGTACAACAGGGTTGTTTTTCTTTAAAATAGTCAAAAAAATAGAAACAGCATGTAGCTATTGGAAAAAATCGGCACGGATTTTGTATCTTTGAAGTCTGCCGAAACGTCTTCATAAAAAGAATGAGTCGGTACGGCGACGAAACGAATTTTTCCAATGACGCAAAATTATAGAAATTTTCATTGGAAACAAAACGGAATACTCCCCTCTTGCCTTATGAATACAGCCAAAAACATAATATACAGAAACAATCAGGTTACCGATAAGGGAGACCGGAATTCATCCGGAGTGCCAAAAGTAAGCGCCGACATGCCGGTAGTGGAACTTCTTCCTCGTTTGCTGGAGTCCCCGAGCCATACTCTTTCGGTATCGGAAGAAGGGCGTGAGCTTGGACTTCTGACAGAGACATTGCTTCTCGAAGGGCTTGCGAAAGAATATTCGCGTCGCGATGACTGTGCTATCATATCGCTCAGGTGTGCGCCGGCTGACTATTCAGCTTCACGCATAGCCATGGCTGTGGAGGATGTAGGTTTCCATTTGCTTGACCTTTGGAGCGGAAGCACGTCGGAAGGGCTTACAGCCGTTTCGATAAGAGTGAGATGTGATGATCCTACCATGGCGGTCCACTCTCTTGAGCGTTATGGCTTTGAAGTGACAGATGTCTATGCGCGTCATTATGCAGATGCGGAAACGGCGGCGCAGCGTCTGTTGGCACTTCAGACTTATCTGAATGTATAAGGTTAAACCATAGAAAAGTAACGGCCACCATGAAGTTAGCGCTTTTTATAACAGACCGTCCTTCGGTAGAAGGAGTAGAGATAGAAAGGTTTATCCTTTATCTTTCGGAGGCCGGCTTTTCGCTGGATGTCTATAATGCGGGGGAAGAATGCGAATCTAATCCGGATATAGCGGTAAGTGTCGGCGGAGACGGTACTTTCTTGCGTATGGCGCGCCAGATGGCCCAGCGTGGAATACCTGTGACAGGAGTCAATGCCGGGCATCTTGGCTTTCTAACCCAATACGGTCTCGACGAGGCACCGCGTCTTGCCGAAGATATAATCAAGGGAAGATTGCGCGTAGAGGAGCGGATGATTCTGAAGTTCGAGTGCGCCGGTATACCGTCAGGTTTTTGGCCATATGCATTGAATGAAGTCGCGGTTCTTAAGGAAGATACATCATCGATGCTTGAGACGGAGGTTTATAATGGTGATAAACTTGTGGCCGACTATCTTTCCGATGGACTTTTGATAGCCACTCCTACCGGTTCTACGGCCTACTCGCTTGCGGCAGGTGGCCCGTTGGTTGATCCGAAATTGTCATGTATGCTGTTGGTTCCTGTGGCTCCGCATACACTCACACTCCGTCCTATGGTAACATCGGCCGATAGCGAGATGTTGTTGTTGCCACGGTCGCGTGCGGGCCGATGCAGGGTAAGTCTTGACGGGTTCAGCTTTTCGCTTGCCACGCCGGGAGAGATAAAGGTTCTACGCGCACCGTTCACATTAAAGGTGCTTTTACGTCCGGGAGCCGATTTTTTCGGTACGCTTAGGCAAAAATTGCATTGGGCGCAGCGGTAAGCCGGATTAGAACTATCGGATAAATAAAAAGTCCGGAATTACAATTGTAATTCCGGACTTTCTGTTGTCTTACCAGGATTCGAACCTGGACAGGCAGAACCAAAAACTGCAGTGCTACCATTACACCATAAGACAATCATCAGGATGCAACGGAAAGGAACCACTGGCATCCTTGAGTGCAAAGATAATTATAAATTTTATCTCATGCAAAAATCAGAGCAAATCTCAGAAAATATTTCGTAAGATTCCCCACATAACTATAGCTGTGGATATAGACCATAGTGTAGCCGGGTGATAGAAGAAGCGTCTTGCCCAGCCGGGTTTAAGGTCTCCCCATATGCCGATAGCTATAATAGGAAGCATACATAACAACATAGGGTTAGCGTTCCAAGCCCCCTTGAGGTCGGCATGTAGAAGTGCGTGGATCATTCTCTGGGCTCCGCATCCCGGACAATCGAGGCCGGTGAGGGTATGCCATAGACATTTGGGCATGAACCGAGAGACAGCCGGGTCGGCGAACCAGTAGAATATCCCGAGTAGCAACGCCATACATCCGGCAGAAATCCAGATTATGTGTTTAGTTCGATTGCTGAAATCAGACACCTCCAAACAGCATTACCGGAATGTAAATCGTATTGGTTATAAGGCCGAGCACGAAAGAGACGATAATCCAGATCTCGGCCCGGCGCGAAGCTTTCCGGGCACCTTCATAATCTCCGGCATAAAAACGGCTGCTTACCTGAGAAGAAAAGAAGATAGCCAGAATTCCGGGTATGAAACAGCATAGCAGGGTGCAGATAACGCTCCATATCATAAATGTCGGCGGCCGTTTTTCTTCCAGTTCCGGTTCGCGGTTCAGTTCCGGAAATATGGGTTTGTTCCTATAGTCGGGAGTTCCGGGGGGAACAGGTGTCGGAGGGGGTGTGGGATTGTTGGGATACCTGGGAGGTACTGGAGGAGGCACTCCGGGTTTGTCGCCATTATATGGCACCCCGAGTTTATCGGCCCACTGACGGTCGGCATTCCGAGTGTCGTTATCCGGTATTTTGTTTTCTTCAGACATAATATCAATTATTTTGTATCGCCCATGTTCTGCATGCTTACCAGACGGTGGTAATAACCGTTGAGGGCCATTAATTGTTCGTGGGTACCTTCTTCCACAATCTCGCCGTTGTGCATTACGCAAATCTTGTCGGCATTCTTGATTGTAGACAGACGGTGGGCTATTACGATCGTAGTACGGTCTTTCATGAGGCGATCGAGAGCCTCCTGTACCACGCGTTCGTTTTCGGTGTCGAGAGCGGATGTAGCCTCGTCGAGGATAAGCACCGGCGGATTCTTTAGGATAGAGCGAGCTATACTGATACGTTGGCGCTGTCCGCCGGAAAGACGGCATCCGCGGTCTCCCACCTTTGTGTCGTATCCTTGTTCCGTCTCCATTATGAAATCGTGGGCGTTGGCTATTTTGGCAGCTGCGATAACCTGCTCTTTCGTGGCGTTTGGAGCCCCGAAGGCTATGTTATTGAAGAAAGAATCATTGAAGAGAATCGCCTCCTGATTGACGTTTCCCATCAGAGAGCGTAGGTCGTGTACACGATATTCCTTTACATCGTGTCCGTTTACTTCCACGGTTCCTTCCTGTGCATCCCAGAAACGCGGGATCATGTCGACGAGCGTAGTTTTACCGGAGCCAGACTGACCGACGATTGCGACGGTCTTTCCTTCCGGAACTTCAAGTGACACATGTTTGAGCACCAGCTTGTCTTTGTTGTAGGAGAAGGAGACATCCTTGAAACGAATGCTGCCTTTTACGTTATTGACATCCGGAGCGGGTATAGGATTGGCGGGATCCTGAATAGGATTCTCGGCACTCATGATCTTGTCGATACGTTGAAGCGACGCCATACCTCGCTGAACAGTATAACCGGTTTTTGTGAGTTCTTTCGCCGGGTTAATGAGAGAGTAGAATATAACGAGGTAGTATATGAATCTGGCCGGGTCGAGAGAGGAATCGCCCTGAAGAATCAGGTTGCCGCCAAACCAGAGCACGAGCGCTATAGCCATTGTCCCGAGCAGTTCGCTGACCGGATGGGCGAGCGCCTGGCGGCGCGACATTCTTGTGGCGTAGCGCAGCAGCCGTCCTGTTTCGCTCTGATATCTGCGGTTCATCTGGTCTTCGGCATTATAGGCCTTCACTATACGCAGACCGCCGAGAGTCTCTTCGGTAGTGCTCAGCATCTCGCCTACTGTTTGCTGTACTTCAAGAGACTGCGCTTTAAGCTTTTTACCGATGCGGCCCATTATGTATCCCATGATCGGGAGCACCACAAGCACAAAGATTGTCATCTGCCAGCTGATAATAATCATTGCCACAAGATAGAAGATAATGAGCACCGGATATTTGAACACTGCATAAATAGACGAGAGGGCCGAGTTCTCGACCTCGCCTACATCGCCGGTTATACGGGCCATGATGTCTCCTTTGCGCTCGACGGTGAAAAATCCGATAGGTAGCGACAGTACTTTTTCGTACATGGCGTTACGGATGTCGCGTGTAACCCCGTTGCGCATAGGTATCGTGAAATATTCGCTGAAATAAGAGGTGCCGACCTTAAGCATGGTCATGAACACCAGTATCAGGCCAAGAATACCTAAAGTTGCGGCAGGACTGATATTCTGTGATGTTTCGGTAATATAACAGTAGAAGTTATTGACGCAGATATCCCACCACTCTTTCATGGGGTGTCCCTCAAGAGGAATATAAGTATAGGTCTTGGTGGAGATACCGAAAAGCACTTCCAGAATCGGGATAATGAACATGAAAGAGAAGAGGGTCATTATCGCCGAGAAGATGTTCAAGGTAAGGCTCAACACAAGAGTCCACTTGTAGGGAGCCGCGAATCTTTTTATAAAAAGGAAAAAGTCTTTCATATCTTTGGCTTGAATCCGAAGATACAAAGTTATATATTTTCCATCTAATATGGCTGATTCTCTCTTTAATTATACTAAATTTGCGAGTGAATTTAGTATGAAAGAGAAGAGAGAGGCGAGATACGCCACGCATTTGCCATTTACGGCCGGGGAGAAAATCGAATATTGGTTTCTCAGAGTGTCGTTCGGAGCGGTTTCCCGACTGCCGTTCAGGATACTTTATGGCATATCGGATTTCATGGCGTGGCTCGCTGACGACGTGGTTCATTACCGCAGGAAAATAGTAGAGGAGAATCTGCGCAGTTCGTTGCCTGCGTTGTCGGAAAGTGAGATAAAGGATACACGCAGGAAATTCTACCGGTTCCTAACCGACTATTTCGTTGAGACGGTTAAGATGGGACACATGTCGGCGGAGCGTATGAAGCGCCATATGCGTTTCGAGAATATCGACGAGGTCTCCGAACACCTTCGCGACGGCAGAAATGTAACATTGCTCTTAGGTCATTATTGCAATTGGGAATGGGTGTCATCGTTGCCATTGCATTTTCCTGAGAATGTGGAATGTGGTCAGATATACCATGTGCTTCATAATCGTGCCGCAGACAAGATGTTTCTGCGTTTGCGGTCTCATTACGGAGCGACGAGCATACCGATGGAGGAGACATTGAGGCGCCTTATAAAATGGCAACGCGAGGGGAAAGCAAGTGTCGTCGGATACATAGCCGACCAGTCGCCCAAGCCTAATTCAATACATTATTGGCTTGATTTCCTGCATCATGATACTCCCGTATTTACCGGCCCGGAGCGTATAAGCCGCAAACTCAAGTGTGCGGTATATTATCTGGACATGCACAGGGAGAAGAGGGGATATTATTCGGGTAAGTTTGTGAGGATAAGTGAAGATGCATCGCAAGAGCCGGAAAACAGAATAATCCGGGAGTATTTCGGCATGCTTCAGAAAACCATAGAGGATTGTCCTCCTTACTGGCTTTGGAGCCACCGCAGATGGAAGAGGCATAGATAAAGGTTGGTCGTCGCATGGCCGGGAGGGCTGCGGTTACTTGTCAAATTCCAGTAGAGGAAGGAGTCGGGCTACTGAGTCGGCAATCTGGCGTCGGTCTTCGAGTTCATCGCCTTGGAAGGGGATAGCGGCCTGTCGGTAAAAAGGGAGTCGTGTCGCGAGGTGAGCGGTTACATACTCTTTCAGCTCATCTTTATTTTTTCCTTCTGCGAGAGGTCTCCGGACTTTAGCCACCGTAAGTCTTCGAACTATGCAGTCTATGGTGGTGTCGATCCATATTGTCGTGCCACGGGAATTCATGAATTCCATATTGTCGCCGAAGCATGGTGTTCCACCACCGCAACTAATAATGACATTCTCCATTTCTCCGATTTCCCTGAGTACATTCCCTTCTATGCGCCGAAACCATTCCTCGCCGCGATTCGCGAAAAGAGAGGATACGGAAGCGTGGAAACGTTGTTCGATAAAGAAGTCCATATCGATGAACTGCAACCCCATTTCGCGGGCCAAAGCTCGGCCGAGGGTGGTTTTGCCACTGGCCATATATCCTATCATGAAGATGGGTTTCATTAGTTTTAGTTGCGAGTTTTTAGTTGTAAGTTTTTGATTTGGTTATAAGGGTGATAGGGTTCGAATCCGGTTGAGAACGGCGAGAGCTTCGGAGACCCCGGGAACGTCGGAAATAAGGAAGGAGCGTTTGCCGTGGTTTTCCCGCAGTTGGGTGCGTCGCGGTTCTTTCTGCAGCCATGCCAGCATGCGCCCGAAAGCCGGAGAGTTGTAATATGCCTTATTGTCGTCGCCCACGAAGTATAGATATAGCTTACCGCCCTTCATGACAAGACGTTCTATGCCGAGTCGTTTGGCTGCCATGCGCAATGGCACGACTTTTATAAGTTCTTCGGTAACGTGAGGGATGTTTCCGAACCGGTCTTTCAGTTCAGCGCGGAATTTACCGACACTTTCGAGGGAATCCATGTTGTCGAGTTGCTGATATAGCGCGATACGTTCAGCCTCCTGAGGAACATAATCGGGCGGAAGCCGCAATTCAAGATCGCTCTCCACAGTACATTCGGTTGTGAACTCCTCGTCGGCTCCGGCATTGATATCGGTAAAGGTATCTCCGAACTCTTCGGTTTTGAGTTCGGTAACGGATTCCTTGAGCAGTTTCTGGTAAGTTTCGTAACCGAGGTCGGCGATGAAGCCGCTTTGTTCCGCTCCGAGAAGATTTCCGGCTCCGCGAATATCGAGATCCTGCATTGCGATGTGTATTCCCGAGCCGAGGTCGGAGAAATTTTCGATGGCCTGCAGTCGTCGTCTCGCCACCGGAGTAAGTGGAAGACCGGGAGGCACGAACAGATAACAGAACGCCTTGCGGGAACTGCGGCCTACGCGGCCGCGCAGCTGATGCAGTTCAGAGAGACCGAAATGATGGGCATTGTTAACCAGAATGGTGTTTACGTTAGGCATATCGATTCCATTTTCCACGATGGTCGTGGAAAGGAGAACATCATAGTCTCCGGCTGCGAAATCGAGAATAGCTTTTTCAAGTTGTTCCGGGGGCATCTGTCCGTGTCCTTTGACGACTCTGACTCCAGGCACAAGGCGATGAAGGCGGGACTCAAGTTCATTAAGGTTCTCTATTCTATTTGAAATAAAGAAAATCTGGCCGTTGCGGCTCAGTTCGAAGTTCACTGCCTCGGCAAGCACTCCGTCGTCAAGTCCGCATACCACGGTCTCGATAGGCTGACGGTTTGCCGGCGGGGTGTTGAGCGAACTCAGGTCTCTGGCGCCCATAAGGGAGAACTGGAGTGTACGCGGAATGGGGGTGGCCGACATGGTGAGCGTATCGACGTTCACTTTAAGCTGTTTCAGTTTCTCTTTTACCGAGACGCCGAACTTCTGCTCCTCGTCGATTACAAGAAGCCCGAGATCCTTGAATACCACTTGTTTGCCGACAAGTTTGTGAGTACCTATGATGATGTCGATTTTACCTTCGGCGAGGTCTGACAGAATCTGTCTCGTATCTTTCGCCGACCGTGCACGCGACAGGAAATCGACTCTTACGGGCAGATCTTTCAGTCGGTTTGCGAAGGTGCGGTAATGCTGCATAGCAAGCACCGTAGTAGGTACGAGCACAGCGGTCTGTTTGCCATCTACGGCAGCCTTGAAGGCCGCTCGTATGGCAAGCTCGGTCTTACCGAAGCCCACATCTCCGCAAATGAGGCGATCCATTGGCCTCGGCGACTCCATATCGGCCTTTATTGCCTTGGTGGCCTTCAGTTGGTCGGGGGTGTCTTCATATATGAAACTTGCCTCCAGTTCATTCTGCATGTAAGAGTCAGGCGAGAACTTGAAACCTTTCTCTTCGCGGCGCGCGGCATAAAGCTTTATAAGATCGCGCGCTATATCCTTCATCTTGGTCTTTGTGCGCTCTTTCAGTTTTTGCCAGGCTCCGCTGCCGAGTTTGCTTATCTTGGGAGGCACACCTTCCTTGGCGCGGTATTTAGACAGTTTATGCAAAGCGTGGATGCTGACCAGAATAATATCGTCGTTCTGATAAACAAGTTTGATCAATTCCTGAGGCCGGCCGTTGACATCTGTTTTTATAAGACCTGCGAAACGACCTATACCATGGTCGGTATGGACAATGAAATCTCCCGGCTCGATCTGATTCAGTTCCTTAAGACTCAACGCTACCTTACCGCCACGTGCGCGGTCGGAGCGGAGAGAGAATTTATGGAAGCGGTCGAATATCTGATGGTCGGTAAAGAAGCAGATTTTAAGCTGGTTGTCGCAGAAACCTTCGTGGATGGTGCGGTCTACCGGTGTGAAATTAATATTGTCTCCACGGTCTTTGAAAATATCGCGCAGACGGTCTGTCTGATGTATTGAGTCAGACAATATAAGTAGTCTGTAGCCCTCTTCGAGCAGACGGGAAAAAGACTCGGAGATAAGTTCGAAATTTTTGTGATATAGAGTCTGTAGAGACACATCGAACTTTATGACGGCATCAGGCTGGATGGATTGATTTGTAAGTGTTTTTGATCCGAACTCTACAAGGCGTGATTTTTCGAAACGGGAAACGAAAGCTTCGGCATCGACGACATTGGCCATGGCATGGCTGTCTCCCTCGCCGGCAAGGAGAGCGGAATCGGAAAATTCCTGAGAAGCGATCTCCCTTATTCTCTGTACGAGCCACATTGTGTCGGAAACAAAGACAGGACTATCGGGTTGGAAATATTCGAGGAGCGATACGCCGCTTCGGGCGGTAGCATCGCCAACGGGGGCGGGAATTACCGATACTTTATCTACTTTAGCCTGACTAAGCTGGGTTTCTACGCTGAAAGTGCGCATGGAGTCTATCTCATCATCGAAAAAATCGATACGATAAGGATATTCGCTTGCAAAAGAGAAAACATCGAGTATAGAACCCCGTCGGGCGAACTGTCCGGGCTCATATACATAGTCGGTTTCGTGAAACCCGAGTTCGCGTAACCTTTGCGCGAGTTTCGAAGGAGTGGTACGGGTATCGGTGGAGATGGAAACCGTATTTTCGGCCAGATGCCGAGGCACGGGTACTTTTTCGGCCAACGCTTCGGGCGATGCGACAATCCAACGTAGCCGTTCGGGAGCGATAAGCGCGTCGAGCACCTCGGCACGCAGAATCTGTTGCGCGGGGTCTTGCTGACCGAATCTGATGTCGCGCCGATATCCGCTCGGGAAAGCCATGACACGTTCCTGACCGAGAATCTGCGAGAGGTCGTGGTATAGATATCCGGCAGCATCGGGATCGTCGGCAACCACAAGATGGGGGCCGTCGGTAAGTTCGAGTCCGGCCAGCAGCATAGCCGCCGCCGAACCCTTGAGACCTTCGAGGGAAATGCGGCGATTTTTCTTAGATCTCAAAGTTTTGCGTATCGCATCTATTCGCGCCGGGGTTGCGAAAAAAGCATCGGCATCCTGAACAGTCATGACAAACTATTTCTTGCTCTTTTTCTGCGATGATTTACCCGGGGCAAGTATCTCGCGGTATCGCGGGGAGCGCAAAATAGAGATTGCGGCATCGAGAGCCGGGTCTTTTTTTAGTATGGCAATCTGTTTGCCCCGGTTGAAATGATAACGGCTTACTATTTCCTCTTCGAGGTATTGCGAAACTTCATCGCGTCTCAATTTAAGGTCCCGCTCCAGACTGGGGGAGAATATAGAGTCAATCCTCGCCAGTACTGCGGAGGTCTCATCGGAATCGAACCCTTCTATCTTGGCGGCGTCGCGCAATTGTTTCAGAATAGGTTCCGCCGAATTCTTGTAATTGAACCTTGAAGGGTCGAGGGTAGAGGAGAAATCGGCATAAATGGAATCGGTGATGGTGAAAGTATGGGGATTGTCAACTTTTCTGCCAGAGGCATAGAAACGGTTTGCGTAGTCGAAAATCTTGTGGTCTGTAACAAGCTGATATAGCAGCGAAGATGGCATTGGCCATTCGATTATGGAATCGGGAGTAAGACCGCCACCGTCGCGCACTTCCCTTCCGGCTAAGGTACGGTAAACGTTGGTGAGACTATCGGGAGTTCTGGCCACACTGCCGTCCGGATTACGTCGGGAATAGTCCAGAGCCTGTATCAGACGACCGGAGGGGAGCAGATATTTCGCCACGGTAACTTTCAACATACCATCGAACGGAAGAGGTAGTGTGCTCTGCACCAATCCTTTGCCGAAACTGCGTGATCCTACGAGCACGGCCCGGTCCAGATCCTGGAGCGCTCCGGCGGTTATCTCGGATGCGGAAGCGGACCCCCCGTCGATAAGCACAGCGAGAGGCATCGAAGATGGAACAATCGGGTCATGGCGGGTTTTGTAGGTTTTTCCGGGGCGGGCATCGCTTCCGCGTGTGCTCAGCACCTCGGTGCCTTTTGGTAGGAAAAGGCTCAGAATCTCCACGGCACTTTCCACCAATCCACCTCCGTTGCCACGCAGGTCGAGAACGAGCGAGTTTACCTTTGGGTCAGCCAGCAGATCCTTAACCGCGTTTCTGACCTCATCGGGCGACTTGGTGATGAAAGATGTGAGGTTCAGATATCCGGTACTGTCGGCCACCACACCGCTGTAGGTAACCGACGGTTCCTGGAGTTTCGCTCTGGTAACGGTAATGTCGAGAATGGAATCCGGACCTATATATGGGCGGGCGACCTTCACACGAACCTTTGTACCCGGTTGACCCCTAAGCAATTTCGAGACATCGGGATTGAATTTCGAGGCCACGTCGATACTGTCGACAAAGAGAATCTTGTCTCCCGGGAGCAATCCGGCCTTGGCGGCCGGAGAATTCTCGTAAGGCCCCGAAATGTAGGTGCAGGAATCGCGCACCATTATATAAGAACCGATACCGCCATATTCTCCGGTAGTCATGCGCATCAGCTGCTCGGCATCATCGGCGGTGTAGTATTCCGTATAGGGGTCAACAGTGCTGAGCATAGCTCCGATAGCCTGGCGGAAAGCCTCGTCGGTGCGTATAGTGTCGACATAATTCTCTTCCAATACTTTTACGAGAGCGTTGAAAGTAGTAAGATTGCGCGCGGTAGCGGCATCGTGGCTTTTCTTTCCGGCGGAAGCGCAGGCGAATGCGATTCCGAGTAAGATAGCTGCCAGGGCAAAGTGAAGGTATGCTCGTTTTTTCATGTTTAATTATCTTTTGGGCGGTGCGGATAGTCTACGGTGAAGTGCAGACCTACGCTCTCCTTTCTCTCACGCGCGTTGCGCATTATAAGGTAACCGACGTTAATAACATTTCTGAGTTCGCAAATTTCGCGGGATGGTTTGCTTGCCTTGAATAGACGTTCGGTTTCTTCATAAAGAATGTCAAGACGGTTCCATGCGCGGTCAAGGCGCAGGTCGCTTCTGACAATACCTACATAATAACCCATGATTTGGTTCACTTCCTTCAGTGATTGGGTGATGAGCACCATCTCTTCAGGGTGGCTGGTGCCTTCGTCGTTCCAGTCGGGCACATCGTTACGCAGGTCATAGTGAGGGGCCATCTCAAGGGCATGGCGTGCGGCGGCATCGGCATATACGACTGCCTCGATAAGGGAGTTGGATGCAAGACGGTTACCACCGTGCAGACCTGTTCTGGAACATTCTCCGAGGGCATAAAGACGCTTTATGGAGGACTCTCCGTTCAGGTCAACGTTGATACCTCCGCATAGATAGTGGGCGGCCGGCGCCACGGGAATCATATCTTTGGTAATGTCGATACCGAGCGACAGGCATTTTTCGTAAATGTTCGGGAAATGACGTTTGGTTTCCTCGGGGTCTTTGTGAGTAACATCGAGATATACATGATCTGAGCCATGCAGTTTCATTTCAGAGTCGATAGCCCTGGCCACGATGTCGCGCGGGGCAAGTGAGAGTCTTGGGTCGTATTTAGCCATGAACTCTTCACCGTCGAGGTTACGGAGCACGGCTCCGTAACCTCTCATAGCCTCTGTTATAAGGAAAGAGGGCCGGTCGCCGGGATGATACAGAGCGGTGGGGTGGAACTGGATGAATTCCATGTCGGATACGGTTCCTTTGGCACGATATACCATTGCGATGCCGTCGCCGGTAGCCACGAGCGGGTTTGTGGTAGTGGTATAGGCGGCTCCTACGCCACCGGTAGCCATAACGGTAACACGAGCCAGGAAAGTCTCGACCTTACCGCTTGTTTCATCAAGAACGTAGGCTCCGTAGCATGTTATGTCCGGGGTACGACGTGTAACAAGTTTGCCCAGATGATGCTGAGTGATTATCTCGACGGCGAAATGATGCTCGTAAATATCGATATCGGGGTTTTCGCGCAGTTTTCTGATAAGACTCTGTTGAATTTCGGCACCGGTGTTGTCGGCATGATGCAGGATTCTGAACTCGGAGTGTCCGCCTTCCCGGTGCAGGTCGAATTCTCCATCCTCGTTACGGTCGAAGTCAACTCCCCACTCGAGCAGCTGTCTTATCTGCGAAGGGGCTTGGGTAACCACCTTCGTAACGGCTTCAGGATCGGAAAGCCAGTCGCCGGCTATCATTGTATCCTGAATGTGTTTTTCAAAATCGTCTTTAAGCAGGTTGGTCACCGAAGCGACACCGCCCTGAGCGAGGTTTGTGTTTGCCTCTTCGAGGGTAGATTTGCATATTACGGCAACTTTACGGCCCTTTCCTGCGACTTTCAGGGCGAAGCTCATACCGGCTATACCGGAGCCGATAACGAGATAATCATATTTTTTTGCCATTGTCCAATATATAATAGTACTGCCCGGAGGTCCGGATGGATGCCAAGGGGTAGTGAACTTGCAAAGTTAACAAAAATATCATAACTTTGCTTGAATGAACAATTATAACTCAAAGATGCGAATGCCGGCGCTGCTGTCGGCCATACTGATACTGGCATTAGTCACAGCCTTGCAAGCCTGTGCCGGTCGTCGTGTCGCGACTTCCGTGGCGGAGAGCGACGGGGAGGCTGCTCCCGATCTTATGTTCAGCGGAGATTCGGCAATGGCTATGGTGGAAAAGCAGGTGGCGTTCGGTCCTCGCAAGCCGGGTACGGCACCGCATGCCGCAACCGGTAAATGGCTGGAAGAGACGCTCTCGAAGACAGGAGCCAAGGTTCATACCCAGAAAACTATGTTGAGAACCTTTGACGGTGTTCAGATACCCATGACCAATATATTGGCTTCGCTTAATCCTGAGGCTGAGAGGCGGATGCTTGTAATAGCCCATTGGGACACCCGTCCCTGGGCCGATCAGGACCGGGATCCGTCCAAAAGGAAAGAGCCGGTCATGGGTGCGAACGACGGGGCATCGGGCACCTCGGTGATTCTGGAGCTGGCGCGTGTGCTGGCAAAGAACAGCGATCTTAAGTGTGGCGTGGATTTCCTGCTTGTTGATGCTGAAGACTGGGGCGATGAAGGAGATGACGAATCGTGGGCGATGGGAGCCCGTTACTTTGTGAACAATCCTCCGGATTCGGTATGGAAAATACCTGAAGCCGCTATAGTGGTGGATATGGTCGGGGATGCGAACGCCACATTCCGTCCCGAATATTTCTCGCAGCAGTCGGCACCGGGACTTAACCGCAGAATCTGGACCATCGCGGAGGAACTCGGATATGGAAACATTTTTATCGATGAGCCGGGGGGTGCTATAACCGACGATCATATTCCGTTTATAGAGATAGGGATACCGGCGGTAGACATAGTCGACTACAGAATGCAGCCTGAACAGGGTTTCCCACCACAGTGGCATACTACACAGGACACCCCCGACCGTCTGTCGGCCAAGACACTGCAGAGTGTGGGGAGGACGCTGGAATATCTGATGCTGACCACTGAATAAGCCGTTTGCTGACGTTTATTCGGCTTTTTGAAACAATAGACAAACAATTTTATATAAGACATAAAATGAATTTTATCGACGAACTCACATGGCGCGGCATGATACACTCCATGATGCCGGGAACCAAAGAACAACTTGACAAAGAGATGACGACGGCCTACCTGGGTATAGACCCGACGGCCGACTCACTGCATATAGGACACCTTTGCGGAGTCATGATGCTCCGGCATTTTCAGCGTTGCGGCCACAAGCCGCTGGCGCTGGTCGGAGGCGCTACCGGCATGATCGGAGACCCCTCGGGAAAATCGGCTGAGCGTAATCTGCTTGACGAGGAGACGCTGCGCCATAACCAGGAGGCGATCAAGAAGCAGCTCGGCAAGTTCCTCGACTTCGAGAGCGATGCCCCTAACCGTGCGGAACTGGTGAACAACTACGACTGGATGAAGGACTTCACTTTCCTTGACTTCGCCCGCGACATAGGTAAACATATAACTGTAAACTACATGATGGCCAAGGATTCCGTTCAGAAGCGACTGAACGGCGAAGCCCGCGACGGACTTAGTTTCACAGAATTCACCTATCAGTTGCTTCAGGGATACGACTTTATGCATCTCTACGAGACAAAAGGTTGTAAACTTCAGCTCGGCGGTTCTGACCAATGGGGCAATATCACCACCGGGTCGGAGCTTGTGCGCCGTAAGCTCGGCGGCGAAGTCTATGCCCTTACCTGCCCGCTGATAACAAAGGCCGACGGCGGTAAGTTCGGAAAGACCGAGAGCGGCAATATATGGCTTGATCCCAGATATACGTCGCCTTACAAATTCTACCAGTTCTGGCTTAACGTATCGGATGCCGATGCCGAGAAGTATCTGAAGATATTCACCTCGCTGAGCAAGGAAGAGATCGAGGCGCTTGTGGCGGAACACAATCAGGATCCCGGTCTGCGCCCCATGCAGAAGAGACTTGCCAAAGAGGTAACCGAAATGGTACATTCTCCGGAGGCTTACGAAGCGGCGGTGCGCGCCAGCAGTATACTTTTCGGCAAGGATGCCGCCGAGATTCTGAAAAGCATAGATCAGCAGACACTGCTTGACGTGTTCGAAGGCGTACCGATGTTCGAGGTTTCCGCATCCGAACTCAAGGAGGGAATAGCGTTACTTGATCTCCTGACCGTAAAGACCGGTATCTTCCCCTCGAAGGCTGAGGCCCGCAAAATGACCGCCGGCGGTGGTGTGCAGATAAATAAAGAGAAAGTAACCGATTCGGCAGCCGTAATAACCGCCGACCAGCTGATAGCCGGGAAGTATATACTGGCACAGCGCGGCAAAAAGAACTATTTCCTTATAACTGTTTCCTAACGACGGGCGTAATTATGGTCTGTCTGAGTTTCGATATAGAGGAATTCGATCTTCCGACCGAACATGGCGTAGACATCCCGTTTGAACGACAAATAGAGGTGTCGCGTCATGGCGCGGTCCGTATACTCGACATATTGCGGAGACATGGAGTACGCGCCACTTTTTTCACGACGGTGAGCTTTGCCAAATCCGCGCCTGAGATCGTGGAGCGCATAGTTGCCGAGGGGCATGAGCTTGCCAGCCACGGCATGCGGCACTCTTCGTTCAGAATAAGCGACCTTTCGGATTCCCGGCGGGAACTTGAGAAACTGTCGGGCTCCGAGGTAAAGGGGTATCGTCAGGCCCGTATGATGAAACTTGACGAGAGGGAAGTCGCCAAGGCCGGTTATCTCTATGATTCATCGTTGAATCCGACATTCATACCCGGCAGATATATGAGCCTTTCGGCACCGCGTACTCCTTATATAAAAGATGGAGTGGTTCAGATACCGGCATCGGTGACTCCGATGGTGCGCTTTCCTCTTTTCTGGCTTGCCGCCCATCTCCTGCCTCAGTCGCTTTACCGTATGCTTGCATGGCGTACGCTTGTACACGACGGACATTTCGTAACCTATTTTCATCCTTGGGAGTTTTACGACCTGCATACCATGCCGGACTATAAGATTCCCGGAATAGTGAGTATGAATTCCGGTGAAGGGATGGTGAAGAGACTTGATGCTCTGGTAGAGTGTATGAAAAGCCGTGGTATGGAGTTCGCCACCATAGGGGAGCTTGCGGAAACAGTCTTGAAGAAACATTAAAAACAGCGCGTTTCAAGATGAAAAAGATCACCATTCTTCTTCCGGCTTACAACGAGGCCCAGTCGATACCGTTGCTGAGGGAGCGAATGCTTGAGGTAGCCCGGGAGAATCCGGGTTACGAATGGGAATTCCTGATGGTAAACGACGGTAGTACCGACAATACCCTCGATATGATGCGGAGGCTGCATGGGGAAGACTCCAGATTCAGCTATATCGACCTGTCGAGAAACTACGGTAAGGAGATAGCCATGATGGCCGGTCTCGACTATGCCACGGGAGATGCGGTGATAATCATGGACTCGGATATGCAGCATCCCATATCGGTGATACCGGAGATGATACGCAACTGGGAAGAGGGTTATCAGGACGTATATGCGCAGCGTAAATCATCGAAAGAATCGTGGCTGAAACGCAAAACCTCGCAGTGGTATTACTCGATGCTGCAGAATTCCACCCGCATACCTATACAGAAGAATACCGGAGACTTCCGATTGCTCGACAGGGTATGCGTTAACGCATTGCGCGATATGCGCGAAACGCAGCGCAATACCAAGGGTATGTTCTGCTGGATAGGTTTCCGAAAGAAGGGGCTGGAATATGAACAGCTGGCGCGCGAGAACGGCAAGACGAAGTGGAGTTTCTGGTCGTTGGTAAATCTGGCCGTAGACGGTCTCACGTCATATACTACCGCACCGTTGCGCATAGCGTCGGTGTTGGGGATATTAAGTTCCGTGGCGGGTTTGGTGTTTCTGGTGTATATACTTGTGAATACCTGGGTTTTCGGAGATCCGGTGGCAGGATATCCCACCATTATGGTAACGATACTCTTTCTCGGAGGAGTGCAATTGCTGTCTTTGGGAATCATAGGGGAGTATTTAGGGCGCATCTTCAACGAGACCAAGGGAAGGCCGCCCTATCTGGTAAATATATATAACGACCGTCAGCTAAAGGAGCAGGAGAAAAGATGACATTGACCGGAATCGAGAGGAACATCCGTCTGCGGAGGTTCTTCTCTTCATATTGGACCATAGGAGTCTTATGGGCACTGATAGCTTTGTTTGTGGTATTGGGGAAGTATCACGGCGATCCTATGCGCCTGAACAACTTTCTAATTTACAGGCAAACGTTCTATCATACTCTTGAGCAGGTAAACCTTTACGCCTATTATCCGGAGGAGTATTTCGACCATAATCTTTACGGGCCGCTGTTCGCCATAATCATAGCTCCGTTCGCGTTGCTTCCCCATCTTGCCGGTGCTATAGCCTGGGAACTGTTTCTTGCCGGGGTGATGTTTCTGACCATATATCTGTTTCCTTTCGGTAGGCAACGTAATATTTTGATAATGTGGTATGTAAGCAACGAGATAGTATCAACGTTGCTGATGACGCAGTTCAATATGGTGATAGCGGCATTGTTGCCTGCCACGTATCTGGCGTTGCGGCGCGATAGGGAATGGCTTGCGGCCCTGTTCATACTTATAGGTGCGTTCACCAAGATTTACGGGATTGTCGGGCTGGCCTTATTCTTCTTCGCCCGCAGGAAATGGAACATGGCGATGTGGTTCGGGGTATGGAGTGTGGCGCTTTTCTGCCTGCCGATGCTGCTGTCGAGTCCGTCGTATATCGTGGATCAGTATCGTGAATGGTATCTCTGCATTACGGATAAGAACGGCATCAACACGGCTGCCGCTTCCGTAATAGACCTTTCGTTTCATCAGAACGTATCGTTTTTAGGAATGGTCCACAGGATAAGCGGGCGGGAGTTTTCCGATCTGTATATCCTTATACCGGCTGTGATATTGTTTTGTCTGCCTTATGTAAGAATAAAGGAGTATCGTTATGATGGATTCCGTTGGGGATTCGTGGCTTCGGCGCTCATGTGTCTGGTTCTGTTCAGCACGAGCACGGAATCGAGCGGTTATATAATGGCTTTGCTTGGAGTGGCCATATGGTATTGGTCGGCTCCTTGGAAGCGAGACGGCTGGGCATTGTTCCTGCTTTTATTCGCCTTGGTACTGGGAAGTTTCGGCCATAGCGATCTCATGCCCCGTTATCTACGTCAGGAATTCATACGGCCATATGTACTTAAAGCGTTGCCGATAACGCTGGTGTGGTTGCAGCAGATATATGAGTTGCTTTTTAAGGATTATTCTGTAAGACGGTAGTTTTTAAGTTTTGGCAGACGGTTACTTCGGCTTCCGCCTCAGCATAGTAAGAGAGCGGTTTATTTTTTGGGGGGAAATTATAGGAATAATGGGAGGTTGGGGAATTTTGGAATTAATATGGATTTTCGGGGATTTGCATTTTTCGGGGAATTAATTTGGAGCAAGTCTCATCTTTTATTAACTTTGCAGAAGAAACCCCAAGGAGGGGTGGGTGAGTGGCTGAAACCACCGGTTTGCTAAACCGACGTAGGGAGCAATCTCTACCACGGGTTCGAATCCCGTCCCCTCCGCAAAACAGGCCGCGCCAATTTTGGCGCGGCCTGTTTCTTGTTGTTAATGTCATCAGTCATCAGTCATTAACGACCTTAAAACTAAAGACTAATGACCAATGACTAAAGACCACATTACTTTTTCACTACTTTTCGAGTTTCGGATCCGGTGCGGTGCAGGTATATGCCGGAGGGAGCTTTTTCGTAATCGATGCTTCGGCCTTGCAGATCATACCATTTGTCGGTTGTAACGATACCGGTTTCGGGCAGATTGTCTATCCCCGATCCCGGATCGGGGATGCGGAATGTAATCTGAATCTTACGCAGGTTAGCCGCGTTGCCGGGATTCAACACAGGATTCAGTGAGGATCCTACAAGATAGCAGAGCATCAGGTTGTAGGTTTCTCCCGGAACGGCACCCTTGAAATTGTAACGGGTATCTATCGTGAAAGATTGACCCGGTTCGGAAAGAAATACAGGTTCGCCGAAATAGTCGATAATCTCAGCATTACCGGATGCGTCGAAATTGCCGAGAACGGCCGGGCATAGAGAGTAGGCAACCAGACCATCGTTCAGTTCTATAGTAGCCGTGATGTGCATGTCCGAGGGATCGGGTATGAGTTTCGAGGCCTTGTGGTATCCTTCTATGCTGAAGTCAAGTACGTCGATATCCGGCAATCCGGGGTTGGGGTGCATAACGTCAGGATAGAAACATTCGTCGGTGAGGATGCGTCCGGAAGTCTCTTCGAACAGAGAAACGAATACATCCGTGTCGGCAGTGATGCCGAAAGGGTCAGTGGTCATGGCATACAGGTCTGTAATCATTTCTCCTTCCACAGTCTGATGGGCACCGATGGTAACCATCTTGCTCTCACCGAGGAAATATGGCGTCGAACCCTGATATATCACCGGAGCTATGCCGCGGCTTAATTCCATATCATGATTATTGGTCAGTTTGTAACGCACCTTGGCGAGACAGCCGTAATAAATGCCGGAGACTATATCTACGTCATCTACAGAGAAGAAATTGCCGCGTTTGGAACTTATGGCGTATTCAGAACCTGCTTTGGCGATATTGATGAAGTTGTTGAAACCGTGTAGCGGGCGTACAGGTATCCATTTTTCGGCTTGGTCCTCGATATTTGTCTGCTTGGAGACAATAGTGAATTTGTAAGTACCGTCTGCAAGATCGAGTTGACTGAGGTCTACGTTACATTTGAAGTTCTCGGGATATAGTCCATATCCGGGAGGCATGCGCTGAACCTTGGAGTTTAGCGGGCAAACGATGGAATCATTGGCTCCTTCCATTCGTATGCTTACACCCATCATGGTTTCTACCTGATAAGGGGTGTAGTTGATCCAGGCACTGTCCTGATCGTCTACGAGAGATAAGGAGAGTATGTTGTTGTCATCAAGTGAGCCTGCGAGAGCGCCGAACTGAGTCAGATAGAGATCGCGCTGAACGGCAGGAAGTCCGGTGGGTTTCCGGATGCCGAAAACACCATCCTGGTCGAAGTTGTATCCTCCACCGCCTCCACCTCCGGCACCGAGCGACATCGGGTTAAGGGCATCGAGAGCGAAATATCCGTCGCTCATCTCGCTCCATCCCCAGTTAAGGTGATATAGACCGGTTTGGGAATCGTAACCGTCGACAATGAAAGAGTGTCCGCCGCCAAGCATAGAGCCGCCGCCGTAAAGAACCGGGCCGACTTTGTCGAGATTATCGTAAACGAGATTGTCCCATTCGGTGGCACTCACATAGTTGCGTAGTATGTACTGCAGATTAGGATCGTATTTGAAATACTTCACAAGAGCGAGCGACGGATATACGCCCAAAGCTCCCGAGGAGTCCTGGGCATATGCCATCTTAACCGACGCCCCGGCTGATTTCATAAGGTTTGCCACAGCGTCGGCTTGTGTTTCAGTCCAGTCCCCGTTGCGGTAAGAGAGGAGCATGTTTTCCCAATCGAAAGGATGGGCCGAAAAATCCCATGAAAGCCTTTTGCCGCTGGCCTCATCGTTATAACTTATGGAGCCCACTCCCACATCGGGATATTGGAAATAATTCATGATCTGCGCCATAGACGTAGCCACACATCCCGTGTAGGCTCTTGAGCCGCTTACTACAGGGCATAACAGATTGTAAGGTTCGCCCTGATCCCAGCTTGTGAGTATCATGGGGGCTATATCACGTCTGTCGGCCTGAGGGAGGGAGTTATCAAGATTCCTGATCCCATTGGATTTGGCCCAGTCTATGCGGCGTGCATATTCATCCAGCCACCACTGCATTGCGGGGGGGATATTATCGGAACTGAAAGTGCCGTCTTCGTTATAACCTAACAATGGAATAGCCAGGTCATCGGCGCTTACAATCATGTAACCTTTATTCTCATTGTCTGGCGAGAATACATATAGAGCGGCATCTCCGGCAGGCGTCCGCATAGTGTGGACAAGATGCTGAGCAGAGATATTCATGCCGCGTGTGAATCTGACAGTCCGGCTATCATCAAGTCGCTCAAGCGCCTGTGCGGGCGATAGGGTGGTGGCCTGAGAAACGAGACCTGCGGCTAAAGCAGTGGCCAGAAGGGTAAAAAGTCTGTTCATGTAGTGTTTTTCGTATCGAGAGTTATATGGTAGACAGGTGTCCGGTCAAAGACACCTGTCTTGATATTGTTTCTGGGAAAACCGGGGCGCACATTCGGGTGCGCCCCGGGATTATAGAAGATCATAAGGTCGGGGAATCATCAACGGATGTTTACCTTGCGGTTGTTGATGATATACAGACCTGCGGGGAGAGACCTGACAGCCTCGGCATCGGCATCGCGCAGGATAACGATACCCTGTGTCGAAACCACGGTAAAGCGGCCATCGGTTGTGAAGATGCTGTCGACACCTGTAAGGGTGGGATCAACGTGATATGTCAAAGAGATGTAATCGCTTTCAAACACATCATCGAGTATGAAGGCACCACCATATATGGTTACAGTGTAGTCTCCGGACTCGGTAACCGGTGTCTCGAATTCAACGAGGAACGAAGGATGTTCGGCACTATCTACCTTGGTTACGGACTTGGCATTGCTGACCACGGCGTATCCCTTCTTCAAAGCTATGTTGCCGTTGTTGAAGTATTCGCTGAGCGAAGCGGATTCTGCGTCGGGGAATGTAACTGTGATAGATGAAAGATCCTTTACCATAGCACCGTTCTCGGGATCGGTCTCAACAGTGTATTCGCGCTGTGGAAGCACTTTCCAGGTGTATTCGGCCTGTTCGGCAAGAGGAGTTCCGGAAATGTCGAGAGCGCCCGCGGGAATGGTTACGGTAAGAGAACCGGAGGTTGTGGCTTCTGAAAGTTTGCCGCCACCGGTGCTGATGAGAACAGCGTTCGGCATTGAAGGCTCGAAAACTACACGGTACCACATTGTCTGATCATCGAGAGAGGGAGAGTAAGGCACAAGATCGGTACCGTCGAAAGAAACCTTGATCTGGCTGAATTCGGCTCCGGCGGCAACCGATTCTTCTTCACCGAAGAGGAATGCGACATCGATGTTGTAACCATAGTTTATGACACCGACAGAAGGAGTGGGAGTCCATTCCTGAGAAACTTCAGACTTACGCTCGATAACGTAAGGAACGTTGATGACATCGTTAGGCTGATTGCCGTCTATAATCAGGGAACCTGCCATAATCTCAAGTATGTAGTTTCCTACAGCGAAAGGATTCTCGGCATCGTTCTCAATCTTAATCGTAACGGTGTTGCCGTCTATAGTAATCATCTGAGGCAATATCTGCATTCCTATTGAGAGGCCCTGACGGAAGTAAGCGTCGAAGTTGTTTTCATCGACAGCGACAGAGGCAGCCTCTTCGAAAGTGATCTTGAACTCAGGATTTACATTGGGCACAGAGCTGCCGGCTTCGGGAGAGAAGACCATGTTGTAATTTTTCTTTTCTCCGAATTGCGCGCTGTAAGAGAGGGCTGAAGAAGCCTGTTCGCCGTCTACTATGAAAGCGTTTTCGTCGGCAGTGATTTCAAGGGTACCTACCGTGGAGAATACTGCCTGGTTGATATACATCGAGAGAGCCGGCTGTCCCCAGGTAGCCCATGTCTGTATCCAACCCCAGCCGATTTCTGATTCCGGATCTTCGACTTTCTTGACATCGACTCCATTGAACTTGACCCAAGGACCGTTTTCAGTAGTCTCGGCAGCTTCGAAAGTATCGGCATCATCAACGCGTATGATTATGAACTGTCCCTCGGAGGGGAATTCGTTTGCAGAACCGTCGGCAGGGTCGAACGTGTAAGCCAGAGGCAGGGAAAGATCAAGGGTATAGTCAGCGGTCAGTTCCTTGGTGACCTGACAACCGGGCTGGAAAACATAATCTTCCGACTCATCGCTCCAGACAGTCTGATAGAAGAATCCGGCTGGTATATGCAGGGTATATTTGCCGGCTTCAGTGATTGTCGGGAACAGAATCTGTATGTTTATATCAGTATCGGAAGATGCACCCGGCTCTATGGATTGAGCTGCAATCGGTTCTCCGCCTTCAGAGGTCAGTGTGATTTCTGAAATGTTTTCTTCGTTGAACCAGATCATGTGTTCTCCATCGAAAGGAACGCCGAAAGAGAATTTATTGAGCTTCCGTACGGTGGACCCAGGTACGGGAGATAGATTGATGTCGATGGTCTGGTTGTTCTCTTCGAAGGTAATCGTAGTCTTCTCAGACAGAATAAGGGAGATAACGCCCTCTTCATCGGGAGCATTGATATCACCGTTGACTTTGACGATAACATTGGCACCCGGACGGATCTCGAATGGAGTGGGGCCGTAGTTGGTCAGTCTGGTGGTTTCAGTGAGATCCACTACCTTGCACTTGTCATAAGTTACAGTGGCATTTGCGCTGCCTACAACCTCGAGAGTGGTGTAGTATGCGGGAGCGGCGACGGGTGTGAGGAACATCTTCAGCACAGAATTGCCGACGATAGCGCCATTGCTGATATTCTTGCCATCTTCGTTGCCGGTGTCAGTGCCGGAGTAAGGCATGTTGTAGTTACCGTTCTCATCGGCTTTGAGGGCGGTTCCGTCGAGCACAACGGTCTTCACCCAACTCTGATTCTCTTCATTTACATTGATTCTTGCAGTGAAGATACTGTTGTACTCGGGATCGAATTTGATTTCAGACCATCCGGTTGCAACAGACCGTTCGCCTTGGAAGGAAGCGAAATCGCCGTCAGCGGTAGTACTCTGGAGCATAGCGGAACTTTCGGGACCGTCATAGAAGATATGGGCGGTTGCCGAATAGTTAATCTGTGCCACGTTCAGGAAAAGGGGCATGTTTTCGAGGTCGATTTTGCTGACACCGGCCATGGGTATATCTTCTTGACTGGCATAAGAGCCGGCGAGAGTACCGCGGATAGCCTCCTTGACCCAATAACCGTAGTCGATATCGAAGCTGACACCGGCGTTGGGCTTATCGAGAACCTTGGCTTCGTAAAGCTTGCAGTCTACGGGGATTGTATAGCCGCTTGAGAGAGTAACGGAGTTGGCGGCCACATCCTTTACGAAAGTCAAGGCGAGATTCTCGCCGTTGGCTGTAAACCGGGCGTTGTCGGGGTTTACGAGGTAAAGCTGAACTGTCTTCTCTGCATATTCGGTCATGGATCCGGTGATTACGAACTCGGTATCCTCGCTGACAGTTAATCTGGTCGCACCATCGGTAGAAACATTTTCGCCATTCTGGGTTAGAGAGGTAATCGTGGCTTCGGTATTCCAGTTGAAGCTTATATCACTTCCGGCCGGCAGGGTGAGTTTATAACCGGCAGCGCCGAATTCCTCGGGGTAAATAAATTTATTGGCATTCCAATCGCGTATAGTGGCGACAATATTCGGATTGTTGTTGGCGAACTTAAAGGTAACGTCGACGTTCTTGGCAGTGCCTGGGTTGTCTTTGGCTACATAGATGTTGCAACCTTCGGTAAGAGGAACGAGATAGTAATGCTGGAGAGTGTTGGCTTCTGTCTGCTCCGCACCTTCGAGCTGCACTGAATATAGGGCGGTGCGGGGGAAGGCGCTTGTCTGTACATAGAGTTGGTCGGCAGTGTTGGGGAACTGAAGGGCATTGCTGCCGTCTGCAATACCGCTGATAGTCGAGACTTCGCTTCCGTTGTTGTAGAATTTGAATACCAATCCGGAAGCTCCGTTGGCAACTTCAAGGTTGAAGGGCTTGTATTCAAGCTTTACAACCCCTACAGTAAGGGTCTTGCCGTTATAGGCGGTCTTGTCCCCGTTATATTGAGCGCGGATAGAGACACCCTTTATACCGGAAGAATAGTCTACAAGACCGATAGTCTTGGCAGTACCGTCGAGGTCCGCGCTTACAAGGGCATACCCGTCGGCGGCAATCACGAAGTATCCGGTCGCTTCGGTAAGAGTGACTTCGGTCGCATCGGCCGGAATGTCTACCGCAGTGGCGCTGGCAAATGCAGTTCCCTTCATGATCTGTATCGATCCGGGAATCTCCCACTTGACGGTGGTAGACCAGTCTTGTGCGGATACAGAGAACCCGCACACCACTGTGACGACGAGCGTCAGTAGTGAAAATAAAAATCTTTTCATATAATAAAAATTAGGGTTAAAAGAGTATGCGCGGGTATGGCAAATGCCTTATGACGGGCATTCGCCATACTTGACATTCTCAAAAATTATTTGAATATTTTAGCGGATGCCCCGTTTGCGCGGACAATATACACACCCTTGTCGAGAGCGCGGAGGGAAAGCGAGTCGAAACCTCGGGCTACAGTCGCGCCTTGAAGGTCAAGCACTTCTATTTCCGTGCCGGGAGCCGATACAACGGATTCTGAAATTGTAAACGCACCATCGGCGTTTCCGGCCCCTATATTCTCTATTCCGCTTCCGGAACGATCAATGTCGAGAGGAAGGTCGTAATAGCAGATGGTGAATGTCGTAGGAGTATTGTAGCCTTCCTGATTTGAGTATATGACTTGCAAGGTGTTACCTTCGGGCGAAGAGTAGGGGGTGATGGTATTCAAGGCGCCATATTCACATTCCTTAAGCAATAGCAGGTCTTTGCCTTCGGGATTCTCGTCGCTGCAGGCCTGGGCTACGAGCAGCTGTTCAGACGTTCTGGAATCATCGGTAGCCCTCTTGATAAGGAGCATGTATTCGTGAGTTGCATCTGAATGGAAGAAGTCTGGCTTCAGGGCCGTAGAGCTGAGATAGAGCTTGGCGTAGTTTATATTGTTGCCCATGTTCACCCGATCGAAGTGGTCTATCTTGCCGTCGCTGGTAAGCCATACTATACGCATGTATGTGCAGTCGTTGACATCATCGTATTCAGGCATACGCATCTCGGCCACATAATAGAAATCCTTTCCGTCTTTGGTGAGTGTGCGCTCTATGTTGGCCATCATGTAGTCGGGGTCGTCATTGGGGTCGGCCTGCAGTCCGTAATTCATAACGAGATCCATCTCGAAAGTGCGCATATTCATGAAATTGAATATGTAGTCGAGTCCATCGTGAGAAATGAACAGAGTCTGTGGGTCGAATCCGGGGAGGTCTGCGAGGAATGCGATGCTCTCGGCATTCTCAAAGAGGAGTTTGCGCAGAGAGCCGTCGGCATTGTACACGAGATAAGTCTTGCGTTCCGAGTCGGAGCTGGCAATGTAGTCGCGTCGTGTTATCACGAATGAGGCCTGCCCATTGTCCCAGCTCACATCCTTGTGGAAATTGAAGCTTCCCACTCCGTAGTAAGACCAGATTACATCGGGTTCATCGACCGTTTCCACAGGAATAGATGTGGTTTGTACGAGTTCAAACTGTTTACCTTCGGATGGCTGCTGCCATATCTCTATAATGAGGTTGTTGTTTTCTTCCGCCTGAATGTCGTCCATAGCGGAATAGAAAGGCTTATAGAACAATTTCTCGTAGTAAGGGAGGCAGATTGTAGGTTTCCCGTCGAGTACCATTGGCATGGCGGTCGGATCGTCCTGCTGGTTGCCCTGCGATTGATAATAAACGATTTGTTTATCGAAAAGGAGAGTCTGGTTGCCGTCTGCACCGGCGGCGCCGAAGGTCTGCACCTTTACCCAGTTCCCGAGCTGATATTGCCAGTACTTCTCTCCGTCGCGCAGGTCTTCGTCGGTAAAGCCGGTGCTATTGCCCTCGTTGATGAAAGTCATCAGGATGTTCTCGCTATTCTCGTCGGAGGCATTTAGGATATCGTTGACCACACCATTGATATGCTTGATGGGAACATCGAGACCCTCATCATTCTTAGGCCCTCCGAGAGAGTAGACATAGGTATGGGAAACGATACCGTAGTTTATAGGATTGTTTAACAGAGTCAGGGCAATCTCATAGTTGTCGTCGGAGTTGAAATAGTGCTGAGTGACCATCGGAAGCACATCGACCATGCGGACGCGAACTTCATCGGGCATAAGTCTCAGGTTGTCTTTGAGAGTATGCACGAGATTCATCTTGGAATCAAAGAAGTCTATGACTATTGATTTGGGAAGATACTCGGTATAGTATTCGTTGTGATATACGCTCTCATAAGTTATTACGGAATTGTAGAACCAGGTTTCGCCCTTGGGACCTTCCATTTCTCCTGTCAGGCTCTGTTTCTCCTGAACTGTTGACGGAATGTAATTGCCGTCGGGGTCCTGTTTCGCCCGGAGATGAGATGAGTTGTGGAAACGGTCGCATTTCCCTGCGCCAAGGAGCGCGTTGGCGGCATCGAGGTTTATCCAGCGGGGGCCGGAAAAGGCATCATTGCTTTTATCGTTCTTATATATACGGTTTGCAAGGTCGGGTTGCTTAGCCGGGGCCGCGTAAGATGAGGCCAGTCCGGAGGCGGTCAGCACCATTGCAGGGAGTAGTAAGAAACGTTTCATATATGTATATTTAGAATGTTATATAAGTATTATATAAATGCAATATTGTTGATAATGATAATCGTAAGACCGAATATATTTGTTAAGATATTGCAAAGATATATTTCTTTTTGGAAAAGCAACCATAAGTGAATAAAAAATGTGTGTTGATGTTTGATTTTTAACATTTGGAGTGGAGTGGGTTTTAATTCGCCAGGCCCTTAAGCACGAAAAAAGTTTAAATCACTTCATTTTTTTAGAAGATATCATTGTCATAATCTTGAGGTATTTTTTCGGACCATTAAATAGAATAGACAGTTTTTATTAAATTTTTATTAAACAGACTTTAAATTCAGAATCTTTGTCTAATTTTGCGCTCTGAAAAAATGTGCATATGTATCATTAGCACTTTCCATTATGTTTCGTTTGCAAGTTTTAAACTATATATACTAAAAATCAACAGCGAAAATTAATGCAAAGTTTATGTTAATTCATTACACAAAAAAGCTGATTTTCTCTCTACTTTTATGTGGCGCGACTGCGGTACATGCCGAAGTAGTGTCGGTAGACAACGCCAAGCAGATGGCTGCTGATTTTTTCAGTGCAAGTCGCATCGACAGATTGTCTTCGACAGATGCTCTGGATCTCGCATATACATGCGGACCGGTATCCAAACCTTGTTATTATGTGTTTAACGCACGTGATGGGCGAGGCTACGTTATCATTTCTGCGGATGACAGTACCACACCGGTATTAGGTTATTCGCCGGATGGAAATTACCAAGCCTCCTCGATGCCTCCTGCCATGAATTGGATGATGCGCGGGCTTGAGAATGAGATCAAGGCGGCTCCCTCTCTTCAGAAACCCCTGTCGTTTGCAGATCGGCGCAAGATGCTCCGTCGTGCGGCACAAGGCAATGAGAGAATTCTCCTTGAGACACCACAGTGGCGTCAGGAAGCTCCGTTCAACAGGCATATCCCCGGGAATGCACTTACAGGATGTGTCGGAACCGCGATGGCTATGATCATGAAATACCATCAGTATCCTGAGCATGGTACGGGAAGCTACAATGGAGTCAACTTCGATGTAGCGTACGACTGGCCTAACATGAGGATGGACAGTTATCGTTCCGGATATTCCGATGCGGAGGCCGAAGCTGTATCCACTCTTATCTATCATGCGGCGGCAAGTATCGGAACCCAGTTCGGTTATTCCGGTTCGAGCGCGTATGAGGTTAAAGTGCCCGCAGCCCTTATAAATTATTTCGGTTATGATCCCGGCGTTTCATACAGGAAGCGTTCTGAAACTCCGACACAGGCGGAATTCGACCATCTTGTGGAGAACGAAATACGTGCGCACCGTCCGGTGCTGTACTGCGGTCAGGATGTTACCGCCGGACACGCTTTCGTTGTGGATGGATACGATCCTCTTTCCGGAATGATCCACGTGAACTGGGGCTGGGGAGGAGCTGACGGCAATAACAACGGTGGCTGGTATGTAAGTACCGCTCTCAACCCTACGGTAAGCCAATCTCACAGCTTCAACAATCTCACTACTATCATTTATAACATCAAACCCGGTGTTGGTTCAAACTCCATGTGGTCTCCGCTTCATATTACTGCGGACGGGCATCAGCCGGGCATGAGTTCGGATCTTGCCGGAGAACTTACCCCCGGTAAGCGTTTCACTGTGCGTGTGGGAAATGTCAAGAATCTCAGTTACGATAAATTCTCAGGCAAATTCGCAGTGGCGCTCTTCGATGCTTCGGGTGTTTTCAAATGCACGCTTAGCAAAATCGACGGCATGACGCTCAGCGGAATGGCGCTGTATCCGGCCGCCACCGTATCGTATGCCTGTACCCTTCCCGAGGGAACGGAGGTAAACGACGGTGATATGATACGAATGGCCACAAGCACCGATAATGGCGTTACATGGCAGCCTATGGCCGGAGAACTTACCACCGTTAATGAGATACCGGCCAAAGGAGCCGAGCCTCAGTATTTCAGCATAAAGACTCCATCAGGGCTTTCAGGTGCGGTATTCACCGGTGAGGAGAAGGTGATCAAAGGGTGGAACTACAGTTTCCGCGTTGTTCCTGAAAATCCGGAAAGAGACGTTGTAACCGTAAAAGGAAACGGATATCTTCTGACGGCAGGTGCCGACTATACTTACACCATCAACAATGTGCTCCAAGACACGGAGATAGCCGTATATATCCAACCTGCTTCCGAGGTCAGGGAGAAACGCAGCCTGTGGGTAAACACGCCCGGCACTCTTGAGACACTTATCCAAGGTGCGGAGGCGGGTACCATCAAAGACCTTACTCTTTTCGGAACTATAGATGCCCGCGATTTCGCTTTCATGAAAGGAAGCATGAAACTTACACGCCTCGACCTGTCGGGAGTGAGAATCGCGGCCAACGGCACCAATCAGGCCAATGCCATACCCCGTGAGGCGTTCCGCAATCTATGGAGTCTGAAGGAAGTGATTCTTCCTTCAAACGTGAATCGACTCAACAATGGCTGTTTCCGCTCATGCGGCATTACAAGTATCGTAATTCCGGCTGCTGTCAATACTTATGAATATAACGTGTTCAACGGTTCTTCGGCACTCAGGGATATATGGGTGCAGAATCCTAACCCGGCTTTCGTGAACTGGTGCGTATTCATTGGCACTCCCTCTGACAGAACGGTACACTGCGTAAATATGGGAGCCGCCGGCAGCTACAAGCAGAACAAATACTGGAATCAGCCCGGAGTGGACGATAACGTTACTTTCACTTGCCCGTATCTGGATAAGAATGATTTCCCCGTGGCGACAGACTGCGCTTTCGCGGTGATGGAAGATAAAGATGTCAAGTTCACCTGCGACACCGATCCCGGACGCTATGCCAGCGGCACCAAAGTTACCTTCAAGGCCGAACATATAGCGGACGATGACAACCGTATGGATGTATATGCCAATTCCACGTTGCTCAAGCCGGATGCGGAAGGGAATTATACCGCGACATTGACTTCAGGCACTATAATCCATTTTGACCTCGTGGAGCCTACCGCAGTCAGCCCTCTGGCATCTCCGTGGGTACTTACAGATGCCACAGGCAGCGTGGGTCTGCTGACCGATATGGTAAATGTGATGCCCGGTGTTCCTTTCACTATCCGTGTGAATGCTTTCGATGCTCCATCCAAAGCTTTCTGGGCAGTCGCACTGACAACAGCTGACGGCCGCATAAAAGAATTCATATCGGAAATCAGCAACTGGTCGGCCGAGCCGGGGACCAATTTCAAGATGACGGTTCCATGTTGCGTGAAAGAAGCCACAGTGCGTGAAGGCAACCTGATACGTCTTGTAACTTCAATCGACAAGAAAAATTGGAAACTGGTAAATGGCGCAAATGATAATGTTATCGCCGCACTTCCGGCTCTGAACAATACCACTCCGGTTTACAATTTCACCTTCCCCGAGGGACTTGAAGAACAAGCCAATCTTTCAGGAATAGTGGCCAGTGCCGTACGCGGACGTGATCTGACATTCAAGATCACACCGAAATCCGCCGGCAATGTTCTGACCATGCTTGTAAACGGCGTGCCATTTGTAAAGGAGGTAAAATCCATCAACTATCCCTTCATAGCTAAGGAAGATCTGAATTTCGATGTACGGGTCATCTCTCTTGATGAGATGGAAGCGGCCGTATTCGACCTCCAACCCGGAGAACATCTGTGGGAGCTCAACAATACCGAATTGCAAGAACAGCGTCGCGAAGCATTGCGTCAGAAAGTAGTGGTAAAGGGAAACATCGACTATACCGACCTCGGTCTGTTCAGGGACTCCAAGGCATGGAATACGGTTCTTTCTCTCGACCTTTCCGGTGCAACCATCGTGGCCGACAGATCGAATCCGACGGATTATCCGGCAAATGAAATGCCGGCGAACTCGTTCTGCCCCTCCACCGTCACAGGTACACCTACCATAAAATTGAAAGACCTGAAGTTCCCCACAACTGTAAGACGTATCGGTGCGAGCGCCTTGAAAGGATGTTCGAACATCACCGAACTGGAGTTGCCTCTGAATCTTTACAATGACGAGACTGTTAATATTTCGGGTAAGGACAAGGCCCATCAGGGAGGTCTGAAACCTGGGTGTTTCACAGGCTGCGACAATCTTACCACGTTATTCTGTTATGCCGCCCCAGTAAATGGAAAGGTCCATCATCTTGATTTTAATTATCCCTCAGGATTGGGTAATTTACCGAGTAAAAATAACGACAAACTTGGCCTTAAAGATCCATCGAAAATTTCTGTCGTTGTGAAACCTGAATATTACTCGGTTTATACAACCCCTCATGGAGATACAACCGATCTATTCTATAATGGCTGGTTTAATGGCTGGGAACTAAACGGCTTCAATATCGTCTATGATTATCCTGTATATGGAGTCAACTTCGACGTAACCCGTTGCTTTACGAAAGACTCTCAACTCGATGTATCCAGAGCCGTTTCTTTCCTCGGAGACAATACTTCAAAGAGTACGCTTGATTTCAGCGATCAACTGTATATAGCGGTGAAGAGCAACGCGACTCGTCCCGAGGGTGTGGATGCATACGACCCCGGGATGCAGGTGAAGGTGTATGATAACGGCAAATTGTTGCCTGATGATAAGATATCGGAAGATGGTTCCGTATCATTGACTTATTATAATCCGAATAATCTTAACCATAAGGAACTTGTAGGAGATCATAATATCGATGTGGTATATCTCTATGACGTGAAATTCAACTGCGCTTCGGGAAATCTTAAGATCAATCCGGAGATACATAACAATGAATCGCTTGGAGAGGATGCTACGGAATTTGAATACCTTAATTATTATGATGCCGCCGCACCGGTGCTTCAGAGTGTAAGGGAAGATTCCCGTGTACGCTTCAAAGTTGAGATCACCGGTTTGGATGCCACTCAGGTAAGACCTGTTGTGAAGGTGGGCGAAAACGTTCTCCCTACGGACGACGAGGGTTATTATACGGTGGAAGTTACCGACGGAGATGTGAATGTAAATATTTACACCGTTCCGGTAAACGGTGCCATACTGACCTCGGCTGAGGTGAAGGTCATCAATCCGGAAGAGGCGGTTGATGTCACCAGTATCACCTTGTCAGGCGAAATCGCCGCAGATGTTGTGAAAGATCTTATCGACAAGCTACCGGCTCTTGAAGAGCTTGATCTGTCAGCTCTGTCGGCAGCTCTTCCGGAAGGATCTATGGCCGGTAATGAAACTTTGGTAACCGTAATCCTTCCCGAAGCCTCGGCAATCGAGGCCAATACCTTCAGCGGATGCAGCAATCTTACAAATGTTGTTGTGCCCGAGTGTGTCGATATTATCGGTGCTAACGCTTTCAATGGATGTTCATCGCTTAAGAGCTTGAGCTTCTCCGGAATAAAAAGTGTCGGCGCGAATGCATTCAAGGATTGCGACCGGATGACGAGCATTCTCTTTACTTCCAGCCGTCCCGATGCCGCGCAGGCTCGTGTCCGTCGCGTCGCCCGCGCTACCGAGGCCGAAGGATATGATGCGAATGCATTCGAAGGACTAAATCCCAACTGTATCGTATATCTCGATGAAGGTGTCGCCATCCCCGACAATGCCGGTGTTAACTACGTGCAGGTACGTCAGGATGCCGGTTCCGAGTCAGGACGTGTATATGAAGCGTTGGCTGATATCGCCATAAATCCCGAGTATGGCTTCAATGCGATGAATGCTTTCAGAATCAAAGAAGGAAACTCGATTTCGATGGAGGTGGAGCTTGGCGCATCGAATACCGGCGACAAGGGATGGAGAGGTCTTATTCTTCCATTCTCTCCGTCGAAGGTTACAGACATGGACGGAAACGAGATAGCGCAGTATGTTGATGGTGCTTATGGCAATCAGTATGGCCGCTATATGACAGTCTCATTCGATGGCGAGGGTTCTTTGAACCTGACAGAAGAAATACAGGAAAACACTCCCTATCTTGCCGCCTTGCATAAGGAGGAGGGAATATCGTCCATACGTTTCGCAGCCGAAGGGTGTGAGATTCCGCAGACTCCTGCTGAAATTCGCGTCGATGGGCAGGATTACTCTCTGATGGCTACATTCTCCGAACAGAATCCTTCATCTGCCGGTATCTACCTGCTTCGTGAAGACGGAAGCGCATTCGACGCTGTTCTTCCGGTATCGGAAACTGATGAGGAGAATGCATCCGCTGACAATACTCTCTCAGGTGTGGTGATAAGTCCCTTCACTGTTTATGCTGTATCCAATGCGAATGTTTCCGAGTTCCCCATCAATGTGGATATCGCCGATATTTCAACAGGCGTTTCCGCTGAGGATGAGACTCCGTCGTTCAAGATCGTTTCAGAGAACGGTGTGCTCGTAATTTACTCAGACCGCGAAGCCTCGGTTGATGTATTCAGCATAAATGGACAGCATGTGGCTACCTTACGGGTAGTAAAAGGACGCAATGTAATTGATGATCTTGTTTCGGGTGTTTATATAATCCGCGGTCAGAAAGTTGTATTGTGATATCCGGAAGACTAATAACTACTTATAAAATAATTGAAAGAGTTCGATCTTGTACCGGACTCTTTCTTTTTATAAAAACCAGTTTATAAAAATCAGTTTATAGAAATAGCCCCTTTCATTGATTATTCCCAATGAAGGGGGCTATTTCTTTGTTCTTATAAATGCTATTTAAGCAGTTTACGGCGGAAAGCAGGTTCGGTGAACAGTATGGCCCCCAGGAAAATAATGAGGAGGATGGCTCTGCCGGAATAGAGCAGCCATACAGGCCAATAACCGGGTAATGAATCGCCGGCCAGCCAGAATAATCCGGCAAGGATTGTGAACCCTATCATGGTTCCAAGTTTATAGGGGATAGGGTAGTAGTGGCGTCCCAACAGCCAGCTTACAACCATAACCAGGAAATAGGCTCCGAGGGCAGCCCATGCCGAACCGAGATACCCGTCCGGTATTCCTATTGCCGGAACAAGCCAAAGGTTTAACCCGAGCATTATTACGAAACATAGCACCGACAGGTACATCCCCCACGATGTGCGGTCTGTAAGCTTATACCAGAGGGAGAGGTTGAAGTATATTCCGAAACATAGCTCGGCAGCCATCATAATTGGAACAACCGCCAGTCCCGACCAGTAGGAGGGCGAGATAAAATGTTTGAGCAAAGGGAGGAAATACATGACTCCGAGGAATATGACAAGTCCGAAAAGGAGGAAGTATTTCATGGCGTCGGCATATGCACCGCGACGGTCTTCGCCATCGGATTTCGCACGGGCGAAGATAAATGGTTCGTAGGCATAGCGGAATGCCTGGGCAAACATAACCATTACGATGGCAATCTTGATATTAGCTCCATAGAGACCTACCATTGTGCGGGCGGCGGCCGGCTCTGACTTGAAAATATATGGAATAAGAATCTGCCCCATGTTCTGGCTCAATACGCCCGCCACACCCAAAATAAGGAGAGGCCAGGAATATGACAGCATAGCACGCAGCACACCCGCGCTGAATTTGCCTCGGGCAACGCCTTTCAGTTCGGGTAGCAGACACATGAGTACACATACGGTAGAGATTACGTTGGCGAGGAAGATCCAGCCGACACCGAAAGATTTGCCGCCTAAAGGGGTATAGAACCAGTCGATGATATTAGGGCATGCGGTTTCCAGTTTGGGGCACAGCAGAAGGAAGAAGAGGTTCAGTGCTATGTTGACAGCCACGTTCAGCATTTTTATCCAGGCGAAGCGCCATGCCCTGTTGCTGAATCTCAGCCATGCGAAAGGAATGTTTGAAAATGCGTCGAGTGCGACGGTAAATCCGAGCATCCATACATATTCCGGATGGCTCTCCATGAGCAGCGTGCCGGAGACTGGTTTCAGGAAGAGTGTGAGCAGCAATATGAACAGTAGCGAGGTGGTGCCTACCGAGGTCAGAGCCGTTCTGTACACGCCTACCGGGTCGGGCTCCTTGTTGGCAAACCGGAAGAACCCCGTCTCCATGCCGTAGTTGAGCACTACCAGAGCGACGGCGGTGAAGCTGTAGAGGTAGCTGACTATTCCGTAGTCTTCGGCTGGGAAGATATATACATAGAGAGGTACCAGCAGCCAGTTGAGGAAGCGGCCCACAATAGAACTGATACCGTATACGGCGGTATCTTTCATTAAACTTTTAATTCCGGCCATGATAAGTGTAGCTGTAGAAATGAGGCGGTGTCAATCCAGATCTGCGAAGAGGGAGTCGGGACGTGCCATAGGAGTACGCCCGAGGTGACGGTAGGCGAGTTCGGTAACTTCGCGGCCGCGCGGTGTTCGCTTCAGGAATCCCTCTTTTATGAGGAAAGGTTCATAGACTTCCTCGATGGTTCCGGCATCTTCACCAAGGGCTGTGGCAATTGTCGTGAGGCCTACGGGGCCCCCTTTGAATTTATCTATTATCGTGGTAAGGATACGGTTGTCGATCTCATCCAGACCGAAACGGTCTATGTTCAAGGCTTCGAGAGCATATCTGGCTATCTCAAGGTCTATGAATCCGTTTCCTTTGACCATTGCGAAGTCGCGCACCCGTCTTAGCAATGAATTGGATATACGTGGTGTTCCTCGGGAGCGCAAGGCTATTTCGAGAGCGGCTTCTTCCGATATTCCCGTGCGTAGCAGCGCAGCCGATCGTTTTACTATTCCTTTAAGAACTTCGTGATCATAATATTCCAGATGGCAGTTTATGCCGAAACGTGCCCTCAGAGGTGCGGTAAGAAGGCCGCTTCGGGTAGTGGCTCCTACGAGCGTGAAGGGAGATAGTGTCAGCTGTACCGATTTCGCACCCGGTCCTTTGTCAAGAAGAATGTCTATGCGATAATCTTCCATTGCGGAATACAGGTATTCTTCCACTATAGGGTGCAGACGGTGAATCTCATCGATGAAAAGCACATCGTGCGGTTCGAGCGACATGAGAATACCGGCGAGGTCGCCGGGTTTGTCGAGTACGGGTCCGGATGTAACCTTGAACCCGACACCGAGTTCGTTGGCCACAATATTGCTGAGAGTTGTTTTTCCCAGGCCCGGAGGACCGTGAAGGAGGGTATGGTCGAGAGCTTCGCCACGTTGACGTGCGGCTTGAACGAAGATACGCAGGTTGGCGGTAATTTTGGCCTGTCCTGCGAAATCATCGAAACTCAGCGGGCGCAGAGCTTTCTCTATATCTTTGTCTGATCCGGCCGGTGGCTGAGCCCCGCCGTGAATATCATAAGAGTCTTGCATAGATGCAAAATTAATGAAAAGAGGCGTATCTTTGTCAGGATACGCCTCTTTTGTGTATTATTTAGAGAAAGGGCCAATGCTCTTTCATATAGTCGCAAGAGTTTATTAACGTACTGCCACTTTGCAGACCTTATCGGCTACCTTTACGAGGTATATGCCTGCGGGCAGGTCTGAGCGGCCTACTTCCACGCCATTCATGTTGAAGATGACCGCGTCTTGCGGAGCGACTATCTCACCTTTCAGACCTCGGATATCCAGATTGTCGGTGGCGATAGCATCAACCGAACTACCCTGAGGCAACTCGGAGGGTACGAAAGTGATAATATTGGAAGTCTTTGATGACGGTATGCGCGACTTAACTCTTACGTAGGCTGTGAATGTCTGGTTAAAAGCTGAGGAAGAAATGTTCAGAATCTCGCATTGAGTAACGTTTCCGACGTTTTTCTCATTGAAGCCATCAACTACAATTTCAGTTCCTGAAGCATTGCGACGTTTAACCGTAACAAAATATGAATCCGCATCCGGATGGGCATCCCAGGTGAGGTATACGTATCTTTTCCCGTTTTCGGCACGAGTGGGATTGTCGTGCAGTACCGTGGCGACATCAGGCATTTCGGTAATGACGTTGTAATCGAAGTCTATAGTGGTGTCCTCATTGCGGGTGATACCGGTAACGAAGCAACGCCACTTGTCGGTAACGCTCTTGGGTACAAGCTCACCTTCGGCACCAGGATATATGGCATCTATCAGACCATCGGCAGTGGGATATGTTGTCTGGTAGTTAGACTCACTTGCAGAAATTATCTCAACGTTGGATACTCCGCCTGTATTGACAGAATTGCTATTCCAAACACGATTGCTGTAGTTGATGCGCCATACGAGCATTCCTGATTCAGGTAACCCTTCGTCCCAACCATCCTTGCCACGGTTTTCAAGTATGTAATATTCATTGAAATACTGCTCGGTTGGTGTGTTGCGGCGTATTCTTAACCGGTATGCATTGCGGTTTTCGCTACCGAGGGTCTCAAGCTTGCAGTGGCTTCCCTCCTCGTCAAGAGAGAGGTCTGTATAGTCGATCCATTTGCAGACCCACTGTTCGTAAGCGCTGAACAGCGGGGGACAGGTGGAGTTCAGGTTATAGGTACCGGAATCCATTGTGGTCCAATCGCCCGGAGTTTTGGTGTAAACGGTACTGTTGCCGCTTTGGCGTGGAGCGTCATAAAGGTCGGGAAGACCGAGTACATGTCCGAATTCATGGCAGAAGGCGCCTATGCCGTCCATGTATGGTTGGCTCGCACCGGAAGGGATGTTGCCTCGCAGTTCGTTGGAGCAGGCGTATGGACCAAAACGAGCGGTCCAGTTGTCGCTTTCAAAGTATATCGGTTCAAGCCCGAGAAGAATCGTAGAGTTGTGGAAGTCGGACTGGTGAGGCCATATGCAGTCATCGCGTCCGCTATCGGCCTGACCGTGTCCCGAATAGAAGAAATATACGAAGTCTATGTCTCCATCAAGATCGTGGTCATACTGGGTGAAGTCGATACCTTGTTTTTTGATATAAAGCATGGCTTCCTGGAGAGCTTCGCCAAAACGTCCGTATTTCCCCGCGCCGTACACGTCGGAACCTTTAGCTACATAATAAGCTGACGGGTGGCTCAATTTAATAGGACCGTAAACATCGAAAGTAGGCAGGAACTTATTATTGGAATTCGCCATATAGAAATCGCGTACAGAACCTCGGCCACCGTAATCGGAGTATCCTTTTTCGTTACATAGTCTGGAGAATTCTTCATTAGGGTCGGGTACCGAGAACGGAGTGTCGCTGAACTCGAGAAGCACCACCGGGAAATGGTTCTCCCCTAATGTTGGAAATGTAGAGCGGCCTTCGGAGTCGAGGCTGGCCATGCGCTGAGGGCCCGAGGCATAAACATCCGCCGGCATCTGAGGTACCTCTGACTGCAAAAGGGTGATAGAGTTGTCGTTAAACAAAAGCGGCTGGCCATTTCGAGTTGCCTGTTGCCAGAATCCTTTTGCGTTTTTTTCCAGAATACAATTGTTGTCGACATCGGTAACGAAAGAGAATTTTTCGTCACCATGAATACGAATTTGGGTAACTGAGCCGTCAGGGTTGGTAACGTTGACCAGACCCGGATAGGCCGGACGTCCGGATGCCAGTAAGGGCAGGACTGCAGCTGCTGCGGGCAGTAGGTATTTCAGTTTCATAATATCGTGGGATAAAGGCTTTTGACGGTGTTTTTAGTATTATGAGACCGATACAGGGACCAAAGCCTTCATTCCCGGTGACGGTCATTTAAATTAAGAAGGTTCTCACATATGATTTCAAGAATGAAACCGCGATATGTGTTGGTACCTCCGAGGGGAATCGAACCCCTATCTAAAGTTTAGGAAACTTCTATTCTATCCGTTGAACTACAGAGGCGCTTGTTGCAAAGATAAAAAATAGACATGTATAAGCAAAGATTATAACGTTTAAAAATTGCAAAAATTGTTTAGGAAAGATTTTAATAAGAAGTGCGGGCATACCGATAGAGGGTTGCCCGTTTCCTGTCAGATTGTGGTACCGGGTTTGCTTTTTGGTGATGGAAAGAGGGTTATCTTAGCTTCAGTCTGGTGCCGGGGCGGTCTTTGGCTTTGGGATTCAGAGCTATAATGGTTTTTACAGTCATGGCGAAGCGTTGAGCTACGGAATGGATGGTTTCGTCCTGACCTATAGTTGCGGTGCGTGTGTCGTCGGGTGAAGTTGTGAGCTTGGGTTGCAGATATACCTCTTCCCATGCCTTTATCTCCGCATCGGGATCGTCTGAATCGTTGTATGTGGCAAGTTTTGAGGCATCGATATTCATCTCTTTGGCGAGAGAAGAATATGTGTCGCCCGGAGAAGCCACGATGTAGTGCAACCCACGGTAGCGGCATACGCGCCGCGATTTCCCGAGCACTCCTTTTATGAACTCTACGTCTGCTTCAAGGCGTTTGTTACCCGGGGTATCGAAACGGTACAGTTCGTATCGTTCCACGATTGCAATCAGCCGGTCGGCATAATGGGGGTCTGTGGCGTATCCGCATTTCTTCAGTCCGTGGGCCCAGGCGGAATAGTCGGTCGGGTCGAGCAGAAAAAGCGATGCGTAGCGTTTGCGTGTAAGGAAGAGGGAATGGTCGCGGAAACTGTTGGCTGCATCGTCATATACGCGGAAGCATTCATCGGGAGCGTCATCGTTGCGCAGCATCGTGGCCCCGTTCCAGGAATTGTGGCATTTTATGCCGAAATGGTTGTTCCCTTCACGGGCCAGCGTAGAGGCTCCGGCGGCACTTTCAAGCAGTCCCTGGGCAAGAGTTATGCTTGCCGGTATCCCGAATTCCGCCATTTCTGACTCGGCCATCGCCGAGTAGCGTTCTATGTATTCCTTATAACGGTCTGTTTTTCCCCACGATGCCGGAGTATAGCAGAGTATCAGGAGCGAAAGCATAAGGTAAGCCAATGCGCCGGAGTCGTATCGACCGAATATCTTACCACGGTTCATAATACAAATATAGAGATATTTTATTAAATTTGAGGTCCGCATTATTCCTGCGGAAGCAACATGAAAAGACATTTAACATTTTTTGTAAGTAGTCAGCCATGAAAGAACATAAGATAGAAACCGTAATACAGGAACTTGAATGGTCGGAACTCAGCGAGATTGAACGTCATCTGGTGGAGGAGGCCAAGGAGGCCACGCGCCGTTCGATGGCGGAATATTCAAAATTCCATGTGGGTGCGGCATTGCTGCTCGACAACGGGGAGATTGTATGCGGTTCGAACCAGGAGAACGCCGCATATACATCAGGCACTTGCGCCGAGAGGAGCGCCTGTTTTTATGCCGGAGCCAGGTATCCGGGCGTCCCTTTCCGCAAACTGGCCATAGCTGCCTGGACATCGGAAGGGAAACCTGAGGGAAAAGACTGGGAATGGTATTTTCAGCCCCAGCCTATAAGTCCATGCGGACTATGTCGTCAGGCTCTGCTTGAATATGAGACGAAAAGTGGACCGATAGAAGTGATTCTCTACGGTCGCGACAAGATTTATAAGGTAAAGAGCATAGCCGACCTGCTACCTTTCTGTTTTACAGAATTCTGATTTTTTTACTTTGATTCCATTCCAACGCATCCCGGCCAACCCAGCATGATAAGGAAGATAATAAGGATTTTTACGCAACTGATACCTCAGACCATAAAATATGCGCCCCACTGTGTGCTCTTCGCCATGTCGGGCGCCCGCGATGTGATTGCGGAAGATATAGAATCGTTCAAGAGGCATCGGAACATAAAGGTGCGGTCAGAGATGCGAGCGCTTATCATATTGCTTACCGACACGCCTTATTACCGCACGCTTTTTTACAGACGACTCGGGAGAGTAGGCAGACTTGTGAGGTGGTATGCCAAAGAACCCCCGACTTTCACGATAGATTGCGAGATAGGAGGTGGCTGCTATCTGGCTCATCCATTCGCTACAATATTGGCGGCGAAAAAGATAGGTAAGAATTTTTCGTGCCGGCAATGCACTACGCTCGGCAACAAGCAGGATGGCGACAATGACAGCAAGCCTACTATCGGCGACAATGTAACGTTGGGAGCTAACGTCTGCATAATAGGCGGAATACACATAGGCGATAATGTTACGGTGGGCGCCGGTAGCGTGGTGGTCAAGGATTGTCCGGCAGGGTGTACGGTTGTGGGCAATCCCGCAAGAATCATCAAAAAAACGACCTGCGATGGCTGAGAAAGATCATGGCTCGGAAAATCGCAGGATAGCCAAGAACACACTCTACTTATACCTGCGCACGCTTGTATCGATAGCCGTGAACCTCGTAACCATACGTATAGTATGGGAGGCGTTGGGCATCGATGACTACGGTATCTATAATGTGGTAGCCGGAGTCGTGGCTTTGTTCCAGTTTCTCAACACGGCTATGGTGGGAGCTTCGCAGAGGTATCTGTCGTATGCCATAGGCGAGGATTCGGAAGAGAAGAAGATAGCCATATTCTCGGCATCGGTGCAGGTGCATGCCATTTTGGCGGTGATTGTACTTATACTTTCCGAAACCGTGGGTCTGTGGCTTTTAGATACGAAAATAAACCTGCCACCCGGGCGGGAAGCGGCCGGAATGTGGGTTTATCAGGCCTCGGTGATAAGTATGATACTGATGATACTCAGCGTGCCTTTCAACGCCAGTATAGTAGCCAACGAGGACATGGGTATCTATGGCGTTTACGGCATACTGGAGGTGCTGATTAAATTTGCCGTAACGCTGTTGCTTCTTGTGGTGAAGACCGACAGGCTGATAACCTATTCGGTGTTGCTTCTTGCGGTATCGGTGGTTATGATATGCCTGTATGTAAGGTTCAGTATAAAGCACTATCCCGACTTGAGATATAATGGGAAGGTCCGGAACCGTTCGCTTGTGAAGGAAATGTTTGGATATGGCGGATGGACCATGCTCGGCAGCTTCGCGGTGTCTGCCCGTGAGCAGGGTTTGAACATCATTCTCAACATGTTCTACAACGTGGCGTATAACGCAGCCAAGGGAATAGCCAACCAGGTGAGCGGAGTGGTGATGGGTTTCACGTCCAACTTCCAAATGTCGATGTTCCCGCAGATTACGAAACGTTATGCACGTGGTGAGTATCCCTCCATGCTTCGGCTGATTATCAACGGGTGTCTTTTTTCTTACTATCTGTTGCTGGTAATATCGGTTCCTCTGTTTATGCGTGCGGAGTATGTGCTGACGCTATGGCTCAAGACCGGTATCACCACCGAGACTGTAAACTACCTACGCATAACGTTGATAGCGTTACTTGCCGACTGCATGAAAGGACCGGTTATGGCCGGTATACAGGCCACTGGAAGGGTGAGGGATTTCCAGCTGATGGTGTTTTTCGTGCTGACCTCGGCGTTGCCTATGGCGTGGATATGGCTCAAGACCGATATGAACCCCTATTCGGTGGTATATGTGGTATTGATAACCAACATACTGGCACTGGCGGGCCGATTCTGGCTGTTGAAGAAAGAGGTTGGTTTCCACGGACAGGGACGCGACATGCTTGGAGCGTTGACGCGCATAGCAATCTCGACAGTGGTGGTGAGTGTACCGGTATATCTGGTGGATATCTATTTCCCCCAGACGTTCATAGGGCTTGTGATGTTCTGCCTGACCTCATTGGTATTCAGCCTCGCGGTAATCTACATTGCAGGCCTCGGCCCAGATGCAAGAGCGATGGTAACCAATATGGTCAGGGAGCAGATCAGGAAGCGGTTGAGGTAATGTAGGTGCTAAGCAGTAAATATTGTATTTTCATCCTATCCAAGTTTATGGGTTTGGAGATTTATTCTTATTTACATTCTTTTACGGCCTATATCAAATGGTATTATCTATATTGTGACAAGATGATCATATTTTGGCCAAACGCTTATAAATCAATGAAATTATAAATAGATTAACTTTGTAGATGGAATGACAAAGGAAGACCTTATAGCACGGCTACGCGACATAGAGTGGGACGATTTCGAGGTCAAGGCCGCTAAATCTGACTTGCCGAAGAACATTTGGGAGACAGTCAGTGCTTTTTCAAATTGTTCCGGCGGTTGGATTGTGCTTGGTGTGAAGCAATCCGGTCGTTTGTTTGAGATTGTCGGTGTCGATAACATCGAGAAACTTGAGCAGGACTTTTTCGGCACTCTGCGCTCCAAGAAATTCAATGTACCCCTCTTTGCCACGCTCCACCGCTACGAGATAGACGGCAAGAATGTCATCGCTTTCTATCTTCCGTCATCGGAGGTCAAACCGACCATTCCGGTCAACTGACCTACGGCGGGCTGATAATGCTTGGTAAAAGCCCTTACATCTTCAATTTTGTTCCGACGTTCTGTGCCGATTACGTCGAGATACCCGGTACCGGCATGGAGGCGATGACGAACAATTATACCTATCGCATCCCGGAACAACAGAATCTTTGGGAAGCGAGCCGTATTATCCTCCGTCGTCTCCGCACACTCGTCAACACTCCGATGGTAGGTATAAATGATCGCGGACAGTCAGTTGAAGATTTCTCCGAGTACGATATATTGCGCGAGGCAATGGCAAATCAGATGGCTCACGCCGACCATTTCAGCCCACGACGCAGTTGCATCCATGTTTTTGATGACCGCATAGAGTTCCTTAATCCCGGCGGTATGCCTATGCCGTTGGATGTAATGGAAAACTCGTTTGAATCCCAACCACGTAATCCGATAATCGCAAAGCTGTTCCGACTTGCACACCTGTCAGAGAATCTCGGCTACGGACTTCGGAAACTCAAACGTTGGCAAGAAATAACCGGTCGCCCTATGCATATTGAGGCAACAATCAATTCTGTCAAAGTAACCTTTGACCTCCTGACCCGCGAAGCGGAAAAGTCTGATGTCGCTAAAAATGTCGCTAAAAATGTCGCTAAAAACTTAACAGAGCGACAACAGCGGATCATAGCCCTTATCAACGAAAACCCAAAAACTACAAGAGCAGAGATAGCTACCGCAATCGGTGTCGCTACTAAGACTGTTGAGCGTGAACTCGCCACTCTCTCCGATATAGTCTGCTATGTCGGCTCAAAGAAAGGCGGACATTGGGAAATATTTAGCAATAAATAGGCCAAAAAGAAACTCTATCATATGTGAAATTAAAAAACATATTAACATTTATTCTTTGTAGCATCTACTTATGTATAATGGAGGTAGGTTAGAGGCTCTGTATTTTCGCTCTTTGAACTTATAGGATGCAGACATGTTGTAATTGTAATGCAGATTGATTATATTTGCAGTATAAATAAGTATGATGATGGATATTGCGTTAAAGAAGAATCAAAGTTTCCGTCTGTCAGTGGGACTGATTGAAAGATTGAAGGAACTTGCAAAAGGGGAAAATCGAAGTCTAAACAATTATGTTGAGACTCTTTTACTTGATGCCGCCTATCATAAGCCCAACGCCACTACTTTGTCGGCAATGCGTGAAGCGGAAAGCGGAGCTCTCAGAGATGAGCCTGCTATGGATTTATCTTCCATTGAGGCAATGGAAAAGTCTCTCTAAAAACATAAAAAACTGAAGCGCGTCCCAAAAAGTTATGTGTCCAACTTTTGGGGCGCGCTTCGCTGACTTTTACATTATATAGTTGTTCGGGTGATTGCGGTGTATTTTTACCAGCCGGGGGCGTCTACGGCGCGGTAGACGTAGGTTACAACTCCGCCGCCGGTACCCCATTGCATCCACAGGCGGTAGCCCGAGTCGGTGAACCAGTAGTTGACGGTCGAGGGTGAGCTGTATTCATACTTTATGTTCATCTGGTAGTTCGACACACCCGAATAACTGTCCTGGCACCAGTATGCCATTCGTTCGGAGTCGCGTTGGCCGTCAGTGTAATAGAAATAGCGGCCGCGGCCGTTGCCGTAGAAGTCGAGGTAGTTCACGTCCATGCCGTAGACCTGCCGACCGTTTGCCTGCTCCAGCTCCCAGCATCCGTTAAGACGCCGATCGTAGAATGTATTCCATCCCGGAGGGGCGGAGGGATCCCAGCTATCGTCATCATCGCATGCCATAAAGGCCCCAAGAGCGAGCACTACCAGCGTCGCGAAGCCTATAAGAGAGTATAAATGATTGTTTTTCATAACCTTGGAGTGCTAAATGTATTAAACGCATTCTTAAAACGTTGGCCGGATTGTCTGACAGACAGAGGTAGTACGTTTATAGTTCAAACCTTAGGCGATGATAAAAAGTTCAGATGGTCCGGATAGGAAATAATGTTAAAAAACACAAAACCCAAAAAAAGAGAGCCTGAAATTTTCAGGTTCGGTTAAAAAAATTAATTTTGTAGCTGAAAGTCGTACCCTGAAAAGGGTAGAGGCCCTTCCCTTAACCGGGAAATGGAAAAATACCTTAATAATACCTGACACAACATTAAAACACCAAATTGATATGGCAAAAGTAAAAGGAGCTGTTACAGTCAACGTAGAGAGATGTAAGGGCTGCAATCTTTGTGTGGTTGCCTGTCCGACCAAAACTCTGGCTCTTCAGCCGAACGAGGTAAACGACCGAGGCTATCATTACGCCTACATGGCGGAACCGGACAATTGCACCGGTTGCTGTTCATGCGCCTGGGTGTGTCCCGACGCCTGCATCGAGGTATACCGCGTAAAGGTAGACTGACCCGGTGCTCTTCCAATAAGTTAAATCTAATTACATCTTGAAAAATATGAAAGAAGAGGTAAGACTCATGAAGGGTAACGAGGCCATAGCGCACGCCGCAATACGTTACGGGTGCGACGGCTATTTCGGCTACCCGATCACCCCTCAGTCAGAAGTACTCGAGACCCTTGAGGAACTCATGCCTTGGGAGACTACCGGCATGGTTGTCCTTCAGGCAGAGTCGGAAGTTGCCGCCATCAACATGGTATACGGCGGCGCGGCAACAGGCAAGGCCGTAATGACCTCATCGTCATCGCCCGGCGTCAGCCTGAAGCAGGAGGGTATATCCTATATAGCCGCAGCATCGCTGCCGGCGCTTATCCTTAACGTAATGCGCGGTGGCCCTGGCCTGGGTACCATCCAGCCCTCGCAGGCCGACTATTTCCAGGCTACCAAGGGTGGTGGCCACGGCGACTATCACCTTATAGTGCTGGCTCCCTCTACCGTACAGGAGATGGTAGATTTCGTAGGCCTCGGATTTGACCTGGCATTCAAATATACCAATCCGGCCATGATTCTTGCCGACGGAATCGTAGGTCAGATGATGGAGAAAGTCGTTCTTCCGGAGCAGCGTCCGCGTCGCACCGAAGAGGAGATACGCCGCCAGTGCCCCTGGGCAGCCGACGGACGCAAGGATGGCCGCAAGCGCAATGTAATCACTTCACTTGAGCTTGAATCGGCACGCATGGAGGTCATTAACCATGAGCTTCAGGCCCGCTACCGTGAGATTGAGAAGAACGAGACACGTTGGGAGGAAATCGACGTGGAGGGTGCGGACTATCTTATAGTAGCATTCGGTTCCATAGCACGTATCTGTACCAAAGCCAAAGAATTAGCAGCTGAAAAGGGTATAAAAGTGGGCATAGTACGTCCGATTACCTTGTGGCCTTTCCCGACCGACGCCATAGCCCGCGCCGCCAAAGGTAAAAAAGGTGTGCTTTGCGTAGAACTCAACGCCGGACAGATGATAGAGGATGTTCGTCTGGCCGTACACGACAGTCTTCCCGTGGAGCATTTCGGTCGTCTGGGCGGCATTATCCCCAGTCCCGAAGAGGTAGTAGAGGCTCTTGAACAGAAAATCATTAAGAAGTAACCCCCAAATAGAAGTTCAATATATGGATATCAATGAAATAATCCGCCCCGAAAACAAGGTTTATTCCAAGCCCGAGCTTCTCGAGGAGGTACACATGCACTATTGCCCCGGCTGCAGCCACGGCGTTATTCACAAGCTGATTGCCGAAATCGTCGCCGAAATGGGTATTACGGAACGTACCATAGGTGTATCGCCGGTTGGTTGCGCCGTGTTCGCATATAACTATATAGATGTAGACTGGATCGAGGCCGCTCACGGTCGCGCACCGGCAGTGGCTACCGCCGCCAGCCGTCTCTGGCCTGAGAATGTGGTGTTTACTTATCAGGGCGATGGCGATATGTCGGCTATAGGTACTGCTGAATCTATCCATGCCGCCAACCGTGGCGAAAACATCGTGATGGTTTTCGTAAACAACGCTATCTATGGTATGACCGGTGGCCAGATGGCCCCGACCACACTCATAGGCCAGAAGACAGCCACCACTCCTTATGGTCGTCGCGTAGATTTGAACGGACATCCTCTGGAGATAACCAATCTCATGGCGATTCTCGACGGCACCTGTTACGTTACCCGTCAGGCCGTACACACACCGGCAGCCGTGCGCAAAACCAAAGCCGCTCTCAAGAAAGCTTTTGAGAATGCCATAGCTAAGCGCGGCACATCGGTAGTAGAGGTCGTGGCTACATGTAACTCAGGCTGGAAGATGAGTCCCGAAAAGGCTAACCAATGGATGGCCGAGCATATGTTCGAGAAATATCCTCTGGGAGACCTTAAAGACGTAAAGGAATAAGTATCAACCCATAGTGGGTGCCCTTCCCACGCAGGGAAGGCGTGCTCCGATAAAAAACATTAGAAAATGAAAGAAGAAATCATCATAGCCGGCTTCGGCGGTCAGGGTGTGCTCTCGATGGGCAAGATACTGGCATATTCCGGGCTTATGGACGATAAGGAGGTAACCTGGATGCCCTCGTACGGTCCTGAACAGCGCGGAGGAACAGCTAACGTAACCGTTATTCTTTCCGATGAGAAGATATCGTCGCCCGTACTTGACAGCTACGACATCGTAATCGCTCTTAACCAGCAGAGTCTCGACAAATTCGCTCCGAAAGTAAAGAAAGGAGGCATACTGATATACGACACGAACGGTATTCACAACCGCCCAACCCGTGACGATATCTCCATCTATCCGATAGATGCTATGGACGCTACTCTTGAAATAGGCAATTCAAAGGCTTACAACATGGTGGTTATGGGCGCCTTGCTCGAAGCCATGCCTTACAAGTTGCCGATGGAGAATGTTATCAAGGGTTTGAAGAAATCGCTTCCCGAGCGTCATCACAAGCTCATTCCTCTCAACGAACAGGCCATAGAGAAAGGTCGTTCGTTGATTTGACATGTTGCAGTCAGGCAATAAATAAATACACAATTAATGAAAAGACCGCGTTTCATATAAGAGGCGTGGTCTTTTTATATTATGGATGAACACATAAGGTGACTCATGGGTTATGAAGTTAGGAGAAGGGGTCAGGTACACCTTTTTCGTAACCTTGATGTTTGTAAGAAAGGGGACTGAACCTTCGTGGCTCAGTCCCCTTTTGTGAGACGTGAAGCGTTTCAGCTTCCGTATGTATAAAATGAATTACTCGGTAGGATGCTGATCAATGAGATCCATGAACTGATCGAGTTTCGGAGTAATGATGATCTCCGTGCGGCGGTTGCGCTGCTTCCCTACTTCGGTATCGTTGTCGGTAATGGGGTTGAACTCACCGCGGCCACCGGCGGTAAGACGGGCCGGGTTGATTCCGAACTTGTTTTGCAGAACCTGAACCACAGAAGAGGCGCGCAGCGCGGAAAGGTCCCAGTTGTTACGTATGTTTGTCTTGGAGATAGGCACATTGTCGGTATTGCCTTCCACGAGAACATCATAGTCGCTGTAATCCTTGATGATTTTCGCGATCTTGCTCAGGGTTTCCATAGCGCGGTCGTTAACCTCGTAAGAACCCGATTTGAAGAGCATGTTGTCGGCCAGAGAGATATAGACAACACCCTTGAGCACCTTTACATCCACCTCTTTCAGTTCTTCACGGCTCAGCGAGCGGGTAAGGTTGTTGGTAAGCACCATGTTGAGAGAGTCGGACTTGGACTTGGCGTCAACCAGCTGTTTGATGTATTTGTTGGAGGCGTTGATTTCATCTACGAGTTTCGCGATGTTTACGTTGCCCTGGGCGGAGGATTGCAGGCTCTGGTCGAGAGAATTCTTCATGGAGGAGAGACCGGCCTTAAGCTCGGCGTTAGCTTCCTTTTGCTGATCGAGCATTGTCTGCAGCGAGCGCGAGTTTGCCTTGCACTCTGTAAGGTCTGTCTGCGAGGAGTAGTAATCTTTCTGCAGATTGTCGTAGTTTGTCTGGAGCGCCACATAATCCTTCTTGGAAACGCAGCTTGCCATCAGTAGGGCGCAAGCTCCGGCGGCAATGATTGAATTGAATTTCATAATATTTACGTTATGATGGAGTCGATTAAATAAATTTGTGTTAGATTAAAACACTCTCTAAACATCCGGAGGCAGTTCCGGCATTCGGCAAAGTTAATAAAAATAAGTGGTTATCCCAACAACCGTGCGAGAGTCTTCATACCTTTGGTGGCAGTTTCGGGAATCACATGCACGTTGGGAATACCTGCGGTGGATGCGGGGCGCGGGTCTATATAATATATAGGTGTTCCGGGCGCTACGCAGTGCAGTAATCCTGCGGCAGGATAAACCACTAAGGAGGTACCTATGACGACAAAGACATCGGCCTGGGCTGTAATCTCCATGGCACGTTCGATATTAGGCACCGGCTCCTGAAAGAAAACGATATGAGGACGCATGAGGTCGCCCCGTTTGCCTCGCGTCTGAGGGGTTGTTTCGAGATGTTCTATGTCGAGGGGCTCGATATAGTCGGGATCGGACACCGAACGCATCTTCATAAGCTCGCCGTGAAGGTGCAGCACATTTTTGGAGCCGGCCCGTTCGTGCAGATCATCTACGTTCTGGGTTATTATGTAAACGTCCCAGTCCTTTTCCAGTTCCACGAGAGCCTTATGGGCATCATTGGGGAGTGCCTTGAGCAAAGCCTTGCGCCGTTCGTTGTAAAAACGGTGGACGAGTTCCGGGTCGCGTCGGAAACCGTCGGCAGAAGCGACCTGCATCACAGGGTAGTTTTCCCAAAGACCGTCGGCATCGCGAAATGTGGAAATGCCACTCTCGGCGCTAATGCCGGCGCCGGTAGATACAACCAATTTCTTCTTTTTATTCATAAACATATATTTTTGACAACGATAAATGGTGTTTGTTTAAACACCCGGGTAAATATACCGGAATTATAGAAAGATAAAATTAACACAATATTAATATAAAATTATCATCCATAAATAATTATTATCAAAATTAAAGAGTTAAATTTGCAATGTGAATCACTACCCCGGAAATTCAAACCGAATCCGGGTATGACTTCAATCACAAAGAATCAACTTAATTTTTTAAATATATTATTTTCAAATACGATCATGAAGAAAACTCTACTTAGCGTTCTCGCGCTGGTATGCGGTGTACTGATGGGAACCGCTGCCCAGGGTTCCGGATCGGCTCCTCTGACAGTCGATCAGATTATAGATCAGGGTACTCCGGCATCTCCTATCGCCGAGACATTTGTGAAAGGTTATATCGTAGGCTTTATCGCAGACAAGTCTATCCAGACCGATTGTGTATTCGGTGTACCGACAGAAGATAAGAGCAACAATGCCAACATCCTCATCGCCTCTTCTACCGGTGAGGATGACTATAACTATTGCCTTCCCGTCCAGCTTCCTAACGGTGCAGTCCGTTCGGCTCTCAATCTGGTCGATCACCCCGAGAATCTCGGCAAAATGGTAACACTCGTAGGTACCAACGAGAAATACTTCGGAGTGAACGGCATCAAGTCTGTAACCAACTTTGCTTGGGGCGAAACAATCGACGTAGAACCCACTCCGGAAGGTCCCGTAACCACTCTTGACGAGAAATTCGCTTCAATCCCTGCAAACTGGACTAACGTTACCCTTGCCGGCGACAAGAAGTTCTATGCCACATCTTATCAGAGCGATACATATGCCGCTATGACAGGTTACAAAGGCACCGCTCCCTTCGACGCATGGCTGATTTCTCCTGCCATCGACATCGCAAAGTGCGACAAGAAGGTGCTGACCTTCGACAGTCAGGTGAACGGCTATGGTTCCACAACCACCCAGTTCAAGGCATATGTGCTGACTTCTAAAGATCCCGCCACCGCCACCAAGACCGAGCTTAGCTGCAATATGGCAACCGCTCCCGCTACCGGTTACAGCGGCTTTGTAAGCTCCGGCGACATTGACCTGAGTTCTTATACAGGTGAAATCTACATCGGTTTCAACTATACCGCCACCGAGGATGCCAACTACGCTACCTGGTGCGTTACCAACGTCAAGCTGAACGCACAGGGCGGCGGTGATCCAGTGCTCCCCGGAAATATGGGTACTGCCGAGAATCCTCTCACCGTTTCTGAAATTATGGCCAACACTCTTCCTGCAAAAGGTGAAGGCGTGGCCGGATGGTATGTTAAAGGTTACATTGTAGGTTATATCAACGGAAAGAATATTTCAGGTGCTGTGTTCGGTGTTCCTGAGGCCGGCGCAGATGCCAATACCAACCTTCTGATAGCAGATGCCGCCGATTGCACGGACATAAACAAATGTCTGGCTCTTCAACTTCCCGCCGGTGATGTACGCAGCGGGTTGAATCTGGTTGCTCGTCCGGAAATACTTGGCAAGCTGGTAACTGTATGTGGTAAATATGAGAAATACTTTGGCGTTGCCGGTCTGGCAAATGTTGTATCTTATGCACTTGACGGTGAAGTTCCCCCGACACCCCCGACTCACCTCTTCGCATCGCTCGACACTAATGCCGATGGCTGGACAGTGGAATATAACGTTCCTCTGAACGAGAATCTCTCTTACATCTGGACCTGGGATGCCTCTTACACCAACTACAAGGCATCTGCCTACAAGGACCAGGCTTATGAGGCCGACGCAACCGCTATCTCTCCCGAAATCGACCTCTCAGATGCCAGCAACCTGACATTGAGCTTTACCCACACCGGTAACAAGTTCTCTTCGCTCGAAGACGCACAGGCCAATGTAGCTGTAATGATCCGCGAAGTAGGTGGCGCATGGGAAAATGTAACCATCCCCACCTGGTTTACCAACACAAACTGGACATTCGTAGACTGCAAGGATATCGACATCAACTCATATGCCGGCAAGAAGATTCAGATCGGTCTGAACTACAAGTCGGAAGCAGGCAACGGCGGTACTTGGGAAGTTAAGAAACTTTACATCGACGGCAAGAGCTCAGGTGTGAAGGGTATCGTAGCCGCTCCTTTCTCGGTACGCGTAGTCAACGGCTCGATAATCGCACCCGAGGGCGCTCAGGTTTACAACATGTCGGGCATGCGCATCGGTAGCGAGAACCTTCAGAAGGGCATCTACATGGTAAGTGTAGAAGGCAAGACTGTTAAGGTTATCGTGAAGTAAGCGATTCTTAAGACAGAAATAGAAACTCCCGGAATCCGTTGAGGATTCCGGGAGTTTTTTGTCGGTACCGATTTTTTATAAGTCGTTTTAAGATATTTTTATTTGAGGTCTTTCTTCAGGAGATCTCTGATTTCAGTGAGCAGTTTCTCTTCGGCTGTAGGTTCGGGAGCCGGAGCGGGTTGAGGTTCCTCTTCCTTTTTACGGAATTTCATGGCAACGCGAAGTGCCACGAAAATACTCAACGCGATAATCAGGAAATCAACTACATTCTGTATGAACATACCGTAATTGAATGTAACCGCTTCGTTTATGACCTGTCCGGCGGCATCGAGTTCTTCGGGGCGAAGAACGGCCTTAAGGTCGGTAAATTTGACACTGCCTGTACATAAGGCGATGAGCGGCATGATGATATCGTTAACCAGCGAAGAAACGATCTTGCCGAAAGCACCACCTATTATAACGCCGACAGCCATGTCTACAACGTTGCCTTTAAGGGCAAACTCTTTGAAATCGTTTAAAAATTTTCCCATATTACAGTATCTTTAGAATAATTCAGTAGCTAACTTCCTCTCCCTTCTCAAAATTAATAAATTGTTGTCAAGGTACAAAAGTTTTTGAAATCGGGAGATTTTTTAAAGGAGTAGTTAAAAAATAGGAAAAGTATCTAAAGCAGCGGGAAAAAAGGAGCGTAGAGGTGTTTATTGATTTAGGGGGGCGGCGGATGAAAACGCTTGGAATTTCAATGAAGCAAGTTCAATTGCAAGGTGATTAAATCCATACGGTGAAAAGTAGGAAATATGAAAAAAAATTAGTAACTTTGCGATTTGAAAAGAGGAGGCATACTCCGTTAAAGGTAAAGCATAAGTCAGTCAAGTCTAAGAAATAATCTATAAACCAAATAAATTATTAATCAAGCAATGACAAAGATTGGTATTAACGGTTTCGGCCGTATCGGTCGTTTTGTTTTCCGCGCATCGACCAAAAGAGATGACATCGAAGTTGTAGCAATCAACGACCTTCTTCCTGTAGATTACATGGCATACATGCTTAAGTATGACACCATGCACGGCAAGTTCGAAGGCACAGTAGACTATGATCTGGAGAAGTCTCTGCTGATCGTAAACGGCAAGGAAATCCGTGTAACCGCATGCCGCGACCCGAAAGAAATCGGCTGGGGCGAGGCAGGTGCAGAATATGTAGTTGAATCTACAGGTCTGTTCCTTACAAAAGAGAAAGCCCAGGCTCACATCGAGGCCGGTGCCAAATATGTCGTTATGTCCGCTCCTTCCAAGGACGACACCCCGATGTTCGTATGCGGTGTAAACCAGGACAGCTATGTAAAGGGCACACAGTTCGTATCGAACGCATCTTGCACCACCAACTGTCTGGCTCCTATCGCCAAGGTTCTTCACGAAAACTTCGGCATCAAGGAAGGTCTGATGACAACCGTACACTCTACCACCGCTACTCAGAAGACTGTAGACGGTCCCTCTATGAAGGACTGGCGTGGTGGCCGTGCCGCTTCCGGCAACATCATCCCCTCTTCTACCGGTGCTGCCAAGGCTGTAGGTAAAGTTATCCCCGAGCTGAACGGTAAACTGACCGGTATCTCGATGCGTGTTCCGACTCTCGACGTATCTGTAGTCGACCTGACCGTAAACCTCGAGAAGCCCGCTACCAAAGAAGAGATCTGCGCAGCCATGAAGGCCGCTGCTGAAGGCGAACTGAAGGGTGTGCTCGGTTACACCGAAGACGCTGTGGTTTCTTCCGACTTCCTCGGCGATACCCGCACTTCTATCTTCGATGCAAACGCAGGTGTATATCTGACCGGCAACTTCGTTAAGGTTATCTCCTGGTATGACAATGAGATCGGTTACTCTAACAAGGTTCTTGACCTCATCGCTCACATGAAGAAGGTTAACGGCTAATTCATTAGCTACCGCCAAAACAAAAAGCAGAGAGCTTCCCTTCGGGGAGGCTCTCTTTTTTAGTTTGATTGGAGACCTCGGTTTCCGCCTCGGCATAGTAAGAAATGTTTTTTAATTCCGGCATGATAAGGATAGTTCCGGTAGGATAGGGATAGTTTGCAGTATGGACCAGGTGAGCTCGTTATTGGGCTTTCGCAGCTTTTTTATTAACTTTGCAATGTAATTCCAGGAATAACTAATTCTTGTTATTTTGATGGAACTGCATCATTATAACTGAACTACATTATAATATCAGAATATGGCCCTTAAATGTGGTATTGTCGGTCTTCCCAATGTGGGTAAGTCGACACTTTTCAATTGCCTGAGCAATGCGAAGGCGCAGTCAGCAAATTTCCCTTTCTGCACTATCGAGCCGAATGTGGGAGTCATAACAGTGCCGGATGACCGTCTTACGAAACTCGTGGAGATGTGCAATCCCAAATCTACTGTTCCCGCGACGGTCGAAATAGTGGACATAGCTGGACTGGTAAAGGGTGCGTCGAAGGGTGAGGGTCTGGGCAATAAATTTTTGGCCAACATACGCGAGACCGATGCCATCCTTCATGTCTTGCGCTGTTTTGATGATGACAATATCACTCATGTGGACACGACCGTCGACCCGGTCCGCGACATGGAGATAATAAACTATGAGTTGCAGATAAAGGATCTCGAGACAGTTGACAACCGTCTCGCAAAAACACTAAAGGCGGCTCAGAGCGGTGGCGACAAGAACGCGAAACTGCAGGCCGAGGTATTACAGCGTTATAAGGAGGCTCTTGAACAGGGGCTTCCTGCAAGAAGCGTGGAGTTCGAGACCAAGGATGAGCAACGTTTTGCCCGCGATCTTTTCTTGCTTACCAACAAGCCTGTCATGTATGTCTGCAATGTGGATGATGAATCGGCCGCTACAGGCAACCATTATGTAGATGCGGTACGTAAGGCAGTCGAGGGACAAGGAGCCGAGATTCTCGTTGTGGCTGCGAAGACGGAGAGCGAGATTGCCGAACTTGAAACTTGGGAAGACCGTAAGGAGTTTCTTGAATCGATAGGACTCACCGAATCCGGCGTATCGCGCCTGATCAGGGCAGCCTACAATTTGCTTGATCTGCAGACATATTTTACGGCGGGACCTGACGAGGTAAGAGCCTGGACATTCCTGCGCGGGACGAAGGCTCCGCAGGCCGCCGGCATAATACATACCGATTTCGAGAAAGGTTTTATCCGTGCCGAGGTAATTAAATATGACGATTTCGTAACCCTCGGGTCGGAAAACGCAGTAAAGGAAGCCGGCAAAATGGCTGTCGAGGGAAAGGAATATGTAGTGCAGGACGGCGACATAATGCACTTCCGGTTTAATGTCTGATATACCGGAACGTAAAAGTATAAAAAGCGGAAATATCAGTGGGGTGGCACCACGAGAGTGGTGCCACCCCACTGATATTTTGACTAAGAGAGTCAGCGGGCGTCGGTGTTTCCTTCGTAGTAGTTTATGAAGGCGCGGTTTACCAGCCGGGTCCCGCCACGTGTGGGGTAATCTCCGGAGAAATACCAGTCTCCGGGATAGTCGGGGATGGCATTGTGAAGACCTTCGAGCGACTGAAAAATCAGTTCGACCTCACACTTTACCTCATCGGGCGTGAGCATCTCGGCTATTTTAGCGGCCACTTCCTCGTCGGTGAAGGGAGCATATATCGCTTTCACGCAGTTTTCGTCAGGATCGAGTCTGCATCTGCGATATGTATCGTCGATAACGTGTTGCATCCCTCTTTCCTTCAGAAGTTCGATAGCTGCGCGGAAAGCGATGAATTCCCCCATACGCGACATGTCGATGCCGTAACAATCGGGATAGCGGACCTGAGGCGATGAGCTTACCACCACAATCTTGCGCGGATGCAGCCGGTTGAGCATAGAGAGAATAGATTGGCGCAAGGTGGTGCCGCGCACTATGGAATCGTCTATAACGACAAGAGCGTCGCGGTCATTCTCCACAATACCGTATGTTACATCGTAGACATGGGCCGCGAGGTCGTTGCGGCTCGTGCCTTCGGCGATAAACGTACGCAGTTTAATGTCTTTGATCGCCACTTTCTCCATCCGCAGATGCCGTTTCAGCACTTCGTGAATCTTATCCTCGGTAAGCGAACCTTCTTTTGAAAGTCGTAAAATCTCGCTGTTCTTCCATTCGTTAAGTCGCTTGTCGAGTCCCTGCATCATCCCGAGAAAAGCGACTTCCGCTGTATTGGGTATAAAAGAGAAAACGGTATGGGCTAAATCGCGGTCTATGGCCTTCAACACCGGTTCCACGAGGTTTACCCCGAGAGCCTTACGTTCACGGTAAATATCGGCATCCGAGCCACGAGAAAAATAGATGCGCTCGAACGAACAGCGTTTGTTTGCTATTTGCGGCAACAATGGGGAAACAGAGAATTTGTTTTTCTTGCTGACCGTAAGCATTTCTCCCGGTTGCAGTTCATTAACCTGAGCGCGGCGGACATTCATTACGGTCTGTATAACCGGTCGTTCGGATGCCACGACCACAACTTCATCGTCGGCATACCAGAATGCGGGTCTTATTCCGTTGGGGTCACGCAAGACGAACATGTCGCCAGAACCTACCACTCCGCATATAACGTAGCCTCCGTCCCATGATGGCGCGCAGTTCTTAAGAATATTGCGGGTGTCGATATTGTCTTCAATCAGTTCGGTAAGTTCCACACCGCTATGGCTGTCCCGATACTGTCGGTAAACGCGGTGATTTTCCTTATCGAGCGCCGAGCCAAGCTGTTCAAGCAACACGACGGTGTCGCTGAAGAACCGTGGATGTTGACCGGTATCGACTATCGCGGAGAAAATCTCGTCGACGTTGGTCATATTGAAATTTCCGCACAACAGCAGATTTCGCGACCGCCAGTTATTACGCCTCAGGAAAGGATGCACATAACTTATGCCCGATTTCCCGGTGGTAGAATAACGTAGATGACCCATATAAACCTCTCCGATGAAATCTTCGGGATTTCGGTTTATATTGTCGAAAACTTTAGATATGGCATCTGATCCGAGCGCGCGTTCGCGGAAAACATATTCCTGTCCGGGCTTGGAATTAAGTTTCACCACTCCTACACCGGCACCTTCCTGGCCACGGTTGTGTTGTTTCTCCATCAGAAGATAGAGTTTGTTAAGGCCCCACATACGGGTGCCGTACTTGCGCTCGTAATAATCCAGGGGTTTCAGCAGCCTGACCATGGCTACCCCGCACTCATGTTTAATCTGTTCCATACCTATAGAAATAAAGCAATCATCCCCACCCCAGCAAAAATGGCTATCTATTGAAAAATGGCTATCTAATGATAGCCATTTGTTTCTTTCTCTTGCCAGAGATATACCTTGTCGGCGGCGCGGACTTTCTCGGGAACGGGCATCGAGAATACATCTCCGCGTTTAACAGACTCCACGTTGGCGAGGTCTACTCTCAGTTCCGTGATTTTGAATACCACCGCTCCTGTCCTTGGGCCTGTAATTACTACCTCGTCGCCGATTTTAAGTTCTCCGTTCTCCATCTTGAATTCGCCGACACCGATCTTCGGGAACCAGCGATAGGTTTTTGCGGCGTATACTTTTACACGGGTGGAAGAAGACCCATACTTCGAACTCCATTCACCCAGACGCTGTCCGAGGTAATATCCGTTCCAGAACCCCCGGTTGAAGACTTTTGCGAGACGAGCGTTCCACTGTTCGATTTTGTCATCTGAAAAAGAGCCGTCGCAGATAGCCTGTAAAGCTTGCGAATAGCACTCTACTGTCTCGCGTACATATTCTGGACCACGTGCCCGACCCTCGATTTTGAAGACTCTCACACCTGCATCGGCCATTTTGTTCAGGAAATGAATGGTCTTCAGATCTTTCGGAGACATTATGTATTTGTTTTCCACTTTCAGTGAATCGCCGGTTTCAAGGTCGGTAACCTCATACCCCCTCCGGCATATCTGATTGCATGCGCCACGGTTTGCCGAAGAATTCATTTCATGGAGCGATAGGTAGCATTTGCCGCTTACGGCCATGCATAGGGCACCGTGGCAGAACATTTCAAGACGTATGAGCTCGCCGCGTGGACCGGTGATATTCTCGCGTACAATAGCCTGATGTATGGCCGCGACCTGATCAAGGTTAAGTTCCCGGGCGAGCACCATTACATCGGCGAACTGCGCGTAGAACTTAACCGCCTCTATGTTGGTTATGTTGACCTGAGTGGATATGTGTACCTCCTGCCCGATTGAGCGGGCATAGAGAATCACCGCCATATCCGAGGCTATTATAGCCGATATCCCTGCCTGATGTGCGCGGTCTATCAGTTCTTTCAGGGCCTGGAAGTCGGTATCGTAGACAACGGTGTTGACTGTAAGGTAAGTCTTCACACCGAGGGGGCGACATGTAGCCACAATCTCATCCATGTCATCGGCGGTGAAATTGGCGGCGGAGCGGGAGCGCATGTTCAGCTCTCCGATACCGAAATATACAGCGTCGGCTCCGCCTGCTATAGCCGCCGCGAGCGATTCGCGACTACCAACCGGAGCCATGATTTCGAAATCTTTGCGTGTCATTTTTTAGCTATGTAAATGCAGAGTGTGCCAAGAGTAAGCTGTTTCCAACGAGCCTCTCGAAATCCTGATTGGAGCAGAAGTTCCGTCATTCGTTCCCGCTGAGGGCATAGCGCGATACTCTCGGGAAGATACCGATAGGCATCCGAATCGCCGGCAATCAGTCTGCCGGCAATGGGAATCAATGCGGTATATATCTTATATCCGGCAAGCGGGATTGCCTTCCGTGGTCTGGCCAGTTCTATAATGCAGGCCACACCTCCCGGCTTCAAAACCCTGTGCATCTCAGCCAGACCCTGTTTAAGGTTCTGGAAATTACGAACTCCATAAGCGACAGTCAGTAAATCGAACCGTTCATTGGCAAATGGAAGGGAAAGGCAGTCTCCTTTTAAGAACGAGATGCGGCCGCGTATGTCTGTTTCGGCCTCGGCAAGCCTTTTTTTTGCAATCTCAAGCATTCCGGCCGAGAGGTCTATGCCTGTAATGCTGGCTTTCGGTAGGGAACGGGCTAAGGCAAAGGCCACATCGCCTGTACCCGTCGCCATGTCGAGCACTTCACTTGGACAGGGAGCCGCGTCAAAAGCCATTTTGAGGGCCACACGTCGCCAGCGTTTATGCTGACCCATCGACATGGCACTGTTCATGAAGTCGTAGGCCGGTGCAATATGATCGAACATTTCCTCGACCTGCTCTCCTTTACTACGGTTATTATGGTAAGGAGTCAGTTTCTCGGGAGTATCCTGCTTATGCTGTCCGGAATTCATAGTTTCTTCTGGTAGCTGCGACGGCGGCGATGTTGGCGATGGGCGAAGTATTCCCATTGTCCCTGCACCTTGGCATTGCTTTCCATTTCAGGGTTCGACTCGGCGTAACGGTATCCATATTTTATATAATATGGTATCAGGTCTTGAAAGAGCAGGGCGTTTACACCTTTGTTCATGTATTCGGGCTTGACAGCCACCAACAAAAGGTCTACACGGTCGTTCTTGCCTTTAAGGCCTTTCAGCAGGTCTATCCATCCGAACGGTAGAAGCCGTCCGCGCGATTTTTGAAGAGCGCGGCTCATGGATGGCATGGAGATTCCTACGCCCACAAGCTTGTCTTCTTTGTCAACAATCAACGTAACCAGATCAAGATTAAGCAATCCGAGGTATATGTCGATGTAATGTTCTATCTGGCGGTCGGAGAGGGGGGAGTATTGGTAGAGGTCCTTGTAGCTGTCGTTTATGAGATGGAACAGCGCGCGCCCATATTCGTTTTTTATCCGGGAGCGGGAAGAGTACTTCAGTACTCTCAGACCGAATTTCTTTTTTACAATGTCGGCGATGCGGTTGTATTTCTCAGGGATACCGTCAGGCACTTCCATCAGAAACTCTACCCAGTCGGAATCTTTCACATATCCGTGGGCTTCCATGTGTTCCGGATAATATGGATAGTTGTAGATGGTAGCCATCGTGGAGAGCTCGTCGAACCCCTGTATCAGCATCCCTTCGTGGTCCATGTCGGTGAATCCTAACGGACCGATTATTTTCTTCATGCCCTTTTCCCGTCCCCAGTCTTCCACAGCCTTGAGTAGCGCTGCTGAAACTTCGCGGTCGTCTATAAAGTCGATAAATCCGAAGCGTACAGTCTTGGAGTTGTCTTTTTCGTTGACTTTGTGGTTCAGTATTCCGGCGATTCGTCCAACAGGTTTACCATCGCGGAAAGCCATGAAGTAAGCGCTTTCACAAAAGTCGAAAGCCGGATTCTTGAGAGGGTTCAGGGTGTCGACATCGTCAGAAATCAACGGCGGCACATAGTAGGGGTTGCCGTCGTAGAGGTCTAACTGGAACTTGGTGAACCTTTTAAGGTCCTTTTTAGAGGATGTTATTTGTTTTATCTCGACCATTGGGCTGAGAGTGTGTTGTTACTTATTCAGAGAACCGTTTAGCGGAGTTCAAGCCAGATGAGCAAAGCCAGCATTATAATTATGAAACCGCAGAGCCATACGTAAATCTGGCTTGAGTTTCGGCGTTCGATGGCGAGCTGAAGGTCGGAAACCGTGTTATACGGGCCTTCGGGGTCGCGTGCTTTGTTAGCGATGTTCCTGAGTTTTGGGAGAGTGGTGGGGAGATTGTCGAGCACTTCTGTCAGAATCTCGCCATAACGTTGAATGTCGGCTCTGGTATCCTGGATGGATAGTTCCTGATTCTGGTCGTAACCTACGTTAAGAAGCTTGAGATTCTGGGTATACTCGGTAAAAATGATGGTTTCCGGCGAGAGAGGATGGTGTACGATATGGTTCTCCTGGATATACTCCATAGCGTCGATCAGCTGGGTTTCGAGGCGATGGACGATCTGGGGTGTCAGACGGCGATCGTCTATGAGCTGGCGCAGGGAATATCCATAGGCATCGTCGGTTATGATCGAGAGACCGACTCCCGGCACATACTCCAGATCATTGACCATGACAATATTGGAGTGCGCCAGGTTATAACGTGTGTCAAATTCCCGTTCGAGCATCTCGCGGAAATGGGGATTGTCGGCATACTCTTTTTTCAGAGCCTTGAGCATAACCCATTTGCCATGTTTCCTTACTGTATATACGTCATAATACTTTTCTTCCCATTCGGGCAGCATGGTAAGGTCAGACCATTTCCCTGTTGGATCGTCGATAGGTATTTTGGTTTCTTTTTTGCTTAATGTAGCCATAATCTCAAGGGGTGAAATTAATAAAAAGCCGAATCTCTATTTTTTATCCATCCGCAGGAGCGAATCTCCTGCGGATGGATTAAGTTGTTATCAGTTTATAATGTCGAAGCCAGTGTACTTGCGCAGACATTCGGGCACTACTATGCCTTCTGGTGTCTGGTTGTTTTCAAGCAGTGCCGCCACGATTCTCGGAAGAGCCAGGGCCGACCCGTTGAGGGTGTGGCATAGATGAGTTTTTTTGTCATCCCCACGATAGCGGCATTTCAGGCGGTTGGCCTGATAGGTCTCGAAGTTGGAAACAGAGGAGACCTCAAGCCAGCGTTTCTGGGCGCCGCTCCATACCTCGAAATCGAATGTGATAGCCGATGTGAAGCTCATGTCGCCACCGCAGAGACGAAGAATGTGCCAGGGCAGTCCTAACTTTTCAAGCAGACCCTGAACGTGGTCTTTCATTTCTTCGAGAGCGGCGTAAGAGTTCTCAGGCTTCTCGATGCGAACGATCTCGACCTTGTCGAACTGGTGCAGACGGTTCAGTCCGCGCACATCTTTGCCGTAGCTTCCGGCTTCGCGGCGCCAACATGGGGAGTAAGCGCAGTTTTTACGCGGGAGTGTCTCCTGAGGCAGGATTACATCGCGATACATGTTGGTAACCGGAACCTCGGCCGTAGGAATCAGGTAGAGGTCGTCGACTGTAACATGATACATCTGACCCTCCTTGTCGGGCAGTTGTCCCGTGCCGTATCCGGAAGCGGCATTCACCGCAAAGGGAGGCTCGACTTCGGTATACCCGGCTTCAGAAGCGGAGTCGAGAAAGAACTGGATAAGTGCGCGTTGCAAACGTGCTCCTTTTCCTATATAAAAAGGAAATCCGGCCCCGGTAACCTTAACACCCATCTCAAAATCGATCAGGTTGTATTTTTTCGCCAGTTCCCAATGGGGAAGGGCATCGTCGCCAAGGTCAGGCATATGTCCGCCGGTTTTTTCAACAACATTGTCGGCGGCTGTAAGTCCTTCCGGTACATCGGCGCAAGGCATGTTGGGGACAGTCAGGAGCAAGTCTGTCATTTTCTTCTCGCATTCCTCCAGACGGTCTTGCAATCCGGCAGTCTCTCCTTTTATACGTGCAACCTGAGCCTTTACCTCTTCAGCCTCGTCTTTCTTTCCCTGCTTCATAAGCGCGCCTATCGAGGCGGCCAGTTTTTTCAGTTCGGCGGCGTCACCGTCGGTGCGGGCCTGGAGTTTGCGGCGTTCTGCGTCGATTTCAAGAATTTCGGTAATTACGCCGCGGGCATCGAACCCTTTAACGGCAAGACGACCGATCACAAACTCAGGGTCGGCCTTTATAGTTTGGAGCGTCAGCACTGTTATATGTTGTTTAGAAGTTGTTTAACAGAATCGGAAATGGCGCGGCCTTCGGCTCGGCCGACAAGACGTTTTGAAGCTATGCCCATAACTTTGCCCATGTCGCGCGGGCCGGCGGCTCCTATTTCGGCGATAATGGCTTTGAGTTCGGCCTCAAGTTCTTCGCCCGACATCTGCTTGGGCAGGAACTCTTCGATTACGGCAGCCTCGGCAAGCTCGTTTTCGGCAAGTTCCGGACGATTGTTCTCGGTGTATATACGTGCGCTTTCCTTACGTTGTTTCACCATCTTGACCATGATTTTCATGGCTGTGTCATCGCCGAGTTCACCCCCGGCTCCCGGGGCGGTCTTGGCCTCGAGGAATTCTTTTTTGATTCCACGCAATGCCTCGAGACGCACTTTTTCGCGCGCGAGCATCGCCTTTTTTATCTCTTCGCTGATAGTGTCAAAGTAATTCATACTGATTCTTTTTTACTTTTGAATCTGCCCCCTGATGGCGGCGCTGTGGCATTACAACGGTAGCCGGGAAGTTGAGAGTCAGATATAAGGTTACAAAAATAATTCAAATTGCGTTAACTTGCAATTTTAGGCCGGGAATTTGCCATTTCAGATAAATAGATTTAGATTTGCACTTTGTATTCGCTCCCCCGTTTCATGTATGCCCGGCATATGTGGTCTTGGCCCGCGGAGGTCCGCGGGGAGAACGGTTTTTTGACAACCTAATACCATAAACAATTATAATGTTTAAGATAGTAAGCAAACGTTACCTTTCTCCTAACATCACGGAGATGAAGGTACATGCACCGCGCGTGGCCCGCTCGGCGAAACCGGGTCAGTTCGTGATAGTGCGCACCGATGAGCAGGGTGAACGTATACCCCTGACAATATGCGACTACGATTCAGAACAGGGAACGGTAACTATAGTTACCCAGACCATAGGACACTCTTCGCGCAAGATCAATTCGCTTGAAGAGGGGGAATCGTTTCTTGATTTCGCCGGCCCATTGGGCCAGCCGTCGGATCTGGTGGGTATGACCGCCGAGGAACTTGCAGGAAAGCGGGTATTGTTCGTGGCCGGTGGTGTGGGAACGGCACCTGTTTATCCTCAGGCCAAATGGCTGCGTGATCATGGGGTTACAGCCGATGTCGTTATCGGAGCCAAGACCCGCGATCTCTTTACATATGTAGATGAGATGAAAAAGGTGGCCAACGTATATCTGTGTACCGATGACGGTTCTGCCGGCTTCCACGGTATGGTGCCCGCTCTTATAGATGACCTCGTCGGGCGTGAAGGCAAGAAATATGACATGGCCGTCATAATAGGCCCTATGATCATGATGAAATTCGCGTCGAAGACCACACTTGGTTACGGCATTCCCACGGTAGTGTCGCTTAACGCATTGATGGTGGATGGTACAGGCATGTGCGGCGCCTGTCGCGTAACGGTAGGGGGAAAGACATTGTTTACCTGTGTCGACGGGCCGGAATTCGACGCCTCGCTGGTGGATTTCGATGAAGCCATGCGGCGTCAGAATATGTATCGTGAGCATCAGAAGACCCATAAAGAAGAATCTCATAAATGTAAATGCCATGGCTGAAAGAATACCCCGAGTTCCGGTGCGCGAACAGAATCCGGAAGTCCGCGCCACCAATTTTGAAGAAGTATGTCTGGGATATGACCGTGAAGAGGCCATGCGGGAGGCGTCGCGTTGTCTGAATTGCAAGAATCCCCGTTGCGTTTCAGCTTGTCCGGTTCATGTTTCGATACCGGAGTTTATAGCGGCGGTTGCGGTCGGCGACGAAGGAAAGGCCGCCGACGTTATTTCGCGCGATAGTTCGTTGCCGTCGGTCTGTGGGCGTGTTTGTCCGCAGGAGAGCCAATGTGAAGGTTCATGCGTGCTCGGTATCAAGGGAGAGCCTGTGTCAATAGGCAAGCTTGAGCGTTATGTAGGAGATTGGAAGATAGAGCATGCCGCCGACTGGTCTGTTTCCAAGGCTGAACCCAATGGTAAGAAAGTGGCTGTGGTGGGATCCGGGCCCGCAGGGCTGGCTTGTGCCTCTGATCTTGCGAAACTCGGTTATGAGGTGAAGATATTCGAAGCCCTCCACAAGGTCGGTGGGGTTCTTGTGTATGGTATACCTGAATTCCGTTTGCCCAAAGATGGTATAGTCGCGCGCGAAGTAGATGCCGTAAGGAAGCTTGGTGTGGAGATAGAGACCGATGTGATAGTAGGTCGCACTGTAACTGTAGACCAGTTGATGGACGAAGAGGGATATGATGCGGTGTTTATAGGTTCGGGAGCCGGACTTCCCAGATTTATGGGCATTCCGGGCGAGAATCTCAACGGTGTTTTCTCGGCCAACGAATTCCTGACCCGTACCAATCTTATGCATGCTTACGATTACGATTACGACACTCCTGTAGAGCCCGGTCGTCGCGCGGTGATAGTGGGAGGTGGCAATGTGGCTATGGACGCGGTGCGTACCGCCAAGCGCCTCGGTGCCGAAGCTACCATTGTCTACCGTCGTTCGGAAGCCGAGTTGCCGGCGCGAGTGGAAGAAGTGCACCATGCCAAACAGGAGGGTATAGATTTCAAGATGCTCACCAATCCCGTACGTATTATAGGCGATGAGCGTGGTTGGGTAGAAGGTGTGGAATGTATACGCATGGAGCTTGGTGAGCCGGATGCCAGCGGACGTCGCAGTCCGGTGCCCGTGGAGGGGTCGGAATTCGTGATACCCTGTGATGTGGTGATAATGGCGCTCGGTACAAGTCCGAACCCTCTTATCAAATCGACTACCGACGGACTTGAAACAAACCGTCGTGGCTGTATCGTTGCCGATGAGGAGGGACGTACCACACGTGAAGGTATTTTTGCCGGGGGCGACACTGTAACGGGAGCCGCCACCGTAATTCTTGCGATGGGTGCCGGCAGAAAGGCTGCGAAAGCGATAGATGAGTACCTGAAATCCCGTTAACACAATTCAACCGATTTTAACATTTATTTAAAACGGTGAGATAAAACCGGTTGGCGGGTAAAATTGTTTTATCCGTCAATTTTTTCGTCGGAAAACTTGCGGGGAGTGGAAAAAGGCAGTAACTTTGCATCCGCAATCCGGAAACAACGCCATCTGAAAGCGGCGTAACGAGAGGATGGGGCTTCCGTCGGGAAGCCGAAAGAGGACATTGACAAAGATGCCACAAGACAAAAGCAGCGACGGCGCGGCCGTCCGGAGACGGGTAGCGCGCGCCGGGTTGAAGAAGAGACAAGGGAAAGACAGACAAGACTTTCCGCAATTCCGAGACCAGGAAGCCGGGACGAACAAAAGCAAGAAGAATATATGAAAATATATAACCAACAGCGGAGAGTTTGATCCTGGCTCAGGATGAACGCTAGCGGCAGGCTTAACACATGCAA
>CAJMMT010000004.1 GCA_905214715.1 uncultured bacterium | reverse complement strand
TTATCCGGGTCTTACATAGACCCGGATAATAAAAGAGTCATATTGCCCGCCGGCTGTAAGCCTGATTCGGGGAAATTTCTTCATAGATATGGAGGCGTGAAATATTCGCATGTGCGGTATAGATAAAACTGTTGCAAATCAAAACAATACTGTTATTGACTTTTATACTTTTGTTGAATCTGCGACCCTCTCGGAGGGACACGGCGACTATATACTGCAACGAACCTGCGCCTCCTTCCTTAAGACTCCACGGGTAGCCGACGGCCAATCCCCGGAAGCCGACCGCCGAAACATCCGTAACTGGACCGCCCTCATGGTGGCCAAGGGATGCACTCCGCTGACCCTGAAACGTTACTTAGGCAAACTCCATACCCTATACACCGCATACAGGCCCGGCGACAGCCATGCCGAAGCCCTCTTCAGCGAGCTTCGCGAAAAGATCGCCGATCCGACTCTCTACCCCGACGACACTACTCTCCCTATACCCTCCATCGTTTATCGTCTCCCGGAGAAAATCCATCGGCTTACCGAAACAGAAAAGACAGAAGCCTGCGCCCTGTTGTATCTGCTTTACAGCGGCGGAGCCCCTTTCAGCCGAGTTACGGAGCTGAAATTCAGCGACGCCGACAACGGCATAGAGCAACTCAGGGAAATAACCGACCACATGCCGCGCGAACGGCGCAGCTACGTCTTCCCGCTCGGCCACGGAGTGCGACGCACCGGGCAGGTGTCCCGGCAGATCGGCACCCGTATGGGCCGGTTGCTCACCGACCTCGGCTATCGCTCAACAGGCGCTCTCACTCCCGAGATAATACGTGGCTGGTGGGTAGATGCCGCCTTGAACTGCGGTATCGCACCCGAGAAAATTGCCGGCATGTTTGCCACTATACCGGCTACACGTCGCTGGCTCGAACTCGTAGAGCCGATTCCGCTTGACGAAGCCGCTCGGGTTGCCATTCTGCGACAGGTGGCCGACTCCCTCAACAGCGTCTCGCCACGCTGGTACGCGATGTTCCTGCGCGACCGTAACACTCCTGACGACATCCGCGACCGGCTGAGGCAGCAGAAACCGAAACTATTGCGTGAAGTCCATTTCTTCTATCCCACGCGCCTGATAGTAACCCGCGAAGGCAAAAAGAAAATACGTCGCGAAATACCCTATATCCCTAAGATACTCTTCTTCCGAGCACGCCCCGACCGAGTACAGCCACTCTTCAGCGAGATAGGAGACCTCGCCTGGTGCTTCCGCACCACCGCCGCTCCCGGCGCGCCCTACGCCGTGATATCGCGTCGCGACATGGAAATGTTCCAAAAGATGATAGGCGTAGTGGATCAGTCTCTGAAAGTGGAATACCGGCAGAACCCCGACCTGCAGCCCGAAAGAAGAGTAAGGATAACCGGCGGCGACTTCAAAGGCTACGAAGGCACGATTTACAAACAAGCCGGCGCCAAAACCACCGGAACGGGCAATAATCCCGGAAATAAAACCGGAGAAAAAGACCCGGAAAGCGCCATGCGCACCTTCCTGCTGCGCATAAACGACGCCAACAACATAATCTGGCAAGTAAAAATAGAAGAAGCCTTCCTCCAGCTCCTGTAAAATGACTACTCTCCAAGCCCTGTTAAAAGATTGCGCCCAAGCCGGCATAGAGCCGATAGACTTCCGCCCCCTCGGCCCCGAGGCCCGCAAAGCCGCAAAAGCCTTGCGCGACCATCTCCCCGAGGTAGAAGCCACCCTGCGCACCGGCACCGCCGGCGAAATAGCCGCCCTGTCCGGTCCCTACGCCACCGCCTACCGCATAGCGCACCACCGCGCCCCGGCAAGCGGAACAATGGCCCGCCACTTCGACCGGGCCATGACCCTATGGCTCGCCGGCGACAAGACAGCAACCCAGGAAGATCTGATGCTGATGCTCGAACCGATACTGCACACCGACGGAGCCTCAGTACCCTACAAATATCTGCAATGGCGCAACTGCGTCATAGACCGCTGGCTAAGGGAATTAGGCCGCGCCAAAACCTTCCGCGACCAATCCCCCGAAACCTCGCGCAAACGCCTGACCCTCCTCCACCAGGCCGACCTATGGGCCTTCCTCCCCGACCAGCAGCAAGCCAAACAGCGCTGGCACCACCCCGGCTAAAACCGCGCCCCGGCAAAAGAAACGCTCCCGGTCCCACAACTAAAAGCAACACCCTCATCCCGGCAGCCAAATCGTGGTCCGAACGAAGTGAGGACTACCGCGAAGCAAATGAAGCCGCCGCTACTCCCGGCCGCCAATAGCAAACACCTCGAAAGAAGCGTGGAGAAATATAAATGTCATATACCATAGACATATCCCAAATAGCAGGACTCCTTCCCTGGATAGAAACTTGGATTGGAGCTATTATCGCGCATATGCTTACGGTATACGGCAAGGATTTCAAAGGTGCCATACCATTTCTTACCCAATTGGTTCCGGGAAAAACGCCGGCTTTTTATTTCCGTCTGAATTTCATATTGCTTCCTATTATCGGAACTGTGATAGCCATGATAACTATGGAGCCTGATGGATGGCGTAATTGCATATTCGCAGGGTTGTCGTGGGAAGGATCGTTAAACCTAATTATACATAAGAGCGAAAAATCGCCAGACTCAAACTGAATTATGAACGTCGGGTTCTACATCATAGCCGGCATGGCTCTGTTGATGCTTGTACTCTACTTTATTCTTCTTGTTACGCATCCTAAGAAAGAATCAAGAGTCTCAAGCCGCGTTATGTGGGTTATCTCGATTATTTTGTTTGCGTTTGTACTTGTCATCTCTTATATTTCGCAAAAGAAATTAGAACGGGAGATAGCGCTTCTAAGAGAGATTCAGAGCGTTCAGCTTTCACGTGAGACCAACATTGCCCAAATGACTCCTGAGCAACGGGAACAATTGCTTGACAGTTTGAATAAAGAATCATCGCAACTTTCTGGTATAAAAAAGACAATTTCCAACCAGCAGTCTATATTGGGGAATCAGGAACCTCTGATTCAGGAAACTGACCGTTCCAAGCTTGAAATAGAGAAACTTAAAACACAGATAGCCGAATACAACGAAATACTTCCGTCAAGTCAATTCCCGACAGTAAAGAAAGGATTTGTTTTCAGCGGAGAAACTTCGGCCTTTGTGTTTCTGCCGCCTGTAGGATTGACGGAAGACTACGTGTTGTTTACCTTCTACTTCCAAGACAAGCGGATAATAGACAAGATAGGAGCCATATACATTGATGTAGTCCGTCAGGATTCCGACGGAAAGAACTATCAAGTGTTCAGTCAGTTCTACGCCCCGCAGGATGGAATAAACAAGATAAGCGTCAAGAATTATTTCAAGACACCGGGAGTAACCGCCCGTCTCGGATTCTTTTACAAAACAGAGCTTGAGAAAAAGGAATATCCGAGATTCGAGTCAATACACTTCATTCCGAAAACTCCCCGAAAGGTAATCGCGCAAGACAGCGACAACGCACCGGTCGACACCCTCTACAGCGCCGAATAATCCTCCCTGCACCGGCACGCTTCAAAACCGACAAGCAGCTAAAAGCTCCTCGCGCGCCTGAAGTAATATATTGTATGCAAGGTCGGAACCACAAGCGATGATAGATTACGCCAACATAAAGAAGGAAATACGATTAGACTGCATCCGTGTGTTTGGTCAGGAAAATTATGGCTACACCGAAGCGCAGATAGACAAAGCCATAAACGCCTTCTTCAAGATTGTGGCTATGAGGACTAATTATCCAATTCTCAACGGATTTGCGCAAGAAGTAATCGGCTATCTTGAACAAGCCTGTATAACCAAGGTAGGAGAATTGGCGCCGGTCAAAGCATTGTCGAGCTGCATGGACAGCTTCCTGAAACGTCTTATTGCGTTTACTCAGAATACATACACTACAGATACTTTCAAATCGCTGGTGGGACGTCTTGGTGTATTCCCCTCAATGAGTGGCAGTAATACACATGGAGGAAACTGGAAAGGAAACGGCGATGGACGCTATGTGCTCTATCGCGCTGAAAAGGCACGAAACGAACAAATACATAACACACCCGAAATAACAAAAGCCGAGATAGCTGAGCGGCTTATGTATATACTAAGTGCCTTCATACTTATAATATTGAAGTATGAAGCCCAGCTGTTATCGGTATTTCCGGACCTTTACGACCCCACTCCCGAAGAGTATCAGGCTACAGATGAGGACCTGCAGGCTTACGACTTTCTTAATTATAGCAAGACAACCCGCGACCTTAAAAACCAGGTGATAGAATGCTACATACTGCGCAGTCTGCATAAAGATGGCCCACAGACAGCAAGCGAGTTATCGGCTCATGTAGAAGGCCTGATAGGGAAGCGTGCAGACGTTACTATAACAGCGCGTATAAAGAGGATAGAGAAAAACGGTCATATACTGCTCGACACTGCTACGGGAAAATACTCTCTTACGGAAGACCAGCGGTCCAGGCTTGACGAATCAGAGGCAAATTGCAACGCAAACAAGACTTTGTTTAATCAAAGCCTCAGTGAGCTGTTGTCAGGCACTTCCCTTGAAGGAAAGATTATAGAGGTATGCGATTGTCTTGGATTATTCCTGCAAGACCGTTGGTTACTTATATCAGATGCCGACAGACAAGAGGAATTCGAGAATCCAGACAGCAATACATTCCTTGACTATCTTAAAGGCTATTTCCCGGACGAGGAAAGTGCAAAGGAAATATTCCGCAAGATAGTGGAATTATGCCGTACTAACGACATAATGTTCCGCATCAGTACCGGCAAAGCCATAAGCAGCATGGCCGATGCCATTTCCGGAATCCTCTCTGACCAAAGGGTGAAGCGCAATGTGTATCTTGACACCCAAGTAGTGTTGCCTATGCTATGTACCGTTCTTGATGATGTTCCGGTCGAAGACAACCTCGACTCTATGGTGGCCGACCATCTTCTTAAACTCAGCCGCGACGATGAAAAGGTTAACATCAAATTATGCCGAGTCTATCTGAAAGAGATTTGCCAGCACGTAATACAGGCTGTTCGTCTATTGCACTTTGAAACGCTGCCCGGATTCGGAGCAGGGCTGCTGTCGCGTAACGTGTTTTATCACCATTATATATGGCTGAAAACAAACAGTAAACTGCCGGAAGATATTACGACATTCGCAGAGTACCTTTATGCTTATTTCAGGGTTCCGCTGACAATTGAGCCTGATAAGATTGACGAATATGCGGAACGTGGACTAAGGAGAGTCATACGGAATTTGCTTGAAAATAAACTGAGAATTGAGATAGAAGACATAGATTATTACGACGACAAAAGACTCAAAGACTCATACGAGATATTTTCCGAAGTAATATCAAGATCTCGAACAACCAAAGGACCAGGAGTGCTGAAGCATGATGCAATAATGGGAGAGTTCCTGTTTGAAAGTAAGGACCAGCCCAAACCGGCATTTCTTACGCGAGATCATACATTCTTCGAGTACAGAAAACGCTATGCTGAAAGTTGCCGCCCCGATGAGACATACTTTTGGCTCTTGTTCTCACCTTTGAAGTTTATCAACAGCCACGATCTTCTTGAAATTCATGTCAACCCTGTAATGCTGACTGAAGATCTATTGCTTCTAATAGAAGATGAGGAGTCAAGGAAGAACGCCAAATGTTTTGGTGATGTCAATCTTAGGCTTACAGACATCGACGGACTGTCTGAATCTGAAAAACGGAAACGGTTCGCAGCCAACTTCAAATTGTTCAGCGGTAGAGAATTCGCCGACATAACGGCAGATGATATAAATACCCTCAACACTAACGCTGTAGATCTGAACCGAGCATGGGATAGAATTCTCGACCGTTATTCAGGAGAGAAATTCGAAGACCAGAAAAGTCTACACGAACTGTTGAAGGAAGAGAGTATTTTCAACGCCTTAATGGAGGCTATTCAATCCTGCATCTCAACATCGGCAAAAGACCTGACAGGAGTATTCCGATACCTTGACAGCTTAAAAGCCGAACCCGAAGCAACATCCTCTTCCGAAGGAGGGAGTTTCCCTCTCGGTCAGGAGCTCGCCTAACGAAGTGAGGACTACCGCGAAGCAAAGAAAGCCGCCGATCCTTCCGGTCCAGGCAGTCTTCTTTCTCTAACCGAGCCGAGGCGAAAGCCGAGGAAAAAAGTTTAACCCGATTCCGGAAATTCCTCTTTCCCAATCCGCACGTCCCTTTTAATTGCTTATAGGGTATAGTAACAATAGCGAGTTTTATAAATGGCATCATCTGATAATAAACGAATAGCTAAAAATACTCTTTTCCTGTATGGTAGAATGTTATTTCTGACTGTGATAAGTCTTTTTACAGTCAGGATAACACTTGAGGCCATCGGAGTCGAGGATTACGGTATCTACAACGTCGTAGGCAGTTTCGTGGCCCTGTTCTCAGTGCTTACCGCTACCTTGACCTCGGCTACACAAAGATTCCTATCCTTCCATTTAGGCAAGAAAGATTATGAAGGTTACGGCAAGACTTTCAGTCTTCTTCTGATGGGCTTCGCCGTAATATCAGTGGTGATATTGCTGATAGGCGAAATAGCCGGTATATATGCGTTCGACGGATTCCTGAAAATACCGGCTGACAGATTGGACGCGGCAAAGTTTGTCTATCAGACATGCCTTGTATCATTTCTTTTCAACATGATGGCGATTCCGTTCACCTCCTCCATCATATCGAACGAGAGAATGAGCGCGTTCGCTTATCTGAGCATACTTGACGGAGTTCTGAAACTCGGGATAGTCTATCTGTTGCTTATATTCTCCGGCGAGAAACTGAAGTTGTACGGCATATTGCAGATGGGTGTATGTATGTTGAATTTCGCTTTCTATTCCATCTATTGCCACAGGAAATTCAAATATTGCAAGATAAGATTTGTCTGGGACAAAGGCCTTTTCAAGGAACTGACCGCCTATACCGGGTGGAATCTGCTCGGCGCTCTGTCTGGGGTTCTCGCCACCCAGGGACAGAATGTATTGCTTAACATTTACTTCGGACCGGTTATAAACGCGGCCAAGGCGATTGGTGATAGAATTCAACAGGTCATATCTTCGTTCTCGTCCAATTTCTACATGGCGGTGACCCCGCAGATAATAAAATCGTATGCCGCCAACGAACTTGACAGAATGAGGAATCTGGCGATACAGAGTTCGAAGTTCTCGTTTTATCTGTTGTATATTCTATCGTTTCCGTTGATATGCGCAATGGACCAGATACTTGAAGTATGGCTTGGCCCGGATTCAAAGAGTCCTGAAATGGTAGGATTCGCCTGTCTGTCGCTGGTATTCGGATTGGTCAATTGTCTGGAGCAACCTATAACGCAGATGATAAGGGCGACGGGAAAAATCAGGAATTACCAGATATTGGCAGGCTCATGCACATTGATGTTTATACCGATCGCCTGGTTGACATTGAAATCAGGAGCCTCTCCCTTGTCCACAATGGTGGTGCTCATCATGATAATGGCATTAACCATGGTTATACGACTAAAGGTGGCAAAGAAACAGGTTGGTCTCTCCATTTCCTCATACCTCGGTAAGGTAGTGCTACCGATTATTATCGTAACCATACCTTCGGTGCTATTGTACTGGGGTTCGATATATATAGTTGTGGAATCGCTGTGGACCGGATTGTTGATCAAAGCATCCGGAGCTTTTGTCGCAGGAGTCCTGTTGGTAATGGTGTTCGGAGTTACACACAGTGAACGGAGTTTGATTACGACGTCGATCAGAAACAGATTAATGAGGCACAAGAATCATTGATTCGTAAAAGAAACAGGAAGTGAAATCGATATATTCTAAAATATTCGGTAAAGATAACGTAAGTCTTAATCCGTTTACGCTGAAGTTCGGACCTGTATTCATGATACTTCAGCTATTTATACTGTATACGTATCTGGCCTCGTCGGCAGTATGGGTAAATCAGTATATAGCATTGACACCATATTACTATATGGTTTTTTTGTGTGTCTTCATACTGTTTTTCACCACAAAGCAAAAAACAATCAGAATGACGCAAAGATTCTATATCTTGATAGCGCTCTGTGTATTGTATTGTTTTGTGATTTCCCGCAGTGTCAATCTATTGTCGGCTATAGCAAAAATGATGGAGTATCTGATAGCTGTCATATTGCTATTCCTTGATAGACGGTACCAGCGTTACCTACTGACATGGATTACAAAAACAATGAGTTTTATTATCGGGATATCGATTCTGATCTATATACTATTGTTCTTTGTCAGTCTGCCTGCATTTGGAACTTTCATAGCGGCAAATGATTTTTATGCCCCTTTCAATAATTATATATTCTTTCTTCAATCTACCAATATAGTTGATGTATTCCGATTCAACGGTCCGTTTCTTGAACCTGGGCATCTGGGAATAGTGAGTACGTTCCTATTGTATGCCAACAAGTTCAGATTCAAGGAACAGCCATATTTATGGATACTGCTTGCGGCTGTTATAATTTCATTTTCCTTGTCAGGATGGATGTTGACATTGATTGGATTTCTGTTTGTAAGAGTGCATGACGCGAAGACACTTGTGATATCCGCAGTCTGTGTTTCCGCGATGTATCTATTCGCCGTCAACTACAATGAGGGAGATAATTATATAAATAGTCTTGTAGTAGAGAGAATGGAATATGATGAGGATAAGGGTATAAAAGGAAACAACAGATTCTCGACTGGTGCCGATAGATATTATGAAGTCCTGAGATATAAAGGGAAACTGGCATGGGGAGTTGGTGATAGTCTGACATGGAAGGATGTGCAGGGTGCCGGTTATAAAATGTATTTTATCCATTATGGATATGTGAGTGCTTTTGTAGTGCTGATGATGTATTGGTTCATGTTGCCACCCGGTAAGAAAGACAAGTATCAATATGGTTTCCTTATATTGATTGTCGTTTGTTTCATGTCTCGCTCATATCCGAACTGGTATTCATGGTTGTTGCCGTTTGTTTTGGCCACTAATCTTGAGGGTAGAAAACAAAATGCCGATGTCTCGGTTGCATCTTCTCCGTGTAGATCCTTATGAAGATTTTATATATAGTAAGTTCGACTGACATATATGGCGGAGCGACCAAGTCATTTATCAATATGATAAGTGGTGTCGCGGCTGCCGGAAACGAGGTCGTCGTTGTTCTCCCGGCCTCCGATGGCCTTACCGGAATTCTGAAAGAAAAGGGCATCCGTACATATGTATTTAAGTATGGATTTGATATCTGGCCGAAAATAAGGTTTGGAAAGGGTCTTTTGCTTTATCTTCCGCGACTGATAAGGAGATTTGCAACTAACAATAAAGCGGTCTCGGAACTTGTCAGAATTGTGGAAGAGGAACAGCCGGATTTGATTCATACCAACGTCTCTCCGATTACTATCGGATACAAAGCGTCTAAGAAATGCGGAGTTCCCCATGTCCTGCATATAAGAGAGTATGGCGACAAGGATTTCAATCTGAATATCCGGAACGTCAGTGAACTGATAAAGGAATCTAATACGATAAGTATCACCAAAGATATAGCGGCCTACCGGGGTGTTCTCGGAAAACCCGGCCATACAGTGATTTACAATGGCATATTCCATGAATCGGAGTTCAAGTACCGTGAGGGGAAAGAACCCTTTTTCTTATATGCCGGCAGGATTACTGAGAAAAAAGGAATCGGTCTGTTGATTGACGGTTATATCCGGTATATAAAAAAATATGGAGGCTCGTATGGCTTGCAGATAGCAGGCCGTGTCCCCGATCCTAAATCACAGGAACTGGTAAATTCGTTGAAAGCGGAGCTTGAAAGATCGGGTATCTCGGATAAAGTGCATTGGTTGGGGGAAATAAAGGATCTTTCAGGGTACATGCAAAAGACTGCTGCGACTATAGTCCCGTCATATTTCGAAGGATTCGGCAGAGTGATGGCCGAGGCTTGTTTTAATGGTTCGTTGGTAGTCGGATACGACAGTGCCGGTACAAAGGAGCAATTTGACAATGGAATCGAGATAACCGGAAATGAAATAGGCTTGCGGTTTAACGATGCGGAAGAACTGGGCAGGCAGCTTATAAAGGTGGAATGCCATGAAATACCGGTCGGCTTGTTCGTTGAGCGTGCTCAGGAAACATCGAAAAGACTTTATACCATAGAGACAAACGTAGAACATGTTATAGGTTTCTATAAATCGATATTGAATGATGAGTGGTAATAAAGGATTTATACTAAAGATATTAGGGCGCGTTTTTACCCCCGGTGTCATAAAGCGGTACGATACTGTCAAAGGTATAATACATAATGCCGCGTTTTCAAGGACATTTAAAGATTGGGGAGAGGGTTCTTATATAGCTTATCCGATAAACCTGTTGCATGGAGCCGAATACATTTCGGTAGGAAACAGATGCACGATAGGCAAATACGTTCAGCTGACTGCCTGGAGCAGATTCAAAACACAACAGTTCAGGCCGGAGATAATAATAGGCGATAATACCAGTATAGGGGATTTTTCTCATATAACGGCAATAAATTCCATACGGATAGGCAGGAATGTGCTTACAGGTAAGAATATACTGATAACTGACAATGCACATGGAGAATCGGAGAGGAATTCGATTGATACTCCGCCGAAAGACCGACCTCTTGTCTCGAAAGGGGGAGTGGTGATCGAGGATAATGTATGGATAGGGGAAAAGGTTTCGATTATGCCCGGAGTTACGATAGGTTATGGTTCCATAATCGGAACCGGAAGTGTGGTAACCCGTGATATACCCACTTATAGCGTGGCTGTAGGTAATCCTGCAAAAGTGATTAAAAAGCTAATTTAATTATTGGATATGGCAAAACCGAGAATATTAGGTATTTATCTTCCGCAGTTTCATCCCATTCCGGAAAACGATGAATGGTGGGGAAAGGGTTTCACAGAATGGACTAATGTAGGTAAGGCGAAGCCTCTGTTTAAAGGACATGACCAGCCGAGAGTTCCGACTGAATTAGGATACTACGATTTGCGTATCAAGGAAGTAAGGGAGCAACAGGCACGGATGGCCAGGGAATCGGGTGTAGAGGGTTTCCTGTATTGGCATTACTGGTTCGGAAACGGTAAGACATTGATGGCCGAAATATTCAATGATGTCGTGGAATCCGGTAGTCCCGATTTTCCGTTCTGTATCGGTTGGGCCAATCATTCGTGGTATGCCAAATCCTGGAACGGCACGGAAGTTTCCTCAAAAAAGCTTCTGATAGAACAGACTTATCCCGGTGAGGAAGATGCGCGTATGTATTTTGAGAGCCTTTTGCCTGCGTTCAAGGATAAGAGATATGTAAAGGTAAACGGAAAGCCGGTTATGTTTGTATTCGCCCCGAAAGATATTCCGGACACATATATCCGATGGTTCGAGAAATGGAGTAAGGAAGAGGGTTTTAACGGGATGTATTTCATAGCGAACGTATCCAGGAATATTGATCCTAAGGAGTTGTATCTTGATAGAGGCTTCAGTGCGGTAACATACGAACGTTTCCTCGGAGGTTTGAATAAGAAAGGGGAAGTAAAAGGAGGTATATGGGGAGCCCGTCTGACCAAGGTAATGAGAAAGGTAAGGGGAATACTTTGCCATAGGCCTCCGTATATGATGGAATATCGCGATGCTGCCGAATGTTTCTGCACGGATAAGGAACGCGAACGTGATGTGATACCGATGATTATGCCGCAATGGGATCATACGCCACGTTCGGGATGGACCGGTACATTGTTGGTCAATGCAAAACCGGAATATTTCAAGGAAGTAGTTAAGGAGGCCATTGATTGTGTGAAGGGGAAACCGGAAGATGAAGGCATAATACTTCTGAAATCGTGGAATGAATGGGGTGAGGGCAATTATATAGAACCCGATATGACAAATGGCAGAGGTTTCCTTGATGCGATGAAAGAAGCCATTGAAGAGTCGAGATAAATCGGGTGTGGATTCTTTGGGAATTGGATGCCTGATTTTCAAGACACAGACTGAATTATAAAAATGGATAACAAGATTCCTGTGGTCCTGTCTACGGACCACAATTTCATTATGCCCACCGGCGTATGTATCAAGTCGATGCTTGATAATGCCGAGGGTACCACATACAGCATATATATCCTTTGTGCGGATTCTGTTACCGACTCTGACAAAGATGTGCTTCGGGCAATCGTGAAGAGGACCGATTCGGATATAGACTTCCTGAAGATGGGGTCTGACCTTGATAATGCCCATGAAGTAAGAGGAATATCCACGGCAACATACTATAGACTTAAGATTCCATGGCTTCTTCCGCAGTACGATAAGGTGCTGTATATCGACGGAGATATAATTGTGAAGCATGGTCTTGGAGAGCTGTATGACACAGAGATGGATGGTTGTTTCGTGGCTGGCGTACGTACATACGGATTTTCCTGCAACCGTAAGCAGATCAGACATGGATTGAAACTCGGAGTACGTAAAGGAGAGTATATCAATGCAGGTGTGTTGCTGATTAACTCCAGACTGTGGCGCGAGGAGAATGTTTATGAGACATTAAAACCTCATCTTGAAAGTAAATATCTTTTTCAGGATCAGGATATAATCAACAGGGTATTCAATGGTAGGATTAAATTTCTGCCGCTTAAATACAATGTGTCCTGGTTCTTTGAGGGAGAGGGTAGAAAGAGGTTTGTAGCAAGTGGCAGTGTGTCTGACAAAGAGATAGAAGAATCAAACCATGATCCGGTGATTATACATTATGCCGGGGAAAAGCCTTGGAAAACATTTACCCAACGCTGGTGGGATTGGTGGGATGTGTATGAGCGTTCCGACTTTTTTGTCCCTGATGAAAAACTGAGGGTAGCCTATCATGCCTTGACACATAGGAAAAGTCTTAAAAAGCAATTGATTGAGATTGTTAAGACAATATTGAAAATAAAATAAAGAAACCATACAAGACGATGATAAAGATAGGATTGGTCAAGGAGACCAAGACACCGATAGATAACAGGGTCCCGCTCACCCCGGAGCAGTGTGCGGAAATCATGAAGGCCAACGGAGATGTCCGGATAGTTGCCGAGCCTTCCGCTATCAGAGCATTTTCCGACGACGAGTTCGTGAAAGCCGGGGTCGAACTGCAGGAAGACCTCGGGGACTGCGATGTCCTCATGGGAGTCAAGGAAGTGGCCGTCGACTCGTTGCTTCCCGGTAAACACTATGTGTTTTTCGGGCACATAGCCAAGCTTCAGGAGTACAACCGACCGTTATGCCATGCGATGATTAAAAAAGGAATCACCTTCACGGATTGGGAATATCTTACCGACGGGAAAGGCCAAAGGGTGATCGCATTCGGCCATTGGGCCGGAATCGTCGGAGCCTACAACGCGCTGCGGCTATATGGGTTGCGTCATGGCCTCTATGAGCTCCCTGCCCCTACGCTGTCATCCACCGAAGAGGGATTTGTGGAGGATTGCCGACGGATCCTGCCGAAGCTCGGAGAATCGGATCTGAACATGATGATAACCGGAGACGGTAGAGTTGCCAACGGAGCGATCGGTTTCATGAAAAAGGCCGGAGCTGAGGTAATAAGAGTCAAGGATGCATCCGATATAGTCAGAAAAGGATTCTCGGTATATCAGTTGGGACCGGAAGTCCTGGTAAAGGCCAAAAACGGCGATGCGTTCTCACTGGAACAACTCATCAGGCATCCGTCGGATTTCACAAGTCGGTTCGGAGAATACAGCCGTCTGTGCGATATACTGGTTTCGTGCCATTTCTGGAATAACGCGGCCCCGAAATATCTGACCAAGGATATGTTGCCCGAAACAACGATAGACACGGTAGCCGATGTGACATGCGACATAAACGGGAGCATCGAGACCACGGTCCGACCCTCCACCCATTCCAATCCGTTCTATGGAGTAAATCGTGAGACCCTCGCGGAAACGGATTACAGGGATTTGTCGTCGATAGGAGTGATGGCGGTCGATACATGCCCCAACGCACTCCCGAGGGATTCAAGCGAGGACTTCGGGCGGCAGATAATGCGACACCTCATCCCCGAGCTGTTGAAGCGGGACGGGTCGGATATGGTTGACCGGGCCACCATCATAGCCAAAGGCCACCTTTCCGACAGATATTCATACATGGGGGAGTTTGCAAAAGTTGATTAATAGGCCGTTGATTATGAATGCGAATATAAAAAGGGCCCTTCGCGGAGTATGCAGATTCGGACTGCGTCGGTTTCTGAGCGACAAGCCATATCTTAAAGTTCGGTATCGTTTGGAGATGGGGCGTAAACTCGATCTCCGTAATCCGGAAACCATGAACGAGAAACTTCAGTGGCTCAAACTGAACAACAGGTATGCCGGAATGTCTGAGATAGTGGATAAAATCAAAGTCAAGGATATAGTCGCGGAAAAGATAGGTTCCGAATATGTGATACCCACGCTGGCCGTATGGAATAACGCCGATGACATAAATGTCTCGGCATTGCCTGAAAGGTTTGTTGTAAAAACCAATCACAGCGGAGGTAATCTCGGGGTCTTCGTCTGCAAGGATAAGAACGGGCTTGATTTGAATTTGCTGAAATCAAGAATGCGCAGGTCGTTGAAGGACGACATATATTGGAATTTTGCCGAATGGCCATATAAGAATGTCGTTCCCACGATATTCGCCGAGGAGTGTATAGCGGACAATCCGGTCGATTACAAGTTTTATTGTTTCAACGGAGAGGTTGATTCCGTGATGCTTTGTCTTGATCGCGAGACCGGACACCCCAAATTCTATTTCTTTGACAAGGACTGGAATCTGTGCAGGTACAATAAACTGGGTAAGGCGGCTCCTGAGGGTTTCACCATACCGAAGCCGGAAGGTATGGACAGGATGTTCGAAATAGCATCGAAGCTTTCGGAAGGGCATCCTTTCCTGAGAGTCGATCTGTACAACGTGGAGGGAAAGATATATTTCGGGGAAATGACATTCTATCCCGCTGGCGGTTTTGACGGAAACAGACTGAGGGATACTGATTTGTATTTCGGTTCCAAGATTGATCTTTCGTTGGCGCGCCACGAGGTCGATTAATTGTATTTTTGAAGAAAGGAGGTAAGGAGGAAATATTGTGGGGAATGATTGCAGGTAAAAAAGTTTGTCCTTACGGTAAATCAGGTTCAATGAATAATTTATCGAAGATTGCAAAGCATCCGGACAACGGATTGCGCAGGTTGTGGCGTAATTTGTCGCCATATATTCCCAATGACCGGTTTTATCTGTCGGTTATGTATTTTCTTAGCCATGGAAGTCTTATGGACTGGAAGAATCCCAAGACTTTCAATCAGAAACTGAACTGGCTTAAATTGTGGTCTAAGGATAAGGGGTTTGAGAAATATGTGGATAAGTATGAAGTAAGAAACCACGTAAGGGAGGCTATTGGCGATGAATATCTTATTCCGCTGCTCGGAGTGTGGGACAGTGTAGATGACATAGACTTCGCTAAACTGCCTAAAGACTATGTACTTAAAAACACCCATGATTCGGGCGGTGTGGTCATAGTAAAGGATGGTATGATTACTGACGAAGGTCTCAAGAAACTTAAAGATCATCAGAAGAAAAATTACTTCTGGAATGGCCGTGAATATCCGTACCTGAAAGCCAAGCCGAGAATAGTTGCCGAGCAGTATATGGTCGATGAATCGGGTTGGGATCTCAAGGACTACAAGTTCTTCTGTTTTGATGGCAAGCCTGAAATATTGTTTCTTGCGTCCGAACGCTTCAAAACCAAGGGAGGGAAAGCGAAGTTCGATTATTTCGACATGAATCTGAACCATCTCCCGTTTCATAGCAAAGGACATGAACAGAACCTTGAAAATCTGCACCCTCAGGTACCGAATTTTGAACTGATGAAAGAGTTGGCGGCCAAGCTGTCGAAAGGATTCCCCTTTATCCGTGTGGATTTCTATAACATAAACGGCAAGGTTTATTTCGGAGAACTGACTTTCTTTCACGATGACGCGACGGTACCGCTGAAGCCAGAAAAATGGAACCGCATTCTCGGAGACATGATAAGGCTGCCACGATAGTCATGGACATATATTCAATTTATAATGTTAGATAGGATAAAAGCTAAAATCAGATCAAACAGTCTGATTATAAAATATGCCGAGTATAAGATACGACGCGAAGAAAAGGCTCGTTTTCTGGCAGAAGCCGATAATATTATTCACGGACTCTCTGTAAAGGATAAAGAGAAACTTCGCAAGGATTATATAGCAGATCTTAACCGTTATATGTTCCGCTTTGACGAGTGGTATTTTCAATATGATTTATCAAAGGCTGAAGATAAGAGAAAGTCGGAATTTATCTCCCGATCCAGGGCACAGAAATTATACCGATCCCTTGTAAATAAGGATGTCAGAGATGTGTTTCATAATAAACCACTCTTCATAACAAAGTTCAAGGAAGGTATATCCCGCAGCACTCTCGCGTGCCGCCCTGATACCACCGTTGACAGTATCTCAGAAATTTTCCGACATGCTCCCTTGATAGTCAAACCTCAATCAGGCTCTCTTGGAGTTGGTGTGTTCAAACTTACGAAAGATCGGATTGCCGGAATCGATCCGAATGCGTTTCTTAAAGAGGCAATAGATAATCATTATCTGATAGAAGAGTGCCTCGTTGGTTGCGATGAGATACAACGGTTCCATCCACAGTCGCTTAATACTATCCGTGTAATGACATCTTTTGATGGTGAAGACTATGCGCTTTTCGCTTCGTTCATAAGATTCGGCCGTGGAGAATCAGTGATCGATAATGCACATGGGGGTGGAATATATTGTACGGTCAATCATATTGATGGTGCTATTTGCAGTAACGGGTATGATACGGATGGAAATGTTTTTGAAAGTCATCCTGATACCGGAATTAAATTTTTAGGTTTCCGTATTCCGCAGTGGGATAAAATTGCCGCATTATGCATAACTTCACATTCTAAAGTGGATATTCCATTTGTCGGTTGGGATGTTTGTGTTACGTCGGATGGCTCGATAGAATATATTGAAGCGAATCATGCTCCCGACATCGATTTGGTTCAGGGACCTACAAAAACTGGTATAGCCAATAGTTTCGAGGCCGTATGTCGCGGATATGAGCGACACCGCAAATCATTGAGTTAAGTCCGGTTGTTGGTGATTTTTTATGAATCATAGATTCCATTGTATAGTAAGAGGGACAATTTTACTATTGTCCATAATATTTTTATGTCCATGTCTTTCGGCCTGTCATAGGAAAGAGAAAGCTGTAGATGGGAAACCTAAGATTTCGGTGGCTTATGTTCAGGCCCAAAGAGCCGGAGTTCCTGATCCGAATCTGTTTACTCATTTCATATATTCGTTTGCCGTTTTCAATGATGACAATGATGGTGTTGTAGTAGAGTATCCCGAGAAGTTGAAAGCCATGTCCGGTTTGAAAGAAGAGAATCGGAATGTGAAAATAATTCTCGGAGTGGGTGGCCTTAAACGCGAAGGATTCAGCGAGATGGCCGGCGACAAAACGAAGCGCAAACGGTTTGTTGAAAATTGTGCTCGAATTATAAAGGAATACAATCTCGATGGTATAGACCTTGACTGGGAATTCCCGACGACTGAAAAAGGGGGACATACGGCCACGCCGGATGATGATGTGAATTATGGCCTTGTGGTAAAGGAGTTGCGAAAGAAATTGGGTAAAAACAAATGGATTTCGTTTTATTCGAATAACACAGCGAATTGGATAGATTTCGACCGGATGCTGCCCTATGTGGACTATGTGAATGTCTCCGGTTATAACCTTGATATGCCCAAACCTGATAAACCTCTGCTACACCAAAGCCGACTGTATAAAAGCAAGCGTTGGGGAAAATGGTGTGTTGAGGAGAGCATAAAGGCACACGTAAAGAAAGGCGTCCCCGTTGAAAAAATTCTATTGGGAATACCATTTTACGCAAGGGGAAAGAAGCCTTTTCCCGACTATCTTGAGGGCAAAAACTATTCAAGATATGACGGTTATGCCCAACTTGAATGGGACGATGAGGCTAAGGTGCCTTTTTTGACTGATGAAGAAGGCAATATGATATTGGGATTTGACAATGAACAGTCAATTCAAGCCAAATGTGATTTTATCAAGGAGTATGGATTGGCGGGTGCCTTCGTCTGGAGCTACAATGCCGATTATGAGGATTTCAGGTTATCCAAGGCATTGAAAATCGGACTTAGATGACTAACATAGCGGTTGCTCTGCGTGAGATGTGAAAGGTATTTTTTCATACCGATGCATAAAGAATCGTGGAGTAAAGCGATTAGTAAGGGAAATTGAATCGGCCTTGCTTAAGGTATACCAACATGTGAGCATGTGGGTTGACTTGGTAATCAGAAAGTTTTGAAAGAGTAAAGAAAAATTCAGTACATCAATTTATATCAGTACATCAATTTATATAAGAGTCGTACTAAATTTAAACATACCTAAAATTATAAGCCAAATACAATGAATCCATTTTTAGGTAATGAGGGACAAACCTCTTATCCGATTAAAAGAATATGGAGAAAGTTGATGATAACCATTCAGACATCTCCTTTCATTACAAGCTCCTTTAGATGTAAGTTGCTGAAAATGGGGGGGGGTAGAGATAGGGACGCATTGTTTTATAGGCTCTGATATAACGTTTGACGGAATACATCCGGAACTTACGGTAATTGGGTCTCATACTAAAATTACCAGCGGTACAAAAATACTGACTCATTTTTTTAATCCGGTGAATAATGCGATGCGTCTTGGTAAAGTTACTATAGGCGATAATGTATTTATAGGAATAAATACGTTGATTGTAAACCCGGTAAATATCGGAGATGGAGCGGTTTTGGCCGCCGGTAGCGTAGTAGTATGCGATATTCCGTCTTGGGAGATATGGGGTGGTAATCCTGCAAAATTTATCAAAAAACGAGTTGCAAAATAGAACATACTGTTAGATGAATCGGAGGACTATCGGAATACTTATACCGACGCTTAAGAAGGGAGGGGCGGAAAAACAGGCGGCACTGTTGGCTTCTGTTCTTAAGAATGATTACAGGGTTGTAATGATTGTCATGGCTCCCGATTCCGGGATGGAGGAGGAGAATATGGAGATAGCGTCTCTTCCCATTGGCGACATGATTACACTTTCCGGAGGAATCATTAGTCAGATTCGCCAATTATACTTTGTGCTGAAACGAAATAGAATCGACACTCTCTTCTGCTATCTGACGCGCCCCGATATTATCGGCCCTATTATCGGGCGTATGGCCGGGGTGAAAACTATTTATCAAGGGCTTAGGAACGCCGAGTTGCCTAAAGCTAAGTTGTTGCTTGAGAAAATCGGTAACGAATGGGCTGATGGCGCCATAGTGAATAACTATGCCGGGGAAAAAATCTTTTTTCAAAAGGGACTCCGGAATATGACCGTTATTCCCAATTGCTATCCTGATCCAAAGAGTTATACCGAAAGAAAGGATAGTCGGTACATAACGGTCATTACAGTCGGTAGATTCGTGGCTCAGAAGGATTACCATACAGCTATTGCTGCCGTTTCAAAAGCTATGGGCAACGTCGATAATCTGAAATTCAAGATTATTGGCCACGGTGAACTTGAAGGGCAGGTAAGAGACTGGATTAAGGATTTCAATATTGCCGACCGTTGCGAGATTCTGATTAATCCTAAGAATATAATGGGCCATTTACTGGATGCCGATATATATCTTTCCACTTCGCTGTTTGAGGGTACGAGTAATTCTATCATGGAGGCGCTTGATGCCTCGCTACCTGTTGTGGCGACAGACGTAGGAGACAATTGCAAACTTGTGGAGGATGGTGTGAATGGTTTTCTTACCGGAACCGGTGATGTGGACACAATCGCGAACCGGTTGGAGAAACTTGCCGCTGACAGAGTGCTCAGGCTTGATATGGGACGGGAAGGAAATGCTATACTGAAACGGGATTTCAGCATGGAGGCTTTCAAGAGTCGCTATATGGAGCTGCTTGAGGTGTAAATCCAATGGCTTGAAATTTCAATATCAACCCTGTCTTCGATTGAAGGCAGGGTTTGAATTTATACACATATCTGATGAAAATCGCTTTTATAGGCGGTCGCGACATACATACCTTGGGGGGTATCGAGAATTATATGTATAATCTCGCTACCCAGCTTAAGAGTATGGGGCATGAGCCGGTGGTGTTCTGCGAGAGCGACCACTACGCCGAGGAGGTTGTCAACGGATTCCGGGTTATCTATATGTCGGGCCCTAAAAGCAATCTTATCTGCAAGCCCTGGGTAGGGCTTAAGGCTACTCTTCTGGTGGCACTCAAAATGAGGGATGTGAGGTTGATTCACTATAACGCATGGCCTCCTTCTCTCTCAAGTCCGATTGCCCGGTTATTCGGTGTCAGGTCGTTGATGCAGGGGCACGGACTGGAGTGGCAACGTAGTAAATATTCGCCTCGCGCCCAGGTTATAATGAAGTTTATGGAAAAGGTTACGGCTCATCTGAACCGTAACCTTATTATGTGTAGCGAGGACCAGTGCCGATATTTCAAGGCGCGTTATGGCCGCGATTCGGTATGTATACCTACGGCTATCAATCTTCCCGAACCTGTCAGGGAGACAGATATCCTGTCGCGTTTCAATCTTGAACGTGGCAGGTATTTTCTTTTCCTGGCACGCCTGGTGCAGGACAAGAACCCCGATTTTCTTATACGCGGGTTCCGCGACGCCCGGCATAAGGGCTACAAGCTGGTGATAGCTGGCAACAATCCTGCGGCTCCGGAGTATGTGGAATCGCTTCACAAGCTTGCCGAAGGCGACCCTGACGTGGTCTTCACCGATGCGGTATTCGGCGACGACAAGGAGACGCTGCTGCGCAACGCATACGCTTTCTGTATCCCTTCTACTATCGAGGGGCTGTCTATATCTCTTCTTGAGGCCATGAGCCGAAGACTGCCGATTATCGCTTCCGATATTCCGGCCAATCGCGAAGTGTTAGGCGACGAAGATGCGCTCTGGGTGAAGCCCGAGAGCGATGACGACATACGGGGTGCCGTAGAGCGCGCCGTAGCCGACACGGAGGCTTTCCGAACGCCGGTGGAAAGCAATTATCGCCGCGTGGCGGAAAATTACACCTGGCGCAAGGTAGCCGAGAAATACATCGTCTACCTCACCGCCCGTGGCCTGGCGAGGTAGGGTATAGGCTGTAGCTACGGATTACTGAATTTTAGTTTTTGCACCGCACCGCGCCATCAGCGCGGTGCGGTGCATATTAGTATATTTTATTCCCTAACTCTAAAACAAAATATTTTTCAACGCAAAACAAGGTAAATATTGATTTTGTTGTACCTTTGTATAATTGAAAACAGAATACAGACATGACGCAACTTACAATCAACATAGAGGATAAGTCAATTCTCCCTCATCTAAAGAAAATCCTTAACGCTATTGAAGGTGTTTCAATAGCTCCGGCTGTTCGCAAATGTAAAAGCGGTCTTGAAGAAGCATACGATGACGTAAAGGCCGACAGAATACATCATGCCAAAGACGTTGATGACATGTTCCAACAGATACTTGGAATCTGATGTACACAATCGATTATACTACGAAATTCAAGAAATCTCTCAAGCATTGTTATAAACGTGGTCTTGATGTTGAGGAATTGAGAGATGTTATAAAAATACTTTCTGAGACCGGTACGCTTCCTGACAAATATCATCCACACAAGCTTTCGGGGCGTTGGAACCGTGCATGGGAGTGCCACATAAAACCCGACTGGCTGTTGATATGGGAGCAAAATGACACCGAATTAATTCTACTGATGATTGACACAGGCACACATTCCGATATATTCGGATAAACGAATCATTATCTCGGAATCTAAATATAAAAAACCGGACCGCAGAGCGCGACAGCGCGATGCGGTCCGGTTTATATAACATGTCTCCAAGCCTACCGATCCCCCGTATCAGGCTTAACCAAGAACCCCAAAAGACTAATGACTAATACCTAATACCTCAGGCATCGATGTTGGCGTAGGTGGCGTGCGATTCTATGAATTCGCGGCGCGGGGCCACTTCTTCGCCCATCAGTATCGAGAAGGTGCGGTCGGCTTCGGCGGCGTTGATCAGGTCTACGCGCTTCAGCATGCGGTTCTCGGGGTCCATCGTGGTCTCCCAGAGCTGTTCCGGGTTCATCTCGCCGAGACCCTTGTAGCGTTGCAGAACGAAGCGGTTGCGGTCCCCCTCGCAGTAGCGGTCTACAAATGCCTGCACCTGCTGGTCGTTCCATGCATACTCCGTTATCTTCGTCTTGCCCTTAGTCTGGCACTTGTATAGCGGCGGAGTGGCTATGAAGAGGTAGCCGTTCTCGATGATAGGTCGTATGCGGCGGAAGAAGAAGGTCATGAGCAGCGTGGCTATGTGGGCGCCGTCGACATCGGCATCGGTCATGATAACTATCTTGTTGTAGCGCAGCTTGCTCAGGTTCGGCTCCTTGGAGTCTTCCTCAGTGCCTATGGTCACGCCCAAGGCCTTGTAGATGTTCACTATCTCCTGCGATTCGAACACCTTGTGGTCCATAGCCTTCTCCACGTTCAGGATCTTGCCTCGCAGCGGGAGTATGGCCTGGTAGTTGGGGTTGCGACCCTGCTTGGCGCTTCCGCCTGCCGAATCACCCTCGACGAGGAAGAGTTCGCACTCGGCGGCATCGCGGCTCTTGCAGTCGGCCAGTTTGCCGGGAAGCCCTGCCCCCGACAGCGGCGACTTGCGCTGCACTTTCATTCGCGCGTTATAGGCCGCATGGCGTGCCTGAGCGGCCAATGCCACTTTGTCTACGATGGCGCGGGCCTGCTTGGGATGCTCTTCAAGGTAATACTTGAGAGCCTCCGAGACAGCGGTCTGCACTACGCCCGAAACCTCGTTGTTGCCGAGCTTGGTCTTGGTCTGACCCTCGAACTGAGGCTCCGCCACCTTCACCGACACCACAGCCGTAAGGCCGTCGCGGAAGTCCTCTTTCGAGAGTTCCACTTTCAGTTTTTCAAGCAGTTTGTTGTCTTCGGCATACTTCTTCAGCGTCGCCGTGAGACCGCGGCGGAAGCCGGTCAGGTGTGTGCCACCTTCTATGGTGTTGATGTTGTTTACGTACGAGAAGATGTTTTCCGAGAAAGAGGTGTTGTAGGTCATGGCCACCTCCACGGGCACACCGTTGCGCTCCGTGTTAAGGTGTATTATGTCTTCGATCAGAGGCTCCTTGCCCTGGTCCAGGTATCTCACGAATTCTTTCAGACCCTCCTCACTGTGGAAGACTTCTCTGTGTGGGGTCCCTTCTTCGTCGCGATTGCGCAGATCGGTGAGGCTCAGGCGTATACCGGCATTCAGGTACGCCAAGTCTCGCAGACGGTTGGCGAGGGTCTCGTAGTCATATACTGTCTCGGTGAATATGCCGCCGTCAGGGTGGAATTGTATTATGGTTCCCGTGTGATCGCTCTCGCCGCAGACGGTCAGCCCGGTTGTGGGTTTGCCGTAGGCGTATTCCTGGGTGTATATTTTGCCGTCGCGGTGTATCTCGGCGCGAAGATAGTCCGACAGTGCGTTGACGCACGATACGCCTACACCATGCAGACCGCCCGACACCTTGTAACTTCCCTTGTCGAACTTACCGCCGGCGTGAAGCACTGTCAGCACCACCTCGAGGGCCGGCTTATGCATTTTCTCGTGCATGTCTACCGGTATGCCGCGTCCGTTGTCTTCAACGCGTATCGAGTTGTCTTCGAGTATCGTTACCTTGATGTCGTCGGCATATCCGGCCAGTGCCTCGTCTATCGAGTTGTCGACCACCTCATACACGAGGTGATGCAGTCCGCGCACCGAAATATCGCCAATGTACATGGCTGGGCGTTTACGCACGGCCTCAAGCCCTTCGAGCACCTGGATGTTTTCCGCATCGTAATGACCGTTAGGCTGTTGCATATCTTTATTTTCTTCCTGCATATCTATCTTTTTTACTTGTCGGCGTTATCGTCCCCCCTGCCGGACGGAATCCGTATCACCCGGCGGTTACAACGATAAAGCTATTGTGATGACAAGGTAATTATACATACAAAGTTAGCAATTTTTTCAGGATTTTGGCTAATTTTGCAGTCGAAAATATGAATGGATGTATGACTGACTTTTGCCGGGCCTTCGCCCTATCCATGGCAATCGCCGCCGTCGCGGCTTTGCCTGTGGAAGCCGAGCGGCCCGATACCATAAGATGGAACGCCGGTGTCAACGCCGATTTCTCGCATGGTCCCAACAACCCTTTCTGGCTGGTCTCGAACCGTCAGGGGTTGTCGTCCGTTACGCCCAACAACGGTTACGTCAGGTTGGGAGCGTTCAAGGAAGAGAAGCATGACCGCGATTTCTCATGGGGTGCCGGTGTCGACATCGCCGTGCCTTGGAATTATACCTCGCGCTTTGTGCTTCAGCAACTTTACGGCGAGGTGCGCTACCGCTGTCTCGACCTGATGGTGGGCAGCAAGGAGATGTGGGGGCCGATTTCCGACCCGCAGCTCTCCAGCGGCAACATGATTCATTCAGGCAACGCCAGGCCCATCCCGCAGGTAAAGGCCGGCATTTTCGACTATGCCGATATCTGGGGGCTGAAAGGGTGGCTCGCGGTGAAGGGGTATGTGGCCTACGGTGCCTTTACCGACGGCGGTTGGAAAGAGTCGTGGGTCGGCGACAAAGGCCGCTACGATAAGAACACGCTATACTGTTCGCGCGGTGTATGGCTGCGTAACGGAAACCCCGACAAGTTCCCGCTTACCTTGGAATGTGGCATCGAACTGGCTACCCAGTTTGCCGGATCGGCATATAATGTAGGGTATTACGGCTCCGGAAAGACCATACACATGCCTCACGACCTGAAAGCTTTTTTCAAGGCGTTCGTGCCTATGCACGGTGGCGATGAAGTCGATGGCGGCGAACAAGCCAACGTGCAGGGCAATATGCTCGGAGCCTGGAACTTCGCTCTCTCATGGGTACCTTTTGACAAGTCATGGGGTGTGAAGGCTTATTACCAGCACATGTTCGAAGACCATTCGATGCTATACATAGAATACCCCTGGAAAGATGGCCTCTATGGCGTGGAGGGTACGCTGCCCGCGAACCCGATTGTATCGAAGGTGGTCTACGAGTTCCTGTATGCCGAGGATCAGACCGGATCGGTAAACTGGACTCCCTCGGCCGAGATTCCGGCCGATGCTCCCGGAGCCGACAATTACTACAATCATTATATCTATACCGGATGGTCACACTGGGGCATGGGCATAGGCAACGCTCTTTCGCTGTCGCCTCTCTTCAACTCGCCTCATACCCTCGAATTCCTATCCAATCGCATAATATCTCACCATATCGGTATTTCCGGCGATCCGCTTCCCACGCTTTCATGGCGGCTGCTGATGTCGTTCACAAGCTCCTGGGGCAACTATGTGTCTCCATATCCCGAAGTGCGCCATATGTACGACGGTCTGGCCGAGGTCTCATGGCGACCGCAGGGCAAACTGAAGGGTTGGGAAGGTAAAGTCGGCCTGGCTATGGACCGTGGCGACATTCTCGGCCACAACTATGGCGTTCAGATTTCCATCACCAAAACCGGTTTCTTCAGTCTCAAGAGTAAAAAGTAACGCGCTATGAAATTTATTAAGCTTCTGATATTGGCAACGGTGGCGTGTGTGGCGGTGTCCTGCAGCAAGGGGGAGCTGCATGGCGATCTGGAGGGAAACTGGCAGATTATGCAGGTTACCGACCCCGAAGGGAAGGATATGGAGGTGATACCGCAGAGGTATTACTCGATTATGCGCGACGTGATACAGTTGCGCATATACGGCGACCGTATATCTACCGGCGCGCTCAGTTACTCGGAACCATACTTGACGCTTGACTTTCCTTACGAAGAAGACTTTGCCAACTATCCCATAACGGAGTGGTGGATTCTGGAGAATCCGGTAACCATGAAGGTAGTGAAACTCGACAAAAAAACTCTCGAACTCGACGAAAACGGCTACAGAATCCTCTGCCGCCGATTCTGAAGACTAAAAGCTGACAGGCAGCCGTGTCCAGATAGCATTGGGTATCAGACGCCAAAGTGCCACTAACAGGCGCCAGCGGAAGTCTATTACGGCTACCCGACGGCGGTGTATTATAGCCTCGAGAATCTGCGGTACAACCTCTTCCAGACTCATCTCCATCATATATTTCTCGCCGTCTACCAACAGCGGCGTGCGCACCCATCCCGGCCTGATGTCGGTAAAGTACACCCCGGCGTTCTGTCGGCGGTTAAGCTGTTCGAGCGCCGTGAGATAGGTCGAGTCGAAACGTTTCGATGCCGAATATGCCGCCATGGTTCCGATTCCCTTCGTACCGGCCACCGACGAGATGGCCGCTATCTGTCCGCCGCAGCGACGGTCGCGGAAATAGCGGTAGGCGGCCGACACCATACGCGCGAATCCAACCGTATTGGTCTCCACGGTCCGCACTTCGGTATCCGTATCGAGGTGCGGATTCTTATATCCTATTCCGGCGGCGTGGATGTAGAGGTCCATTCCCCCGAGCCTTTTTATCAGATCGTGCAATCGTTCGGGTGCTTTCTGGTTGTTTATGTCGATGGTCTCGTAAAGTATGTTATCCGGGTATTTCTCTTTCAATGCCTCTAACCGGTCGGTATTGCGGGCGGCGATTCCGACCTTTACGCCACGCGAGGCAAAAGCCTCGGCGAGTGCACGTCCTATGCCGGAGGATGCCCCGGCGATGACTACGCGGTATTCTCTTTTCATAATAATCTCTTTAAATCCTATTACTATAACGCTTTATAATCCAAATCGTTCTAATTCCCGAGTCTCTAAAGCCCTTAAGGTCCTTAAAGTCCTTAAAGACTCTAAGGACCTTAAAAAAACGGCAGCTTCCGTAGCCAACCTCAATAACTCCAAAGTGCAGGATAAAAGCCAACCCCCGTGCCTCGGGCCGTAACTTCGCGGCATGGATAATAAGATTCAGGAAATACTGGCCGAAAACGCCCGCAGGCGCAAGACCCTTTTCGACGCTTACGACCCCCTTGCGGGTCCCGGGCCTGTGGATGGGCGCGGTGAGTCGCGCTATCTCTATGATTTTCCCTATTGGGCGGCCTCGCTGGCACGCATAAAAAACAAGGCCGGAGGCCCCGACATACCCTTTGTGCTCAATCCTCCGCAGCGCAAATTGGTGGCGATGCTCGAAGAGATGCGTCTTGCGGGCGAACCTATCCGCGTTGTGCTCCTCAAAGCCCGCCAGTGGGGTGGCTCCACTTGCATACAGCTTTATATGGCCTGGTTGCAGCTGGTTCACCGCACCGGTCTCAACTCGCTCATAATAGCCCATCAGGGAGCCGCCTCCGACGAGATAAAGGATATGTTCGACCGTATGATGGAAGCCTATCCGGCCCAGATGATACTCAACGAGGATGGAGAGGCCGACCCGAAACAGAAGAAGCTCGTTGGGGTGGGGCGTTCGGGAGCGAGCTGGAGGGTGCCGGCACGCAACTGCAAGATAAAGATCGGTACAGCCGAGAGGCCCGACTCCTGTCGTGGCGGCGACTACTCGCTGGTGCATCTTTCGGAAGTGGGCATATGGCGCGCCACCCAGGGTAAGAAACCGGAAGACCTTGTGCGCGCCGCCCTGGCGGGGGTCCTCTACGCGCCTTACACCATGATAGTGCTTGAAAGCACGGCCAATGGCACGGGCAACTATTTCCATCGGGAGTATGTCGAGGCCCGACGCGGCACGTCGCAGTTCCATCCCCTGTTTGTGGCATGGTATGAGATTCCCCAGTATTCCATCCCTCTTGCCGACCCTGCCGGATATGCTCGCCGGATATGGGAGGGACGCTGTGGCGGCGAACCTCGCGACGACCGCTCGGAGCCGGGGTGTTATCTTTGGGAGCTGTGGCTGAAAGGGGCCACGCTCGAAGGTATAGCGTGGTATGAGAGGGAGCGGGCCAAGTATACCGACCATGCCCAGATGGCAGCCGAATATCCGAGTGATGACGAAGAGGCGTTCGCCCATTCCGGAGCGCGGGTGTTCGACAAGCGGCATCTCGCCGCTTTGAGGGATGGGTGTCGCCCGCCGGTTGCCGTGGGCGAGGTGCAGGGAGCCGTGTCGAGCGGTGCCGGTTCGCTGGTCAATGTGCGGTTCATACCCGACACGCAGGGGGCGCTCAAGATATGGCGCATGCCCGAAGAGGGGAGTCGCGCCGACCGGTATATGGTGGTGGTCGACGTGGGAGGCCGCAGTGTGCGTTCCGACTGGAGCGTGGCGGTGGTGCTCGACCGTGCCCCGCTGCTGCGCGGTGAAGGTCCCGAGGTGGTGGCCCAGTGGCGCGGGCATACCGACATAGACCTGCTTGCGTGGAAGGCGGCGCGTCTGGCGCGCTTTTACTGCAACGCGCTGCTGGTTATAGAGAGCAATACCGTGGAGAATTATCAGGCGCAGATGGAGGCTATGACCGATGCCGACCCCTCGTTTCTGTTCGAGGCGTTGAAGGAGGGTTATTCAAATCTCTACATGCGCGATGCTCCGGCCGACAGTGTGAGCGGTGCGCCGACCATGCGTTATGGTTTTCACACGAATCGCTCTACCAAAAGTGCGGTAATCAACAATCTCATAGAGATTGTCCGCGAAGGTGGTTACAGGGAACTTGACGAGGAGTGCGTCGATGAGCTGGCTACCTACGAGCAGCGGCAGAACGGCAGTTATGGCGCAATAGAGGGTAAGCACGACGATATGCTTATGACGAGGGCGATAGGTCTCTACATATCCCGCTTCGGTATGGACCCTCCTCGGCGGCAACCTGGAGAGAGAGGTGGTGCTGAGAGCGGATGCTTTCGCAGACGGCATCGGGTCAGGCCGGATCTTAGTTTTTAGTTGTAAGTTTTTAGTTGTAAGTTGTTGGTTTTTAGTTTTTGCTTTATGGATTCTTTGTATTTGCCTGAACTTTGGGACGAGGGTGTCAGGGCCTGGGAGAAGATGGCAGGTTTCCGGCGCGACAGGGAGCGGAACAAGCGTTATCTATACGGGCGGCAGTGGGATGATGTGATTGAAGTCGACGGGGTAAGGATGACTGAGGAGAGCTATCTCCGTTCGCAGGGAAGCGTGCCGTTGAAGAATAATCTTATACGTCGTCTGGTCAGGAATGTGCTCGGGGTGTGGCGCAACGATTTCAAGCTGCCGCGCTGCAAGGTGCGAGACCCGACCGAGGAGCAGCTGGCCGAGCTTGTCAACAAACTGCTGGAATGTAACGCGCAGAGCAACCGGCTTATAGAGTTGTATGCCCGCACTATGGAAGAATTCCTTATCAGCGGTGTGGCTGTCCATCGTAAGTCGTTCGGCTCACTCCGGGGCCGTATGGACTGCCTTACGGAGTATGTGCATCCCTGCAATTTCTTTTTCGACAGCGAAGGTTGCGATTTCCGTGGATGGGATGTGCGTCTGTTGGGCGAGATACACAACACCACCCTGCGCGATGCCGTGCGTCAGTTCGTGAAAGATGAGAGCGGATTGGAGCGGTTGGCCTCGGCTTGCGGTGTGGCTGCATCCGATATGGGCGCCCGAGTGAGGATAGTGGAGGTATGGCACGAGGAGCCGACCCTCTTTCTCAGCTGGCACGACCGCAGTGAGGGGCGCATAATCAGTGTGCCGGAAGAGAACGGTGTCACGCCTCCGGCCGGAGTTGAGGTAACCAAGGAGTGGCGCAGTGTATGGCGATATGCCTTTTTAGGCCCGGGAGGGGTGGTTCTCGACTCGGGAGTGTCTCCCTATTCCCACGGTTCGCATCCCTATGTGTTTAAGGTATATCCCTATATCGACGGCGAGATTCATTCGTTTGTGGCCGATGTCATAGACCAGCAACGTTATACCAACCGACTGATAACGCTATACGACTGGGTTATGCGCGCATCGGCGAAAGGTGTGCTTCTTTTTCCGGAGGGGGCGCTTCCCGATGATGCCGACATAGAGGATGTGGCCGATGAATGGTCGCGGTTCAACGGTGTGATAACCTACCGGGCCAAACCGGGGGTACCGGGACCCGAACAGGTCAGCAACACCGGATCTCATGCCGGTATTTCCGACTTGCTGAACATTCAGCTGCAGATGTTCGAGAATGTGAGCGGCGTTAACTCGGCCCTGCAGGGAAGGCTCGACAGTTCGTCGGTATCGGGCACGCTGTTCAATCAGCAGACGCGCAACGCCATGACCTCGTTGCTCGACCTTATAGAGAGCTATCGGGAGTTCGTGCTCGAAGGCACTATGAAAGATGCCTGCAATCTGCTGCGGTTCTACAGCCGTGAGCGTATGGAGCAGGTGGCGGGAAGGGCGTTGGCCGACCTGCGTGGCCGCGACCTGTCGCGTTTCATGGCGCCTAATCTTGACTTCGGGTTTTGACCATTCCGGCTATCTGCCGGCCGATTTGACCGCTTCCGCTATCTGCCAGTCAAGTGGTGTGTCAAGGTCTACCGAGCGGTCGGCCGGCATTGGGTATGGTATGCGGCGGCTGAATCGCGACAGGGGAGAGCGTCTCAGCGCCTCTACGCTCATTACGTATACCGCACCGTTGTATTCATATACTTTCGGTGCGTCCTGGCGGCGGGTGTAATGCCCGTCGCCTTTCGATATTTTCAGGAAGCCGTCCGCATCGGTCTCGAATGCGTTGTAGTAAGGGTTGGTGCGAGCCTCGGTAACGGAAACCACCATGTCGGTGTCGGGTGTGAACAGGGCCGCGGCACCCTTTATATCTTCGGCCGTGCGAAGCGGCGACGTGGGCTGCAGAAGTATCACGCGCTCATACTTTCTCCCTTGCGCGGCGTAGAAATCGAGTGCATGAAGTATAACTTCATAGGTGCCGCTGCCGTCGGTGGCCAATTCGTCGGGACGCAGGAACGGTACCGGCAGACCATATTCCTCGGCTACCCTCCGTATCTCGGGGGAGTCGGTGGAAACGCAGATGTCCGCGTCTGCCGCGCCGGCGGCGCGTGCATGGTCTATGGAATGGCAAATCAACGGTTTGCCGCAGAATGGCTTTATATTCTTGCCCGGGATGCCTTTGCTGCCTCCTCGGGCCGGGATTAGGTATAGGTCTTTAGTCATTGGTCTTTAGTCATTTGTCTTTGATAGTTGATGACCGCATTTGCCATCAAAGCCGGGGTATCCGGTTTGGCGTAGGGATTTTCACGTTTGGCTGCCAAGGCTTGGATTTCAGGCGAGAGTATCTTCTGGATACCGGCGTAGATTGCCGCCGCGTCGGGTGCGCAGTGTATCACGGAAGGGCCGCATTCGCGTCCTGTCTGGCGCGAACCTATGTCGAGGGTCGGCACACCGGTCGACGGCACTTCCACCAATCCGCTGGAGCTGTTTCCGATCACCCCCTTCGAGATGGCGACGGCCGACAGGTAGCGGAGCGCGCCGAGCGAGGGGATCACAAGGACCTGTTCGGGTCGGGTAGCTGCGAATTTCTCCATTGCCCTGACCTGTGGTGCGGGGTCCACGTCATTGTTGGGCCACGTGAGTATCACCCGGTTGCCCTCTTCTTCCGCCAGCCATAACCCGAGGGCCGTGAGCATGGATTCCATTGCCTGAAGCGGTACTTCGCCTGGGCCGGGTCTTGTAGCGGCATGAAGTGTGCAGACAAGCAGCTGTTCCCCTAAGTCGAAACCGAGACTACGCTCCAGCTCGTCGCGGCTCATCAGCTTACGGCGTGTTGCGTTATAGACTCCTGATGCGCCGCAGACATGTATGTCGGAGGCAGATATTCCCATGGCCCTCAACCGCGAGGCTGTCTTTTCGGTCTCGGTGAGGTGCAGCGAGGCCATCTGCGAAATGGCGTTGCGTATGGAGTTGTCGACAGCTCCTTCCGATACCGTTCCGCCGGCGATGTGTATTATCGGTGTGCCGGTAATCAGGGCCGCCGACGCTACGCCCAACATCTCCATGCGGTCGCCCAATATTATTATTGCGGTCGGTTTTGTCTCGCGCAGGGCCTTACCGAAGGCAAGGGTGTTTTCTGCTACGGTCTCCGATGCATCCCCACGGTAGCGGCCTATAAGTTCCGGCTGATAACCGTCGGCGGAGATTTCGGCCAGCGAATTTCCGAAAGAGGGGTCGGCGTGCATGTTTGTAGCCCACACCGACAATGGCGCTTCACGCCGGCGCAGTTCGTCGGCGAGGGGTTTCAGCAGTCCCCAGTCGGCACGTGTGCCGGTGGCGATAACTATGGGTTTTGTCATTGGTCATCAGTCATTGGTCATTTGGACTTTAAAGTCTTTAAGGACCTTAGAGACTTTAAGGCCCTTAAGATTCCCTCCGGACGTAATTCTCGAACCGGTAGATTATCTCTTTGCCATCGATCAGGGCGGTCATGTCGGGCGAAATCTCTTCCGTCTGCCATTCGTCGGGCGAAATCCTCGGGAACCATGTGTCGGCCTGCGGTGCTTCATCCTCTATGCGGGTAAGGAAAAGCCTCGATGCCGAGGGCAACGCTTCGGCATAGAGTGAGCCTCCCCCTATTATGAAAGGGTAGTCGGAATCGTCGGGCAACAGCGCGAGGGCTTCGGGAAGCGACGCGGCTGTCAGCGCGCCTTCGGCGCGGTAGTCGGTCTGGCGCGTCACCACTATATTCATACGCCCGGGAAGAGGGCGCTTCGGAAGGGATTCCCAGGTTTTGCGTCCCATTATCACGGGATGGCCGAGGGTAGTCTGTTTGAAATGTCTCAGGTCTTCGCGGATGGGCCAGATCAGACGGTTTTCGCAACCAATCTCGTTGTTCCGGCCCAGAGCCACTATTATGGCGGTCATCATACGCTCACTTGTGCTTTGATCGGTGGGTGGGGATCGTAGTCTTCCAGCTTGAAGTCTTCGTATCTGAAGTCTTCGAGTCTTTTTATCTCCGGGTTCAGGCGCATGCGGGGCAACTTGCGCGGGGTGCGCTTAAGCTGTTCGTTCACCTGGTCGAGATGGTCTAGGTAGATATGAAGGTCGCCGAAAGTGTGGATGAACTCGCCCGGCTGCAATCCGCATACCTGGGCCACCATCATGGTCAGCAGAGCGTAGGAGGCTATGTTGAAGGGTACGCCCAGGAATGAGTCGGCGCTGCGTTGGTAAAGCTGGCAGGAGAGCTTGCCGTCGCAAACGTAGAACTGGAAGAGTGTGTGGCACGGAGGCAGGTTCATGTTGTCCAGGTCCGCCACATTCCAGGCAGAGACTATTATGCGGCGTGAATCGGGATTCTCGCGTATGGTTCTCACGGCTTCGGCTATCTGGTCTATGTGCCCTCCGTTGTAGTCGGGCCATGAACGCCACTGGTAGCCGTAGATATGCCCGAGATCGCCGTCGGGATCCGCCCATTCGTTCCATATTCTCACGCCGTTCTCCTGCAGGTATTTCACGTTGGTGTCTCCCTTAAGGAACCATAGCAGCTCGTGGATGATGCTCTTCAGGTGGACTTTCTTGGTGGTAAGCAGAGGAAACCCTTCCGAGAGGTCGCAGCGTATCTGGTATCCGAAAGTAGAGATGGTGCCGGTGCCGGTGCGGTCCTCTTTGCGGTGTCCTTTTTCAAGGATATGGCGCAGAAGGTCGAGGTATTGTTTCATGAGGGAATGTTTTTTCGTTGTTTCATGAAGAGAGGGGAGGCGGGACGGTTGCGGTTGGAGGTGAATCCTATGGCCTTGGCCGGGCATACGTCCAGACAGTCGAGGCAGCGCACGCAACGGGAATTGTCGACATAGCGGCTTACGACCTTCACGCACCCTGAGGGACATACCTCCTCGCACTTCATGCATGATATGCAGCGGTCAGGGTCGATGGCGATCTGGGTTGGCGAGAAAGATGACACCACACCGAGAGCCGTTCCTATCGGGCATATCGCCGTGCAGAATCCGCGTCCTGTGCGAAGGGAGAAAAGTACTATGAATATCAGAGATATGACACCGGCGGTCATTCCAACAGCGGCGGGTACGCCAAGCGCTACCCAGGTGTCTTTCACCGTTCCCGGATTGACTGTCGAGAAGATATTGCGCCATATGTTCCACGGCTCCACCAGGAATGGGAACGCGAGCTGGCCGAGAACGAGGGTGCCGAGGTAGATCCAAAGCAGAGAGAACCGTACGTTCTTCGGTTCAGTGAAACGGTATGAGCGTTCTTTGTGTCCCACCTTGCGTCCGGCCCAGGCTGAGATGTCGCAGAGTGTCCCTATGGGGCAGAGCGTGGAGCAGTAAACGCGGCCGAAGAGGAAAGAGAGCGCTAACCAGAAGAGGGTAACGCCGGCTGTAACCGACAGAGAGGAGCGCAGAAAGAGCGCCGAGGGTTGAATCTGGGCTTGCGCCACGGCGTTCAGCATGGCGTTGTTGCCCCGGCTCCAAAGAGGGAATAACGCGAGTAGCGCCGCGGCCATAAAGAATATGGTTGCAAGCGCTACTCGGAATATGCGGAGCCGTCTCATCGGCATTCTTTTTATTTTATTTGCGGCCTCTCTGCTTCTGCTGCTGGCGAAGCATCTCCTGCTGCTGGCGCTGGGCCTCTTCGAGGCGCGCCATGAGTCCTGATTTCTTACGCGGCTTCTTGGCGTTCTCGGCCATGGCCTTGCGTACATCCTCCTCCTTTACGAAGGCGCGGATGGCGTAGGTCTGGGCGATGGTGATAAGCAGCGAGAGGAAATAATAGTAGCTCAGGCCGGCGGCATAATTGTTGAAGAACACCAGGAAGAAGACCGGCATCAGGTACATCATCCACTTCATGGGTCCTGTCTGACCCGGGGTGTTGGCCATGCTGATCTTGGTGTACATGATGTTGACCACGGTCATGAGCAGACAGAAGAGCGAGATGTGGTTGCCGAAATAGTCCGTTATGAAGGGTATGTGGCCGCTCCAGGAGATTATGGCGTCGGGGGCCGAGAGGTCGTGGGCCCAGAGGAAAGACTGTCCGCGCAGCTCTATGCACGAGGGGAAGAAAGTGAACATCGCGAACAGGATAGGCATCTGTAGCAACATGGGCAGACATCCCGACATCGGGTTGGCACCGGCCTTGGAGTATAGCTCCATGGTCTTCTGCTGACGCTTCATGGCATTCTCCTGACCGGGATACTTATCGTTGATAGCCTTTATGTCGGGAGCGAGAATGCGCATGCGGGCTTGGGAACGATAGCTCTTGTAGGTGAGGGGGAAGAGTATCAGCTTTATGAAGAGAGTGAGTATCAGAATTATGATGCCGTAATTCGAGATGAAGCTGCCTAAGAAGTTGAACACCGGTATTATGACACCGACGTTGATCCAGCGGAAGAGGGTCCATCCTAACGGTATGAGGCGGGTCAGGCTCAGGTCCTCGCCATAATTCACGGCTTTGTCGAGGCCCGACAGGAGCGGATAGAGGTTCGGGCCGATAAACAGGTCGAACTCGGCGGCCACCGGTGCGTTCCAGTCATAGTCGTTTACCTGGGCCGTGGCGGTGCAGTCCTTCAGATAATCGGAACCTTTAAGAACTTCCGAATTGAAATCGGCGGTGTTGAAAGGTTTCTTGCTTATCATCACCGACGAGAAGAACTGGTTCTTGAATCCTATCCAGCGTATCTTGGCCTGACGTTCTTCACTGTCGTTCTTGTTTTCCGACAGATTCTCGACCGAACCGCCGGCGAACTTGTAGTATATGCCCGAGTTGCGTTCCTCGAACATACGTCCTTTTTCCTGACGGCGTATTTTCTGCTCCCAGTTGAAACCGAGGTTGCGCACGTTGCTGCGGGCTATGTTGGCCATGTTTTTCTGTATGACCTTTATCCCTATCAGATATGAGTCCCCCTTGGGAAGGGTGTACTCCAGACCCCAGTATGCGTCTTCGGCCATGTCGAGGGTCATGCGTACTGTCGAGTCGTTAACCACGGTGGGGGTGAAGAAAAGTTCCGATGTGTTCACCTCCTGCGGCAGGGGCAAGGTGAAGGCCATGCGGTCGGTGCCCTTGTCGAAGATTACCACGCGATGTTTGTCGCGCTTGGTTTCGTCCGAGTTGTATTCCGAGTCATATTTCAGCAGTTCGGCGCGGGTTATCGAGCCGGACTTCGAGCTGAGGGTGAGCGAGAGCACATCGTTCTCGAGCTTAACCTCCTTCTCGTCGCCTTTCAGGAAAGAGGCGAAACGGCCATATCTGCCCATGGAGTTGGAAGCGTCGCGCACGGCGGCTATCGCCTCGCGCTGCCGCTCGATGGAGATGGCGGCCGATGTCGGGTCGGAAACTTCGGCCCAGCTGTAAGATTGTCCGCCTGCGGTTACGTTGCCGAAAATGGAGTCGCCCACGAGAGTCAGCTCCATGTCGGGTGTGGTAACCCGGCGTGCGTGCCGGCCGTCGGCGAGAGTCACGCTCTGGCCGTTGTCTTCTATGTTGCGCACAAGCCACTCGCGTTCGGTCTGCGAGAGCGAGTCGCGGCCTGTGGGTACAGTAACCGCACTGCTCTCCGGCTCGTCGGCCGCGGTCTGGGAATTCTGTTCAGGTTTCGGGGAGAACCAAAGGAAGCCCATGAAAATAAGGCCCATCAGGATCAATCCCCATACGGTGTTTTTATCCATCTATCTGTCAGAGTTACTTGTCGGTTTTCTCCGCCTCGGCGGATTCTTTCTCATTGTGGAATTTTATAGCCTCGGCTATGAAGGATATGAAAAGGGGATGAGGGTTGAGCACGGTGCTCTGGTACTCGGGGTGATATTGTGTGCCCAGGAACCATCTCAGCGAGGGTACCTCTACCACCTCAACCAGGTGTGTATCGGGATTTTCGCCTACACAGGCCATGCCGGCCTGTTCGAAACGTTCGCGATAGTCGTCGTTGAACTCGAAACGGTGGCGGTGGCGTTCCGATATAGTGGTTGTGCCGTAAGCCTCGGCGGCTTTCGAACCGGGACGCAGCGAGCACTCGTAGGAACCGAGACGCATGGTGCCTCCCATGTTCGAGATGCTCTTCTGTTCCTCCATCAGGTCTATTACATTGTAGGGGGTGTGAAGATCCATCTCGGTGGAGTTGGCTCCTTCGAGTCCGAGCACGTCGCGCGCATATTCTATTACCATACACTGCATGCCGAGACAGATGCCGAATGTGGGATAGTCATGCTCGCGCGCCCACTTAAGGGCCGTGAACTTGCCCTCTATGCCGCGCTGACCGAAGCCGGGGGCGATTATCAGTCCGTCCATGGGCGAAAGAAGTTCGTCGGCGTTCTTTTCGTTCAGTTTCTCCGAATGGATATATACCAGACGCAGCTTACGGTCCAGACGTGTCGCGGCGAGAGCCAGCGATTCGGATATGGACTTGTAGGCATCCTGAAGCTCCACATACTTGCCTACGAGTCCTATGGTAACCTCTTCGGTGGAATTGGCTAACTTGCGGAGATATTCGTTCCATGCGGTCAGATCCGGTTCGGGAGCCGCCATGTCGGTCTTTTCAAGCACGATGTCGTCGAGATGCTGCTCGTGCATCAGCAACGGCACCTGATAGATGGTGGGAGCGTCGATGCTCTGTATCACAGCCTCGGGACTCACGTTGCAGAACTGGCCTACCTTGCGGCGCATGGCGGCCGGTATGTCCTTTTCCGTGCGGAGTACCAGCACGTCGGGCTGTATGCCTACCTGCTGCAGCTGCTTCACGCTATGCTGCGTGGGTTTTGTCTTAAGCTCCTTGGCGGCTTTAAGGAAAGGCACGTAGGTGAGATGCACGAAAAGGGCCTTGCGTCCCAGCTCCCACTTCAGCTGACGCACAGCCTCCAGGAAGGGGGTCGATTCGATATCGCCCACGGTGCCGCCGATTTCTGTAATCACGAAGTCGTACTTGCCGGTGTTGCCGAGTATCTTCACGTTGCGCTTTATCTCGTCGGTGATGTGAGGTATGATCTGCACGGTCTTGCCGAGATAGTCGCCGCGGCGTTCCTTGTCAATGACACTCTGATAGATACGGCCTGTCGTTACGTTGTTGGCGCGTGTGGTCTGGATGTTGGTGAAACGCTCGTAGTGGCCAAGGTCGAGGTCGGCCTCATGTCCGTCGGTGGTTACATAACATTCGCCATGCTCGTATGGGTTCAGCGTACCCGGGTCGATGTTGATGTAGGGGTCGAACTTCTGGATTGTAACCGAGAAGCCCCGCGAGAGAAGCAGACGGGCCAGGGAGGATGAGATTATACCTTTGCCAAGTGAGGAGACCACTCCGCCGGTAACGAAAATGTAGCGTGTATCTTTAGCTTTTTCGGGTGCCATGTCTTATTCAAATCTTTTAAAGTGCAAAATTAGTAAATTGGGTCGGGAATTTGTAATTTTGGGGGTTAAAATTTGATTATGTGTAAGTGTATTGTCATTGCGGAGGCGGGGGTGAACCATAACGGCGATTTCGATATGGCCTGCCGGATGGTGAAGGCCGCCGCGGCGGCAGGTGCCGATTACGTGAAATTTCAGACGGCTGTTCCCGAACTCGTTATCTCGGAAGTGGCCCCGCAGGCCGAGTATCAGAAAGAGAACACGGGAGTGGTGGAATCGCAACTGGAGATGTGCCGGCGCATCCATCTGCCGCTCGACGCCTATCCTAAGCTGAAAGCGCTCTGCGCCGAGACGGGAATAGGGTTCATGTCCACACCGTTCGATATGGTGTCGCTTGAATATCTGGCCTGCATGGGGCAGGACTGGATGAAGGTGCCTTCGGGCGAGATAACCAATCTTCCCTATTTGCGCGGGATTGCCCGCGCCGGGATACCGGTGATACTCTCTACCGGTATGTCGACTCTCGACGAGGTGCGCGATGCCGTAGGTATACTTACCGGTCACCATCCGCTCGCGGCTGCACCCGGAGAGGAAAGTCCCCGATACCTTGATAAAGAAAATATAATAGTGTTGCACTGCACCACCCAGTATCCGGCCCCTCTCGACGATGTGAACCTGCGGGCCATGCTGACATTGCGCGATGAACTCGGGGTCCGGGTAGGCTACAGCGACCATACGCCGGGCATAGAGGTGCCGTTGGCGGCCGTGTCCCTCGGCGCGGAGGTGATAGAGAAGCACTTCACGCTCGACCGCTCGCTTCCGGGTCCCGACCACAAGGCCTCGCTTGAGCCTGACGAACTGGCCGAGATGGTCCGGTGTGTCAGAAACGTGGAGCGGGCGCTCGGCACGCCGGGCAAGCGCGTGGCGGACTCTGAACGTCCCAATATCGAGGTGGCGCGCAAAAGTATAGTGGCGCTGCGCGATATAAAGGAGGGTGAGACTTTTACGGAAGAAAACATAACGGTAAAACGCCCCGGCAACGGTATTTCGCCCATGGAATGGGACAGGGTGCTGGGCCGTAAGGCTACGCGCGGTTACAGGCGTGATGAACTGATAAGATGAAAATTGTTGTTGTCAACAGGTCTGATCTGCGGGGTGGCGCGGCTGTGGTGTCGAGCCGGCTTGCCGCCGCTTTGCGCGGTCTCGGACATGAGGTCTCCATGCTTGTCTGCGAGAAACTCGGCTCTGACCCGCATACCCTCGTGGCCGCCGGAAGGGCCGGGGTGGCGGTCCCATTTCTTACCGAACGGCTACGCATATTCGCGGCCAACGGCTTTGACCGCGACACCTTGTTCAAGATAGATACCGGCTATAATGGTCTGCCGCTTTGGAAGCACCCGGCCATAAAAGAGGCCGACGTCATACTCCTTAACTGGACAAATCAGGGCATGCTGTCGTTGCGCGGTTTGCGCAAGCTGCTGGCGACGGGTAAACCTGTGCTTGTGACGATGCACGACATGTGGGCCTTTACCGGCATATGCCACCATGCCGGCACGTGCCTGCGATATGAGGATGAATGCGGCTGCTGTCCGTTGCTTAAAGGGAAAGCCTGGCCGCATGACCTGTCATATAAGACATGGAATAGGAAAAAACGGACTTACGATTCCTCCCGTGGCAATCTCGCCTTCATCGCGGTAAGCGGGTGGCTGGCAGGTCTGGCCCGTCGTTCGTCGTTGTTGGGAGATCGGAGAGTGGAGGTTATTCCTAATCCGTTCGACCTCACGGATGCGTTGGCTACGCCACGGATAAAAGAGAGGAAGGATAATGAAATAAGGATCGCTTTCGGGGCGGCGCGCATAGACGACCCGGTGAAAGATCATCTTGCTCTTGCGGAGGTCTCGCGTGTGTTGCGCCGCGACTACCCCGAACTGGCCGGGCGCGTCAGGATAGTAACTTTCGGAGGTCTGAAGGATGCGCACGCGCTCGACGGCATCGGGACGGCCCACACCCATCTCGGTGTATTGCCGGCCTCGGATATAGGCAAGGTATATGCTGATAGCGACATAGTGCTTTCGACATCCCTTTACGAGACCCTGCCGGGAACGCTCGTCGAGGGGCAGGCTTACGGTGCGATACCGGTTGCTCTGGACCATGGGGGGCAGAGCGACATAATAGACCACAAGACCACGGGTTATCTGGCCCGATGGAGCGACAGCCGTGAAGAGAGAGCGGCTCGGCTGGCAGCCGGCATAGCGTGGGCGGCCGACCGCGAAATAGGAGAGGAGATGCGCCGGTCGGTCGAGCGCAAATTCGCCGCCGGGGCGATAGCGCGGCGTTATGAAGAGCTTATCCGCTCCTTTTTATAAAGGAAGAATCGGGGTTTTATAGATGGGAATCGGATGGAAACCGGTTTATTTTATAAAGACAAGTTGTTGTAAAACTGAAAAAAACTCCTATCTTTGCAAGCTGAAATACATTGCCGGACTTGCGTTCGGCGCCATATTACTCGCATATATGTGAGTAAATTATTCATTATTAGAGGAATAAAAATAAACAAAATAATCTAACTCAAGAAATGCAGAACAAAGGGTTTATCAGCACCATTGCAGTCCTGCTTATCCTGATTTGTGGATTCTACATCTCATTCTCGGTAGTGACCTCTCATTACGAGAAGAAGGCTACGGAATATGCCACAAAGATGGCCAAGACAGACGACGTGACCAATGATGTCTACAAACAGAGTCTGAAACAGTTCAACGACTCTCTCGACAAGGAGAAAGTTTATCTGAACTACACCTACAACCAGGTCCGCAAGATGGAAATCGGCATGGGGCTGGACCTGAAGGGCGGTATGAACGTGGTACTGGAGATTTCGATCCCCGACATGCTGAGGCAGTATGCCGCAGGCGACGCCCAGCTTCGCGAGATCAACTCGGCCATCAACAAGACAATTGCCGGCGGTACCAAGACCTCCGACGCCGACTTCGTTAAGAAATTCTCATCCTATATCCAGCCTGGCGCCATGGCCGGTCTGTTTGTGCGCGAGGGTGAGTTCCTTGGCCAGCTGAAGAGCAACTCGACCAACGAGCAGGTTGTCGAAGCTCTCGACAAGCAGCTCGACAGCCAGGTCGACGCCGCGTTCAACATCTTCCGTACCCGTATCGACCAGTTCGGTGTGGTAGCCCCCAACATCCAGAAACTTCAGGACAAGAAGGGTCAGATTCTGCTTGAACTGCCCGGCGTGAAGGAACCCGAGCGTGTAACCGAGCTTCTGAAATCGTCGGCAAACCTTGAGTTCTTCGAAGTATACAACTACAACGAAATCGCGAACGACCTCAATAGCTTCGCTATGGCATACGCCGCCCAGGATACCGTGGGCCACACCAACCTTATCGAGCTTCTCGGCGGCCCGCAGCGCGCCGGCAGCCCGGTGATCGGTTTCGTGACTCCCGCCAACCGCGCTATGGTCGACAGCATACTGAATACCGACCTGGCCCGCAAGTCGCTTCCCTCCGACTTCCACGCCGTGTGGGAAGTGAAGCCTTTCGAGGCTCCGGTGCTCGACGCCCAGGGCAACCCCGTGAAGAAAGCCAACGGCGAGACAAAGACCACTCCCTACTGGCAGCTAATAGCCCTCAAGGGTGAGGCTGTGCTCGAAGGTGATGCCGTTACATCGGCCAGCTCCGAGTATGACAACATGCAGGGCAACATGGTCAACATGCGCATGAACGACCGTGGCGCACGCGAATGGGCTACCATCACCCGCAACAATATCGGTCGTCCCATAGCCATCGTACTCGACGAGCATGTATACTCTTTCCCCAACGTGAACAACGAGATTACCGGCGGCTCTTCGCAGATAACCGGTAACTTCACTCCCGAGGAGGCCAACGACCTCGCCAACGTTCTTAAGAGCGGTAAGATGAGCGCCAAGGTCGACGTGGTATCGAACAACGTTATCGGCCCGAGTCTCGGTGCCGAGGCGGTGCGTCAGGGCTTCCTCTCGTTTGTAGTAGCGATCGTACTGCTGATGATCTTCATGATCATGATCTACGGTGTGATACCTGGTCTGGTTGCCAACGTAGGTCTGATACTGAACCTCTTCTTCACTCTCGGTATCCTCGCCTCGCTTCAGGCTGTGCTGACCCTTTCCGGTATAGCCGGTATCGTGCTTGCCTTGGGTATGGCGGTCGATGCCAACGTGCTTATCTTCGAGCGCACCAAGGAGGAACTTAAGAATGGCAAGAAACTTCGCCAGGCTATCTCCGAGGGTTACAGCAACGCTTTCTCGGCCATTTTCGACTCGAACCTTACTTCGGTAATCACAGGTGTGATCCTGCTGATCTTCGGTTCAGGTCCCATCAAGGGCTTCGCAACCACCCTTATCATAGGTCTGGTCTGCTCGTTCTTCACCGCAGTCTTCCTGACCCGAATTGCCTTTGAGATCATCACCAAGAACGGACGTTGCGCCGGCATGACCTTCGACACCAAGATCAGCCGCCACTTCCTTGCCAACACCAAGTACAACTTCCTCGGCAAGACCAAAGTCGCCGCTACCGTATGGGTTGCCCTTATCGTAATCTCGATCGCGTCGCTCGCTATCCGTGGCATGAACCAGGGTATCGACTTCTCGGGTGGCCGCAACTATGTGGTTCAGTTCGACAAGAATGTAGACCCCGCTGAGATCCAGCAGCGCCTGCTCGGACAGCTGCAGGAAGCCGCCAACGACAAGACCGTTTCGGTTGGCGTTATCTCGATCGACAATCCCACCAAGGTACGTATCTCCACCAACTATAAGATCGATGCCGAGACCGATGGCATAGAGCAGGAAATAACCGGTCTTCTGTACAAGGGGCTCCAGCCCGAGCTGACAGGTGCCGACGGCAAGGTTATGGACCAGACGGCGTTCACTATCGCTGACGAAAGCCGTGGTATAATCTCGATTCAGAAGGTGGGCCCGTCGGTGGCCGACGACATGAAGCGCGACGCATACTGGGCAGTGGGCATAGCCGTTGTCTGCATGTTCCTCTACATCCTGTTGCGTTTCCACAACATCGCATTCTCGGTGGGCGCCGTATGCGCCGTGGCCCTGACCGCCTTCCTTATCATAGGCTTCTACTCCGTATGCTGGGGATTCCTTCCCTTCTCTATGGAGGTCGACCAGTCGTTCATAGCCGCCGTGCTTACAATAATCGGTTATCAGATCAACGATACCGTGGTTGTGTTCGACCGTATCCGCGAGATGATGAAGATTTATCCCAAGGAGGATCGCAAGCTGACATTCAACAAGTCGCTTAACACCACACTGACCCGTACGATAATGACTTCGCTGTCGACTCTGCTGGTGCTCCTCTGCATCTTCTTCCTCGGTGGCGATACCATCCGTTCGTTCACATTCGCTATGATCTTCGGTGTGGTTGTTGGTACTTTCTGCTCGCTCTTCTGCGCCGCTCCGGTCGCATACGCGATCTTGAAGCGTTCGCTGGCCAAGAAGGAGGCAGCTGCCTCTACAGTTTCCAAGCTGCAGGGCAACCGCCGTTTCAATTGATAAATAACGACTGATAATAGAAGAGCGCCTCCGCATTCGCGGAGGCGCTCTTCTATTTGTAAGTTTTAAGTCTTGGGTTGGTGGGAGGTGTAAGTTTTGTTTTGCAGTTAAGGGTTGTTGGTTTTTAGTTGTAAGTTGGGGTGAGTTGTAATTGACTGCAATTGAACTAATGCCAACCGACTATTGCTACTCCGTTAAATTCCGGCATCTTGTCGCCTGTATATATTACTGTTTTATTTTTTGTCAATTCCGGAAACGCTTTCTCGAAATTTTTCAGGCCTTTGGTGAAATCGGGATGGAATGTCGATGCCGACTTGATTTCATAACAATCATACCCGTTCCCCTTTTGTACCAGCAAGTCCACCTCGTTGCCGTTGGAATCACGATAGAAATAGAGTCCGCAATTTCGTCCGGTATTATATGCATCTTTGAGAAAGTCCATTATCACCATGTTCTCAAACAGATGCCCACGCATTTTGTCGCGGTTAAGTGTTTGCGGCGAGTCGATATCAAGCAGGTACGCCGCCAAACCGCAATCGGTGAAATAGATTTTAGAGCTTTTGGTCAGCCGTTTCCGCGTATTGGTATAAAACGGTGGCAGGAGATATATGAGATATGAAGCCTGAAGTACAGATACCCAGGATTGTATGGTGTTTACCGATACTCCCAACTCGTTTGATAATTCCGAAGCATTGAAAATACTGCCGATACGTGCCGCGCACAGCTTCACAAAGCGTTGAAACAAGTCGAGATCCTTGATTGCGAGCATATCGCGCACATCCCTCTCTATATATGTTTTCACATAGTTTGGAAATAGAAATTTGGGAATATTCTTCCCGCTCCACAATGCCGGATAAAAGCCTTTATACATTATCTCGTCAGTGGAAATTCCCTTATCTATCCCGGAAATTTCCGACATCGATAGCGGCAGTAATTCAAATACAGCCGAGCGACCGGCCAACGATTGGCTGACTGACTGCAAAAGTCCGAAGTTTGAACTCTCGGTAAGATAAAACTTACGTGCAGGGTCGTTATCCACTATGCCCTGTATATAGGAAAGTAGTTCCGGCACATTCTGTACCTCGTCTATAATCACTCCTTCATGAAACTGGGATAGAAACCCTCTGGGGTCTTCCTTGACAGCGAGACGGATGTCCGGATCCTCCATAGAATAGTAAGGAGCGTCGGAATATAGATGGCGCAGTAAGGTGGATTTTCCGGATTGCCTCGGTCCTGTCAATGTTACGACCGAGAAATATTCGGCCGCCTCTGTGATTGAGTTCGCTATCGTACGGGAAATAAAAAAATCGCTCATAATAAATTATGCAAATTTTCAGTGCTACTGCAAATTTACATAAATTATATTGGGATACAAAATAGTTTTGGGTTGGTGGAAGTTGTAAGTTATTGGTTGTTGGTTTTTATTTTTTAGTTGTAAGTTTTGCGTAGCTCGTTCCCCGGAGAGGGAACGCAGAGAATAGCCTCTCCGGGGTGTTCGTCATCCGTACCCATAACTAACAACCCAAACTATAACCCTAACACGTACCCATAACTAACAACCAAAAACTATAACCCTCATAACTAATAACTCTCTACAACCCACAACTCACAACTTCCACTTAGAAATACTGTTAAAGAAAGTTAAAACACTTGCATATATATATATATATATATACCTTTGATGCGAGTTTTTCAGGAGGCATTAAGCCTTCTACATTTCATTGTCCTTATTTATAGGATATTAATTCTTACATGTCGGATGCGTACGGACCGATTTGCAGCAGAATCGGCGGAACAGGCGTATTTCAGACTCGTTAACATATAGGTGCTATTAAATGGCATTATGATTCCTGAACAGGATGCCGTGGAATATTTCCCTTTTGGGGCGATATGGTTTGTTTGCGGGCGATGTCGTTTTCCTCGTAGTCCGGAATCAGGATGATTAAGTAGATATGTCGGGTCGGTGGAAAATCCCGGTCAGACGACAAGTTAAGAATTAAAGTTCCGAGGCTGACGCTTGAATCCAAGTGAAAGCCACATAAACAAAGAATGAGTAACTAAACTTTAATATTAACTTAAAATCTATCGAAATGAAGAAATTTACTCTGCTCATGGCCGCCGCTCTGGTCGGCGTATCTGCAAGTGCTCAGTTGTATGTAACTGGCGATAATGTTACAGGTGCCACTGCAGCTTGGGCTCCGGCTACTCCTCTTGAACTCGCTGCTGAAAATGGTGTTTACTCTTTCTCAGCCAAAGGTAATTTTAAAATTTCTACTGCAAAAGGAGAATGGACTGCCTTCAATGGTGGTGCCAAGATGCTTGACGGTTCCTGGAACAAGGCTACAAACACTGCAAGTGCTTCTATGAAGTCTGGCGATGCAAATATCCTTTCCCCGATGGGAGATACTGAGACACTTATAAGCTATACAGTAAGCGAAGACCTGACTACCATCAAAGCAACCCTTCCTGAAGGCGTAACCTTCCCGGTAGGTCAAATCCTTGATATGTATATGGTTGGTAATATGAATGATTGGACTCCCAATGATGCAAATTATAAGATGAAAACAACCGACGGTAAGGTTTATACTCTCGAAGGAGTGTCTCTTGCTGCCGATGCCCAATTCAAATTCTGTGGTGGCGCATGGGGTGTTCGCGAGCTTACCGGTGGCAAATATGGTACAGCGGGAACTGAAATGAGCCTCGGTTCCGGTTCCGGCAACATAACCCTTTCCGGTGCTATGGATAATGTTACCATCAAGCTGACTGTTCTCAATGATGATTTCAGCGCAGGTACTCTTGAAATCGGCAATGGGATAATAACCGGCGTATCAGCAGTAGAGGCTGCCAACGGCGAGGCTGTTTACTTCAATATGCAGGGTGTTCGCGTTGCTAACCCCGAAAACGGTCTCTTCATCCGTGTTCAGAACGGTAAGGCTGTTAAGGTTGTGAAGTAAGACTTCCTAAGCTAATGATAAATAAAGTGCTTCCGCATTCGCGGAGGCACTTTTTCTTATTCCGGGAATCCCTTGGGAAATCAATGGAGTTTGTCGGTGCAGATGTCGTCGGCAAGCTGATTCATAAGCAACGCTTGTCTGCGCGTAACTTTACGGTTGCTGTCAAGCATCTCGATGTCCGGAAGGTTCAAAGGTGAGACAATCAGCAGCCGCCCCTCCCGCATAATCTGAAAGTTAAAACCCTCCTGGAATATGCCTGTCAGACCCGCTTTCCGGTTTATCGCATTCTTCAATCGGGCAATCAGAGCCCCGAGCGGCTGATCCAGTGTCTGTTCTATCGAAAGGAGGAAATGAATATGATCCGGCATTATCGCGTATTGGAACAAACGCGCTTTGGGTTCAAGCAAAGAGATATTATAGATGGCATTTCTCACAATCTTTCCCAAGGTTGTGAGATTGATACCGGCGCATCCCGGGGTGCCATGGGGAATCGCCGGGTCTCCGATAATTTTACCGAAAGAGGAGAATTCCGGCCCGAGGTAGTAGTGTGAGCCGTTAGGCGGAGTCCGGGCGCAGTCAAAATTTCCCGGCGATGAAAGCGACGGCAGATCTGAGGAGGCCACGTGAGGAGAGTTGGAGGAGGCCGGTAGAGAATAGGAGGCCGTCGGTGGAGAATAGGAGGAGGCGGGGGCTTTCTTCATTGTTATGAAGTAGATGCATCTGGCTTTATAATCATGCCAGAAAGCGCGTCCCTTTTTGTCTTGATTCATATGAAATAAAGATTTGCGTGAGGAGATAATAAAAGAGAGGAATTAGAGGCGGGGAGTGAGAGGAGAGCGGGCGAGAAAAAGCCCTCACTTCAGGAGGAGAAAAAGATCTAAGGAGATAAATCTCTGAGCCGAAGACAAATTTTTGGCTGGCGACGCTAATCTGAGGGCGGCGGTAGCGGGGAGAACCGGAGGAAGGGTTGGCGAGGGCGGCAGCGGGTAGGGCTGCTGGCGAGGGCGGCAGCAAATTTGTCTTTGGCTCCGGTTTTAGCCCGGCTCAGATGCAAAGTTATTGATATGGTTGGATTTTTGTATCAATAAAGGTTAAAATGTTTTGCCGTATTGTCGTTACTGAGGCGTTTTAGGCCGTCTTATCGTTACTGAGGCGTTTGGTGCCGTATTTTCGCTACTGAGGCGTTTTTTGGCCGGGTTTAAACTATTTGTTGTTTTTTCGCGTATTAGTGATAGGGAAGTCGTGCCGGGAATAAATGATAATATGCCTTATATTGGGGGATTACTGTGTTTATCAATACACTCTAATTCAAGTACCATGAAAAAAACGTTTACCACTATTGTATTTTTGACTTTTATTTTGGCTCCGCGCGTCGCCGGCGCTCAGGATTATACTTCCGGTCATGATGGCAATGCTCTTGCCGACCCGAATCTGAAAATGCAGGAAACTCTTGAGGAGAATGCTCCTTCGGGGCTGGGGCAGTCGCGGTTCGCATTCGCCGGGAAGGATACTAAGTTCTATATGGCTATATGCGGTTATGCCAAGGTTACGGCTTCATACGATTTCGGCAGTCCTCTCGACAATCCGAATGAGTTCATAACTTCGGAGATAAACGTCAATCCCGAGCCGGGTAACGGCGGAGAGGTCCAGTTCTCGGCAATGCAGACTTTCCTGGGCCTTAACTTCGTGGCTTTACCTGAATCTGAAGATAAGATCGGTGTGTTTGTCGGTGCCAATTTCCTTAAGGATTATATGCCGGTGCTGCAGCATGCCTACATAAAGTGGCGTGGCCTTGAAGCCGGCTATGATTATTCACTCTTCTCGGATACAGGTTGCTCTCCGGCCACAATAGATTACGAGGGTCCCAACGCATACACTGCCATACCTACCTCTTTGGTGTCTTATACCGTCAGATTTGGCAGGAACAAGGAATGGACGGTAGCGGCCGGTGTCGAGAAACTGTTATATTCGGTAACGGCGGGAGAGGGTGCCGGCACAGTTAAGCAGCGTGTGCCCGATATACCCGCATATATCAAGTATTCGTGGGACGGCGACAATTCGTGGGTGCGCCTTTCCGGTATATTGCGTAACATGCAATATCGCGACGAGATACTGCAGAAGAACTACAACAAGGTCGGGTGGGGAGTGCAGCTCAGCGGCACGGCATCGCTGAGCAATTTCATCACCGCCTACTGGCAGGGGGTATATGGACAGGGTATAGCGTCCCATATACAGGACTTGTGCGGTATGAACATGGATATGGTGCCTACGGGCGACGGCAAGATGCGCTGTGTGTCGGCCTGGGGCGCGTTTGTGGGCTTACAGTATAACTTCAGTGAGAAAGTCTTTGCAACCACCGCTTATTCGCATGTACGCACGTATGCCGACCCTTATAAGGGAGGAGAGATAAGCTACGGCGACCAGTACCGCTACGCGCAGTACGCCACGGCCAATGTTTTCTGGCAGGTAACGCCGGTTATTCAGACGGGCCTTGAGTATATATATGGCCGGAGGGTCGACTATAGCGGCGCCCAAGGTCATGACAACCGCATACAGGCTTGCGTCCAGGTCAATTTCTAATATTGTCAGTTTCTGATATTATAGATGCAGGGAGGCCGGCCTAAGACGGACTCCCTGCATAGGGTATTAGTAGTATCAGTATTGTCGCGTGGTGTTAATATTGTTCCGAGGCTGAGGGGAAGTCGGACGACTTGACATCTGCTATATAGCGGCGGAAGGCATCGGTCATCACCTCGGCGAGGTTGGCGTAGCGGCGCAGGAAGCGCGGCGAGAATCCCTGGTTTATTCCGAGCATATCGTGCATTACGAGCACCTGGCCGTCGACACCGCCACCGGCGCCGATACCTATGATGGGTATGGTGAGTTCGGAGGCGACTTTGGCCGCCAGCTCTGCGGGGATCTTTTCAAGAACTATCGCGAAGCAACCTAAATCTTCGAGCAAGTGGGCGTCGTCAAGCAGTTTTTTGGCTTCGGCCTCTTCGCGTGCGCGCACGGAATATGTGCCGAACTTGTTGATGCTTTGCGGAGTCAGACCGAGGTGTCCCATGACGGGAATTCCGGCGCAGAGTATTCGGGAAACGGACTCGGCTATTTCCGACCCACCTTCCATCTTCACGGCTTCAGCGTGGCTCTCCTTCATGATGCGTATGGCGGAGTTGAGGGCCTCTTTCGAGTTGCCCTGATAGGAGCCGAAGGGGAGGTCGACCACGACGAGCGCGCGCTTGACGGCCTTCATGACCGATTTGGCGTGGTAAATCATCTGGTCGAGGGTTATGGGGAGAGTAGTAACATTACCGGCCATGACGTTGGAGGCTGAATCGCCTACTAGAATGGCGTCCATGCCCGCTTCGTCGACGATCTTCGCTGAAGAATAATCGTAAGCTGTGAGCATGGTGATCTTTTCACCACGGGCCTTCATTTCCGTAAGGCGGCGTGTGGTAACCTTTCGGGTGTTGTCTACGGTGTTTGTTGACATGATTGATTGTTAAATTAAAACACATTATCAGTGTGTTTCTACAACTGCTGTCGGAGGGAGGGTGCGGTTTCTGTCATCGCAGGCCTCCACCACGCGGCGGGCGAGTGCGGCGAAAGCCTTTGCCTCGGGGTTGTCGGTATCGGCTCCGGCTGTCTGCGAGAGGTTAAGCGAGGTAGGCTGACCGGAGTCGGCATCGCTGCAAATGTCTGTGACGAGCGGGATGCGCGCCAGGATAGGCACACCGGCTTCGACGGCGAGTTTTTCGCCTCCATCCTTGCCGAAAATATAGTATTTCTCGTCGGGATGCGATGCGGGAGTGAACCAGGCCATGTTTTCCACCAGTCCGAGTACCGGCACGTTCACCTTGTCGCCCTTGAACATGGCTATCCCCTTGCGAGCGTCGGCCACGGCCACCTGCTGCGGTGTGGTAACCACCACTACGCCGGTTATAGGCAGAGTCTGCACGAGGGTGAGGTGTATGTCGCTTGTGCCGGGAGGCATGTCGATGAGGAAATAGTCCAGATCTCCCCACCAGGCATCGGTTATAAGCTGACGCAGGGCATTGCTGGCCATACCGCCGCGCCACAGAACCGCGGAGTTCTTGTCTACGACGAAGCCGATGGAGAGCATCTTTACGCCATATTTCTCCACAGGCTCTATCCAGTCGCGTCCATCCTGGTTTACCATATACAGTTGCTCTCCTTCCACGCCGAACATCAATGGCATGGAGGGGCCGAAGATGTCGGCGTCGAGAAGTCCGACCTTATACCCCTGGGCGGCGAGAGCTACGGCGAGGTTGGCCGCGACGGTGGATTTGCCTACGCCACCTTTTCCGGAACTTATGCCTATGATGTTTTTCACTCCCGGGAGGGGTGAGGCAGGTTTCGGTTTCGAAGGCTGGCGAAACTTGACCGCTATGCGGTCTTTGACATCGATATCCGGGTCGGCGAAAACCGGTAGGGCCGCTTCGGCAGCACGTACTACCGATTTTATGAAGGGGTCGGTGGGTTTGTCGAAGATAAGGGAGAACGAGACGGTGTTGCCGTCTATGCGTATGTCGTCTTCGACCATCCCGAGCTCAACGATATTCTTGCCGTTGCCGGGATATTTTACGTTCTTCAGAGCGTCTAATATGAGGTTTGGGTATAGGGTCATTGCTTGTTTTTTTCTTACGGTAGCTTTTGGTTTGGCTACGCTTGGTTTTGCTACGCGGTAGTCCTCACTTCGTTCGGACCACAATGGGAGCGTCGTGGCGGGCGTCGTGGCGCGGGTAGGCGCGGTAGTCGTCGCGCTCTATGTCGTCTTCGCGGGGTTCGGCGAGGGGGCGGGAGCCGAGGCGGAAGGAAATCAGTTTGATTTTCTTACCGCGCGAGAGCCATTGCTGTTCGTAATATGTTTTTATGGATGTTTCGGGATCGGCGAAACCGTGACTTCCCGAGTCGGCGAGGCCGGAGCCATAGAGGTCGTCGGTATCGCGCAGTACCTCGAGATTGTTGTCGGTTACGAGGCGACGGGTGTATTCATACAGGAAGGGAGAGTCCGTTTTTAGATGCACCACGCCCTCCGGGCCCATTATCTTCCGGTATAAGTCCAGAAAGCGGGTGGAGGTGAGCCTCTTGCGACTTTTCTGCATCTGCGGGTCCGGGAATGTAATCCAGATTTCGGAAACCTCTCCCGGGGCGAAGAAACGGTCGATAAGTTCGATTTCGGTGCGCAGGAAAGCTGCGTTGGGGATGTTTTGTTCCTCTACCGTCTTGGCTCCGGTCCACATACGGGCTCCTTTTATGTCGAGTCCGATGAAATTACGGTCGGGATGCCGCAGGGCGAGCCCGACGGTATATTCACCTTTGCCGCACCCTAATTCGAGAACAAGAGGTGCGGGAGAAAGGAAAAAATCCCGGTTCCAGTTCCCCTGAAGGGGGAAACCGGATTCGGGAATAAGGTGTCGCGGATATTGGAGCACACAGCGGAAGGTCTCCATATCGGCGAATTTCTTCAGCTTGTTCTTACCCATTATCTTATCGTGTCAGTATCGTGGCAGTCTTGGAGTGGGAAGAGGTGTTGACTTTCACAATAAGTATTTGTTGCCCTTCGGGCAGCGGTAGGTCTATGTTTATTTCAGCTGCGTGGCCATCGCTTTTCCATACAGGAGTGCCATCGGCGAGCCAGACACTGCAGTCGGTTATGTTTTCAGGCGCAGAGACAGAGAGATGGCGTGAGGCCACGAGAATGCGTATGGAGTCGTCGGGGGAGGTTATTGTGTCAACACCGGTTGTGGCGGATTCGACTTTGAACTGCGACCATACGGGATGCTGTTTCCATTCCTCTTCCGATTCTTTGGTAACATGAAGTACAATGTCGGAGGGGTTAATGCCCGAAAAGGCATCGGCATGGGCATCGGGTATATCGGAGTCAAGTCCGCGGGCATCGATGTAATTGAGATTCGGCGCATGGGCAAAAGCCCCGAGATCCACATAAGTCAGCGAGGGGGAGAGGATAAGGGAGTCGAGCTGCGTTCTCGCGAAAGCATAACGGCCTATGGAGGAGGCGTTTCCGGCAACCGAAGATATATCCATAGCCCCGGTGTTGGCCAGGAAAAGGTCAGGCACGTCGGTCGGCGAGCCTGCCAACTCGTTGAGCTTGGTGTTTCCCATCAGGAACCCGATATTGAAATCGGCATCGGAATTTAGGGTAACCCCCTGCAGTAGCGGCATATCGGCCAGCGCGTAAGGAGCTGCCTCCTTTAAGTTGGGAAGGTTCACATAGGTTATAGCAGTACCTGTGAAAATCTCTGACCCTACAGAATATATGGCCGATGGAAGTTTCACGTTCTCGAGCGACGTGTCTGCGGCGAAGCAACGGTCGGGAATGGCATTGATACGTGTTGCGGAAAGATCGGCGGTCTTGAGGCTGGGACATTCGGCAAGGGCTCTCGATCCGATGCTTTCGAGCGAAGAGGGGAAAATAATCTTTTTCAGTCTGGGGCAACCGTAGAAGGCAAGTTCCGAGATAGCCGTGGTGCCGGGTCCTATGGTAGCCTCTTCGAGCAGAGATGAATTGGCGCATACACCTTTGCCCATGATCGTGATATTGGCGGGAAGCGCGATAGAAGTGAAGGGTGAGTTGAAAAGGAGGTGGTCAGGGAGCATACCTGCGGGGAAGATTGAATATCCCGGGAATTCGGGTAGCTGGCCACGATATTCCACCACTTCGGTTTCCTTCATGTCAAGAGTCTTGAAATTCTCAGGCACATCTCTTAGCGCGGCGAGGTCGCGGGCGTCGATACTACCGATAAGATAGAGCGACGATGCCCCCTTGTCGAGGTCTTGCAGACGCGAAGCGAGTTCTCCCGGATTGATATGTAAATCAAGCGGGAATGCGCTCAGGGCTCCCGCAAGTATGGCGAGTAATACTGGAAAACGTTTCATAATATTATCTGACAAACGGCTTAGGCCGCTTAAAACGCAAAATTACAAAAAAATTAGTTGACTACCAGAATTTTTGCGACTTTTGAGAGAGAATCGTCATCGGGTCCGGTAGAAGCGAGTACGAAATATACCCCGGAACCTACGCGGCGACGCTGCATATCGCAGACATCCCATCGTACAAGTCCGTTGGCGGCGAAGCCAAGCTCACGCACCAGTTGACCGCGTGCATCGGCTATCTTGACAATCGCGTTGTCGACAAGTCCGTCGATGGTAACATAACCAAGATAGTCAGGCCTTACAGGGTTGGGATATGCGCGAGCATTCTCGAAGTCAGTGCCGTCGCCCACGTTGTAGGGTCGGTATTCGGCCAGCCCGGCATCCGTTGCCACGAGCATAGTCTGTATGTCGGGTGAATAAACCGCTTTATAAACCACATCGGAGGGGATGTCGGAATTGGAAGTGGTGCAGGAGGTGATTATCTCAGAACCGTCGGGCGACACGCAGACCAGGCCGGCGCCTCCGGTAGAAATCCACTTGCGGTTCCTCGGGTCGGCCATAATGTGGTGGACGGTGACACCCGAGAGCAGGTAGTCGGCCAGTCCGGTACCGTCGTTACGTGCAATCTTGAACTGTCTTATCTGCGGGTTTCCTGCGAGCGCGCCGGAGGGTGAGAAAGAGAAAACACCCGACTCGGTGCCAACCCATACCAGACCTGTCTCCGGGTCTTCGAAAAGAGTACGCGCATAGGCTGCGCTTACAAGCTGCCCCTCGCTGTCTAAGAGGGAGCTGAGAGTGATGGTGTGGGTGCGGTCGTCAGAGGTGGTGTTGAGAGTGCCCTGATGGTTAAGGACCACTATATTGGCGTTGGCGGAACCATCGTTAAAGACCACGGTATTGGCATTGGAAGCGTGGTTCAGAGGAAGCACCGCCGCTCCGGGGCTCATGTTTGTGCCGCGCACGGTGATGTGGTTCATGGACCTTACGGAAGAGGGTTTGGTGGAACTTCTGCGGGCATCCGCGTTCCATACCCAAAGCTGGGCCGGATTGGCGGCTTTGTAATCGTTGAACACTGTCCATAGATTGCCGGCGTTGTCTATGACCGGATATGAAATCTGACTTAGGTTTTTCCATTCGGGGTTGACTTCATGGACCTTCACGAAGCCCGGCAGGGCATCCCATCGGGAATCGGGGCGCGAGAGGTGGAGCACATCGGAAGGATCGGTCAGATTCATGCGGAAGAAACCGTTGAGCAATGAACCGAAGTAAACGATGTCGGGGTTGTCGGGGTCTATGGCTATACCGTTGGGGCTTGCGAAAGCCTCGGTTTGCGAGGGGATGCGTTCGCGGAGGTCGAAGTGCGACCAGCCTCCATCCTTGAGCGCGGATAGCAAAAGAGACTCAGGGTGAGACTGGGAAGAGAATATGCCGTTTATGCCATGGTTCGGCACCAGGAAACCACGGGTAGGGTGAAGCGCGATATCTGTGGCCAGGAAAGGGTGCGGCCCCGAGGGACGGCGGGGAGAGGCGGGATTGCCCCATGAAGCCGAGCCATCGCTGTCGGAATACCTGCGGCTGTAGAATCCTTTCAGGGGGGTGGCGAACCAGAATTCGCGCATATCGGCCGAGGCCATAGCATGGGGAGAGTCAGACTCGGGAGAGGGTATGACCACCATGTCGTATCCGCCGTCGTCGCGGAACTTGATGCCACGGTTGCTCGAACCGATGAAATAGCCATCTTTCAGGGCCTGACATGAGATGTTGTACATAGTTCTCAGTTCGCGCACCTCATTGGCCGAGGGGTCGACATAGAGAAGGATATGGGCATTGTTTTCCGATGCCATCGCTCCGGCCACATTGCCGGAAAGGGGTAGCAGACGATATACGGGTTTCGACTGAGGCATGGGTGAGAAATCGTCCCAGCTCATACGGTTGGCCGACATGGGCGCGGAGTTGATTCTGCCGTCGGCATCCACGGCCAGAAACCAGTCGCCGGCACGTGCCACGGCCAGCAGCGGAAAGCGGAAGATACGTGATTCCTCTATTTCCCCCCGTTTGTCGTCGATGGAGAAATATCCGAAGTTGGTGGCCACGTAAATAAGGTTCCGGCTTTGGTCGAAAGAGATGGAATTTATACCCTTGTCGTTTATTCCTTCGGCATCTTTAAGACCGTGGACATTGGTTACGGAGCCATCATCATGCAGAAGGTCAATGTTGCCGTCGGCATACGCGAGAGCAAGGTACTTTCCGGTAGGGTTATACTCCGCGAGCACGGGTGAGTTGTCGGTCAGTCCCGAAGCCTTCGAGAGCGTACGCAGTTCATCGGCGTTCTTGTCATAGACATGGACGGTTGAGTAAGGCACCGAGTTTTCGGGTACATCGGAATAATATGGTTGATTATAAGTGATGTAGTACACCATACCCGGTGTGGCGAAGATACGGTTTATCTCTGTTCCCGCCGAGGGGTGGTAGGTCCATACTCCCGAAGGGTCGGAATATGGGAAAGCGACCAGCGGGGCGAGTATGGCTATAAGAAAAGATATTATGGATTTCATTAAAATACTTCTGATCAGGATGGATTTTTACTTCATGAGGAAACCGATAAGCGCTGCTGTGGCGCGGCCACGGTGAGAAATGGCGTTTTTGTCGGCCTGCGACATTTCGGCAAAAGAGATGGCACCGGTATTCGGAATCAGCGAGCCGTCGGAAGCCGGCAGTTCATCGGGTATGAACACCGGGTCGTATCCGAATCCGTCGGAGCCGTGGCGTTCGGTGGCTATGCGTCCATCCACCCGACCTGAGAAAGTTCGTTCCTCATCGCCGAGAATCAGGGCGATTACAGTCTCGAAGCGAGCCTTGCGGTCTGCGGTTCCCTGCAATTCGGCGAGAAGCTTCCTTATATTGTCGTCGGGCGAGCAATGAGGACCGGCATAGCGTGCGGAGTATACCCCCGGACGGCCGTCGAGGGCATCGACCATAAGACCGGTGTCGTCGGCAAAGCAGTCGTAGCCATAACGTTCCTTGACCCAACGGGCTTTGATCAGGGCGTTGCCTGTCAGGTCGGGTGCGGTTTCGGGAATATCATCGTGGCATCCTATGTCGGAAAGAGAGAGTATTTCAAATTTATCAGCGGCGATGGCGCGGATTTCCTCAAGTTTGTGAGGATTGTTGGTTGCGAAAACAAGCTTTCTCATCGTAATTTAAACGGATTTTCATGTTGGATATTGCGGTTGACTGTATTAATGGCCTGTGTTAAACAGGCTCTAACAGGTTCTTATTCATAAACAGCTGAAATCAATGTTTTTCAATGTTTTTTATTCAAAAGAACGGTTAAATTGAATAAAAGTACTATATTTGTATTTAAGTAGTTGGTATAAATTAATCGATATATAAACATATGGAAATCTTGAACTATAAAACTTGTTCTTTCGGGCCACTTCGGCATTGTCAGTCTGTCGCATATAGTATATGCTCCTTCCCTCCGCAGCCGAATTGGCTCCGAAATAACGGCGTTTTATATGTTCATTAATTTTTTACCAACTACTTAAAAATAGAGAGTTAGACAACTGCCAACGAAATATGCGACCATGAGGAGAGAAAATGATGCTGATACCGGGCCCCGCGACACCAAGCTGAGTGCCGAAGAAATGAAGAAGATGCAGGAGTTGCTGAACCAGGAATGCGACTTCAGGCTGTCGGACTCCGTGATGCAGATGTTTCTGTCGATGATGGACGTGATGTATGTGAGGCGTGGTGAGAGTATATTCGAAACCGGTGTCGTGAACCGCGATATTTATGTGGTTATGGACGGTATCTTCTCCTACAACTATCTCAGCGGCAGCGATGACCGTTGCTGGGGCTTCGCGTTGCCGGGCACGATGATGTACTCCAGCCATTCGTTTTACTGCGGATCACCGTCGTTTTACGAGGTGGAGGCATGCTGCGACTCGCGTGTGCTGCATTGCCGCAAATCCGACTTCGACCGAATGATACGCGAGTCGCATGAGTTCGCTCAATGGGGCTTCTGCATGGCTCACTGTCAGTTGTACTACTTCGAGATGAAGAACTCGGTAATCAATGGTAAAGCTTCCGAGCGATTCAAGTCGCTGGTGTCGGCGCGTCCTGAAATCCTTGAGAAAGTTCCAATGAAGACAATCGCCTCTTATCTGGGTATAACGCAACAGTATTTGAGTAATCTGAAGAAAAAATTTCTAAAGAATAACTAACCTTCAGCGCTTTCAGCTTTTTATCTCAGTTACAGGTTCCGGTCCTGGTCTTCTATAAAAAGGGGGGATTGCTCTTGGGAATTGCTTAAGTCCTAATAAGTTAAAACGAAATAGTCACTCTTGTGCTATCAAAAATCATATTTGTTTTTATGGCATGGCTGTCCGGCGTATCCGCTGAGTGGCCGCAGTGATATTTTTATGTTTTTTGCTTATTTTTTTGCCATGATTTAAAAAATATTAAATCTGATGTAAAATCATGTATTTATATTTGGCGGCATGGAAGCATGGATTTAAGTGCCGGATTATTTTTACAAACCGCTTTATAATGTAGCCATTAAAACTTAAGAGATATGAAAAAACAATTACAAACTTTGGTATTGTTGCTGGCAACGGCATCAATGTCCGGAGCCAGGCCTGCGGGACAAGTCCCTGAAGGCGGCTGGGCCTTCCCTGAAGCCCTTACGCCGGAAACCGCATGTAGAACCGCTCCTACAGACGGCGATCTCCGGACGTTGCCCGGTATATGCTCGATGCCGGAAGCCAACGAGGAGCTGGCTCAATTTGCCCGACGCCTCCAAGAGAAGAATCAAATCTTGTTAGGCTATAACACTAATGACTACCGAGGCGTTCCTATCGGAATGTTTAAAATTACGACTCTTGGCAGTTTTGACTATCTTTACACTTTGGAGTACAGTCGCAAAAACTACAATATGAACCTGGGATGGGTGAGGAATGGAAAAGCCTGTTCGATCTTCCGGTATGGCACCCAGCAGATAGATGATCTGGTATATACCGAATCGGATCTGCTCACCGGAGAGATCACCGACTCAAAGAAGATATCGCTCACTGACCCGGAGACCGGGTTCTACAATTACCGTCCCAACTACATATCCTGCGCTTACGATCCTACCGACGACAGCCTGTGGGGGTATTCAACCAACACAAACGGTTCGGGCTACGCGTTTGTTACGTCGCCGAACGGAGATGTGCAGCAGACAGTCGCGATCAATGATGCGGAAGAGTGGCTGCATGTTTGCGCATCAATATGTTATAATAAAAAGGAGAACGCGCTGGTAGGAGTAAACCGCAACAACGATTTGGTAAAAATAGACCGGGATGGTACACAGACTGTAATCATGCCCCTTGGTGTGCGTACGGAATATGCGCGCACGGCTCTTTTCTATGACGACATCGACGAATGCTATTACTGGTTCGCCCAAATGTCGGAGGGTGGCAGCGGAATCTACGTCATCGACCCCAAGGGAAACTCCCTTACGCAGATTGTAAATATGGACAATCGCCTTGAGTTGCCTTTCATGACAGTAGTTGACGCGGAAAAAGATCCGGCACCGATAAGCAAGCCTATCATTGACAAATTTGATTTCGGGAAGGGTCAGAACGATGGAACCATATCCATCTTCATGCCGCAGACCATGTTTTCCGGAGAGCCTATAACCGGTCAGATAACATGGCACGCATATTTGGATGACACGGAGTACAGCAGCGGCACTGCCGAGGCGGGCAGCCGGGTTAACGTCGACTTCACCGCTGTCAGTGACGGATACCATACGTTCGCTTTCGATGTGGAGCAGAACCAGATGAAGAGCTCCCGCAGCAGCAAGAAATACTTTGTGGGCTACGACACTCCATCGAAGCCTCAGAATGTTGTGCTGACGGGAACCACCGTAAGCTGGGACCCCGTCATCCGCGGACTCAACGGCGGATATCTGGACCATCAGAATCTGACGTACCACGTATACATCAACAACCTTGAGGTAGGTCAGGTAGTCAACGCCACATCTTTCGAATGGATCTCCGAAAATGATGCCCTATATGCCGGATATTCGGCCCGTGTAGAAGCCGACAATCATGGACATGTGTCTGAATCTTCCGATAAATCCGCTTTCATAACATTCGGAAAACCATGGCCCATGGACTTCCACGTAACACCTACTGAAACCGAGTCCTGGGCGTTCACGTCCCTCGACCTTGACGAGGACGGTGATTCATTTGGATACAACGAGATGAATCAGGATGGTGAGAAAGTGTTGTGTTTCCGTGAATCTCTGAACTGGGGAGGCTCAGACGACTGGCTTTTCTCACCTCCGATTCAGTTCGACAGTGTGGATTCGTTCTATGAGGTGTCGTTCGAGGTTTCCAATTTCGCCGTCTATTATCCCAATTTGGACCTGCAGGCTTATCTCTGCACGGACATCGACCCCGAGTCTGCTATCGCGACTTTCTACGACGCGGTGCCGGCTGCCGACCGTATCTGGCATCCAGTGTCCAAGTTGTTCAACATCACCAGTCCGGGCATATATTACTTAGCTTTCCACGTTTACAGGGCGGACCGCAGTGTTGGCAACGGTGTACGTGTACGCGACATAAGCATAAAGGACACTCATATCTCCGCGCCGCTGCCATCGGCCGTTACCGAGCTCAAGGCCTGGGGCGGCAAGAAGGGTAAACTGACAGCCGAGGTTCAGTTCCGGATGCCGGAAAAGTACCTGAACGGCGACGCTATCCCCGAGGACGCGACAATTGACGTTGAACTTACCGTGAATGGAACCGAATACGAGCCGAAAAAACTTTCCGGCAAGAGCGGCCAGACTCTTACCGCATTCCTTACCACAGAACAGGGCATCAATGAGATAATAGCCGTGCCTTCCATTGACGGATTGGTGGGTCAGAGCACATCGGTGCGCGTTTACTGCGGATATGACATTCCCGGTCCCGCCACCAATGTAGCAGGCTGGACCTCGGAGGACAATCTTTCTCTGCACGTCACATGGGACCGTCCTACGGAAGATGGAGACCGCGGGTACTATGTCGACCCGACCAAGGTGGAATATGCAATAATGCGCTATACTGACGAAGGCTGGGTTGAATGGGAAACCGTCGGATCCGATGTGTTCGAGTACACGTTAACCGTAGATGCCAACAATGGTCTGAAGTCTGAATGGATAGGTATCGCGCCCAAGAATGTGGCAGGCCGCGCCGACTCTTATGCCTGGATGAGCGATATGCTCGGCACACCATGGGCACTCCCGGCCAAGGAGACATATTTCGGGGGTACACCCAATCTGAACCCAATCCGTATAATTCGCAACGATGATCCCAACCGAATGACAGACTGGGGCTTTGCGGATCCCAAGAATATAGTGGGCGAATGTCCCTACTCCATCGCTCTGGTGGGTAGCGTGCTCGAAGCTCCGGCGGGATGTATGCTGATGCTGCCCAAGTTCTCGACAGAGGGTCTGCATGAAGCAGGCATGTCTCTTAATCTCTGGACAGGCAACAATATGGCGGACGTGGCTATTTACGGCGACACTTACGGATATGACAGTCCCGTCAAGCTGTTCGATATACCCAAGGGGAGCGGATGGGCCTCCTACGCATTCCGCTTGCCGGATGATCTCCAGAACCGGAAATGGATCACTCTTTACATAAGCGCTGCCTACAACACCTCCAATCAATTCGTCATGGTGACTGACTATGAGGTGGCCGATGGATTGGGAAGCGGCGTGCGGTCTGTAGCTGATGGCGGTTGCGCCATAACGGGGGGCGAAGTGATCAGCGTAACCGGCTATCAGGGCGAGACTGTAAAAATATACACTATAGACGGACAACTTATAAGGAAGATCACTGACGCTCCCTCGGATCTCAGTATTCCGGTGGCTCCCGGCATTTATGTCGTGGTGACCGACACCAAGTCCGCAAAGGTAATCACACATTGAAACCATAAGCAATGAAAGCAATATATAGCAGACTGGCGGCTATGACGATGTGTCTGGCGGCCATATCGGCAGGAGGCCGGACCGTTTCTTCAGACGTTGCGTTCTACGAGGACTTCAGCAATCTGGGAGCCCACGGCGACCCGCTTCCGGAAGGATGGGTCACATACGGTTTGGGCGAGGTTCCGCTGCCTGCGTGGCAGAGTGTATTCGGCAACGACGGAGAAGCTCCTTACTACCGTCTCATGTCGATCACCGGAACTTGGGGTGCGTTCAGTAATTCTTCGTTTATCGAGGATGTGGAATCAGATGAATGGCTTGTGACCCCCAAAATCAGAATTGATTCCGACGAGGAGATCCTGATGCTTACTGCCGGTGCCTACGGTAAAGCCGGTATAGCCGCCCTTAACGAATTCAGTGTGTTCGTTTCGGAAACGGGAAACAGAAAAGAGGATTTTACAAAGGCTCCGGTGGCGCAGTCGTTCATTTACGGCAAAACCAGTGCTGTCAACACCAAACGTATCGCGATTCCGCTTATCGGCTATGGCGGAAAGGATGTTTATCTGGCCATTGTGAACCGCAGTAAGGACAGCGCGTTGTTCGGTGTAACGGAGATTTCGGTGGCACCATGCTACATTTCAATTACTGACAATACGCCACAAGTGTTGCCCGCTGAATCGGAGACTCAAGTGGAAATGTCGGTCCAGATCAATACCCCATCTGAAATTGACGGAATCACCGTATCTCTGTCCACATCCATCGGAATCGAGTCGAAAGTGGAGATAAATAGGACAGTCAATATCGCCGGCAAGACGTTTGGCGTGGTATTCCCTGAGACAATCAAGGTTCCTGAGGGTGGAATCACCTACACAGTGACAGTCGACCCGGGTATCGAAGGTGTGGAACCTACCGTGGTTGAAGGAGCAATCAACACTCCTACACGCAAATACACCCCCGTGGCCGTGGTGGAGGAGATGACCGGTTCCTGGTGCGGTTGGTGTCCGCGTGGCACCGCTTACCTGGATTATTTCAAGGATAAGTACAATAACGACGAGGGACATGTAATCGGTATCGCCGTTCATTACAACGACAAGATGGAAATCGAAGGCACCGAGTATCTCAGAACGCTTCAGCAACGTGCCGGAACAACTTCGTTTCCTACGGCTTACTTCCAGCGTACAGTGTACAATGACCCCGGTACTCCTCAGATTATCAATATTCTGATGAACACTCCGAGTTATTCTCAGATTACTTTCGACAAGGTTGAATTCCATCCAGAAACCGACAGTAAAATCACCGTTAACTTCTCTGTGGAGAATGCGTACGACAAGGAGGAGATGGATCAGAGTGTGGCTTTTGTCGTGATCGAGAATGATGTTACACCGAAAGGGGATGACGAAAATGCTCTGAAGGAATGGAATCAGTCGAACGCATACTCAGGAGTAACCAAAGAGGCTATAGTAAAGGCTTATGGCGAAGATTTATGGCCTTACTTCGAGTTCTACTGTAACGAATCCAATCCGGTGAGATATAGTAAAATGAAATATCAGCATGTGGCACGAGGCATATTCCCCAACTATGACGGACTACCTCTGACCGGATCGTGTAAAGCTGAAGAGAAGGTTTCATATAAGGCATCATTCCACTGCCCGGGGAATGTGGACGACAATAAGAATATTAGCATTGTTGCGTTGCTGATAGACCGCAAGACAGACCGTATCCTGACGGCTGCCGAGATGCCCTCGGCGTGGTTCAACGGCAACGATCCCGGGTCAGGCGTGATGGAAACCGCAGATAACGGCATTACCGTGATTTACACTGACGGTATGCTCAGTGTCAAGGCCCCGGAGGCTATGACCGTGGAGGTAATCGGAATCGACGGCATAACCCGCGCACGGTACTCCGCTCCTGATGGTCAGCTTTGTGTGCCTGCTTCCGAATTCAATGGCGTAAATGTTGTCAGGGTGACCACCCCCGATGGCGTGTGTGTTAAGAAATTCGCTTTCTGAATCTAAAACATGCGGTACGCACGTCGGCGTGCGTACCGCATACTCCTTATATTCAATGTTTATTAATTTTAATAGAGAATAAGCTTATGAATCTAAAATTCAACTTAACAGGTCTTACCAAACTTGCAGTGACTTTAGTGGCTTTGACATCAGGTATGTCGCTGAGTGCCCAGACTGAAACGAATTACGGTAAATTTGTTTTGGAGTCATCCGATCCCGCCGATGGCGCAGTGGTTGAGAAACTGAAGACAATCAAGACAGTCTGGACAGGAGCGGAGTCTGACAACAACAACATCAAGCCCTGCTATAGAACGTCAAAGAGCCAGATTTCGGTGACCAACGCTGCCGGTGAAATCATAACTGACGGCCGTCTTTCGAGTTCCGTTTCCGCTGGTACGACAGTCAGTCTCAGCAAGGAGATAACCGAGCCAGGAGAATATACAATCACCATCAAGGCCAACACGATCTATCTGGCTGATTACAGCAGCTATCCCTATGTAGAGCAGGAGGGTACCGGCAATGAGGAGACAACCCTCCACTACACCATTCCCGCACCTTTCACACCGCACTTCGTTCTGGAGTCGACCGATCCGGCTGATGGCGCCGTGGTGGAAAGTCTGAAGGTAATCAAGACCGTCTGGACAGGAGTGGAGTCGGACAATGCAAACATCAAGCCGTGCTATAACACGAGCAAGAGCCAGATTTCAGTAACCAATGCCTCGGGTGAAGTCATCACCGACGGCCGTCTCACCAGTTCCGCCGCTGCGGGCACGACAATCAAGCTGAGCCAGGAGATAACCGAGCCGGGAGAATATACAATCACCATCAAGGCCAACACAATCTATCTGGCGGATTACAGCAGCTATCCCTACGTAGAGCAGGAGGGTACCGGCAACGAGGAGACAACTCTCCACTACACCATTCCCGCACCTGTCGTACCGCACTTCGTTCTGGAGTCGACCGATCCGGCCGATGGCGCCGTAGTGGAAAGTCTGAAGGTAATCAAGACCGTCTGGACAGGAGTGGAGTCGGACAATGCAAACATCAAGCCGTGCTATAACACGAGCAAGAGCCAGATTTCAGTAACCAATGCCTCGGGTGAAGTCATCACCGACGGCCGTCTCACCAGTTCCGCCGCTGCGGGCACGACAATCAAGCTGAGCCAGGAGATAACCGAGCCGGGAGAATATACAATCACCATCAAGGCCAACACGATCTATCTGGCGGATTACAGCAGCTATCCCTACGTAGAGCAGGAAGGCACCGGAAACGAGGAGATAACGCTCCACTATACCGTATCCTCAGTTGTAGCAGTTGATGAAATCAATGTGGACTCCGAAAGCCAGGCAGTATATTATGACTTTACCGGCACTCGCGTGCTGAACCCCGAAAAGGGTCTATATATAAAGGTAACCGGCAGTAAAGTGGAGAAGATCATTCTTTAATCGCGCTCTGACTACCTACTTAAAACTTCAATATAAGAAACAGGCATCCCGTTTGCGGGATGCCTGTTTCTACATCAGGAGGTACTTATTTTTGAGGTACTTATTTTTATAGTACGATATTGACTATGCGGTTGGGGACTACGATAACCTTTTTCGGAGTTTTCCCTTCCAGCCATTTGGCTGCGGATTCGTTTGCGAGGGCCGTTTTCTCGACCTCCTCTTTCGAAGCGTCGGCAGGAACCTCTATATTGAAGCGAACCTTGCCGTTGAAGCTCACGGGATACTTTACGGAAGCTTCGGCGAGAGCATCCTCGTCGTATTCCGGCCAATGGGCGTCGACTACGCTCGTGTCATTGCCGAGACGATGCCAGAGTTCTTCGGCTATGTGAGGCGCGAAGGGCGCTAACAGCGGCACTATGGCCTCGAAGACCTTGCGGTTTGTGGTCTTGAGAGTCTGCAGTTCGTTTAACGCGATCATGAAGGCTGCCACCGAAGTGTTGAACGAGAAGTTCTCGATATCGTATGAAACTTTCTTTATGAGCTTGTTGACCGATTTGGCCTCTTCCTTGGAAAGAGGAACATCCGCTGTGAGATCGGCTTTCTCGAAGAGGTTCCAGAGTTTGCGCAGGAAGCGGTTTACACCATCTATACCGTTGGTATCCCAGGGCTTGGACTGTTCAATAGGTCCGAGGAACATCTCGTAAAGACGCAGGGTGTCGGCACCGTAACGCTCTACTATGTCGTCGGGGTTGACCACATTGAACATGGATTTCGACATCTTCTCGACGGCATATCCGCATATGTACTTTCCATCTTCAAGTATAAATTCGGCATCGGCGAAGTCGGGACGCCAGCGACGGAAAGCCTCGGTGTCGAGACGGTCGTTGGAAACCATGGAAATGTCGACACGTATGGGTGTAACGTCGTAATTATCTTTCAGGCCGTGTGAAACGAATGTGTTGGTGTCCTTTATGCGGTAAACGAAACTGGTGCGTCCCTGAATCATACCCTGGTTGACGAGTTTCTTGAAAGGCTCCTGCTCGCATACCAGACCGAGGTCATAGAGGAACTTGTTCCAGAATCGGGAATAGATAAGGTGGCCGGTGGCATGTTCTGCACCGCCGACATAGAGGTCTACCTGCCGCCAGTACTCATTGGCTTCGCGGCTGACCAGCCTTTCCGGGTTATGCGGGTCCATGTAACGCAGATAGTAGGCCGAAGAACCTGCGAAACCTGGCATGGTGCAGAACTCCAGCGGAAATCCTTCGGGCGAGACCCAATTTTCGGCACGTCCCAACGGAGGCTCGCCGGTAGCGGTCGGAAGGTAGCTGGGCACGGGGGGAAGGAGAAGAGGTAGTGAAGATTCGTCGAGCAGATAAGGCTGTCCCTCTTTGTAATAAACAGGGAAAGGTTCGCCCCAATATCTCTGACGCGAGAATATGGCGTCGCGCAGACGGAAATTGACCTTGACCTTGCCTATACCCTTTTTGTGGATAAACTGCTTGGTCTTGGCGATTGCATCCTTAACCTCCAGGCCGTTGAGGTCGAGTTCCGGACCGCAGGAATTAATCATCCGGCCTTCTTTGGCATCGAAACTCTTTTCAGATACATCGGCACCCTCGATAAGAGGAATTATCGGCAAGCCGAACTTGCGTGCGAAAGCATAGTCGCGCGAATCATGAGCCGGGACGGCCATAATGGCTCCGGTGCCATATCCGGCCAGGACATAGTCTGAAATCCAGATCGGAATCTCCTTGCCGGTAAGCGGATTCAGGGCATAGCTGCCTGAGAAGACACCGGTAACTTTCTTGTCTATCTGGCGTTCGCGTTCGGTCTTGTGGGCAACCTCGGCCTTGTATGCCTTCACCGCCTCGGCCTGAGAGGGAGTGGTGAGAAGGTCGACATATGCCGATTCAGGAGCGAGCACCATGAATGTAACGCCGAATACGGTGTCGGCCCGGGTGGTGAAGATCTCGAGTTCAATATCGGAATCCTTTACAGGGAAACGCATCTCGGCACCCTCCGACCGGCCGATCCAGTTTCTTTGGGTTTCTTTGAGGGAATCGCTCCAATTCACTGTTTCGAGTCCATCGAGGAGTCTGGGGGCATAAGCCGACACTCGGAGGCACCACTGGCGCATGAGCTTCTGCACCACGGGATGGCCTCCACGTACCGACATACACTCGGAAACTTCATCGTTGGCAAGCACGGTACCGAGGGCCTCGCACCAGTTCACCATTGTCTCGGCCTGGTATGCGAGGCGCCAATTCATGAGAATATCGCGCTGTTCCTTTTCAGAAAGGGCATTCCATTGCTGAGGGGTTAGCTCTATCTCTTTGGATTGGGCCGCCGAGAGGCCGGCTGTTCCGTCGGTCTCGAGACGAGCTACGAGACGCGAGATCGGCATGGCCTTGTCGGCTTCAAGGTCATAGTAATGATTGAACATCTGCATGAACGCCCATTGTGTCCATTTATAGTACTCCGGGTCGCAGGTCCTCACTTCACGGCTCCAGTCGAAAGAGAATCCGATTTTGTCGAGCTGGTTGCGATATCGGGCTATATTCTCGACAGTGGTCTTTTCGGGGTGCTGTCCTGTCTGTATGGCATACTGTTCGGCGGGAAGTCCGTAGGCATCGTAGCCCATAGGGTGCAGCACGTTGAATCCTTTCTGACGCTTGTAGCGTGCGAATATGTCGCTGGCTATGTAGCCAAGCGGATGACCCACATGCAGACCCGCACCTGAAGGGTAAGGGAACATGTCAAGAACATAAAACTTCTTTCTGGAAGGGTCTTCAGAAACCTGATAGGTCTTGTTCTCACGCCAGAAATTTCTCCAGCGGTTTTCGATTTCCTTATGATTGTAATCCACGAGTTTTTATTTCTGCATCCGCTTTTAAAAGCGGACTAAATTATTATTAATCAATGGGATTTATATTGTAGAGAAATGGCGTACGCACCCCATCACGCGATAAAGGCCGTAAATCGATTCGGTGGGGATTGTAAGGGGCGGATATTTGGGGTTAACGCTGCGTGCCTCGATGAAAGCCCGGCCACGTTCGCTGGGAAATACATCTTTTACAAGCACTCCGTTTTCCGAGTCGATAACCATAGGGTTGCCCCAGGGTATGAAAGCCTTCTCGTTTATACGCTTTATAAGTATTGTGGAGCCGTCGTGGAGCAGCGGCTCCATGCTGTCGCCGGTAATTCGGATGGCGAAATCGGCGCCACGCACGGGGGATATGATACGTTCGCAGTCTTTCAAGGCGACTGACTGCGACCACATCTGCAGGTTTCCGGCAAATGCCGATACCGGCAGCAAGGGCACTTCATACTCGTTGGGCCCGGCGATAGCATCAGCTTCGGCATCGGTTTCCTTGATCATCTCGCCTTCGCCATATAGAAGCCAATCCCGGTTAAGATCCGGGAAAGCGCGGGTGAGACGGGCCACCTTGTCGGCCGACAGCGATTTTCTCATGGCCCCGACATATGTGGGCGCGACACCGAGTATGCGGCCGAACTCACTTTGGCTGAGACGTTTCTCACTCAAGAAGTAAAGCAAACGCCCCTTGACGGTAGAAGTATCGAAATCTTTATTCTTTGACATGGCAGAGAAAAGAAGAAATAGATGGATAAAAGAGCAAAAATAGACTTGCATCTAAATTTGCTACAAATTTAATAAACATTGATAAAAATAATATATAGAAACTGCAAAAAATCATGAAGAGGATAAAAATTTCGGCAGAGCGGGAAGGGGTATTCAATGAAGTTGCGCTGACAAGCGCTTACCGTAGCGTACGGCGTGATAAGGGTAACATGGGCGGCGAACTGGAGAGTATGGGAGATTCAGACCGCAGATTGGCGCAATGGTTTTTTGATGACAGTGTGGCTCGTGGGCTGACATACCTGCGCCCTTTTTTAAAGGGGGTGGTGAACAGCGACGAGAAGTTCGAGGTCGAGCTTGAACTTGAAGAGAGTTGGCCTGACACTCTTGAGGAGACAGCCCGGCTCCATCTTAAGGCATATATGGTGCAGAGCGTGTTAGGGCGGTGGCTCGGGATGATGGACGAGGCCGAAAGCGCGAAGGCGGAGTGCGAGGCGACAAAGGAGATAGGCCGTCTGATGGCTACGCTCTATCACCGCGCCGCACCCGTGAGGGGATAACCGTATGGATTATAATGGAAATAAAACTTAATGTAAATATATGGATAATGCAGGAATAGCGAGACAGGAAGAACTCAGGCTCTCGATGTCGGAGATAATTTATGATGTGCAGAACAAGACCTATCTTACCGGCCTGAGCCGCGCCGATGGCGAGAACCATCGTCAGGTAGCCCAGATGCAGGCGAACAATGATGACTCGAACCTGAACCAGATATTGCGGTCGGTGCAGACCGCACTCGGGAATCTATATCAGGAGTTGGGGGAATGGGTAGTGTCGGAGCGGGTTCTGGCCAGCAATCTTCAATTGCCCGATCCTTCGGGAACGGTGGTAATCAAAGTGGAGTATCCGGCCAACTTCAACTCGTCGATGGCAAGGGGACTTGTGGACGCGAGCCACCAGTATATAGTGGCGTTCGCGGTGGCTGAATGGTTCGTGATAACCAACAAGGCTGATGCGCCGCAATATACGTCTATCGCCGTCGAGGCGTTGAAGACTGTCGGCAAGGCCATGAGCCGGCGCACACGTCCGTCGCGCCCGACCGACACGGTAAAACAACCAGCAAGCGAGTGATGGGTAAGAAGTTACGTTGGATGAGAAGCGAGATAGACTATGATCTTGCATCGGCAGGATGGTTGGCCGGGCACGCACATCAGGAACTTGACGGACATGTAAGGCACCAGTTGGCTGATATATGTGAAGGCGAGAACCGGCATCTCGTGTCTCGGTTTCTCGGTCTTGCCTTCGCCGAAGTCTGCAGAAGGCTTGGAAACAGGGTGCGCGTCATAGCGGGCGATGGCTGCGACAACCGTCTTGAGGAACCGGCATGGTATGAACTGGTGTTAACTGGGGGGAACGTCAGTCCGGCTGATCTCGCGTACCTTAAGGAGCAGGTACATTCCTATCTTGTATGGCGCGTGTTCGGGATATGGTGCGGCACACGGTTGCCGGCAGAGAGCCGTGCGGCGGCTGAGAATGCTTCATCCGCGCTTGCGGAGGCAGCCACGGCGCTTGGCAGACGTAGCCATTTCCGGCGTAATATACCGCCTATATAAATAAAGAGAAGTATAATAAAGAGAAAGGTCGACTCGCGTCGACCTTTGTTCTTCAATTAAAACAACAATAACAACTTTTTTTAGAACGTATGAGGCGAAGTTCTGATCCTTTCACTATACATAACGCGGGTGGTGGTGTAAAGGTTCATCAGGGGGTTACAGGGCTGTGAGGTCGCGGTGGATATCCAGGGCGGTTGCTATCTCTTCGGGGGTGGCGTATTGGTCGGTTTCGGGGTCGGCTATGGCTTTCAGAAGGGTGAAGTTTATATGGTCCGGGGCGGGGTTTTTCTTGTCGTGGACCATTATTTCTATCAGACGGTCGTTGTCTTTGCATGTGGCGCCGGTGGCGGGGAAATATTCTTTCAGAACCATGGCGAGCGGGTACAGTTCGGATGAGGGGAATCCGAGGATAGTGTGTGAGAGTATCAGCTCGACGAGCAGACCGTGGGCTACCGCGACACCGTGCGGGAGGGGAGAGCCATTTTTCTCAAGCGCGTGTGATTCGTAGGCGTGGGCGGCGGTGTGGCCGAAATTGAGCACTTTGCGAAGCCCTTTTTCGGTTGGGTCGGCTGCTACTATCCGTTCCTTGATTGCCGCGCATTCCAGAATATGGGGAGTCAGGATTCCGGTGTCGAATCCGGGTTGCCGGATATCGGGCAATAGATTTAGAACGGCCCGGTAGAGAAGAGGCGAGGCTATCAGACCATATTTCAGCATCTCTCCCAATCCGGATAGAAGTTCGGAGGGTGGAAGGGTGGCGAGAGGGTCGGAGAACTGGAATACTTTGGCCGGCATTGCGAATGCCCCTACCTGATTTTTCAGCGGTCCGAGGTCTATTGCGGTCTTGCCGCCAATGGCGGCGTCGATCGCCGCGAGGAGGGTAGTGGGAATGTTGGCGTAGCTGATACCACGCATAAAAGTGGCGGCGGCGAATCCGCCTATGTCGGAGACCATCCCACCGCCGATATTCAACAGAAGAGAAGAACGCGTGGCACCGTTGTCGGCAAGCCATCGCCATAATGCTATAAGATTTTGCGCGTTTTTGGAATCCTCGCCCGGTGGAAGGATATAACGTGGAGCTTCTGCAACAGACTTGCAGTCATTGAAAAGTGGAAGCACACGAGAGTTTACATTCCCGTCGGTAACAACAAATATCGGCTCGGGGAAAGAAGCGAGGAATCCGGAAAGCGAGGAAGTGTCCATAAAGAATAGAAGTTGAGAGTGAACTCTCTTCAAGCGAGCGATCTGAGGAGTGCTGGAAGCGCTTCGGCGAACTCCGGCATGGAGGGGAAAATCATAAATGGATTCTCTTTTTCAAAGTATTCTCTCTGGATAGGGCCTGTGGTAACAGCGAAAGTCTTCAGGCCGGCTGCCACGCCGGCGCGTACGCCGAGGGGCGCGTTTTCTATGACTATCGTTTCTTCGGGGAGCGTACCGGCGATACTCAGCCCTTTCAGATAAGGCTCCGGGTCCGGTTTCCCTTTGGATACATCGAGAGCCGTAACCCGACGGTCGTGAGGAAATATTCCCGGATAGTCATCGTCGAGTCTCGATATCAGGGAGGATTGCGCCGAGCCTGTAACGAGCACGCACTTCACCCCGGCATCGGCCAAAGCAAGTGTCATTTCGCGAGCACCCGGCATGGTATCTTTGCGGCCATAGTTAACGAAAATATCGGCTTTACGCGCATATAACTGACGTGCTCTTTGAGGGTCGACTCCATGACCGTAGACCCGGCGGAAAATCAGGTCGATGGTAGCCTGACCGGTCATTCCCTCATACAGAAAAAACTCATCGGGATCAGTCTTGATTCCGATTTCCTCCATCATGGTATGCCAGGCGCGGGCATGGTATTTCATGGAGTCGTAGAGGACCCCGTCCATATCGATAAGTGCTGCTTTAATCATTATTCCAAAAGATATCGGTAGAATAACGGAGTTGGGAGGTATAATTATTGTAACGGCAGTGCGGACGAGATCAGAAAGTCTGGCCGGTGGCAGCTTTTTTCATTAATATTTTCCCGGCCCATTGCATTTTATGCACGAAGTTCCAGGTAAAGGATTTCTCAATGCGTGAAGAGACTCTGCGTGCGGCATCGGCTTTCCACTCCGCGCCACCGAAGCGAACGGACGGGTGGTGATAGGTGCCCTCAACATTGATACCGAATGGGAAAGATACCGGAGAGTGCATGACGCCGATATGGTAGTCAAGGTCTCCGGCAAAATTATTCAGTCCCTGCATAGAAATACTGTAGTTCTCAAAATTCAGACGGAAGGGGTACAGTTCGAGCAGATTGTCGTGGACTGACGCTCGTATATCCATATCGGCAACCGAAATCGGATTGTCGTGCCGTATGAGCATCATGCGTGTAACCTTTCTGATGAATGGGTCCTGACGCAACACAAGGTCGCGTCCCGAGACTCCCATCTGAGCCGTCAGCGACGACATGTCGACGGTCATATCGGGGAAAATGTCGAAATCCACCGACGCGGACAAGGCCGCGTATCCCGACAGGTTGCGTATCTGCGGGAACTTCTCTGAAAGAGACTTGAACTTGACGAACATCGGAGAGAGGTCGAGATCCTGAAGGGCGAGAGTCGCGCTTACCGAAAGGTCGGCGATATCGGAAGAATCATAATCGGCATTCAGGGCCATACGTCCGAAACCCGTGTCGAGCCTCATATAAGGGATATGAAGTATTCCTCCTGAGACAATCAAGCGTGAATCTAAATTTTCAAGGGCGAGATTAGTGTAATACAGCCGGTCTGCCGTGAGCGATAGAAGAGCATTTATGTTGCGTGGCAGAATCCAGGCCGGAGTCAGAGGAACGGAATCAGCGGAAACAGAGGTCGTGCCACCGGTTGCCTGATCCGTTTTATCGGAAGAATCGGTAGCCTTCGCAATCTGGTTTATATCTATCGTCTTACCCTTAAGATCAAGTTCGGCATCAATCATAGCCATCGGATTTCCCGCCAGCAGAGCGCGGAATCCGCTGGCTGACCCGGTAAGGGCTATATCGGAAATCCCGGAAGAGATGCTGAAACGGTGCAGGGCAATCGAATCGAAATCGCACCATAGGGAGGTCTTTCCGAGAGCGAAGGGATATGGGTATCCGGCTATATCCCAGCGTGCCGAGTCAAGCCGTAGATCAGCTCCCAATCTCCAGTTCTTAACGAATTTGGCGAAACCGGGAGAATTTACAGTGAGCACATCGGGGAGATGGGGTGTCCGCGTCAGCCATAGAGAATCGGCGAAGAGAGGGCGAGAGTCAGTGTGTAACGACTTCTTCTCAAGCGGCGAGGCCATGCGCAGGGAGGCATCGATATCGACTCCGGCGAAATCGAGGGTATGTCCCGGGGCGGCGACTTTGAAGTCGGAAGAAGCGACATAGGCGATCAGCGACCGGAAAACGGAATCCGGTTCCAGAACTCTCGCGTTGCCCTTGACTGTCAGTTTTTCAGCAGTAAGGAGAGTGTTGCCTCTACGCCACGAAGCCGAGGCGGTAAAGAGATTGAAAGCCACGGGAGCGGAGGTATGGAAAGAACCGTCGTCAAGTTCGCAGTCAGAAGATAGAGCAAGCCTCAGTTTCCCGGCTTTCAACCGGGATCGTCCCGGTTCGGTATTTATGGCAAATCCGGGAGAAGATATTTCGGCTTTTATGTCGATATCTTTCATGGCGAAACGTGAATAGTGCGGGATGTAGAAAGATATGCCGGCCTTTACCGAGACTTCTCCGTCAGGTTTCAACCTGCCGAAAGCTGGAATCAGCGCTCCTATGTGTTTCAGGTCTCCGCGCATATCGATGGCTGAGGAGATATGCGGGCGCTCGGTGATATCGGTTACCGTACCGTGGAAAAAGGCTTCCATACCATCGCCCTTGATATCGAATGGAGAGAGTGTAAGGCTTGAGGCCGCTATATCCTCACCATTGAAATCAAGTCTTGCAGTAATTGTAGAATGCCAAAGCCGCATAGGGGATGAAAGGGGGATATCCACGTTCCCCTCAGGAAGAGATATATAAAGGGCCAGAGAAGGGAGATTGTCGGAGTTCAGGGTATAGGGGCGTGTTAGCCGCGCCGATGCGTTGACCGTTACCGAGCGGTCGAGACCACGCAGGTCGGGAATTACGGAAGCCGGGAGGTAGCCGAAGAGAGTGAGAAGTTTAAAGGAATCCGTGTTGAAGGAGAAGGAATTGAACTTAGGGTCAGACTCGGCGAGGAAGTCGAGAGAAAGATGAGCATGGATATTTCCCAGTCCGATAGCGAAATCGGAGAAATTCACTTTGAAGGGATTGAAATTCAGAGACACATCGCCCATAAGGTCGAACGGAAAATCGGAAAGAAGGGTGAAACCCGGTATAGCCGCATCGATCAGTCCGTCGAACTTGCAGGCATAGGTATCGGAGTGCGGGAGTGCTTTGATTGTGGCGGTCTGAGGTTTTAAGCAGAGGTTGAGTCCGGAACTGAGAGAGCGATATCTGATATGCCTGATGTTTTTAAGCGATACCAAATTGGAATAGATATGCGGTATTCGCGAAGAGGAGCCGGGGTCAGTGGGGAAGATATCCCAGTTGGCGAGAGAATCGTTGACCGCCAGCAGATTCACACAGGCACGTTCAACCTGCAGGTCGCGCAACCTGATGCGTCCGGCAAGTAGAGAGACGAGGTTGATTCCACCTCGGAAAGGACCTGAGGAATATAGGGCTTTGCAATCGGGAGGGAGAGAGCTTGCGAGCGATGCAGGGAGAGAGTCGAGAGACCGAGAGATAACGGAACATGAATCGGCCTCAATGCAAAGTCTCGGAAAAGAAGACCATAGTGTGAAGCGCAGATTCTCGATCCGCACGTCGGCATCGAGATAACGGGAAGCCTGTCGGTTCACTATATCGGAGAGGCGCGAGGGTGTGAGCCAGAAGGTAAGGAATATGACTGCGGCCACTAAAAGTACGCACAGTCCCGAGAAGAGGGTTGCGGTCAGTTTGAGCCAGCGTGGGCAAATATGACGAGAGTGCGCAGACATAGTTATAGTTGAAACTCACAGTTTAAACAAAAAGCGAAGCGGATAGGTTGGGTTGGGATGGATAAAAGATGAAAGGGAAAGGAGGGTTGTAAATTCGCAACATGAAAACAAAAGAAAACAACATGCTTAGAAAGATCATGGGCCTCGGAAGAGGCGAAGAAGAGAGAATGGAGAGAGAAGAATCTTTACCCGCCGCTTCGCTGAGCGGGCACGCGACGGAGATGGTAGATTCAGCGGAGGAAGAGGACTCCGGAGAGTCGGGAGACACGGAACATCCGGATATGGTTGAGGTTCCTTCCGGTGTTGAGGTTCCTTCGGGGGAGGAGTACCGCAAGCGTCTGTTATCGGAGGGGATTGCGGAACGGATTAAGCAACTTGAAGGGAAAACGTCGGCTGATCCGGAGGAGGGTGTCAGGATTCTTGACGGTATACTCAGCGCGACACCATCGAATCCGGTCGCGACAGAGGTGTATGACCTGATAATGCGCGGTCTGAGCTACGCTACAGATATAGCGCGGGCTTACTCTGAGGGTGAGGTAGCGGGACGCAACACGCGGATAGACCTTCTTACAGCGCAGGGACCGGAGAAGGGGGATGGGGTGAGTCGTATAAAAGGGAAGCCGGATGAATGGAGCTATGATCCCTGTGGGGGATATGCTCCGGGAAGCATATTCGACCTGGCTTCTTTGGCTCGCTGAAACAGGTGTTTTTACTCGCCGCTTCGCCGGGCGAGCACCTGACGGAGATGGTGGTGGAGCGAGGGGCAATTTGAGGTTATTGAAGATATGTAAAACAAACTATAAAAAAGAGATAATATGAAAACAGAGAATGAGATGCCCGGACAGGGAATGACAGTTAGCGGAGTAGCGGAAGGCACCGGAGGAATCAACGCCGGAAACCTGATGGAGAGCGATATAGATCAGGAACTGTTCCGATTCAACAGTGATGACACGCCTTTGATGAACCTTATGCTCAAGGCAAAGAGAGTTAAGGTAAGCTCACCGGAGGTTGACCACTATATGATAGAGGAACCGAGGTCGAGCATGCAGACATCCACAGGTGTGGCCGCGAGCGAGAGCACCCAGATAGTATTGCCGTTGGATGCCCGCGACCAGAATCTGCCGCGCGAATACAGCACGCTCCTGGTAAAGGGAGTGAACGGATATACTCCCGACGGCAGGGAGGAAACACCCGGCAAATCGCTGATGCTGTTTGTGGTAGGCCGCGACACCACAACCAATAATCCGGTAGTGAGGGCGGTGAACGGACGCAAGAACAGTCCGGAAGAGGAATACTCGATGTGTCCGGCCATACCCTCGGGAACAACCATAGTGCTTCTTGCCAATTCACTTTACGAGACCCAGAAAGAGGTCGATCCCGATCTGATAGTCCCCCAGCCTATACGTATATACCTTCAGAAACGTGGCATGAATCAGGTGGTGTCGGACTACTTTGATTCGCAGAAAAAGCGTATTCCTTTCACCAAGGCGATAGTCGCGGAGCAGGCGATAGCCAACTTCAAAGTGCGCGGCAACCGAACGCTGTGGGCCGGGAGGGCCGGTAAATTCAAGATGAGCGTTCCCCGTATGGGTATGCAGTATGTTTACTGCACGGAGGGTATACGCTGGCAGTTCAAGCGTGAGCTGCAGCATACGGGACCCTGGACAGTGGAGAAAGTCATAGCTTTGGCCAAGATGTTCTTTACCGGTGAGGATGTTCCGAAGAGAGCCCTTCTGCTTGCCGGAAAGAACCTTCTGGAACAGATACAGTGCATAGACTTCTCAAAGCATCCGGAGATACAGATAACCACGAGAACCAACTCTATAGGGTGGACGGTAACTAATTTCCATACCGTATTCGGCGATATAGAGATAAAGCGCGAGCCTACACTTGACCGCCTTGGCTGGAGTAACAGCGGGGCGCTTATAGGGGAAGACCGCCTGGTGCATTATGTGTACAGCAGCGAGCATCACTTCAGCGACAGAGTAGAGGGAGAAGAGGCCACGCGCAGCGGCATCCTCATCTGGGACGCGCTGGCACTGAAAGGCTCGTGCCACATATGGATAGATGGAGAGGGCGAAGAGAGCGGTAGCGGAGTGTCATCATATAGAATGTGGGACTCGAAAGAGGCTCCGGGCGATGCCGAAAGCGCCAATGGCGTATTGTTCTATCTTGTATGTGACTGTCCCGGCATGTCGGCTTCGGCCCGAATAGGTCAGTTGTGGCATAAGGCCGGAGGTGAATGGGAAGAATATCGTGGAGAAGCGAAGGTATGAATAAGAGATTATACAGAAACATGAACAACAGAATGATGCAGCCGCCGGTAAGTCCGGCGGCTCTTACCCCGGACAGGTATTCAGTCAGTGCCGGGACATCGGTAGTGAGTGAACGGAAAACATACGCGATACGCGGTTATCTTGAATATGAAGCCCTGATACCGGTAGGATCGGGAAAAGTGAGGATTCACTTCGATGGCGGAAGCCTGACAGGTTACGGAAGCACCCCGGCCACTTTCAGCACGTGTGACAGGGTTCTCCAGACCATAATAGAGAAGAGCGAGCTGTGGAAGAGTGGCAAGATAACAAGGCGATGAGAATAGAAAGAGCTGAATTTATAGAAGGAGTCCGTGCTACTGCCGGACTCCCGGCCACAGACCCGGACGGGAGAGTCGGCGACGAGCGGGTAAGGTTCGACAATGTAATAGCCCGCTTAGGAGAGGAGACCGCCTGCGAGATGCTGATGGAAGGACCGGTGGATAATGCCGAGTGGGTGTCTACCCCGGTAAAATGGAGAGCCGTCGGAGAGGGATATGTGGGGTTGTACACCATACCGGCCGACAGCCTGCGTACGGTAGGGGTAACAACTGACGGCAATCTTATTATCGCCGAGGCTGCGGAACCGGGGAGTCCCGGATATTGGCGACGGAGGTCGGCGTATGGGGAGATAGCCGGGGATATAGTCTCGCCCAGACTTTATCATGTGGTGAGTCCGGAAGGGAATTATCTGGAGTTACACCGCTCGGCAACGTCCGGAACGGGAAAGATAGGTTATATGCGCCGCCCGGTATGGATTGATGGATCGCTTGAGGTCCCGGATAGGATCGGAGTCCCGCTTATGAGTCTTGTAGCTAAGAAAATTTCAGAAATGATAAGATGAACCCTTAATAGCTTAATGGGCTGCGACTTCCGGTGCAGGAGTCTGTTTTATGCGTTTGATCTGCCAGATAAGCATCAGCGTGGACACTATTGTGGATAGTACATCGGCAATGGGGAAGCAACTCCATATCCCGTTCAGACCGAAGATGCCGGGAAGAATCAACAGCAGAGGAATCATGAATATGATTTGCCTTGTAAGGGAGAGAAACACCGCTTTACCGGCCATTCCGAGGGATTGGAAGAAATTGGTAGCCACGACCTGGAACCCTACCATCCAGAAGGATATGGTAGTTATCTTAAGGCAGTTTACCGCAACGGAAATCTGTTCGGGGTCAGTCATGAACATAGAGGCGATGGCTCCGGGGGCCAACTGTCCCACGAGGGCACCGGTAGTAGTCACACAAAGGGCCACGGTAGCTGCAAGTCTGAGGGTCTTGAACAGACGGTCGTAACGACGCGCGCCGAAATTGTATCCGAGGATAGGCTGCATGCCTTGACATACGCCGATCACTATGAAAATAAATATCGTAACATAGCGGTTGAAAACCACGACCGCCGCGATGGCATTGTCGCCTCCGGCTTGGAGGAGGGAATTATTGATTATGGCATTTATAGAGGCTCCTGCTATGTTGATCAGAAACGGAGCCATACCAATATACAGAATAGACTTGATGATATTCCAGCGGAAACGGAATATCCCTCGTTTGAACCGCAAGTCGCTTTTTTTCGAGAAGAAATGGCTCATCACGAAAATGGCAGTGATAAGCATGGATATGTCGGTAGCGAGGGCCGCTCCGCGAATACCCCAGTGGAATACAAACAGGAACAGCGGTGCGAGAATGGCGTTGAGCCCGGCCCCGAGGAGGGAGGTGTACATGGCCTTGGCGGGGTATCCCGAGGCTCTCATCACATTGTTGTAAGAGAATGTGAGGTTTATCAGCACCATACCCGGAAGCACCCAAAGCAGGAACTCCCTGGCATAAGGGAGTGAATTTGGGGAACCTCCGAAGAGAGTGATAATCGGGTCTATGAAAATTGCAAAGAGAGTGGTGTAGATAATACCTATGATTATAGTCAGCTGTACCGAATTGCCGAGGATATATTCTCCCTGTCTATGGTCTTTCTGCCCGAGTACTATCGAGGTGCGGGTAGCGGCACCGGCTCCGATAAGCATTCCGAGCGCGGTAGCCAGGTTCATGACAGGGAAAGTGACGGCGATGCCGGCAACGACATTCGGGTCGGGAATGGCATGCCCAATGACAACAGAGTCAATCATGTTGTAGATAGCCATCACAACAGTGCCGACAACAGCCGGGAGACTGTATTTAAGCAGCATCTTGCCCACCGGAGCGGTAGCGAGTTCCTGCAGACGTAAGGAATTGTCTTGAGCCATTGGAGAACAAATATAAAAAAAGGTACGGCCCGTAATGGCCTGAACAGACAGGCATCGAAACGGTTTATGCGATTCTCACATGGGGAGTCGCTCAGGCTGTGACACCTATCGCGTCGAGGATGTGGCGGTCATTGCTGAGACGCGGAACCTTGCGCTGACCGCCGAGCTTATGGTTCCCTACGGAGTGAAGCCAACGCTCGAAAGTGCCGTCGGGCAGGGAAATGACCTGAGGGGAATCGAGAAAAATAGAATGGTCGCGTTTGGCATCATAATCGGAGTTCAGGGTACGCAGAGTCTTATCGAGCACGTCGGCGAACTCGAGGTTTGAAGCCGGAGGAGTAACCCATTCCACGGCCCACTGATGGCATCCTTTACGGCCGCTTTCGGTATAGAGGGGAGCCGCTGTGTAGTTTCGGATTTCGGCTCCTGTGGCGGCGCAGGCTTCGGCGATAGCCCGCTCGGCATTATCTTCCATGAGTTCTTCGCCGAACGCATTTATAAAACTGCGGGTGCGACCGACGATCTTAATCTTAAGCGGAGATGTATTCTCGACACGTACGGTATCGCCTGTGCGATATCTCCAGAGACCGTTAGGGGCAGTGATGACCAGCTCGTAAACCTTTCCCTGTTCCACTTCCCACGGCGCGAGGGGGCCGGATAGCGCGCTGATAGGAAGGAATTCGAAAAAGATACCCACATCGAGCAACAGCATCATAGCCGGGTCGTCGAAATCATTCTGGGCGGCGAAAAAACCTTCGCTGGCATTGTAGGTCTCGAGATAGTGCATCTTGGCGGGGTCGGTTATGGACCGATACAACTCGCGATAGGGAGAGAAAGAGATGCCACCGTGGAAAAAAACCTCAAGATTGGGCCATACGTCAGAGATACGGTCGACACCGCGCAACTCGCATACCTTCCTGATAACGGTGTAGAACCATGAAGGGACACCCGAAATATTTGTAATATCGCAGAAAGCCGCTTTTTGCGCGAGAGCCGGGAGTTTCTGTTCCCAGTCGACCATAAGCGCCGTTTTTTTATCGGGCACACGGAATAATCCGGCCCCGAAGGGAATTTTGGAAATCAGGGTGGCACTGAGGTCTCCAATCTTGACACGTGGGTTGTCGGGTTTAAGCTGGGAAGCGAACGAGCCGCCGAGGATGAACCCTTTTCCAGAGAATAACCGGCTGGCCGGATTGAGAGCCAGATAGAAAGCGACGCAGTATGCGCTTCCGGGATAATGATTCAGACGAAGGGAGTGGCTGGTAACGGGAATAAACTTCGAGCGTCCGCCGGAGGTTCCGCTTGATTGAGCGAAATCGAGGCATTTCCCGGGCCAGAGCACATCTGTTTCCCCTTTTACCATGCGCATTACGAGAGGCCTGAAAGCCTCGTAGTCCTTAGGAGCGACCCGGTTTCTGAACTCCTGATATGCCTCAAGCAAATTTTGCTGAGAGGGTTTGAAACTCCTGGTGATGGAGTTTATATCGTCGAAACGATAAAGTTTACCGACCTCGGTCTTTTGCGCCAGATGCAGCAACCTGTTGAGCTGTGCAAGCTGAAGAGGTTGCAGCCTGCGGTCCCAGTCCTTAACCGGACCGGACCGCAAGGCAAATATGGGGCGCGCGAGAGGTGTGAGGTCAAGCATATAGTTTACTTGAAGTTACAGGCGATCCTGCTGGCAATTTCCTTCATTTTCGCAGGATCGGGATCAGAAATCTTGCATGCGAAATTCATATCGCCCTCCTTCTGAAGAGGTACGAGATGGATATGGGCATGGGGCACTTCAAGGCCGAGAACCGTAACACCGATTTTACGGCAAGGGACAGCTTCTTTAAGAGCTTTAGCCACACGCTGTGCGAACATCATCATACGGCCCAGATATTCGGGATCGAGATCGAAGATATAGTCGACTTCCTTTTTTGGCACTACGAGAGTATGCCCCCAGTTTACGGGATTGATGTCGAGGAATGCGAAGAACTCATCGTTTTCGGCAACCTTGTAAGAAGGTATTTCGCCGGCGATTATACGGGAGAATAGAGTCATGGCAGATTATCCGAGTTCTATGTTTACAATCTCAAAATCTATCGAACCAGCCGGAGCCTGAACCTTCACAATGTCTCCGACTTTGTGGCCGAGAAGTCCCTGAGCGATGGGAGTGGAAGATGAGATCTTGCGCTCCTTGAGGTTTGCTTCGTTTTCAGTAACGATGGTATAAGTCATCTGCGCACCGTTTTTCACGTTGCGGATAGTAACTTTTGTCAGGAGCTGCACTTCGTCGGTAGATATTTTGGACTCGTCTATGATACGTGCGTTCGCGATGAGCTCTTTGATTTTTGCAATTTTCATTTCGAGCATGCCTTGAGCTTCTTTCGCGGCATCGTATTCGGCGTTTTCGGAAAGGTCGCCTTTGTCGCGAGCCTCAGCTATGGCGTTTTTGATAAGGGGTCTCTGAGCTTCGAGCTCAGAGAGTTCGGCCATTTTCTTATCGAAGCCTTCTTGAGTCAGATATGTAGCCATAATGGTATAAGTATTGCTAAGTAATTGTTAAGTAGTTACGAAGAATAAATGTTAATATGTTATTTATCGCAGCTACTTATCAATTGGGTTGCGCGAGCTGGGAAGCAGGCGATAACAATTAATAAAGAGATTAAAAAAAATACCACCCTCTTTACAGAGGGGGCTTAAGTTGTTTGTATTTTATTAACACCCTTGGAGGGGTGAAGGTTTTGTGAGGGCAAAGATAATATAAAGGTGGGAGGATGCCAAATTTTGTTGTAAGTCATATACGCCGAGAGCGAAAAATGTAGTATTTTTGCCGAGCAAATATAATGGGAGCCGGTTGTAACCGGAAGATCGCCCTAAACATATATGGATTATGACAATCAATGAGACACAAGAGGAGATAATAGAGGAGTTCAGCGGCCTTGACGACTGGATGGACCGTTATGCCTATATTATAGATCTCGGGAACACACTTCCGGCCTTTCCGGAATCGGAAAAGACCCCATCGAATCTGATAGAGGGATGCCAGAGCCGTGTATGGATTGCGGCTCACAGAGATGGGAAGGCCATCATATTCGAAGGGGATTCGGATGCTATGATAGTAAAGGGAATAGTTGCGTTGCTGCTGAGGGTATTGTCGGGACATACACCTGACGAAATCCTTAACGCGGACCTTTATTTTATAGATAAGATAGGATTGAAGGACCATCTGTCGCCTACGCGGAGCAACGGACTTGTGGCCATGGTCAAGGAGATAAAGAACTATGCGTTGGCCTATAAAGCTCTTGATGAGAAGTAACGGATGTAGTAGCTTAAAGAGTTGCTGAGATGGTACAACTGAAGAAGGGAAGGATTGCGGTATTCGCAGTCGGCGCATTAGGTGTGGCCGCGCTTATCGCGCTGATAGCGGGCGGTTGCAGCCGTCAGAGCGATAGTGTGAAGCCGGAAAAGGAAGAGTATCACGCCGATAACGACATAGCCATGACTGTGAGGAGCGTAAGCGACGCCTTTCAGGTAGACGAGCCGTTGCGTGATGCGGATTACCGATTCGAGGGTGTGCTGACCGATGGGGCCGGTATGCCTCTTTACACGGATATAATGGGTTCGCCGGGACAATGGCAGGTAGAGGTTGTGTCGGAACGGGAACTGCGTATACATAACCTGTATTTAGGCGACCTGCTGCCAGATAACCTGCAGCAGTATCTTGTGCAGACCCTTGATCTCGGGGAGCCTGAGCGGGCCGGGAAGGTCATGGATGCGGAAGGGGAGGAGAAAGAGGTTTCGGAGTATAAGCTGCCTGGCGGAGTGATCCGGATAGAGACCAGCGTGGCCAAGGCTGCCAACGGAGTCGAGGGCCCGCTTATGAGTATCAGCGTGCGAAAGAGCTCTTTGTAGGCTTCTTCGGGGGCTTTTTCTGGGAGGGCTTGGTTTTTTCGGGGTAGTCCTCACTTTGTTCGGACCACAATTTTATTGGGAGATTGGGAGGTCCGGGAAAGGATTTTGGGAGGGTTGTGAAAGGATTTTGGGAGGGTTGGAGGAGATTTTGGGAGTGCTGGGAGCTTTGGGGTGTTGGTGTTATGGTCTCAGTACGTATAGGGGGGTTGAGTCGAAGCGGGGTAGGACTGTCAGCTGGATTTGCGCTTTGCGGTCGTCGAGGGTGTTGTGGCCGTTTCCTACCGAGATGTTTAGGGACTGTAAGGCTTCTTTGGAGGCCTTGAGGGCTTTGGCCGGTGTGTTGTTGTCCTTGGAAAGGTGGCAAAGGAATACGTGTTTCAGTTTCGGTGACCAGATTTCTTTCAGGAAAGCGGCTGCGAGAGCGTTGTCAAGATGTCCTTTTCCACTCATTATCCGCGATTTCAAGTATTCGGGGTATCGTCCTCCGATAAGCATTTCCCGGTCGTAGTTTGATTCGAGTACGAGATAGTCGGCCTGCGCCACGTAGTGGCGGATACGGTCGGTAATAGAACCGACATCGGTAGCAATCACGAATTTACGGTTGTCAAATTCTATAGAATAGCCGAAATTTTGGAAGCTGTCGTGCGGTACTTCAAATGGAGTGATAATAAAATCGAGCATCCGGAAGGGGGTTTCCATGAAAACCGGGACATGATATTCGCGAATACGCTTCGAGATGCTGGTGCGTTTCAAGATACCCTCCATAGTTCGGTTCCCGCAGAATAGCTTTAGATGGCGATTGTTGCGCAGGAGTGTATATGTAGAGCGGACATGATCAGCATGGTCATGGGTAAGAAGAATTCCCTTTACAGCGGAAATCTGTATGCCAGCTGCTTTGAGACCATCCATGATTGTGTCGGCACGCACACCGGCATCGATGATAAGCCCTCCGTTGCGTGATCCTATGTATGCACTGTTGCCTGAAGATCCGGATCCGAAGGATACATAATATAGAAGACGATCTTCAGTGACAAGCCCGGATGAAGACTCAGGCTTCGGATGCAGGTCTCCCGGAACAGAGAACTCCTCGAACGGGAGCATGGGATGGTCAAAGAGGATTTTCTTTCTCATTATGCAAGGCCGGTGCTATGAGCTGTCGTGGCAGCGGTTCATGGTATTCGCGAAATACGGCCTAATAGTAAACGCAGGGGAGGGTGAATAAATTTTATGGAGCTAAGAGTTAATTTGTGAAGTTTAAAGGCTTCAATATTCAAGAGAGAGGTGAGGAAAGCAATAATACGGTTTTGAATCCGTAGAAAATAGAGGGAGGGAGAGCGTATAACCAAATATCAAAAGAGCAATGATAAGCAAAAGAATCGAGGAGGCAATCAATGCCCAGATCAATGCCGAGTTCTGGTCGGCATACCTGTATCTTTCAATGGGTATGTATTTTGAAGGCGAAGGCCGAACGGGAATAGCCAATTGGTTCAGAATCCAGTTCAAGGAAGAGCAGGCCCACGCCGAGATATTCATAAACTATCTGCTGTCTCGCGGTGGCCGCGTGGAGTTGCGACCGATAGATGAGGTTCCCACAAAATGGAATTCCGCGCTCGACGCTTTTGAATGCACACTGAAACATGAGGAGAAGGTAACTTCTCTTATCAACGGTCTGTATGCACTCGCGGAAGAGGAGCATGATTACGCTACACGCGGCAAACTTGACTGGTTCGTGTCGGAGCAGGTAGAAGAGGAAGAGACAGCCAAGCAAATAATAGACAGGCTGAAACTGACAGGAGAAAACGGAATGGCACTTTATATGCTTGACCAGGATCTTGGCTCGCGTGTATATAATGTGCCGTCTCCTCTCGCTCAGGCCTGAATAAGGAATATCGCAGGTCGTTTGTCGTAGTCATACGTCAGGAATTTCCATTGGGAAGCCTTACGCGAAATGATAGTCTGCGTGGCGGGGTCAGTTATGTCGGCCGCCACGCAGACCATTGTATCGGGGCGTAGCGTGCGACTCATGAGTTCTATGGTCTTGTTGTTTCGATAGGGTGTTTCAATGAAAATCTGGGTCTGGTTGCGTTTTGCAGATTCAGACTCGATTTCTTTAAGGACTTTGGCCTTATCGGCAGGATTTACTGGCAGATATCCCTTGAAACAGAAACATTGGCCATTGAATCCGGAGGCCATAAGAGACAGTAGAATGCTCGAAGGGCCGACGAGGGGCACAACCTTGTATCCTTCGCGCTGGGCAATCGCCACGGCTTGCGAACCGGGGTCGGCCACGGCCGGGCATCCGGCTTCGCTCATTACTGCCACCGGATTTCCGGCACGCAACGGATTCAGGAACGAATGGATCTCTTTGGGGTCGGTATGTCGGTTTAACTCAAAGAAAGAACAGTCGTCGATAGGAAAATCGCGCGAAACTTTCTTGAGGAAACGTCGGGCAGTGCGTATATTCTCGACTATGAAGAAACGGCATTGGTTTACGATTTCAAAATCAAGAGCGGGCAGGACATCGGAGAGGGGAGCCTCGCTGATGTTGACCGGTATAAGATAGAGGGCGTTTTCAAGTTGCATGGCATAGGGGAGTGAGAGGGTAATACTTCTGCAAAGTTAGGGAATATTGGCGAAGAAAATAGAAATGGAAACAAAAATGGCAGCAATACCTGAGGAATTCAAGGAGGCTATCAAAACTCAATTCGGAGAGGAAGATGGTTCGGAACTGTTATCATCTCTTGAGGAGACACCGTCGGTTTCGTTGCGTTTGAACAGACGTAAGACGGGAGCCGGGAGCGGCACCGCGTCGGCTAAGGAGAAGCCGTATGCCGATATGAGGGAAGTACCTTGGGCGGAAGGGGGCTATTGGCTTTCGGAGCGTCCCCGGTTTACCAATCATCCATGGCTTCATGGGGGAGGATTCTACGTGCAGGAAGCAGCCTCGATGTTTATATCAACCCTTGTGAAAGAGGTGGTGGCCGGTGAGGGAGGGCGTCCATTGAAAGTCCTTGATCTCTGCGGAGCGCCGGGAGGGAAAAGCATAGGGAGTCTGGAGTCATTGCCGGATGGTTCGGTATTGGTAAGCAATGAGGTTACTCCGAGCCGTACGGGGGCATTGAAAGAGAACATGACCAAATGGGGTTTCCCGGGTAGCATAGTAACGAGCGGACCGGCATCGGCATTCGGGAAAATGACGGGGTATTTCGACCTCGTGATAGTCGATGCGCCTTGCTCGGGAGAGGGAATGATGAGAAAGGAGGCGGTGGCTCGTACCCAGTGGAGCGAACATCTGGTAGAGCAATGCGCCGCATTACAGCGAGAGATACTTGAAGATGTGATGCCGGCGTTAAAATCGGGAGGATGGCTTGTGTATTCCACCTGTACGTTCAACCGTAAGGAGAATGAAGAGAATGTGGAATGGCTTGTGAAGACCTTAGGTCTGGAACCGGAGGGGAAAGCACGTCGCTTTACTCCGCACAGAGATAGTACCGAAGGGTTGTTCATGGCATTGCTGCGAAAACCGGCAGGGGAGGAAATTGCATCGTGCGGTGATAAAAAAGCTAATAAAAAAGTAAAGAAAGGGGAAGAGAAGAGGATGGATGCTGCTGTTAAGTCGGCTGCGCTGAAATGGCTTAAGAAAGGGGAATGGGATATAACGGAACATAATGGCATGCTTCTGGGTCGTATACCCGGTGTGTCTGAAACCATAGCTGCGTTACCCGACGGAATAAGAGTGTTGAAAAGTGGGGTGGAGATAGGAGAGATAAAAGGACGGGACCTCGTACCCGCCCACGGACTCGCGCTGAGCACGGCTATGGCGGCAGGGGCTTTCCCGGAGGTGGAGCTGACGCTTGAGGAAGCCTTGCGCTACCTTAGCCGGGAATCGCCTATGCTTCCAGCCGATAGTCCGAGAGGATATATCGCGGTAAATTATAAGGGGGTGAGGCTCGGATTTGTGAAGAATTTAGGAAGCAGGGCCAACAACCTTTACCCCAAAGAGTGGAAGATACGCACTCTTCAGGGGATATAAGGGAATAAATAGGACGCGAAGTCAAGAATTGTGCATACGGGAGAGCTCTTCGAGGCACTTTTTGATTTCGAGGTCGGTTTTCAGTAATTTGTCTTTGCAGAACTTTAGAAGTTCGAGGGCACGGGAAGTTTTGGCGGCGAGAGAATCTATGTCGCAGTTGTCGGCTTGCATTTCGGCTACTATCTGCTCAAGTTCTTTCAGGGCTTCGGAATATGTTGGCATTATATTATAGTTTTTTAGGGTAGTCCTCACTTTGTTCGGACCACTATTTGGGGGATTGCCTTGTTTTTTTGATTACCTCGGCTTCCGCTTCGGTACTGTAAGAGGTACTTTAAGAAGGGCTTTAAGAGGGGCTTTCGGTTTTTTGTTTTTTCCTCGGGCCTTGTTTTTTTGCTTGGGGCGGATTTTAGCGGGATGGGCGGAGGGCGTCGGAGAGGAGCCGGATCTTGGCTGCGAGGAGGGCCGGCGAGATTTTTTCGGCGCGTAGCTCGTCGGGCGTTATGGGAGAGCCGAAAATAATCCGGATTTTCATTCCACGGGCGTGGCAAAGCTCGGAAGGCAAGAGCACCTGTTCGATATTGACTCCTATGCCAAGTTTTTTTCGCCAAAGGGCAGTCTTGTAGAACCTCGGCCGGTTGAGGGCTTCGATAAAGACCGGAACGATGGCACGGTCATATTCCAACGCTTTGCCTACAAATGCTTTTTGCCATTTCAGGTCAGCAATGGATCCGTCTGGCTGGAGCCGTGAGACGAGTCCTGCGGGAAACATGGCGATCTGCCGTGAAGATGCAAAAGCCTCGTTGAGAGCAGCCGCGGCTTCGCGGCCTTGGGCTCCATATTTGTTAAGCGGTGTGAATACCCCGGCGAGTGGAGTGACATTCATAAGCATATCGTTGACGGGGAACCGTACCGAGTCGGGCCCGAAATGTCCGGCCAATGTCGCGATCAGGGCCATGCCGTCAAGGCCTCCGAGAGGATGGTTGGATGCGAAGATATAGCGTCCCGAGGGAATCATATCAAGGCCTACGGATTCGACCGTAACACCTAAAGTCTCGATGGCCTTGGCCGCGAATTCCTCGCCTTGCAGGGGGTAAGCCTCGCGAAGCACACGGTTAAGCTCATCCTGACAAATGATAGATGCAAGCCCTTTGAACAGGAAAGAGGGGAGTCTGGCGAATCCTTTGCTCTTTACCCTGTTTTTCAGGATTTTTTCTATGTCGATCTGCAGCATGGGCTGCGTGTTTCGCGTATCTTGTCGATTAATCCGGTTGCTTTCAGTCATGATTAGCCGTTTACGGAACTTTCTTCATCCCAGAACTCATCGTTCCATTCCTCATCGGTCTCAGGGAGACGGTCTTCATCCTCTTCGTTGGTCTCCTGAGCGAAGATGAAGTCATCTTCTTCGTTGACGCGATGACGAGAATCGAGAGGACGGTGAGTGATGGTAGAGGCTACAAGGTTGTCTTCGGAATTTATTTCACGCCACAGGACATCCTTGAGTTCGGAAAGACCTTGCCCTGAAACGGCCGATATGAAGACAGTGGTAACATCGTCGGGCACTTCTGCCTTTATGTCTTCGAAGAGTTCGTCGTCGAGCATGTCGCATTTTGTAATGGCGAGAACCCGGCTCTTGTCGGCAAGTTCGGGGTTGAATTCGCGTACTTCGTTCAACAATACTTCATAGTCATGCCTGATATCGTCGGAATCAGCCGGGACCATGAAGAGAAGCACGGCATTTCGCTCGATATGGCGCAGGAAGCGGAGTCCCAGTCCTTTCCCTTCGCTGGCACCCTCGATAATACCCGGGATGTCGGCCATGACAAACGATTTATCGCCACGATATTGCACTATGCCAAGCTGTGGCTCCATTGTTGTAAAGGGATAGTCGGCAATCTTGGGTTTGGCTGCGGAGAGGGCGGAAAGAAGAGTAGATTTGCCGGCATTTGGGAAACCTACGAGCCCGACATCTCCGAGCAATTTAAGTTCGAGGACTACAGCCTTCTCGATAGCCGGCTGTCCAGGCTGCGCGTATCTTGGCGCACGGTTGGTGGATGTGGCGAAATGGCAGTTTCCCAGTCCCCCTTTGCCACCGCGCAGCAGTTTTATTTCCTGGCCGTCTTCCGTAACTTCGCAGAGGTATTCGCCAGATTCGGCATCGAAGACAGTGGTTCCTATCGGGACCTCGATAATGCGGTCTTCTCCATCTTTGCCGAAAGACCGGTTTTCACCGCCGGACTGACCATCGGTAGCGAAAATGTGGCGCTGGTAGCGTAATGGGAGAAGAGTCCACATATGCCGGTTGCCCTTCAGTATTATATGGCCGCCCCGTCCGCCGTCGCCGCCGTCGGGTCCTCCTTTCGGTATATATTTAGCGCGATGGAAGTGCCTGCTGCCGGCACCGCCTTTGCCAGAGCGGCAAAGAATCTTTACATAGTCAATGAAATTGGATTCTGCCATTTTTTTTCGGTTATTGTTACGGTTCTTTTTTCAGGGTAGTCCTTTTTCAGTCCTTTTTCAGGGTAGCCCTCACTTTGTTCGGACCACTATTTTTGATTATTTCGGCTTTTTGATTATCAGGTGCGCATTATCTCGCAGGCGTAGCGGTAGTCGTCGGGGGAGCCTATGTCTATCCATCGGCCTACTATCGGGAATTGACCTACTTTGAAGCCATCTTCAATCAATTTGAGGATGAAGTCGGGAGCATCGAGGTATTCATTGCGCGGAATACGTTTTACAAGTTCGGAACGCATCATGTAAACACCGGCTCCGGCGAAATAGTTGAAGGTCGGTTTCTCGGTGAGACCTACTACCCTGTTGTCTTGAGAACGTATTATCGAGAAGGGAACGGAAACAGTGTAAGGAACCACTGCCATCGTGAGGTCGTCGCCGCTGCGGGTGTGATGCAGATACATGGACTCGTAGTCGAGGTTTGTGAGGAGGTCGGAGTTCATTAGAAGTAACGTGGGTTGCGTGAGAGGAGGTACGAGCGAAAGGCTTCCTATTGTCCCAAGTCGTACGGGCTCCGCTACGCATGTTACCCGTGATGCCTGAGGCGAGTTCTTGAAATGATCTATTATCTGCTCTTTAAGGTAATTGACGGTAATATATATATGATCGGCCCCTACGCTTATCAGTTCATCTACGTTGTAGTCTATAATAGCTTTGTCGCCGACTTTCAACAACGGCTTCGGGCAGTCGAGGGTGAGGGGCCTTAATCGTTCGCCTTTCCCCCCTGCCATCAGCACCGCCTCGATAGGAAGAGCGGCTTTTGTATGCGCGAGATCGACTACTTCGACAAGGTGTCCCTCTTCATCGAGGGAGGGTAGGAGAGATATATGCAGTTTTCTGGCTTGCGCAAAAACTTCGAATCTGTCTGATCCGGGAGAGAGCGCGAGGAAGGCCCGGTGGGCGATATCTCCTGCGGTTGATTCAAGAGATGCTCCGGTAATAATGGCACGCCTTATGTCTCCATCGGTGAGGGATCCGATGATTTTGGCATCGGTATCGCAGACAAACAGAGTCATCGGTCCGCCGGATAGGCGGTTCAGGGCCGTGAGTGCGGACCGCAGATCGGCATCCGCCGGAATTATATGGTCAGTCTTCATACATTTTTTCAATCTCTCGGTGGTACCTTTTTGCCACAATGGAGCGACGCACCTTCATTGTATTGGTGACTTCGCCGTGCATAATCGAGAAATGGTTGGGGAGAAGTGTGATTTTCTTTATCTTTTCGTAAGATGCGAGCCCCTTCTGTACCGGTTCGATCTGCGACATCACGAAATTGACTGTGCGGGGGTCGGAGACCATGGCTTCGGTGTCGGGGAAGTGCAGACCTTCGTTGGCCGCCCAACGTTTCAGCTGTGAGTAGTTAGGCACTATCAGAGCCGAGACATATTTCCGTTGGTCGCCGATGATCGCAACCTCGTCGATATATTTGTTTTCGGCCAAACGGCTTTCAAGCATCTGAGGGGCTATGTATTTTCCGTTTGAGGTCTTGAACAAGTCTTTAACGCGCTCTGTCAGCACAATTGCTCCATCTTCGGTTAGATATCCGGCATCTCCGGTTCGGAAGAAGCCGTCGTCGGTGAAGGCCTGCAGATTAGCTTCCGGGTTTTTGAAGTATCCGGATGTTACGGTGGGCCCTTTCACGAGAATCTCGCCGGATTTGTCGATTCGGACTTTGACGCATGGAAGAGGAAGCCCAACCGTGCCTATCTGATAGCCTATCTGCGGAAAGCAGCTAACGGTAGCGGTAGTTTCGCTAAGACCATATCCGATAACCACGTCGATGCCTATGGAGTGCATGAACTCACATATACGGTCGCTGAGCGGAGCACCTGCAGTAGGGAATATATTCGGCTTCGGAATGCCTACCGCCAGTTTGACTTTCGAGAACAGTTTCTTGTCCCAGAAACGGTATTCAGCTTCAAGGAGACGCGGCACACGTCTTCCCAGACGTTTGAAATCAAGGTTCCTTCGTTTTCCGACGGCTATGGCGCGTCGGAAAACCATGCGGGCCAAGAATGACGAAGACTCGATCTTTTCCTTCACTCCGGCGTATACTTTTTCCCAAAAACGGGGTACGCATGTCATGACGGTTGGATTGACGGTCTTGATTGTGTCTTGTATGGTTCTCGGGTCGTAGTTGAAAGCGATTCTAATACCTTTTGTGATGCAGAAGAAGCACCAAGCCTTTTCGAGTATATGGCTCATAGGGAGGAAAGCCATCGAGAGATCGTTGTCCGAGACCATTGTAAGCAGGCTCAGGTGAGTGTCGATGCATGCGTCGTAGTTTGAGTGGGAAATGCAGACACCTTTTGGCTCGCCGGTAGTACCGGATGTGTAAATGAGGGTGGCGATGTCTTGCGGTTCGCCCCTGTCGGATCGGGCCGTTACCTCCCGGCGGATATCGGCGGATGCTTCCATCCCTATTCGGATGAATTCATCCCATACAATCGAGACGTTGTCGTCGGGGTCTGTCGAGAGACCGTCGTTTTTGAAGATTACTATTTTTGAGATCTGCTGTTTGTGTCTTCTCCAATAATTGATAGCGAGTGGGTACTGATGCTTGTCTCCAACGAAAAGTATCTTTGCCTCACCATTGTCTACAATGAAGTCGAACTGCTCCTGGGAAGAACTGCTATACAGAGGTATCGCGGCGATCCGGTTTTTAAAGGCCCCTAATTCTGCAATAAGGATTTGAGGAGTGTTAGGAGAGCAAATCGCGATCGTATCTTTTTCAAGGAGCCCAAGAGCGGCAAGCGCGTGAGCGGCCACGTTTACCTGTGCGGCGAATTCATTCCAGGATGTGGAGAGCCAGTCGCCCTCTTTTCTCCAGCAGAAACGCCATGCTTCCCGATCTTGGTACTTGGCAGCGTTGCGGTCGACAATTTGTACTAATTTGTTTGGCATATTATAACTGTTCCTCCTCCGAAAAGTATCAAAACAAGTTCAAGATAGCATCTGAACCTGAAAAGTAAATTGTGAAGTGATTTAAACTTTTTACGTAAACTTAGAATAATGGAAAGTGTTTACTTCGCGCTTAATCTTCTTCAATATTTTGACATCTTTTCCTTCTTTCTTCAGTCGCCATGCCCGCATGGCTCCCTCATCAAGAAGAAAAACCTGCTCAAAATCTTAAAGAACCTTAAACGCGAAAAAAGTTTAAATCACTTCAACAAATATACTTAAGATTTATAAGATAAACAAACTGGTGGAAGGATTTATTGACGGGTATAGGGAATGAAAAAAGAGGCCCGTAATCGCTACGTGCCTCTTTTTTCCAGTTTCCCTCGAAATCCTTCGCGAGAAACTGTGTTCTGTCCTAATCCTAATTTATTAATCCATAACTTTACTAATGCAACAATAAATTGTCAATGAAACGATTAATTGGTCTTATGAGAAGAATTACTTCACTAACCCTCCTGCTCCTTGCACAACAGAAGGGCATTGCAAAATTAGTAAAAGTTTTGGATTCACACAAAGGAAATGGTATTTTTTTTGGATTAATTTGTTAAAAAATCAAAAACGAAGAACCTGCGGCTGAAGCCTCGGGCCTTTCTTTAAAATACTTTCCCGGAAACTTGAGCTTTTACCAAGAAATACTTGAGTCTTTTTTCAAGAGCGAAGGGAAAGGAGACCTCGGCTTCCGCCTTGGCATGGTAAAGGGGATGGGACATTTGGCTTGCCGCTTCGACCGGCAAGGGCTTGATGCAGAGGGTTATTGGGAATAAGAGGGGATAGTTTTAAGAGGGTAGTCCTCACTTCGTTCGGACCACGATTTTTGAGGGTTATGGAGGGCTGAGAGGGTAGGGGGCCGATGGGTAGGGGCTGATGGGGTTATTCTGGTTTGATTTGGCCGTCTTGCATGGTTATTACGCGGTTGGCGGTGGCGGCTATTGTGGGGTCGTGGGTTACTATTACGAATGTGGTGGAGGTGCGGTCGCGGAGATCGGAGATTATGTTCATGATTTCGTCTCGGTTCGCGGTGTCGAGGGAGCCTGTGGGCTCGTCGGCAAAAATTATTTCCGGGGAGTTCACGAGCGCCCGGGCTATGGCCACTCGCTGTTTTTCGCCTCCCGAGAGTTGGGCGGGTTTATGGGTGGCCCGGCTTTCTATGCCGAGCAGGGCGAGTAGCTCGTCGGCTCGTGCGAGGGCTTTACGTCGGCTTTCACCTGCGATCATAGCAGGCAGGGCTACGTTTTCGCGTGCGGAGAATTCGGCGAGCAGTTGGTGGAATTGGAAGATGAAACCAATATTGCGGTTTCGGAATTGGGATAGTTTCCGGTCTGAGAGAGTCGTTATTTCTTTGTCGCCGTACTTGACGCTGCCGGAATCGGGACGGTCGAGGGTACCGGCGATTTGCAGCAATGTTGTTTTGCCGGCACCGGAGGGACCTATGATTGCGAGGATCTCAGCCTGCCTAACTTCGAGGGAGACGTTGCGGACCACATGTAAGGGCCCGTAGCTTTTGTTTATATCGGTCAGGGTAAGCACTGCGGAATAGTTTTTTGGGAGGAGAGGAGGCTTTTTTGTAGAAATGGTAAAAGCAGCGGTCTCTTTCCGGAGGCTGCTGCTTTTACTGTTGTCAGTCGATTAGTTGTTGCCTATTTTGTTTTTTGCGTTGCGCGGGAGGATCTCGCCGAACTGGGCTTCGTATTTTTTGATGTTGTCGGTGAGGGCGAACATGAGCTGTTTGGCGTTTTCGGGGCTCATGATAACTCTCGATACAACGGGAGCCTGGGGCATGCCGGGAGCGGCGAAGATGAAGTCGATGAGGAATTCATTTGGGCCGTGGCCGATCATCGCGAGGTTGGAGTACTTGCCGTCGGCGGTTTCGGGACGCAGCTGAATCTGTAGCTGGTTTTTGTTTTCTTGTTCTGCCATTTTATTGTTTTTTTTAATATTTCTATTAATGAGATTTATACGTTTATGTGCATCATGAACGGGATGCCACTAATGCAAATATAGGGAAAAATGGCGAGCCTTGCAATAGTTCGTGCGGTCATTGCAACATGTCAGAGCCGTTTGAGCCATTCCGGGGTTTCGGGGGCGGTGCGGTTCAGCAGCTCGGGAGTAACTGAGACGTATCCGTTGCGGAGGGCCCATTCGTCGGTAAGTTCATTGTCGGGTTCCTCGTTGATGAAATGCCCGGCGAGCATGTAGAATTCGGCACCGTGGGGTGATTCGTATTTCTGATATTCCTCGCTCCAGTTGCCCCGGCATTCGGTTGTGATTCTCATGCCTTTCGGCTTTATTCCGGCCGGGATATTCACATTCAGGAAAATACCTTCGGGCAGACCGTTTTTGAGGATGGCGGGCACAAGAGTGTCGATATAGGGGCGGCATTCTGAGAAGTCGGCATCTTCGGCGTGGTCGCAAAGGGAGAACCCTATGGCGGGAATTCCCATGCCGCAGGCTTCCTGAACAGCGCCCATGGTACCGCTATACAGTACATTTATACCGGCATTGGAGCCATGGTTTATGCCTGCTACCACGAGGTCAGGCCGTCTGCCTTTCAGGATTGTGTATGTTGAAAGCTTCACACAGTCTACCGGAGTGCCGTTGACGGAATACATTTTCGCGCCCGTGGCCGGGTGGGGATGCTGTCGTACATACAGGGCCTGATTGAAAGTGAGGGCCATAGACTGGCCGGAACGCGGCCCTTCGGGACATATGGCTACCACTTCTCCGTAGGGCAGGAGAAACTTTATGAGTTCGTGGACACCACGGGCCTGGAATCCGTCGTCGTTTGAAACTAAAATAAGCATGAGGGTTGGGTGTAGATATTTACTTGATACAAAATTAATCAAAAAATAGTTATATTTGCAATTCAAAGCCGAGGGGGATGAAAATAGAACATAAACAGATAGAAATGCGCGATTTATTACTTTACAATACCATGACCAGGAAGAAGGAGTTGTTCAAGCCTCTTCATGAGGGTCATGCCGGAATGTATGTATGCGGTCCGACGGTTTATGGCGATGCCCATTTAGGGCATGCCCGTCCGGCCATAACATTCGATATACTTTTCAGATACCTCACTCACATGGGCCTGAAGGTGAGATATGTAAGAAACATAACAGACGTAGGTCATCTTGAACATGATGCCGACGAAGGGGAAGACAAGATAGCCAAGAAGGCCCGTCTGGAGCAGCTTGAGCCTATGGAGGTGGTTCAGCATTACCTGAACCGTTATCATAAGGACATGGAGGCTCTGAACGTGTTGCCACCGTCGATAGAACCTCATGCGTCGGGACATATCATAGAGCAGATAGAGCTTGTGAAGCAGATACTTGACGCGGGTTATGCCTACGAATCGCAAGGGTCGGTATATTTCGATGTGGCGAAGTATAACAAAGATTACCATTACGGTCGTCTTTCGGGGCGCAACATTGATGATCTGCTCTCGACTACGCGTGAACTTGACGGGCAGAGCGAAAAGCGGAATCCACTGGACTTCGCGTTGTGGAAAAAGGCCCAGCCGGAACATATAATGCATTGGCCGTCTCCTTGGAGTGAAGGTTTCCCGGGGTGGCATTTGGAGTGCACGGCCATGTCGCGTAAATATCTCGGCGACGAGTTCGACATACATGGGGGAGGCCTCGACCTGTTGTTCCCGCATCATGAATGCGAGGTTGCCCAGAGCGTGGCATCGCAGGGCAAGGAGGCCGTGAAGATGTGGATGCACAACAATATGATTACCATCGAGGGAAAGAAGATGGGAAAATCATATAACAACTTCATAACGTTAGGACAGTTTTGGGATGGATCGCATCCACTGCTGGAACAGGCTTACAGTCCTATGGTTATAAGGTTCTTCATACTTCAGGCCCATTACCGCTCGACAGTGGACTTCGGCAACGAAGCCCTGCAGGCGGCGGAGAAAGCCCTTGACAAGATGATGGAGATATATCGCAGACTCCAGAAGTTGCAGCCGGCCGAGAAGAGCAGCGTGGAAGTACCCGACTATGCCGAGAAGTGCTATGCCGCCATGGATGACGATCTTAACACACCGCAGGTTATAGCCGTATTGTTCGAGGCCGGAAAGACAGTGAACCAGGCATACGACGGACAGGCCAAACTCTCTGCAGAGGATATTGAGAAACTGCGCAAGCTATATGACACATTCCTTGGCGAGATACTCGGCATGAAACTTGAGGGAGGAGCCGAGAGCGGAGCGCATGAAGAGGCATATTCGGGAGCGGTAGACCTTCTGCTGGAGATACGCGGCAGCGCTAAAGCCAACAAGGATTGGGCCACAAGCGACCTTATACGCGACCGTCTCGCCGCCTTGGGCTTTACGGTAAAAGACACCAAGAGCGGCACCGATTGGTCGCTGTAGCAGGAAATAAGGGATTATGGATGAAAAGATCCGGGGAATAGTACTCGGAACGGTAAAACATTCAGACAGGGCCAATGTTGTTACTCTTTACACGCGCGAAAGAGGACGTATGGCAGTTGTCTCGCCGGTAGGTACAGGTCGCGCGGCACGTATACGTGCCGCGCGGCTTCAGTTATTGTCGGTAGTCGAGGCGGAAATAAAGTTGAAGGCCGGGCGAGAATTACCTTTGCTCAGCCAGTCGTCTCCTGTAATCCTTTGGCACAGCATATATTTCGAGCCGTCAAAATGCGCGTTGGTATTTTTCCTTTCCGAATTCCTGAACCGCTTCTTGCGTGAAGCACCTTCAGACACGTTGATATGGGACTACATATACAGCGAACTTGAACGTCTGGACCGAATGGATCGTGGTGTAGGAAATTTTCATCTGCAATTCCTGCTCGGCATAATGGAGACGGGCGGGATACTGCCGGACTATATGGGGTGGCGTCCCGGATATTGGTTCGATTTCAGGGCAGGGGAATTCTGTAGTGTCAAGCCTCTGAGGGGAGATGGGCTCGAGCCGGAAAAATCGGCCTATGCCGCCCGGCTGCTGCGGGTGGGTCGACGAGGTGTGGGGATGATGAAATTGGGACGAAAAGAACGTGTGGCGATTCTTGAAGCCATGTTGGATTATATAGGCACACACTATCCCGGTGCGGCATCGGTGAGTTCAATAGATATACTCAGGGAGCTGTTCTGATTCGGAAAGAAGATGCAAGCGCAAAAAAAAGATTAATTGTCTCGCGACAACTAATCCTCTAACCTTAAATCTAATACCATGAAAAACACATGCAAAGGTAATATGCCTATGTGTGATTTCCAAATTTTTCAGCAAAAAAAGTTGCTGATTTATATGATATTAGATAAAATCGGGGATGGCAATGAGCCATGTTTTGCTTAAGATTTGATAGCTTTTTTACGGTTTAGGCCTTCAACGCAGCTCCTATTCAGGGGATTGGAAGAGCGTTGAAGGCCTAATCAATAAAAATTTGCTAAAATCAAAAATTTTCTAATATGGCTCGGGAGAAATCTGGATATTTATGGTTTTCATACCCATTTTTGGGTCGTTTCGGCGCACTTTAGCAAGCCAACTGTGGAAATCCTTTGAATGGAGCACTCCCAATCCGTCCGGAAGTTTTGTAGTCACCGGGCGAGAGAACGGTTCCGGTGAGAAAATCACATATATGCGGTTAAATTCAAGGCCATCCGGAGCTGTCAGATAAGGTTGGCGCACGGGACCACAATCGGGTTCAGGTTGTTTTTCATCGAAAAAGATGTACTCCTTGCCTCGTTTTACTTTCAGGAAAGACTTGGTATCTTCGGGATAAGGGAGCAGCTCGGCCACATTACGATTTTCATCCTCAAGGTAAACGGCTATATAGCCATCGGAAGATGAGGAGAAGAGCATGCGCAGATTATCATCGTGTACGAAACGGGTCTCGGCGTTTCCACGCGTGGAGCCATTGCGCAGAGCGAGTGCCTCGAACTCGGCAGCTTCGTTGGAGAGGGGTCTGGCATAGCCTTTTACCCGACAGACTATCACGCGATTGTTATTTTCATCAGGTCTGTATTCATATTCGGGTTCCCCGATATCTGTAAGCCACTCGCCACGCACTTCGGATGAAGATAGAGACAGGAAATCGTTGTGTTCGCGTCCGGATGATATCCGATCGGTCTGCAAAAGACTTTGTGAAATGGTGGTGCCGAAATTTTCTGCGAGAGCATTTATGCGAGCCTGTTCGGCGGCAAGACGTTCACATTCCTTGCGAGAATATGAGCCATCATCGTAGTATACAGCTTCGCCTTTGACTTCCACAGGCTTGTTGTCGGCTGCCGCAGCGATGCCACAGAGGCATATGGCGAGGATGAGTAGGGTTAAATATCTTGGATAGTTCATGGTCTGATCTTTTTGGAGTCCCATTCGCCGGCGAGGCCGCCTACGACCTTGACAGAGGGTGTCTGCATTTTCCGGTTTACGGCCATGGAATTCTTTTTCACATTATCGATTACATATTGCGACAAGTCTTTCAGGGTAACGTTTCCTTTGGATTCCTGCAGTTTCTTAAGCAGGAAATAGGTGAACATGCCATGATTTTTCTCTGCATACGGGAGTGCGGTCTGCTGATCGGTAGCCGCCGTCAGCACCATCATGCTACCCTCCGGGGCCGCATCGCGTGGTCTGAGAGCGACGCCACGCGCCTCGGCCAGCATGCCGCCGTCGCGGGTGGAACCGCTGAAGCAGGCATCGAGGAACACCATAACATTTTTTGCCCTCATAGCCGCCAAATCTTTGTAGAGTTGCTTAAGCGGATATGTTACGGCAGTCATCACACCGTCGCCATCGACGGGGAGCAGGAATGCATCTTTAGTGGCTTCATCGGGAATGCCATGTCCGGCATAATAGAAAATGATATCGACATCATCGCCGAGAGTCTCGACAAGCTGTCTCATTTTACCTACGGAACCGAGCATCTCTGCGTATGTAAGATTTTCAAGAAGCATGACCTGATGTTCGGGAATGCCGAGGGTGTTGCGACAGTATTGCGCGAATACCTCACCGTCGTTAAGAGCTGAAGCGACATCGGTAACATTCTTGTAATTCTCGTTGGCCCAGATAAGCGCCACACTCTTTTCGGCTTTACGGGAAGTAATAGGAATATCGCGGTCTACATCTGATTTGGCGCGTATGACTGAGGCCACAGACGATGAAGCCGACGGAGCGGTCTGGCTACCCTTGGCATGTTGGTTGGCTGTCAGAAAAGAGGTAACGTCGACAGAAACTTCGGCAAACTCATAGTCGGCGGCGTTACCGGCCTGGTAAGAATAGGTCTTGCCACCGGGAGTAACCAGGTCGACCGAAGCGACAGCCACCCTGTTGTCCTGTATATAGTATTTGGGATGGCGGAACTGCACGGCATTCCATTGGGACTTGAAAGTCTCGGCTTCTTTGTTTTTGAGAGGAACCTTGATTGTAATAGGGCCCATACCTGTCTCTATCAGGTAGGTCTCATTGTCAATGTCGTAAGGCTGCAACCGAGCGTCCGAGATGCGTAGCTTGGTAGCATATTTCTGCAGGTAAGCTTCTTCGGCAGCCATGCATAGGCGCTTGTATTCATTATATACATTTGCCTGGGTTATACGTTTCTCAAAGTCTTTCTTCTGTTCGAATTCCTTGCGAGTGGCCCACTCGGCGAGATTGCGCTCCACGAAATCATGGGCGAACTCCTGGAAATCGGGAGCCTCGGCTTGGGCCGACAGAGACCGGTCGTTGAAAGTAACGGTTTCCGGCATACCGGCGATGTTGACCGGCTGAAGACCGAGAGCTGTCAGCCGTCGGTTCAGTTCGGACAACCGTTCGGTCTCACCGAGAGCCCCGTAGGTCATGGCGAGGGCCCGCAGGTATTTTACATTCGACGGGTCGTTATCTACCACCGTGCCGAGCTTCGTAGCCGCGCTTGAGAAATAAGCCTTGGACTGACGCAGAAGCCGCTTGGCGGTTTTATCGTTCTCTTCGAGCAGAGCCTTGTTGTAGTTTTCCACCCCGAGATTGTAGTAACATAGGGCGAGATGCTGATTGATCTGCAGGCTTTCGGGATGAAGTTCGAACAGTCGTCCGTATAGGTCGAGCGCGGTAGAGAAGTTACCCTGATTCTCCATCAGTGAGGCCTGTATGTTTAGCAATTGCTCGTCGTCGGGACGCATCAGAAGGGCACGCTCCATAAGCGGAGCCATACGGTCGGTTGCGTCAGCATCGAGTAAGTTCTGGAGGGTGACCATAAGCAGGTTATAGTCGGCCGGATAAGCGTTTACAGCGTCGAGAAGAGCGTCGATACCTCTTTGTGGGCACTTGGCCGATATACAGGCATGCCCGAGGAACATGGCTACCTGTGGTCTTTGTTCCTGAGCCGGTGTAGCGAGATATTCAAGGAAATAATCGATAGCTTTGGGATAATCGCCGGCATTATATGTGCTCGAAGCCGCGCAATAGACAAGGGAGGGATATACATTGTCGCCCTGACGGCTGAAAGGAATGTCTTTCATATCGGGGCGCATACGGTTGTCCACACACTCTTTGGCGAACTTATTCATAAGTTCGGCATTGCCCTCAGATGAGTAGTATACCGCTCCGCGCATGAGAAGAGGGTCAATGTCGAGCAGGAATCCTTTAAGCCGGGTATGGTCGGTATCGGAGAGACGTGGGTCGGCAAGGGCTTCCTTGACGGAGGCGTTTACACGTTCTACCACAGGATAAAGCTGCGCTTCGGTGGTGCCGTCGTATTGCAGCATTTTCAGGTTCTTGAAGTCGGAAGCTGTTTTCTCGACCCTGGCGCGGGTCAGAGCGTCAGCGATAGAGTCGGCACGTCTTACGGAATCGAGACGTAGGGCCTCGGTTTCGGTCTGAGCAATCTCTTCAGGAGTCAAGGGAGTCTCATGTCCGGGTGATTCCGGAGAGAGCACAGGTAGCTGGGACAGGGCCGCGGCGTAAGACAGAGCGGCAAGGGATAAGAATGCTACAAGATAATTGAATTTTTTCATTATAAACGGTTTATCGGGGAGGGACAGGAAATAGCCCGGACAATCGTTAATAAGCCCGGGCAAATAACAGTTTTATAGATTCGCGAAAGCGTCTACGAAGGTAAAGAAGACGGTTATACGTCGATACTCACTTCCACGGCCTTCGCTCACATTCACTTCATAGCGATAATCTTTGCTGAGGTCATCGTAACCATCGACATTCTTTTCAAGGAAATCCTTTACACCGAGAGCGCGGACAAAGGCGAGCTGGGAATTCTCCATCATCGGCTTGGCGGATGAGACGGATATAGGGGAGAGCTGATCCTGAATATATACCGGTTCCTCGTCGAACTCCCCGTAAGAGCCATCGTAGGGAATTCCATGAAGAATCGGGGTTGCATCGGCCGCGCCGCTGAGGCGCACATTAAGCCGACGGCTGTTTTTGAAATGCTTCTTCATGTCTCCTTCGAAAGCTTCTTTGACAATCTTGAGCATTGAAGAAGCGGCTCCGGACTCCTCTACATGGTATTTCCCGGGTCCGAAATCCTCTTCGGCCGAGAACTCCGGTTCAACGTCATATGAGAAAGAGACCACATAATTCAGAATCTTGTTACCGTTCGCGTCATAGTCAGGCACCACACGGGAATCTACCGATATATTGGTATGGTCGGATATTATGTTCTGCTGTTTGGCTTCGTCCATGATCTGCTGGCGCAGCTCCATTAGCCGGAGCTCTTCCATCTGCTGTTGCTGCAGCACCTCGATTGAGATCATGTCTTCGGCCTTCATATAGTCGAGGGTAGCCCTCTCCTTATTGTCGAAAATATAAGTCTTTCCATTGGCATCGTTTATGAAAGCCGCATAAACAATCTCGAAAGAATCGTCGGGATTCACTCCATACAGAACCTCGGTCAGGTGGATGTCAGCAGGGTTGCTGAAAGCCGAGATTTCATTTTCGGGAACCGGGATAAACAGTGTGGGCATTTCCTCGAATTGAAGCGCGAGCACCTGATTGGCGCGGTCGTAAGTACCGATGGAAAGTGATTTGCCGTTCAGAATACCCTCGGCCAGTTTCGTGGAGATCTCGTATTCGAACATAGCCCGTTGGGAAGCTCTCGATTCCGCGGAGACACGCTCGCGGTAATGCTCCATTGTTTCGCCCGGCTCCATCTTCAGCCAGTTGTCCATCATTCGGTCTGCTTCCTCGGAGACAAGACGGTTGAAATATGGTTTTAAGCCATGCATGCGTTTTGCATCCAGGCCGTTGATGATGGAATAAGAGAGAATGGTATTGTTGTCGGCATCAGATACGAATTCAACATCAGTAACACCTGGGTTGTCAAGGTCTATGAACTGTCGGTCGGAATCGTTCAGCAGGTTAACGATTGCAATCTGGTCATGCGCGACAGCCGCGGCGACATATTTGCCATCCAGATTATAGTCGAAAGCTATTCCGGCCCCCAGGTCGTCGATAATCTTACGGAGGTCGAAAGTACGTGTGGAGTAAATTGAGAGTAGCCCGTCGGAAGTAAGCACAGCCATATCGGAATTGTCGGGAGAGAAAGCCAGATCGGTAATTTTCTCACCGAGATCGATGGTAGTACGCACACTCTTGTCCTCCAGATTGTATATAATGCATTTGGAGCCGTTTACAGCCGCGAGGTAGAAAGCGTTGGGACTTATGAACATTGCCGAGGGGTCGAAAGCCGGAGCAGGAAGCTGGGCAGTTGGAATAAGGTTTTTGGAGTCGGCAATGTAAATAAAACGTTGAAGGGAAGCGGGAGTCTTCTTGGTGGCTTTCGTTATAATATTCGCTGCGATAGCAATCTGTCTACCATCGGGAAAATAAACAGCGCAGAGAGGCTGGCCGAATTTTTTTGAATCAAAATCGGCGAGTTTGCGTTCGTTTAGTGTGGTCGAGAAGACTTTCGCGTCGTTTTTTTTCTTACCCTTTTCGACAACGATAAACGAGGTTCCGGTAGGAAGAACGTCAAAGCTCCGTATAGTGTCGTTGCCAGCGTTGTGAAGCTCGTGGCCACGCATGGTGTTGACTGAATTCCGACTTGCCGTATATAAGGTAGCGGAATAAGGACTCATCTGTAGCGGAGTGCTTTTGTGACGCATGTGGTATGTATCGGTCTGGGATTGAGCTGTCATCGGGATAGCAAGCAGGGCCGAAATGGAAAGAGTGGCTAAGAGTTTCATGGGGATAGGTTGTTATAGCAAATTAAAACAGGTTGAAATCGAGGAGGGGAATGGTTAAACCGGGAGTCGGGATTGAATCAGAGGGGTCTCACAAATATGGGGATATCCTGGTCGGCGACCGGATGCACAGGTCTGGCGAGTCTGTCGGCGATGCCGTCGAGGAGATTATTGATATCGAATCGGAGCGGGGTAAGCACTATGATATGACGCTCGCCGGGAGGGAGGGGGTCGCGGTGCTCACGCTGAATGCTCTGGTTGGGGAGCAGGACATAAGAGCCCTCGGGCTGACCGAGCTGAGAGATTTCCACCCGTGGCGCATCCATGTCGGAGACACGTAGCACGTTGAAATATACCGGCACATCCATAGTGTTCGCGACCGAGAACCTCAGACCGGAGATTCCGGCTATATCGTGGGAAAACTCCACGGGTAGGTCATAGTCGTCGGCATTGCTGCTTATGCATGCGGCCACATAGTCAGATAGGATATCGTCGTCCATAGAACTGCCGTCGGAGTTCGGGTCGTATTCAGCCAGAGCTCTGGTAACCATGCCTTTCTGGGCATAAAGTTTGTGAGGTTGCGAATCGGAACTTTTCCCGAAATTAAGTCGGGACCCGATGTTGCGGCCATTGTCGGAAGCGGCTTTCTGAGCCTGCGCCATGACTTTTGCGACGGATATGTGTCCGGTCGATACTGACTTGTAGATTTGTTTGTCGAGAGGATTATATATCTCCACGTTGCCCCCGGCCGGGATAATGAGGCAGTCGTTATTCTTTAGTCTTGAACCCTTGGCAGCTGTTTTGCGTTTTCCGGCGGTATCGATAATGATATTACCGGAAACGGAGTGGACGGTATAAGACTGCGCGTTGACTAAGAAGGCAAGAAAAAGAGCCGTAAAGGCGCAAAGGAATCTATACATTTGAAGTAGATAGTTTTAAGAGTGAAGATATACGGGATTTGCAGAATAGAATTATTTCCGAGATCCCGTTCCATATATCGACGGCAAAAAGGCCGAAAGCGATCATAAGGAAAGTATATTGAAAGTTTATGACGGTAGAGTGGTCTACGTACATGGAATATCCGATTCTTACGGCGAGGTAGAGAAAAACCACCTGGGTTATGCGCAACAATAGCCCTTTTATGCGGTTGGTAATCGTGAGAGTAGTCCAGACGAGAACGAAGCATACTAAGAAAGCGAGGATATAGTCGGCTTGTTCGGGTATTTCATGAAAATCGGAACCGTCGAGCATTGTCGCGAGGGAATAAGCGTGTATAAGCATGCCTGCCATATAATGGTTAACCGGAGTGGCATGCATGTCGGATGCATCGCTGAGGGCCCCCACAATCACAATCCTGTCGTTTATAAGATCGGGTCGGTCTGCAATTTCCGCGAGCGTGATTGTTGAAAATTCGCGTGAGTGATATTTTATAAGCTTCTTTCCGTCATCATCCGTGTGAGTGACTATGCCGGCCTTCCCTGCGAGAGCCGCAGCGAAAGAGGGGATGGAAGAACCATCGTTCAGAGAGAAAGAAGGCGACATATGTCGGATGGTGGAATATCGGGAAGTTCCGGCAAGGTTCGCCACCGCATACTCCGGGCCGTTCAATTCTCCATAGAAGAAAGGAACTTCGGCAAGACGGTATCCGGATGAATCGGCCATGTCTACGGTAACCGGGAGAATAAGGTGGGGAACCTCCTGTAAAGACTGCAGAAGGAAAGAATCATCTTCGGTAGGGTATGCGAAATTGACATCGAGGCCTACAGCCTTCGGTTTCATTCCGGCGAGAGTCTGCAGACCTTCGGCAATGGCATATCGGTCGGCGATGCCTATGTCTACAATCGTAATCCTATGGTCGAGATGGCGCACAGGTCTGGAATCCGCCACTTGAGCGAAAAGATCGGACATTACGAAATCCGCCTTTTCGGGAGAAGAGAAAAGGGCGGAGACGGAAGCCGAGAAAGGAGAGGTGAGGAAAAACGAAAGCATGAAAGCGAGAGCCGTTATGCCGAGCGCGGTCAGAATGCGTCTTGCCAACGGCTTGTTTCCGGATGATAACTTGCGGGAAACGTCAGATTTCATTATTCGCTTAGTTTGTTAGTCGGTCGGAGAATGTTGCAAAGATAGTAAAAAGTATTTGTTTATCAAATGGAAAGGGGTAAGTTTAAACAATTTCAATGGAACTCGGGGAGTATATCGGGAGAATAATGCGTTTGATTGAACCGTCGGGCGGTTCAAGTGTTGAAGATATAGAGTAAATTTCGGAGCCGCGAGATGTATCGCACGGGCATTATGTCGGACGGCTATTATAAAAAACAAAATATTATGGCAAACACCAATGCAACTCCATCATTGAAAGGAACCAAGACAGCGGAATGTCTTGCTTCGGCTTACGTAGGCGAGTCGATAGCGGTAACACGTTATACCATCTATGCTAACAAAGCCAATAAGGAAAATTATTTCTTCTTCAGTAGAATATTTACCGAGACGGCAGCCAACGAAATGCACCATGCCAAAGTATATTTGCAGCTGTTGCTTGACGGAGGCGTGGCCCCCGGTCCCGTGTCGATAGACAGCGGCGAGTTCGGCAGTACACTGCGTAACATACAGATAGCCGCAGAAGAGGAACGTGTAGAAGGAGTGGAGGCATATAAGAAATCGGCCGAGATAGCGAGAAGCGAAGGATTTGACAGCATAGCTGATATTTTCGAGTCGATAGCTACCATAGAAGAACATCACCGGAGACGTTTCGAAGCCATGGCCAAGGAAATAGAGGATGGTACGGTATGGAAACGCGATACCCCGATAAAGTGGCAGTGTGATGTATGCGGTTATATCTTCGAAGGTACCGAGCCCCCGAAAGTATGTCCGGCATGCGCACATCCGTATCAGCACTACTTCCCGGAAGCACGGGAACAGTTTTAAATTTATATTTTTACGAAAACAGGAAGCCCGGAAGAATTATTCTTCCGGGCTTCCTGTTTTCGTAAAAAAGTCTATTTCTTTTCACAAAGAAATAGACCGAAACCTTAATCTTAATTTAATACTATGAAAAACACGGCGCAAAATTAATTGATTTATTCGGATAATCAATTAAAAAGTGTAAATTTTTTTTATATTTGTCCCGGATATGGAGATGCTTTACCAATATATGTGGAGGTACGGGCTGTTTGGCCGAAATCTTCCCTTGGTCGGAGGAGGCCGGGTGAGGGTGGTGAACCCCGGTATTCTGAATCTTGATTCCGGTCCGGACTTCTTTAACGCCAGACTTGATTTCGGCGACGGCGTATGGGCCGGGAACATCGAGATACATGTAAAAGCATCCGACTGGTATAGACACGGTCATGACTCAGACCGTGCCTATGACTCGGTATTGCTGCATGTTGTGGGAATCAACGACAGGGAAGTGAGTGATGGCGCGGGCAAGCCCATACCTACTGTCGAGGTCAGGATACCGCAGGAAGTGTGCATGACTTATGCGGAACTCTGTTCAGACCGCAAGGGGGTGAGATGCCAGAGCCGGCTTCATGAGATACCCGAACTTGAGGTAAAAAACTGGGCCGACACATTGGCGATAGAAAGGATACAGCAGAAGGCCACTCGTGTCTCGAATCTTCTTGATGCGACGGGCGGGGACTGGGAAAGAGCCGCATTTGTAACCTTGGCCCGTGGTCTGGGATTCGGACTCAACGCCGAACCTATGGAACAGCTTGCACGCAGCGTACAGGGAAACCATCTCGGACGGCACTCCGACAATCTGCATCAGCTTGAGGCCATATTGTTCGGACAAGCCGGTATGCTTGATCCCGGCATACATCAGGAAGACGCCTATTACAGGCTTCTATGTCGGGAATATGGATTTCTCAGCCGTAAGTACAGTCTCAGGCCGATAGGACGCGAGGCTTGGAAATATTCACGCACGCGTCCGGGCAACTTTCCGCCCCGCAGAATCGCATTATTGGCGAGAACTTTATACGGTGGACTTCGGCTGATGAACAGACTGTTGGAAACGGAGGGCGATCAGGAACGGCTTGAGGACCTGTTCGGTTGGGAGTTGGAGGGATACTGGCGTCGGCACGGAGCATTCGGAGAAGAAGAGCGCGAAGACCTGAGTCAGACATTAGGGAAACCGAGCCGCAGGCTGCTGATGATAAACGTAGCGGCCCCCATCCTATATGCTTATGGCGCAATACATGACGACATCTCTCTTATGGATAAGGTTATATCTCTATTGGAAAGTCTCCCGCCCGAACGTAACTCCATAATCGCGCAATGGTCTGCAGGTGGAATAAAGTCAGCTGACGCCATGCGGTCGCAGGCTATGCTTCATCTGCGCAAAGAGTATTGCGACCGAGGCCGATGTAATGAATGCCGATATGCCTATTCACTTATGAAGAGGGGTGTCGCCGGCAGACTTTAAAAAGGGAGAATGAAGTTTTTTTACCGTCAGGGGCGTGATATGGGAGTGAAGGACGTTATATAGAATATGAAAGGGAAATTTACAGAAGACAAGATCCTGGCCCGTCAGAACCGGGGCGAAGAGCCTGTAGGACTTATGCGGTTCATGGAGAGCCAACTGCGAGACACCAAGCGAGGCGATATAAAGAAGTGGCTTAAATACGGGCATGTGATGGTGCAGGGAGAGGTAGTTAACGGATTTGACACACCGGTGCCTCCGGGAGGATGGATGGAACTGAATTTCACCCGTCCATTCCAAGTGTTCAGACATCCGCGGCTTCAGATAGTATACGAAGACGACGACATAATAGTCGTGAACAAGGGATACGGACTGCTGTCGGTAGGCACCGACCGTCCGGGCAAAGTGGATACCGCCTACTCGTTGCTGAGAGATTACGTGAAGCGCAAGCATCCGTTGAACAAGATATTCATTGTGCATCGTCTTGACCGCGACACGTCGGGGCTGATGATGTTTGCCAAGACGGTGGAGGCAAAAGAGGCCATGCAGCACAATTGGAACAATATGGTTCTTGACCGTACATATGTGGCTGTCCTGGAAGGAGAGCTTGAGCAGAAAGAGGGCGTGGTGAAGAGCTACCTTGCGGAGAACAGCAGACATGAGGTGTACTCTACCGAAGAACCAAGCGAAGGGAAATTGGCTATAACCAATTACAGGGTAATACGCACGGCACACGGACGTAGCCTGGTGGAGTTCTCGCTTGATACAGGCCGCAAGAACCAGATAAGGGTGCATGCCAAGGAACTGGGGCATCCGATAATCGGAGACAAGCGATATGGGGCCACAACCTCACCGTTGCACAGGTTGGCGCTACACGCACGTTCGCTTCGCTTCGCGCACCCTATTACGCGGAAAGATATGAAATTCGAGACACCAGTGCCGGCTAAATTCCAGGCGGTAGTTTAGTATCGGGGGTATCTTACTCGCCGCTTCGCCGGGCGAGCACTCGACGGAGAGGATAACGGGGAAGATAAGGATAACGGGGAAGAGGGAAGATAAAGAAGAGGGAAAAGGAGGAAAGAAGGGGAATTAAAGGAATTGCAGAGATGAAGATTGATACTTCTGATTATTATCCGATTACGCCCGGCAGCTCTTGTGGCGACGGGATTGAGGATGAAAATGTCGGTGTTGCGGCAGAGCAGGATAGCGTTGCGGCAGAGCAGACGGACGTTGAGGCTGAGAATGAAGGCTTTGCGGCTGAAAGTGGAAGTTTGAAGATTGCGGAGGCGCGAGAGTCCGACCTCAAGGACCCGTATGATAAGCCTTGGGAGCGGTTTATCGATAACGTGTCGCATGTGCTCAGCTGGGTGCTTGTGCCGTTGCTTATGCCGCTTTACGCCATGCTGGTTGCCTTCCATATATCGGTGCTGCAATTCGCCACGACGCAGACTAAATGGTCTTTCTGCATAATAATATTCTGCATAACGGCAGTTGTGCCGATGTTACTGATATTTATGCTGAAGAAGATGGGGGTGGTGGAAGACCTCGGGCTTAACGGACGTAAAGAGCGTCTTGTGCCATACATAATAAGCATCTTGACTCTCGCGGCTTCGGGATGGTTCATGCTTGCAAAAGGAGCTCCCTTGTGGGCGGGGATGTTCTTTTTCGGAGGCGCACTCGCGGGGATTGTGAACATGATAGTCAATCTATGGTGGAAAATTTCGGCGCATGCGGCCGCAGCCGCCGGTGTTGTCGCGTTGCTTGTATGTATATCACGCGAGGGTATACCGCATCCGCATATAGAAATCTGGGTGGCTTCCGCCATAGGTATAGCCGGATTGCTCGGTTCGGCCCGTGTATGGCTCGGGCGGCATACGGTATTGCAGGTATTGGCCGGCAGTGCCGTCGGATTCCTGTGCGTGTTCTTTCTTACATTGTTTTAGTCGTTAGTCATTAGTCGTTAGTCATTGGTTTTTGAAACAACTGTTTTTGATATGCAATATAATTACAGACGTAGGGAAAGCTGGGAGGCGATTGCCGGGAAAGTGGGAATAGGTGGGAAAAACCGGGTAAGGGTACAGTCGATGAACAACACGTCGACGCTCGACACCGAGGGGAGCGTCGCCCAGGCCTTGCGCATAGCCGAGGCAGGAGGCGAAATAGTGAGGCTGACCACGCAGGGTGTGCGTGAAGCCTCCAACATGAAGAATATAAGCGAAGGACTTAGGAAAGCCGGTTGCGACGTGCCGCTCGTGGCCGACGTGCATTTCAATCCGCAGGCAGCTTTCGAAGCCGCCAAATGGTGCGAGAAGGTAAGGATAAATCCAGGAAATTTCGTGGATGCAGCCCGTACGTTTAAAAAACTTGAGTATACCGATGAAGAATACCGGGAGGAACTCAACAAAATAAGAGAAGCTCTGGTGCCGTTTCTCGAGGTATGCCGCTCCAACGGCACATGCATAAGATTGGGAGTGAACCACGGGTCGCTGTCAGACAGAATCATGAGCAGATATGGTGATACTCCGGCCGGGATGGTGGAATCGATGATGGAGTTTCTGAGGGTATGTGTAGCTGAAGATTTCAGAAATGTGGTTCTGTCGGTCAAGGCCAGTAATCCGGTGGTGATGACCGAGACTGTAAGGCTTCTGGTCAAAGAGATGGATAAGGAGGGTATGAAATTTCCGTTGCATCTCGGAGTAACGGAAGCCGGAGATGCCGAAGACGGTCGCGTGAAAAGCGCGGTGGGCATAGGTTCCCTCATGGCCGACGGACTCGGCGACACGATCCGGGTATCGCTTAGCGAGGATCCCGAAAAAGAGATACCGGTAGCCTGCAAACTTCGCGATTACATAGAATTTCGCGAAGGACACGCCCATATAGCAGAACCTGAAACAGTTGTAGCCACTCCGGAAAGGAGTTTGGCAGTGGCTTTGCCTGAGGGACTTTCATGGCCTGTGCTTGGAGTGGATATTGAGGAGTGGCCTGACAAGTGGCACCGGGCCGACGCATCGCGGACTCCGGAAGAGTATAGCGACACATTGCCCGTGATACTTACCTCGCACCACTTAAACAAGCCGGGCGAGATAGCCTCGTGGATAGACCGTCTCAGGGCTGAAGGTGGAAAGAATCCGGTGATAATAAGCCTTGAATATGATACTCCTGACATTGAGACGCTTCAGGTAGAGGCCGGTGCCGATTTCGGAGCCCTGCTGTTAGGCGGCTACGGCTCGGGCATAGAAGTGAAAGACAAGAACTTCGACGAAGCTGCATTGGAACAGCTCACACTCGGGATACTCCAGGCCACGCGGATTAGGATAAGCAAGACGGAATATATTTCATGTCCGGGTTGCGGCCGCACGCTGTTTGACCTGCAAAAGACCCTCGGAGAGGTAAAGGCCGCGACCGCAGGCTTGAAGAATCTGAAAATCGGAGTGATGGGTTGTATAGTGAACGGCCCCGGCGAAATGGCCGATGCCGATTACGGATATGTAGGTGCGGGTCCGGGACGTGTGAGCATATATAAAGGAAAAGAACTTGTAAAAAAGAACATTCCCACGGCCGAGGCATTGCCTGCACTACTACATCTTATAGAAGAATGCGAAGGTATAGAAGTGCGTCCTAACGTTAAATAGTGGGGCGAAAGAGGCTTTCCGACAATAAGAAAGGGAGTTTTCCAGAAAAGGAAAACTCCCTGACGTCGGGGTGAAAGGATTCGAACCTTCGACCCCCTGCTCCCAAAGCAGGTGCGCTAACCGGACTGCGCTACGCCCCGATTGATGGTGCAAATATATAAAAAAATCGCTAAATTTGAAAATCAATCCGATAAAAAGGGGTATTGATTTGGTTAATATTGCAGATATGAGAGAAATAAAAATAATAATATTGGCGTTTTTCGCATTCTTGGCAGTCGTTCCGGCGGCAGTAGCCGGAACTCAGACAAAAGGGAAGGCCGATTTTGCTGAAAAAAGTTACAACTTCGGAGTTATAAAAGGTGGAAACAACCCGGTTAGTCACGAATTTGAATTCGTCAACACGGGTAACGGCAATCTTGTAATACTTGACGCGAAGGCCGATTGCGGTTGCACCAAACCGGAGTATCCCAAGGCTCCGTTGCCTCCCGGCAAGAAAGGACGGATAAAAGTAACGTTCAACCCGGCGGGGTTTATGGGTGCGTTTGAGAAAGATGTAACGGTGCGCACCAACGGTAACCCACGCAAAATCAAATTGAAGGTCAAGGGGACAGTGCGCAAATAACATCACAAATGTATGAAAAAAACAATCCTCGTCATAATATCGGCTATCACGGCTTTGTCGACACCTTTCGTCTCGGAAGCGGGAGATAAGGATATAGAGTGGGAAAGCCTGACATATGATTTCGGAACCATATCCGAGGAAGACGGCCCCAGACAAGGGGAATTCCGCTTTGTGAACAAGGGCGCTCCGGTAACCATACTCAGGGTCAAGACATCATGCGGATGCACGACGGCCGAGTATGATCATAGGGAGATAGCAAACGGAGACACCGCCCTGATAAAATTCGCTTACGACCCGACACGTCGTCCCGGAAGATTCGAGAAAACCATGAAAGTGTATCTCGGTGAGAGCGGGGATACGGGCGACGGTACTCCGGAAGCCGAGACACTGTATATAAAGGGACTTGTAAAAGCCTCGGCACAGACTATAGAGCAGGATTATCCGGTAGACCTCGGTTCGGGCGTAAGACTTTCCGGGCGGATGGTGAATCTGGGCGACATATCGCAGGGAGCGTCGCGCCATGGTTTTCTGCAGATGTATAACAGCGGCGAAGAGCCGGTGGATTTACATATCGAACCGGAGAGCGGAGCCCTCACGGCAAAAAGCATGCCCGACAGTATAAACCCTGGAGAGAACGGAATAATAAGTTTCCGCCTCGATACGGCCAAGGAGCATCGGGTAGGCGAGCTGGTATACCAGGTAAAGGTCGAGAACCTCAATGCCGGCGACAGCAGCATGATATTGAAAGTCTGGGCCAACATAGAGCGGGATAAGAGCGTGGAGGTCAAGAAAGGGAAGGGGAAATACGGCAAGGTGTATACAAAAGTTAAAAAGGAAAAGACACCTGCCGAGAAGGAAGCCTCGAAAGTGAACAAAGCTTTCTCATCGAAATATATGGAAGTGAAAAAGAAGGGGAAACTATAAGTACAATAAAAACACAACAGCAGAAGAATATCATACATATACCATGAAAACACAGATGGAACATCCGGAGAACGACTCGCAATACAAAGGACTTCAGGTAAACGGCGGAGTGAAATCGCAGCCGACGGTAAATCCGTATCGTAAGCATATGGCACGTCCGCGGGAACTGAGTGTGAACGATTATGTAGAAGGGATATTGAAGGGGGATGTGAGCATACTGGGGCGAGCCGTAACGCTTGTGGAGAGCACGTCTCCGCGTCACTCGGCGATAGCGCAGGAAGTGATAGAGAAATGCTTGCCCTACTCCGGGAAGTCATACAGGATAGGAATCACGGGCGTTCCGGGAGCCGGTAAATCAACATCCATAGATGTATTCGGCACCCACGTAATAAGAGAGGGCCACCGTCTTGCGGTCCTGGCTATAGACCCGAGCAGCGAACGTACCAAGGGTAGCATACTTGGAGACAAGACAAGGATGGAGAAACTGTCGCTTGAGCGGGACGCTTTCATAAGACCTTCACCCTCGGCCGGATCGTTAGGAGGTGTCGCGCGTAAGACCCGCGAGACCATAGTATTATGCGAGGCGGCCGGATATGACCGCATCTTCGTGGAAACGGTAGGCGTAGGCCAGAGCGAGACGGCGGTACACAGTATGGTGGACTTCTTTTTGCTGATACAGCTCGCCGGCACCGGTGACGAGCTACAGGGGATAAAGCGCGGCATAATGGAGATGGCCGACGGCATAGCGATAAACAAGTGTGACGGAGACAATGTGGAGCGGGCAAAACTTGCCGCCGCGCAGTTCCGTAACGCCCTGCACCTGTTTCCGCCGACACCGAGCGGATGGGTTCCTGAGGTGGTAACTTACAGCGGATATTACGAACTGGATATAGATAAAGTGTGGGACATGATAGACCGTTACTTCGAATATACTGAAAAGAACGGCTATTTCATCCGCAAGCGTCATGAGCAGAGCCGGTATTGGATGCGCGAGACAATCGACGAGCAGTTGCGCAATTCCTTCTATAACTCACCCGAGGTGGCGGCGATGCTCGCGGCCAAGGAAGAACGAGTGCTGAACAGCCTTCAGTCGCCGTTCATGGCGGCCAAAGATGTGCTTGATTTCTATTTCAGCCGTATGCGATGCGGTGAGGGTAAATAGGACTGGAATTAATCTATAAATCGGAAAATTTGGTAAGTTAGACGTAAAGTATTAAATTTGCAGGGCAATCTTCCGAATTCTTACTCATGACTAACTTTTGGATTGAAACATACGCAGGCGTGATGCTGGCGTCCTTGATATTGTCAGGTATCATTATTCCGCAGATTCTGCATGTGGCGTTCCGGCGCAAGTTATTCGATGTTCAAGACGAGCGTAAACTTCATAAAGGAGCCGTGCCTCGTCTTGGCGGATTCTCGTTCATGCCCTCGGTCATGTTCGCCCTGTGTCTGGTGTGCGGAGTCTGCATGCTGGGACATGTGGATCTTATGACATCGGCTTTTGACGGCAGAGTCATAGGAGTTTTGTTTCTGATATGCGGTCTGATGCTGATATTCCTTGTGGGGATGGCCGATGACCTGATAGGAGTGCGTTACAGCGCCAAATTCGTGGCTCAGATAGTGGTCGCGGTTTTCCTTATATGCGGAGGCGCGGTATTCACTGATTTCGAAGGACTCTTCGGTTTGTGGAAAGTGCCTGACGTGATAGGTTGGCTTTTCTCCATATTGATAATAGTCTACATAGTCAACGCTCTGAATCTCATAGACGGCATAGACGGACTTGCCTCGGGACTTTCCATGATAGCCATGGTATGTTATGGAGTCATGCTCCACATGGCCGGGCTGCATATACTCGCGCTGTTGGCGTGGGCCACGCTCGGGACCTTGATGCCGTTTTTCTATTACAACTATTTCGGAGACGCCGTAAGGCATAAGAAGATATTCATGGGAGACACGGGTTCGCTGACCATAGGCACCATGATATCGTTCCTCGCGCTGACAATGACCAATGTCGCGGAATTCAAGGAAACGGATTTGAATCCGGTAATCTGTGCCTTCGCTCCCATAATCGTTCCGGCTTTTGACGTGTTGCGCGTATATTACCACCGTGTAAGGCATGGCCGTAATCCTTTCCTGCCAGACAGGTGCCACATACACCATAAGTTGCTGGCATTGGGTGTTAGTACCCGCAAGGCGTTGGCTCTTATTCTGATAACGGCTGTAATCTTTCTTGTGAGCAACATATTGCTGAGCCGACATATGAATCCGACCCTGCTTGTTCTGGCCGATATCGTGGCCTGGACCGGAGGGAACATAATATTGACAAAAATGATAAGGCGTCGCGAAGCCCGACTGGGGCAGGAGCTTTACGTTTAAAAGCCGAGGCGACCGCGAAGTCATACTCTCAGTGGGGTAGGAGTTAATTCTACCCCTTTGCCATACTATAAAAGGCCAAAAGGCGTTTTAAGGATGAGGGAGACTATCCCAGCAAGAAAACCGCAAAAATATATTTACGATAGTAAACTATAATGAAGATCAAGAATCTCGCCGGGGGAATCCTGGCTCTGAGCATGGGTGCGATGCTCCTGACCGGATGCACGACCCCGAAAAACGTGGCCTATTTCCAGGACCTTGACGAAACCGTAATAGCCGAAGCCGCCCACAGGCGCGCGATCCGTGTGCAGCCGGAAGACAAACTGAGCATCATAGTCAACTCGAAAGACCCGTCACTCGCGGCTCTGTTCAATCTGCCGGTGATATCGAACCGTCTTGGCCAGAACAACACATACAACGGCACCGGAGCGGTAGCCCGTAACTATAGCCAGAACGCGGAAGGAATATCGAGCTATACGGTCGATCCGCAAGGCAACATCGACTTCCCGGTATTGGGCGAGATTCATGTAGGGGGCATGACCCGTAGTGAGGTTGCCGCATTCATAAAAGGAGAATTAGTGGGGAGAGACCTCATAAAAGACCCTACGGTAACGGTCGAGTTTCTGAACGTAGGTATCAGTGTGATGGGCGAAGTTAACAATGCCGGCCGTTATGACATGAACCGCGACAACATCACGATACTTGAGGCGTTGGCTCTAGCGGGCGACCTGACGATCCAGGGCAAACGTGAAAACGTGCTTGTAATCCGCGAGGAAAACGGCGAGATGAAGAGCTATCGTCTTGATCTGACCAACGGCGGTGAGATGCTTAAGTCTCCGGGTTATTTTCTTAAACAGGACGATATAGTATATGTGGAACCCAACGGGGTACGTAAGCGTCAGACAACGGTGAACGGCAACACGGCCCTGTCGGCTTCATTCTGGGTGTCTGTCGCATCGCTTCTGACCTCTGTAGCCGTGCTTATATTCAAATAACCCTTTGGAAAACTTACGACGACCTGCGTCCGGTGAAAAGCCGGGCGCAGGGCGTGCGCGTTAAACCGCCGGGCGCAAGCAGCGGCACTAACCCAACAAACGATGTCTAAAGACTCAAACAGAATAGAATATGTCTTTGCGGAAGATGACAAACGTACTCTTGAACTGAGTACCTTCCTTAAGCTATGCCGCGAAGAATGGAAATGGTTCGCATTTTCAGTTGTGGCGTTCCTTGCCATAGGAATGTTCTGGGTGTTACGCCAGGAGCCGGTATATGAGAGGACCGAACAGGTCCTGATAAAAGACCAGGACTCGGGCGGTTCGGCCGGAGGAGACCTCGCCAACGCATTTTCGTCGATGGGCCTGTTCGCGGCCAAGACGAACGTGTATAACGAGGTAGTGGCATTGCGTTCACCCGCGGTTATGTCGGAGGTCGTGCGTCGTCTGGACCTGTGCAACTCATACGCCGCCAAAGGGACATTCCATTGGCAGACACTTTACGGTAAGAATCTGCCGTTCACTGTGAATTTCTCGGGAGAGCAGGCAGAGAAGCGAGGAGGCAGTTTCCGCTGTGTGCTTTACCCCGACGGTGCCATAGAACTTGAGGAATTCTATACACGCGACTCGGAAGGAAAAGCCGTAAAGGTAAAGAAGGATATCAAGACGCGCATAGGCGCGACGGTAGCGAGCACCCCTATAGGGAGTATCCAGATCATGGCCAATCCACAATATAGCGGAGTGCGCAAAGAACCGATGGAGATAGCGGTATCCCATTCGGATATGGCCGGAGCTATAGAGACCTACAGCGGCAAGCTCAAGGTAGACCTTACGGACCAGGATTCGGAGGTAATAGACCTTAAGATAAAAGATGTGTCGGTACAGAGGGCCGAGGATGTGCTGAATACGATCATCCTCGTCTACAACGAGAACTGGATCGAGGACAAGAACAAGATGGCTATCTCGACATCTCAGTTCATATCGGAACGACTTGCTGTAATCGAGAAAGAACTCGGCGAGGTAGACAGCGACATCTCCCATTACAAGTCGGAACATCTGCTTACTGACCTTCAGGAATCGTCGACAATCTATATGACGGCGGCTGCGAAAGCCGATGAGGACATGCTGCTGGTTAACAACCAGCTCGCCATGGCCCGCTACATGAAAGAGTATATAGCCGACCCGAAGCACAGGAATGATGTGATACCAGTGAATACCGGCATAGGAAATCCCACCCTTGACGCTCAGATACCGGCATATAACCAGTTGTTGCTGAACCGGGATGTGCTGATAGCGAACTCAAGTGCAAGCAACCCGATGGTAAAGGATATGGATGCTCAGCTCAAGGGCCTTCATGCATCGATAGTCAATGCGATAGACGCTCAGATAGTGGGTCTGACCAAGACCCTGGCCAATATGCAGACCAATAAGGGCCGGAACGAATCGCATCTTGCGTCGACACCCTCGCAGGCATTATACCTGCTGAGCATAGAACGCCAGCAGAAAGTGAAAGAGGCTCTCTATATCTACCTGCTGCAGAAGAGAGAGGAGAACGAACTTACCCAGACCTTTACGGCATACAATACCCGTGTCATCACACCTCCTTACGGTCCCGGAGCGCCGGTGTCGCCCAAGAAGGGTCTTACACTCGTGATCGCTTTCATTCTCGGTATAGCTGTTCCAGGGGCCGCGCTGTTTATGGCCGAGAACGGCAACACACGCATACGCAGCCGCAAAGATCTTGAGAATCTTACAGTTCCTTTCCTGGGCGAAGTGCCTTACTACGGAAAGAGCCGAAAGTGGAAAAACTGGATAAGCACCAAGAAACAGAAGCAGAAAGCTATAGATACGCCTCTTAAGGTAGTGGCCGAAGGTGTTCGCGATATCACTAACGAGGCGTTCCGTGTGATGCGTTCCAACATAGAGGCTATGAACGGGCGTAACGCCGGTTCTCAGGCCATAATGCTGACAAGCTTCAACGCCGCGAGCGGCAAGTCGTTCATAGCATATAACCTTGGAACAGCCTTCTCGCTAAAAGGAAAGAAAGTATTGCTGGTGGATGCCGACCTTCGCCACGGATCATTGTCTATGTATGGAGGCAGTCCTTCTAAAGGTATTACCGACTACCTTACGGGCCGAACGGACGACTGGTACCAGCTGGTGGTGAAATCGGAAGATGGAGAAGTGTCGATACTCCCGATAGGACACCGTCCACCGAACCCGGCGGAACTTCTTGAATCGTCGCGTTTCGCAGAAATGCTGGCGGAGGCGAAGGAGAGCTACGACTATGTTATAATAGACTGTCCGCCGGTAGACATAGTGGCCGATACCCAGCTTGTGGCCCCGTATGCCGACCGGACGTTGTTTGTGGTCAGGGCCGGCGTGTTCGAGCTTGACTCCGTTCCGGAACTTGATGAGCTTTACAAATCGGGCCGTTACCGCCAGATGGGCGTTATACTCAACGGCACGAGCGGCAAGAACAGCCGTTTCCATACTTACGGGTCAAGCTATTACGGGGAGGCCTGATACAGGTAAATAAAGTCAAAGTAAATGTGGCCGTTCAGTAAACCAGATACATTAGAAGAGTCGGGCATGTTCAAAGGAATGACCGACTGGCACTCGCATATACTTCCGGGTGTTGACGATGGCATACGCACTATCGAGGACTCGCTGGCCGTACTTGAGCAGTATGACCTTTGGGGAGTTGAAGAGGTATGGCTGACACCGCATATAATGGAAGATTATCCTAATACTCCGGAGCATCTGAGGAAAGTTTTCGAAGAACTGTCGGAGGCATGGAAAGGTAACGTGAAACTGCATCTCGCCGCCGAGCATATGATGGACGCCTTGTTCGAGGAGCGTCTTGCCAAAGGAGAAGTCATGCCTCTCGGCAAGAACGGGGAGTATCTCTTAGTGGAGACCTCATACTTCAATCCACCCATGAATATGGAAGAGATTCTGGATAATGTGAAGCGCGCCGGATATTTCCCTTTGCTCGCTCATCCGGAACGTTACCGTTATATGAGCGAAAAAGATTACGAAAAGCTTCGCGAGAAGGATATAAGGTTTCAGGTGAATTTCAATTCTCTTGTCGGCGGTTATGGCGAGACGGCGAAGAAAAAAGGAGAGTGGTTCATGCGGAAAGGATGGATAGAGGCTATCGGCAGTGATGTGCACCGCCTGAAGAGTCTTCAGACCCTTGCGGGTCGACATCCGTCGAAAAAGGGGATTGTCGGGACGCTTGTGGAAATCGCCTCAAATCCCAAGATAGGTTGAGCTCCCCGGATATGGGTGTTGAATATAGAGATATAATTGTAACCAGTGGGCAGCGATAAAGAAATCATCGGCGAAGAGAACGGCGGCAGACAGACTACGGTCCGCAAGTTGCGTCATGAGCGTTATCTTACGTTCGAGAACGTGGCGTTGTGGGTGTTCCTGGTTACAAACCTCGGAATGTATTATCCGATGCTGTTACCTTTGGTATGGCTGGGATACTTGCTCGCTTTCGCAGCTCTGGGTCTGCGGCTTTATAAGCTTAGAGGCATTCCGTTGTCGACGGCTCCGTTCATAGGTATATCGGGGCTTTATGTTCTGTTCTGTTATATGTCGGTGTTCTGGGCGTTCAACCCTGAATTCTGCATGGATTCAGACGGACGGTTGCTGCGTACGGTGCTTATGAGCTGGGTAGTCTGCATATTGGTACGGACCCGCAGACAATGGCACATGGCTATGGTATTCGTGGCGCTGGCAGCGGTGATAAACGGTCTGCTGTACCTGCAGTTCGTAGACCTTACGAAGCTCGCGGCCGCACGTTTCAACTCTCAGCTCGCATCGAATGTAGACGGACTGCCGCACCTTAACGTGGTGGCGATGTATGTGGCTTTCGCGGCTGTCTATTTCATGTCGGAGCTGACAGACCGGCGTAACAAGCCCGATTGGGTTACCATCGGCATTGTCGCGCTGATGATAGTGTCGATGGTGTTGGTTTTCCTGTTCGGGTCGCGCAAATCGATTCTGACAGTTGTGGCAGGTGTCTTTCTGTATATCATGGCCGCGTCGAGCGGAATGCGTAAACTGCAGATGGCATGTCTGGCGGCGATAGTCGTCTGCCTGTTGATAGCGATATTGCCACCGGAGTATATCGAGTTTGTGATAAAGAGACTTTTCGGTACCTTCGACTCCGATAAGCATCTGGCTCCGGAAGACCGGTTCAGGCTCAGGATGATAGAGAACGCGGGTGAATATATAGCCCAGTCGCCGATAGTGGGACACGGCTTCTATAATTTCTCGGAACTCTTCGGCCGGGACACCGGCACTTACCTTTATGCCCACAACAATATTCTGGAAACCCTGACCGATGGCGGGATAATAGGTTTTATAATATATTATTCAATCTATTTCATAATACTACGCAATTGGTATCTTACCCGTAAGAGCAACCCATCGATGTTCCTGGTGGCGGTGTTCATGACACTCATATTGCTTAACGGCTTTCTTATAGTTTATCTGTCCGAGCAGTTCATATGGATCATGCTCTCGCTGATGTATATCGGATCACGCGGATTCAGGAGCGACGCCGATGAGAAAACGATATTGGGAAGAAGGGTGCGCAAGGTCAAGGCAAGGAAACAATTTCCGGCGGCCGATAACGTTAATAGGATAGGGTAAGTATCCCCTTTCCGGCAGCGTGTGCCCGCATAGCTGCCGATAATATACCTTACATCGGAAATGAAAATTAAGAAATATATCTGTAACTTGGTAGCCTTCGCGGTTTTAAGTGGGTTCGCGCTCGGCAGCGCGAGAGCCGAGGCCGTAGTGGAAGGAAAGTGGAATTACATATCGTCGTTCAACCCTAACAGCACGGTTTCGAGCACATCGAATCCGAATCACGTACGCAAGATAATGGATGGCAAACGTTATGCATACTTTTTGGTGCATGGACGCTCCTATCTGCATTCCATAACTGATGGTACTGATTACGGGACAGCTGCCCATCCGGCGGCGGTGCTTTTCCGGGCCGACAATCTTGAGGAAGTTTCTACCGACAGGATGGCCACCCTTGAACCTGTAGCCTCGATACCCGGGGTGGGAGGTACGGTAGTCAACAATGCGGAGTATAACGGAGTCATGGGATGCCTGGTCATAGCATATCCCGACGGAACCGTAACATTGCTTTATGACAGCGGGGAGGTAAAGACAATATCCGATTTCAGCCAGATGCATATCCCCGGCATGAAGGAAATCAGGAATATCACATTCGATACTGACAACAACCGCATATATTTCGCCGGTACGTTCGGGTTCTTCGTGTTGGACGCTGCGAAAGAATGCGTAACCGATATCTGTATAAGCCAGAAGCCTCTTGACTACGCATTCCGATGCGGCGACCGGATGGTGGCCGTGACTATGTCGGAATACCGAAAGGTAGACGGGTCAAACAAGATGATTGTAGGTGAGACACTGGAAGCGCCGTATAAGGAGGGTCTCGGAGACTGGAACGCATTCAAACCTATGGTTATCGACGAGGAGGTGTCGGTGTTTACATCTTCTACCAAAGAAACTGACATAGCCACGGCAAAGTCGCAGTTGCTTGTAGATGGGAAAATGACTGGAGCTACCTGGGCTGCGCCATTCAATGAGCGCACCATCTGCCTTATGGTGAATCCGAAGTCTAATAACACGGTGTCAAATTCCCGCATGATGACTGTGCTGAGCCCGGGTGAGGATGGTAAATGGACTCTGCTTTGGGTGCAGAACCAATCATTGAGAACCGAGCAACCCACTTTCTCACAAATGTCCCTATATGAAGGGTACTGTGTACCTTGGGAGAGAGGCTGGGCTATGCCTGCAGGGTCTACATATTATATGTTCGATGTGACTGTAGCTCCTGATTTCAGCGCGACCAATCCTCTCAATGATTATAAGAACCGTGCTATGACGTCTAAGAATCTGCTTCCTACAGATAACAATCTGCTTTACAAGGAACGTCGGTTCAGCTCTTATGACGCGAAGACCGGATGGGTATATGAACCGTTCAAAGGATTCCGTAAGGCTCAGGCGACCAAGGATGCCGGCGACTGGCAGGATCTGACTTCGTTCAGTCTGCCTAACGCGCCGGTTGTTTCTGTTACTCCCAATATGGCTTGGAATGCTGGGACGGGGCTTGTGGTCCGGCAGTTCGGATTGTCTTATAATTATGACAATATTAGTCTTAGCGATAAAGACCATCTTTCAATACGACATAATGGAGAATGGATTGATTTTTCAATGCGTAAGACCAATCCTGATCTCCTCGGGGGATACTATGATCCTATAGGAATCGCAATCGATCCGCAATATCCGAATTACATATACAGTGGATCCAGATTTTGCGGAGTAATCAGAAGAAATTTGAACGATGCATCAGATGTATTGTTTATGGGTTGTCCCGGAGAGGGAAGCAAAAATGCAAATCTTCCGGGATTTATACCGGTTTTCCCTTTTCAACCTTCCTGGAAAGGTGTTTGTATTGCATGGGCTCCCAAATTCGATGCACAAGGAAATATGTGGGTAGGTTATACCGATTTCTCAAAAGCCGAGTTTGGCATATACAAATGGGATAGAGAGTCGATAGATGCCTCACTTGATGCCCATAAAGATCCCGAATTGTTTACCCCGTTGAAATCATGGAATTTCAAGGTTGGAGACGTTACTAATATCAATGGATTTTGGCCGTTATCTCACGAATATAATGAAGGTCTTGGTATCATTGACATCTGTAATGCGGGGGATAAGTTTTTTATAGTTGATTTCAAAAGTGATGCAGAGTCTCCAAGGTTGTATGCTTGTGATATGATAAGCGACGACAACATCCATATGGATAGCTATGGGACATATAATGTATATGAAGATCCGCAAACCGGCAAAGTATGGTTTGGGACCAAGAAAGGTCTGATGTGGATTCAGCCGAATGATGTGCGAAATGGGGTCTTGAAATTTCATGAAACGAAAGTAACCGAATTAAAAGGAGCACAAGGTACATGTTTGCCTTTTGAAGCAAATGGGGTATACCATATAACTTCTGATGAAAAAGGACGTATATGGTGCGGTTCAAATAATGGAGGTCTATTCTGCCTTTCGGCAGATGGCAATGAACTATTAGCTCTTTTCAATACTGCCAACTCGCCGTTGGAGTCTAATGCCATCATGGGTCTTTGCTGGGATGGCGATACTCATTCTTTGATAGTGTCCGCTTACGAGGGCCTGTTTGAATTTACTCCTTATGAATTCTGCAAACCCGAGGATGTGGAGAGCGTGCGCGTATGGCCTTCGGTGGTGGAACCCGGATATAACGGCTGGGTGACATTCTCCGGTGTGCCGACCGGTATGAATCTCGCGCTGAGCGATGTGGAAGGTTCGCAGGTGTGCAAGCTTCCCGCCGCTGAGTCGGGTATGATACAATGGGATGTCAATCATGGCGGAGATGCCGTTCCGTCAGGAAAATATAATGTGGTTGAAGCGGCATCCAACCGCAAGCTTGGCGAAATCGTAATATATTGATGTCGGATGCTGTTATGAAAATAGAGGGCTCACATCAAGAAGAGGTTTCAGACAAGGGATTGCTGAAGCGCCTTGACTTAGCTGCTAAACGCGGTGTCGATATAGTAGCCAGCGGTCTTGGTCTGCTTGTCTTGTCGCCTCTGTTCGCCGGAGTCGCGCTGTGGATAAAATGGGATTCCAAGGGCCCCGTTTTTTATCGTCAGCGGCGTGTGGGTAAAAATGAAAAGGACTTTGATGTATTCAAATTCCGTTCTATGCTCAACGACTCGGACAAAGATGGCTTTATTACCATCGGTGGGCACGACCCGAGAGTCACCAAAGCCGGATATTATATACGTAAATATAAGATAGACGAACTGCCGCAGTTGATAAATGTGTTTATCGGCAACATGTCGCTTGTCGGACCAAGACCGCAGGTGCGCAAGTATGTGGACATGTATAACGAAGAGCAGTTGAAAGTGCTCGAAGCCAAACCTGGCATAACCGATCCCGCCTCGATATATTATCGTCATGAAAGCGAGATATTGGGAGAGGTCGAGAATCCCGAAGATTATTATGTGAATGTGATAATGCCCCATAAACTCGGACTGTGCAGGGACTACATTAAACGTCGTAACGTATTTACCGACATTAAGGTGATATTCGACACATTCCGTGCCGTTGCCCAAAAGAAAAAGGGAAGGGAATCATAAAATCTCGATATGCGATGAAAGGAAGCGAAGAGAAGATACTGCTTTGCATGTGCAAGATGTCGGGCCACGAGATGCCATTTATAGAGGAGGCGTTCCGCGAGGAATGGGTCGTGCCCTTGGGCCCGAACGTAAACGGCTTTGAGCAGGATCTGACTACATTTCTTGAGTCAGCCCCTCATGGAAGCGACAGGAAGGAAGAAACATCCAAGCTTCCGACAGATATCCGGACCGTGGCATTGTCGGCCGGCACGGCGGCGCTCCATCTCGCCCTGATTATGGCCGGAATTGAAGCCGGCGATGAGGTGATGGTCCAGAGCATGACATTCTCGGCATCGGCCAATCCGGTGAGATACCTCGGTGCCACTCCTGTATTCGTCGATTCCGAATCCGAGACATGGAATATGGATCCGGAACTGCTGGAGAAAGGAATCGAAGAGAGAATAGCGGTTACGGGCAAGACTCCCAAAGCGATAGTTACGGTAGACCTTTATGGAATGCCGTGTAAGATAGAGAGAATACTTGAAGTGGCGGCACGCTACGGCATACCTGTGATAGAGGATGCGGCCGAGGCATTCGGCAGCCGCTTCGGCGGTCGTTGCTGCGGCACGTTCGGAAAGTATGGAATCCTGTCGTTTAACGGCAACAAGATGATAACGACCTCCGGCGGAGGTGCGTTGGTATGCCATTCAACGGAAGAACGTACCCGCATAATGTACCTTGCCACCCAGGCGAGAAAAGGATATGCCTATTACCAGCATGAGGAGATAGGTTATAATTACAGGCTCAGCAATATCTGCGCCGGTATAGGACGCGGGCAGATGATGGTGCTTGACGAACATATAGCTCATCATAGGCACCGCCAGGCATATTACAGGGAAAAGTTCGCCGATATGCCGGGTATAATTCTGCATGACAACCCTTCACAGGAATTTGACGCCAACTTCTGGCTTGTTACGGCTACGCTCGCGCCCTACGTGAGGGTCAAGGGGAGAGAGAAAGCATACGGGGAGAAGATAAGCGGCACTATAGGAGGAGCGGGAGGCGTTACCGGTCAGGTATCGGATATAGAGACCGACTGCCAGCCTGATGCCGACATAGAGGCACTGAGACTGCATCTCGCCTCGAAAAACATAGAGACAAGACCTTTGTGGAAGCCGATGCACCGTCAGCCTGTGTTCGCCGATTGCCCGGCGATTGTAAACGGTACGGCGGAAGCCATATTCCGCAGAGGCATCTGTCTGCCGGCAGGTCCGTGGGTAACCGATAAGGATGCCGACAGAGTGGTGGAAGCCATAAGGGAGGTATTGGAAGCGTAGGGGTATAATGATTATTTTAAATTGAAAATTCCAGACACAAGAGATATGAAAAAAGCGCTGATAACCGGTATCACAGGCCAGGATGGCTCATATTTGGCGGAGTTGCTGCTTGAAAAAGGGTATGAAGTACACGGTATAATACGTCGCAGCTCAAGCGATTTCCGCGAACGTATCTGTCATCTTGAAGGTCGCCCCGGCTTTCATCTGCATTACGCCGACATGGCCGACTCCATGTCGCTCGTGAAGGTCATAGGATCGGTGAGACCCGATGAAATATACAACTTGGCGGCGCAGAGCCATGTGCAAGTATCGTTCGATGTGCCGGAATATACGGCCAATGTAGTCGCTACGGGAGTATTGCGTATACTTGAGGCTGTAAGAGTCTGCGGTCTTGAAAAGAGCTGCCGTATTTATCAGGCCTCTACCTCTGAACTTTACGGCAAGGTAGAGGAAGTACCCCAGAATGAGGAAACCCCCTTCCATCCCTACTCTCCGTATGCGGTAGCGAAACTTTATGGGTATTGGATAGTGAAGGAATACCGCGAGGCATATGGAATGTATTGCTGTTCGGGTATTCTTTTCAATCACGAGAGCGAACGCCGTGGCGAGACATTCGTGACCCGCAAGATAACATTGGCGGCTGCCCGTATCTCGCAGGGAAAACAGGAAAAACTGTATTTAGGCAATCTCTCGTCGTTGCGCGACTGGGGATATGCTCCCGACTATGTGGAGTGCATGTGGTTGATACTTCAGCAGGAAGAGCCGGATGACTATGTGATAGCTACCGGAGAACAGCATTCCGTAAGAGAATTCACGACGCTCGCATTCAAGGCTGTAGGAATAAATCTGCGTTGGGAGGGAGAAGGACTTGACGAGAAGGGTATAGACTGCGAGACAGGAAATATACTGGTTGAAGTATCGGAAGACTTCTACCGTCCTACCGATGTAGTCAACTTGCTCGGAGATCCGAATAAAGCCCGTACAAAACTCGGATGGAATCCGCGCAAGACAAGCTTTGAGGAACTGGTGCGCAAGATGGTGAAGTCCGACGTGGAAAAAGTGGCGGTCGAGCGAGCCGGAGAACAGGCCCGTACCAACCTTGTGGAATTCCTTGAAAAGGGTATTGTGAAGTAACGTATACCGTTATGGAGCGACCAAAGGTATCTGTCATAGTATGCACCTATAATCAGGAGGATACTATAGGAGAGGCTCTTGAGTCAATTTTAGCGCAAAAGGTAGATTTCGCATATGAAATCCTTCTTGCCGACGATTGTTCGCAGGATAAGACACCTGACGTTTGCCGAGAATACGCCAACCGATATCCTGACCGAATCAGACTGATTCTAAATGGAAAAAACAAGGGAATAGTAGATAATTATTACGACTGCATAGAGACTTGTAAGGGAGAATATATAGCTGACCTTGCAGGAGATGACGTGTGGTGTGATGAGAACAAGCTGGTGCGACAGGTGCAGCTGATGGATTCTGATCCGGAAATTGTGCTAACACATGCCGATTGGCGAATGATGCATCGGGATGGCCGCTTTTCACGGCCTGATTGGTTGAACGGCAGTCAGAATGGGAAGGTTTATAATGGTAAAGACCTGTTGCCGTTGTTGCTTAACCATAAGAAAGAGTTGTATTTTATACATCTCTGCACTTCAATGTACCGCCGAGCTACGGTATTATCGTTGATAGAGGAATATAAGGATCTGGTACGCAATCCCCAATGGCCATGCGAGGATTATCAGCTTGAAGTTCTTTTAGCGACGAAAGGTAAAATCGCTTATGAACCGAATTGCGTATTAAACTATCGTGTAGGCCATCCATCGTTATCTTCAGAGGAGAATAATGCGAAGAATGTCAGATTCGCAGGTGGAGTGTTAAAGCTAACGCATGATTTGACATTGAAACTCGGTTACAGTCTGGAGATAAATCGTGATTATTACCGTAAGACCATGCGGTATATCGCAATGAATACGTTTAGATCCGGGAATGAGAAAACAAGGGATGAGTTTAATCAAATCTATTGGAATGATTATTGGGGAAAAGGAAATTCAACAGTTTCCTGGTTAGTGCATAAATTAGTGCTCAACAGATATATATGGGGTGTTTCAAGATATATATGGTGTGCTATTAAGAGTATAGTATGAAAAAGGATATAGTTGTGAAGTTTCTGGATCTCCGAGAATCTTTTAATCTGGAAGATAACAAATTTTGCTATGTGGTCAGGTGGTGGTTATGAAAAGTAACAAATCTAATATCAGAAAAATACGTTATGTAAGTAGCTTTTCCGTGGGGAATCTACATGGAATGATAAACAATGCTCTGCTAAAGATGTTGATAGATGAGTATGATGTTGAATGCTATACCCCTAAATCTGCTGAGCCAATATTAAAAAAAGGATTGAATAAAGATAGCTCCATTAGATGGCATCGGCTATTTGTAAATAACGGTTCCGGGCATGTTTCAATGCTTTTCAGATATTTGATTTCCGCCATTTATAATATACTGATACTTCTTAGAAGCAAGAAGGACGATATTATATTCTATAATTTTAATAATGTATTTTCTTTAAGTCTGATAGATAGAATAAATAGATTAGCGAAGCGGCATATTATAATATGTTGCCATGGCGAAATGGAATATCTTGTAAATGCGAAAAAACACTCGCGTCTTTACAAACGATTGATGATAGAATTGACATGTCGTTACTTCAATCTCCGTAAAATCCCTGCGCCCGGAATGAAATTCATCGTCTTCGGCGATGTTATTAAGAATAATTTGCGACCATTTGTCAATAAGATGCTTTATGATTGCATTTATTCTATTGATCATCCTGTTATCGCTGATGCCGGACTTTCAGATAAGCGACAAGATGATGAATCCTATATAGTAAATATCGGTCTTGTTGGGATAATCAATGAGTATAAGGGGGCTGATAAATATCCGTTCATCGCAGAATGTTTTAAGGATGATCGAAGATTGTCTTTCCACGCAATAGGGCATTTCCAATGTAACCCCGAGCCGTTTGTTAAAGCAGGAATAATAATCCCAAAGAATATATCGCGACCATTATCAAACGAAGCATTCAAAAGAGCGGTTTTGAATCTTGACTATATTCTTTTTCTTTATCCCCCGGATACATATCGTCTTATTGCGAGTGGCGCGATACTTGACTGTATACGTTTTAATAAACCTGTAATTGGAGTACGCACAGATTATTTTGAATATCTTTTTGAGAAATTCGGGATATTTGGATATCTTGCTAAGGATTATGATGAATTAATAGAGTTGTTGAGAAAAACGCATCAGCTTAAAACACATTTCCCATTTAATGAAATCCAGGAAAAACTGTCAATAATTGCTCTTACTCCAAGATTGAAAGAGATTGTAGATGGCTGTCAGTAAAAGTGGTTATTCATGGGAATTTACGGATGTGCAGACTTAGATAAAATGATATTAAACAGCATAGCGCGGATTCTTTTTTAGGGATTATTATCTTACAACTGATTGATTCATCACCTAAAAATAAAACAGCAATGACTGAAAAAGAAATATATTCATTCAAGCAATGGCTAAAAGGGATACCTTATGAGATAGCTTTCTGGAAAAGTTATTATGGTCATGCCGATAGCCTTCGAGATCTTGATTCTTGGAGCGAATATGGCAAGGAATGCCATCTTGACAATTTTGATATCAAGAAATTTGTAGAGTCTTGCCCTTCGATACCGAGGTTTGTAGATTTGGGATGTGCTTTGAGTTATACGTTTGGAACAAAGCTTGACGGAATTGATATTGAAATCGACAGGGTGGACCCACTTGCATCGTTTTATAATCAGATATTACAGAAGTATGCCCCGAATAGACCGAAGATAAAATACGGTATGATAGAGTGCATCTCTGCATGTTATGAGAAAAACAGCGTAGATCTCATACACGTCCGCAATGCACTTGACCATTGTTCTGATCCGATACTGGGAATAATGGAATGTTTAGAGTGCTTGCGCATAGAAGGTGTCTTATACCTCAATCACCATCGTAATGAAGCTTTGAGGGAGGGTTACCGTGGTTTCCATCAATATAATATTGATATCGAAGATGGAAAACTGATTATCTGGAAGAAAGACGCGAGAATAGATTTAAACGCGTTTCTTGCCGATTTCTCGACTGTGGAATGTAGTGTTACGGACAGAGAAGAAATTGTAGCCGTAATAACGAAAAAATCAGAGTTGATAGAATATAACGCAAGGAAATCGAAAGAACGTGCGATGAAGATGCTGAATCTTGCTCTACAATCGTTTAATTCCTCATCTTTTTCTATGCGCTATCATTTAGATGGTATAGTTGCGAATATCGCTCATAAAACAATGCGCAGAATACCACGCAAACTGGTGGAACGAATAAAGAAATCACTTTCCAAATCCAAGTAGTGATTTTGCTTAAAACATCCTAAACTTCAATCTGATATAGACAATGAGAAATACATTTATTCTAAACACATGGTGGACAAAAATTATTTGGATACTCTTTTGTGTTGCTGTTTCGTTTTGGGGATTTGCATTTCTACAAGGTTGGGGAGATGTGTGGAAAGATGAGGCTTATCAGACTTGGTCAATATTGAATTGGGAGAGTTCAAGAGTTGCGCCGTTGTCATATTGGGTAGGGTATAAGTGGATGTCAATATTCGGATTTAAGGTTGTTAATCTCCGTTTGCTTGCTACGATAATAGGTTCTTTGGCTGTCACGACATCTGTTATTTATTCATATTACAGAACGAAGAACCTGATACTTTGCGGTTTCTTGCTTATGTTGGGAACATGGGTATGGCGAGCAGACGCATTTATGCTTTACAACTGGGATTCAGGGTCATATCTATTGGACTGCATGGCATTGATATGTATAGTGGAGTATTTTAGACGCCCAACACTAAATAAAGCTGTGTTTTGTGGTGTGACATGCGCTCTAATGACACTCGGTAGATTGCCATCGGGCATTCTCGGACCCTTGATGTGCGTTTTGATGTGCTGCTATGGATGGAGAAATGACATTCCGTACAGGAAAACATTATTAAATATATGTGTTTTTGTTGCGGTTTTCATTGTCGTTTTTATTTGTCTTTTGACTCTGATGTATGGGAATCCTGTGGAATATATCAATTCTTTAAATCAAGGTAAAATAGGTGGCCATTCTCTTAATGATTTGGGTAATTATAAGTGGAGAATGTATATTCTTCTTGAGAATTTTACATTTATTTTTTCTCCTGCCATATTCTGTATCTTATTGCCATTGCTTTTTCGGAAACGGTTATCTGTATTATTAAACGAAAAGGTGTTTGAAAGTAGATTGAAAGAATGGTTGATAATTTCTTGTTTATGCTTATTTATAGTAATTGAGGCTATATGGACGGCAAAACTATATCTTGTAAGTTTGCCTGAAGGTATTCTGGGATGCACGGTGCCGATTGTAGTCGCGCTATTATTGTTGTGTCCGGTAAGAAACTATTCAAATCCTGATAAACCTAAAATGAAAATTCCTGAGTGGGAATTATGGGGTTGCGCTGTAACAGTATTGGCTTCAATATTTGGGTCTGACTCATATGTAGGAAGAATAGAGGGCGGATTCTTTTTACCGATAATAATAGCGGTTTTGTGGATTCTCGGCAGAGGTGTGAAGGAGTATCTTTCAGTTGTAGTTGTTTTATGGTTGCTATGCTGCATTGGGATCAATGTCATGCATTGGATAATCCAGACGAGAGAATGTATATATGAATACACGGATGAAATCGGGCTTTATTCGGGAATAAAATCGTCTGTTGATTTTGATAAGATAATCGAAGATTTAAAGCCGGCAATTAGTCTCATAAAGAAAAATCATGAGAAATATATTCTTATAGATGACCGAAACGTCATAGGAATGGTTCTTGGCCCGGATGACGGACCCGGTTATCACGACTTTGAATTTTTTTCGGAATATCCGGAAAACTGGAGGCGGCGGCATATTGATATGCTCGACAGAATTGATGCTGTGGTATATAGTAAAGATTTTGTGAAAAATAAAATTAGCGCTCAAAAGGTAGTTGAAATGCTGAGAGGTTACGGGTATGTATATTCTCAGGAAACAGACGGTGCGGTGATAGTAAGAAAAGTAAACAAATAAGCATGTATTATGAATATTTCCTATAATCAGAAGGAATTTGTTTCAATACTATTAGTGTCTGTCATCACAGTGGTGTTTGTATATTTGACGAATCTCTTCTATTGGACTGCAGATTCATGTTACTTTGCATTGCAATTCAATTTTGATGATTCGAATCCATCGATACCGGTGCAAGATGTCAGAGATTTGGTTCGTTCGTCTGCTGCATATTATATGATTCAAGGAGGGCGTTTTCTTTGCACATCGATAGTAACTTTATTTAGCGCTTTTATCGGTAGGGTCGGTTTTGTGGTATGCAATGCATTAGTGTGGATAGGATATATCTGGATTTGTGCGCAACTATGCGGGATAAAACTGAGAGATACGATAAGAATGTTCATTCTTGTTGTCGTGAGCTATTTGATATTCCTGACTTTGCCACTTGATCCACCATTCCTTATCAATTATTTGTGGATGGGCCTCGTTGTTTTGGTTTGGTTGTATGTGTTCATTAATGTAAAACCAAATAAATGGTGGAAAGGAGTTGCTCTCTTTTTGTTTGGTTTGATAGCCGGGAACTCTCAAGAGGCATTTACAATACCTTTAGGGGGGGCATTGTTTGTATATACGATAATAGAACTGAAAAAACATGATGGTAAAATAGAATGGTATAGTCTGACAGGTTTTACTATCGGCCTTGTATTGTTGATTATCGCTCCCGGAAATTTTAAGAGATTGGCAGCGTCGGGAGATCTCGCTTTGATGTATGAAATCATGCATGCGATGGCATCGTTAGGTTGCCTGGCCTTGATTCTTTTATTATGCTTTTTTGCTAAAGGCAAATCGTTGAATGCTTCTTTTGACCACCGGGACAAAAAAATAAGTTTGTTGCTTGTATTGGCAATCATGTTCTCAATAGCGTTTATTGTCATTCTAAAAGCCAATAGCCTTGCTCGGACTCTTATCCCGATAAATATTTTTCTCTTAATTCTTTTGCTAAGGAGAAAATCTTTCAGATTCAAATCTCTTATAGTTGCCATGTTGGGTATAGTTTCAATCTGGTGTTCTATAAGAGAATGTGAGATGTTTAAGTTTAATAGAATAAAGTATTCGGAGATTGAGAATAAATATCATATGTCCCGGAACGGTAAGATATGCATTTCTGATTCCCTATTCTTTCACAATGATGGTAATAATTGCTATTATAATCTGGGCTGGGAAATAAGAGAACGCTCTGTTACACCCGGTAAACCAAGCCTTAAAATATACCCTGAAATTTTGAAAGGGGTATACATAGGTCGTGATACCAATATGTTTATCGAAGTCGGCCCTCAGAAGTGGATAGTAGCCCAAGGGGTGAATCACCCTAAGCCTGTCATGGTCAAAAGAACTTTGACATTAGGAGATTTTGAGTATCGGATACCGACACGAGAACTATATGTCAGAGACTTCAAAGACAACATTATTGATACAGTCAATAATACAATAGTAAGTGTCTACATAAACCATAAACCATATATGAGATCGGAATTAAGCTGGTAATTTTAAACTCTAAGTAGCTGCTTACTAATTTTGAATGATACAAAGAAGATATAAGAGGAAATAATTAAATTTGCTAAATTAATATAAGTGACCATATGGTTCTAAATAGAATTGCTACTGACAAAGGCAAAAGGATATATGAGATAATTACAGTGATAATTTCTGTATTATTTGGTGTCATGTTCTTCATAACTCCGATATGCGGAGATGACAATTGGTATCTTGGTGGAACCACCGGTTCGACTTGGAGTTCCGAAGCTTTACGTACGACGTGGAATACGGTGTCTGATTTATGGTATGTGACTAATGGGCGTGTCGGAAATCTTGTTTCAGCATTATTCCTTGCGTTCTTACCGCGTTGGGTATGGGCTATGGTAATGTCCATCTCTCTTTGGGGTATTTTCTATATTGGACCGCTCCTTGCAAAATCAGGATGGTTGTCTATCGGATCGGGACTATGGATTATAGGAGTCACACTTGTTTTCCCATGGCCTGATTTCATGTTTAGTATCATGTTTTCATTGAATTATATACCTACATTGATACTGGGATTGCTGTCTTTCTATTGGTTTACATCTCGTTATGGCGATTCATCCGAAGTGTGCAACTGGCCCGTCACCATAGGCTGCTTTTTAGTGGCAATGTTGGCAGGTTGGTGGCATGAGGGATTTGGGGTGCCTATGTTATGTGCCTGTGGAGTGTATGGCATAGCAAGATGGGAAAGACCATCGCGTGTTTCAATCGCTATCTTTTTAGGTATACTTGTAGGATTAGGATGCATAACGATATCTCCGGCATTTTGGGCCTCGATGGATTTCCGGCAGCCAATATGGAATAAAGGATCTATTTCATGGAAATTATTCCATATTATTGGATTCAATATTTGCTTCTACATGTATCTGATAATGTTTGTATTTGCAATAAGCTTAAAGAAAACGCGGAATAAAATTAAAATCAATAGGAGTTATTTTGCTTTTCTTGTAGCTGTCCTTTGTTTCGGGATAGTAACTTTGCCCATTTATATCAAGTATTACGCAGGCCCAAGAACCGGAGCCTTTTCGCAACTAATTTCTGTTATCGGCATTATTGCTGTTCTGCCAGTCTTTTTTAAGAAAAAGATAAATGGAAACAATGATAAGATTGGTAAATTGTTGTTTTACTTAATGAGTATTATGTGTTTTGTAAATATTGCTATATCCATACCGATACAAATGAAACTCACTAAAGAAATAGAATCGGTGCGGAACTTATGGCGGACTGAGAATTTAGATGGTAAAGGAGCCATTTTTTATGACAAAACTCCGATAAAAATAGGTGTCGATTTAATGAAGCCATCTTATCAGGTCTTGAACACAGTTTATGGATTGGAGGGAATGAGAGTGTTGCCTACCAGATTGGAGAAATTCAATGGAGAAATGGGAAAACAATGTAGCGATTCAGTTTTAATAATATATGACAACATGATTATTTACCGTGGTGATTGGAATTTTAACCATAAGAATAAGAAACGACCTGATTTGATTGTTGTCTTGGATAATGGCGAAGAAAAATATACAAGAGCTGATTGGCAATCATTCATGGGGTCGGATGGAGATGTCTATACCTACGTAGAGCCTCACAATTTAAAAATGAATCAGAGTCTTAAGATTGTAGATGCGAAGGTCATAAAGTAGATTGTTCTTTCCCCTTTATTGCATGACAAGTAAAAATCACGTTGTTGAGTATGTAATGGAAAATGGGAAAAATCCTCTTTTATGTAAAAGAATACTGTGTTTATGAAAGTAAGTAATAATATTCTGTTGTGAAAAATTCATTGACAAAAAGAGTGTTGAAAGTTGTGGGTGTGTTTTCTGGTGCGGAAGCATTTGGAATTTTATGCTCTGTTGTCAAGATGAAATTAGTTGCGATTTGGCTAAGTGCGGTAGGGGTTGGACTCTTCGGAATATTCAATACTACAATCGATACCATTTCAATAATAACCGGTCTCGGGTTGCGTCAAAGTGGGGTTCGCGAAATAGCCAAACACAGCAATGAGGCAGGTGTGCTTCGTAAAGTTGTAGCCAGACTAAGGGGGTGGTGTTTCCTCTCAGGATTACTGGGTGCTCTGATTATTAGTTTTCTTGCGCCGGTACTGTCATATTGGTTCTTCGGAAATATGAATAACTGGTGGCAGTTTATGTTACTTGCCGGTGCGTTGCTTATGAATTCGCTGATTGGAGGTGAACAGGCCATATTGCAGGGAACGGAATTTTTCAAACGTCTTGCGAAAGCAAGTGTATATGGAAGTGCTTTAGGTTTAGCGATCTCTATTCCGATGTTCCGATGGCTTGGGGATATAAGTGTCATACTTTCTATTCTTGCGTACTATTCTTCAACATTGTTTTTTCTATACATCAATAGAAATAAATCATTGCGCTACGAATTACCCGATAAGGAAGAAATGAAAATGGGCACTGAATTTGTGAAATTAGGTGGATATATAGCTCTTGCCTCTTTTGCTTCAAGCCTTGCTCAGATGATATTTATGTCATGGCTCAACAAGGAAGCGTCAACGGCAGAAGTCGGATATTTCCAGGCCGGCAATACGTTGGTATTTAGGTATACATCCATAATTTTCAGTGCGGTAGGTCTTGAATTTTATCCGAGAATGGCATCAAACAGTCATTCGTCCAAGAGGATGTCGCTATTTGTAAGTCACGAAATATCTCTATTGTTAAAGATTTTTACACCTATGCTGATAGCATTTCTTCTGTTCAGACATCAGATAGTACACATTCTATATGCTTCAGAATTTGAGGTGATATTGCCATTCATTTCCATAGCGATATGTACAGTTATATTACGAGCAATTTCTACCTGTATGGCATTTTCCATTATTGCAAAAGGTGAGGGCAAGACTTATTTATTCACAGAAGGGTTGGATGCTGTAATAGGAGTAATCCTTAGTATATGGCTGTATGGCCTTTATGGATTGCTTGGCATAGGTATTGCACAGGTGATATGGTACGGAATTTATTTATTAGCTATATCGGGGGTTTATTTCGTGCGCTATAAACTTAGAATAAGTTACGGAACATGGGCTTTGATAGCTGTATCTGTTATCATTAGCGGAATTGCTGCGATAATAGCGGTTATGTACTTGTAAATTGCAATTGATTGACTCTAATAAGAAATGGAATGAAAAAGATTTTCCCATTGAGGTATAATAAATTTCGGTAAGTATTGAATAGCTGCAGTTTTGCCGGTTTCTCCTAATCGGAATCGTTCCTCTGAATTGTCCATAAGACGGCAAATGGCATCTGCGAGCCCTCTGACTCTTTCTTCACGGGTCATATTGTAATACGGTACCAATATCCCGGAGCTATTGTGATTAATTAATTCATGGGGGCCATATAGACAGTCCAGGGCAATTACAGGAGTCCCGCATATCATGGCTTCCGCTATCACCAATCCAAATCCTTCATAGTGAGAACTTACAACTAAAGCGGCATGAGATTCATATACCGCTTTGAGATCGGTGCATAAGCCTTTGAAGAAAACATTATTCTGAAGGCTCAAATCAATTACTTTCTCCTCTAAGACGTTTCGTTGTTCTCCTTCTCCAAAAATATCTATAATTGCTTCGGGATAGTGTTTGGTAACAATTGCCCATGCATCGATGAGCATATCGAATCCTTTTTCACTTGCAATTCTGCCGATCGCCATATAGCGATTGCTTCTTATGGTATTGATAGGTTTAGGGTCAAGAGTTATAAAATTAGGTATTGTTTCAATACGACGGGCATGGGGCCAATTGATGGTTTCACCTTTGGTAAGAGTAACCACGCAGTCGGCTTTGCGTTCTGCGATATAAACTTTCAGTCTCTTATATAGAGAGTGGTGTTCTTTAGAAAACATATTGCTTCTTGAACTATGCGATTCCAATACTAAATGACGTGGCTTAAATATTATGGAAAGAGTAAGCCATGTAGGAGCGGCAATAGTAATATCAGGCCTGATTTTATGAATGGCTTTTCGGATTTTTATATTCTGACGTATCTTAAACAGCAACTTTTGAATGAATCCATGCGGTTGAGGTAAGGCTAAATCAACCAAATGCACTCGTGAATCTAAAGAATATGCCGGAGATGATTCCGGCGGATTACATACCAATAGCCAAACATCATTACCGCGTATGGCCATTGCTGAAGCTTTTTCGGAGATAATGCGTTCTAATCCGCCTGTAACGCTTATATCTTGGCAGGTATATAATATTCGCATGTGTTGAGATGAGGGTTAAGTTCTGGAGAATCTCTTTTCCGGTCGTTAAATAATGATACAATTATCAAAACGTGAGATCCATTCCTTGGAAGACTGGTTGTCGATTAGGGTTACTAAGCCTGATCTGATTGCTTCCGGACGAAGCATGGCCGCATATTTGCCTAAAGAGCCTTGACTCGTGATGATATACTTGCATCGAGACATAAGTATCAAGTCACAATATCCTTTGTCTGAACCATTATCCGGGCATAGCTTTATATTATAATCTGAGAGTTCGGGGAGTAACATTCCCTTGCACCAATCAGGCTCGTCCGAAAACATGAAGAACTTCACTTCAGGATTCATGGATGCAATAAGATTAATGGATTTAATAAAGTATTCTATACTTGCAGGATTGCCATATGATTCCAGATAATTGGATAGATCTCCGCGACGCACATGTATTGCGCAAACCTCTCCATTTGATCTTTTTATAGTCGTTAATAAATTTTTGTTTTTATCGTCTAATACGTCCTCATCGATTTTGAACACATCCCTGAAATATTTTGTATACATTTCCTCTGGATCGTGATAATAACCATCCATATAGCACGGTCCATTGAATTCTATCCATTTGAGGTTCTCTCCATTATCCTCAAAATAATTATTGGAATATAAGAAAAAAGTTCTATATAGTTTTGCAACCAATTGGTTGCAGACTCTTAAATTTAGGTATGGAAATAACTTTCCGATGTCAAGATTACGACAAAATTGCCCATTTATGTCCTTACCCCACGATTTGAACCATTCGTAATCGAATTTTACGTCGTGACCTCGGTCTCGAAGTATCTCTCCGATTAGATAAAAATGCATTTGTGAGCAGATCCCGCCATCGGAGTGAATTACTATAGTTTTAGGCATCAATCCTAAATGATTGATTATCCTACAGAGATTACGGATAATGCTTTTGGCAAAAATTTTCATAATACAAATATACGAATCACAATTTAGACAATCTCTCAAATCCAATTAAAATAAGTGGTGCGAAGAATAAATGTTAGAATGTTTTAAGAATTTCACATATGAGAGGGCTTCTTTTGGGCTGCTTCCTCAAGGTCTCATCGGTTGCAATGCCCGCATTGCGCCCTCTTCGACTTGCGGAATCATCTCAAAAATAATCTCCTCTCATATGTGCATTTATTCTTCGCAGCTACTTATTTATTACCGGATACTTTACTCTGAACAATAATGTATATTTAACTTCTTAACCCACATAGTGCTGATATCAAGCGGGGCGTAACGTGTCGCAGAATCACATAGCAGAATGCTGATGTTAGGATAAGAATCGCGAATGTAAGGAAATATGCTGATAGAATGTTGAGTGAGTCTTGAAAGCCGAAAATAGACAAGATTGATTTACGCAGAAGCGTACAATACAATCCGTGGAAGGCATAGACAAAGAATACCATTTCTTGTAAGTTTGACGATGCCGTTATTCCGTGTCGGCATGCATACCGTCCAAAAAGAACCGCGCCGGATGTTACTCCGATATTTCTTGCGAATTTGCATATATCCAGGGCTATATGGTTCATCTCATTTCCCCAAAGGTTAAGGAGTACGCATGTTAAAAGAAGACACGACCCGATGGCAAGCAATCGTGTGGATATCGTTTTATGATGTATCGCTATCCATGCGCCGAGCAAAAAGTATGGGGTTCCGACTACAGGAAATGCGAAAGAAATTGCGGCGACAATAGTCAGAACGGTGGCCCATGTCCGTCTCGCCAATATGTAAAAGACCGGAGAGACGATTATCATGATAATCAGGTCTCTGATAAACCACATCGGGAAGTCGAATGGATAGCCATCTGCTGTGGCCCAGAATCCTTCAAGGAATCTGAGAAAATTCACGCTTCCGTTATTTACTATGCCCATTCCGTCATATCCTAAAGCGATGGTTTTAAACAGGAATATTGCAGAAGCGATTAAATTCCATAGCAGATATGGAATTATCAGAGATCGGAAACGCCTTTTCAGCTTCGCGATATAGGAGGCCCTGTCAAAAGGTTTCTTTGATGAGAAAAACAGAAATCCGGAGATGATATAGAAAGCCGGCACACATCCACCGCTGAGATCCTGACTGAAAAAGATCATTAACCTTTCCGCTGTCGATCCGTTCATTTCAGAAGGTAGGTTCCTTATCATTGAACTGTGAATCAGCACCACTCCCAGCATCATTAGAGGCCGGGCGATATCAAGACTGTCAATACGGTTCGTTTTCATGGATATTCCTATTGTCTAATGGCAAAATTAATGAGATTTTTTGAAAAGATGTCATATATCGGCTATCATGGATAAAGATCCGCAGAGCCGGAGATGAATGGAATAATCACATAATGGCATCATGACACAATAGTTGACACAATAGTTGGGGTGGAAATTTGCGGGTGTCGGGGAAATTTGCTAACTTGCGGGCTGAAATAGTCAGAGGGCTTCCCGGAGGCGTCGCTTTGGCGGTCGTTGCGTATTTTTAACTTGGATTCCAGAACTTATCCGGGTCGCTGCAGGTTATAATTTAAGGACGTAAACATATACTCATTGAACGTAAGCATATGTTCATTGAGCGTAGATATGAAATTGAAAACATAATCAAAGACCAAGATACATTTTTTCAATTGATTGAATAATATGGTAGATTACAAAAAACTCGGACTTGTGAACACCCGCGAGATGTTCGCAAAAGCCGTACACGGCGGCTATGCCATTCCGGCATTCAACTTCAACAATATGGAGCAGCTTCAGGCTATCATCAAAGCAGCTGCCGATACCAAAAGCCCCGTGATTCTGCAGGTTTCGAAGGGTGCGCGCAACTATGCGAACCCCATCCTGCTTCGCTACATGGCCCAGGGTGCCGTTGAATATGCGAAGTCTCTGGGTTGGGAACATCCCCAGATTGTACTTCACCTTGACCACGGCGATACTTTCGAACTTTGCAAGGACTGTATCGACAATGGTTTCTCTTCTGTAATGATCGACGGCTCACACCTTCCTTACGAGGAGAATGTAGCCCTCACCAAGAAAGTTGTCGACTATGCCCACCAGTTCGATGTAACCGTAGAGGGTGAACTCGGCGTGCTGGCAGGCGTTGAAGACGAGGTTTCTTCCGACCACCACACATATACCGACCCCGAAGAGGTTATCGATTTCGTAGGCCGCACAGGTTGCGACAGCCTCGCTATCTCGATCGGTACTTCCCACGGTGCTTACAAGTTTACTCCCGAACAGTGCTCCCGCGACCCGAAGACCGGCCGTCTGGTTCCCCCGCCGCTGGCATTCAACGTGCTTGAGGCCGTAGAGGCAAAACTGCCCGATTTCCCCATCGTGCTCCACGGTTCTTCTTCCGTTCCCCAGGAATATGTGGAAATCATCAACTCCAACGGCGGCAAGCTGCCTGACGCAATCGGTATCCCCGAAGAGGAACTGCGCAAGGCCGCCAAGATGGACGTTTGCAAGATCAACATCGACTCTGACAGCCGTCTGGCCATGACAGCCGCTATCCGCAAGGTCTTCAACGAGAAGCCCGGTGAGTTCGACCCGCGCAAATATCTGGGTCCGGCCCGCGACGAGATGGAGAAGCTCTACAAGGAGAAGATTCTCAACGTGCTCGGTTCCGCAGGTAAGGCTGAGTAAGTATTGACTGACACACAACCAAGAGGCCGCGCGATTTAGCGCGGCCTCTTTTCGCTTGGCGTGAGTATTGTGGGGAAATAGTTTGTATTAGTGCTTGCGATGATTTAAATTTGCAGTATGAAGATTTTTAGTTCGAAGGCGCTTGCGGATATCGGTTTCAATACCTGCGGCGCCCAGGAGATAGACAGCCTGGAACTTATGGAACGCGCAGCCGCAGCCGTAAGCTGTGAGATAATATCCCGCTTCCGGCTCAGCCAGCGTATCGTTATAATCGCCGGCCCCGGAAACAATGGCGGCGACGCTCTTGCCGTTGGCCGGCTGCTGATAGAGCAGGGATATCGCAAGGTCGAGATATTTCTCTTCGATGTACATGACAAACTGTCGCACGACTGCGACGAAGAGCGGAAACGGCTAATAGCCATGGACGCTGATTTTACCCAGATAACCCGTGAATTCAACCCTCCATATCTCGGACCGGAAGATGTAGTTGTCGACGGCCTTTTCGGTTCGGGCCTCACCCAGCCGTTGCAGGGCGGTTTCGTCGCCCTTTCGAGACTTATAAATGAGAGCGGCGCTTACGTCATATCTATCGATGTGCCGTCGGGACTCTTCGGCGAGTGGAACGCCCAGTCGTCGCGCCGCGACATGATACATGCCGATCTTACCCTGGCATATCAGACTCCACGTCTCTCGTTCTTCTTCGGAGAGAACGCCGATGTGGTGGGGGAGTGGAAACTGCTCGACATCGAGCTTGACAGCGCCCAGATGCGCTCTACCCCTACTGACTTCATGATGGTGGAGGCCCGCAGCGTGAAGCCGCTGTTGCGTCCTCGTCTGCCGTTTACAGGCAAACGCGATTACGGATCGGCCCTTTTGTTCGCCGGAAGCATGGGCATGATGGGGGCGGCGGTGCTCTGTGCCCGTGCATGCATGAAAGCGGGCGCAGGTCTGACTACGGTCCATTCGGCGCGTTCTGGTCTGGTTACCGTGCAGACCGCGATGCCCGAGGCTCTTTTCGAACCTGACCGTAACGACAGGTTCATATCCGATATGACCGTGCATCATACCCATCAGGCAGTCGCCATAGGCCCGGGGCTCGGCACGCAGGAGCAGACAATAGATGCCCTCGAATCTTTGCTGAAAACGCTCAAGACTCCCGTAGTGCTCGATGCCGATGCTCTGAACTGCATAGCTAAGCGTCCGGCATTGCTGGGGCAGCTTCCTCCGCAGAGTGTGCTTACACCTCACATAGGAGAATTCGACCGGCTTTTCGGACAGCATAAAAACAGCGAAGACCGGCTGAAGAAGGCCATAGACATGGCCAAGTATTACAATGTGGTGATAGTGCTCAAAGGCCATAGGACGGTAACGGTACGGCCTACCGGCAAGGCATATTTCAACTCCACGGGCAATCCCGGAATGGCGACGGCCGGAGCCGGCGATGTGCTTACGGGTGTGATAGCCGCCTTCATGGCGCAAGGTTATCAGCCTGAACATGCAGCCACGATAGGCGTTTTTATTCATGGATATGCCGGAGATCTCGCGGCCAAGGAATTGGGCGAGTTTGGCGTTACGGCTTCCGATATAGCCGACCGTATAGGGCGGGCGATTCATGAAATTATGAGTAACAAGTAATTATGGCGATAAAGAAAACATATATGGCGGCTCTGTTGGGAATGGCTGCCATCTTGCCTTTACAGGCCCAGCAGACCAAGGTGCTGACGGCCGACAAGAGCAACGATTACGGATTGGTATACACATTACCCCTGACAGCCCTGCATATAGACTTGACCGCCCGCCGCGAGGTTGCTGTGCGCGGTCCGTTCTATCAGTATGCTAAAAAATACCTCGGCGACGCCACCCCAGTAACGGAAAACAGCGAGAAATGGACGCTCGAGAAGTGCGATGTGTCGACATACGGAGTCCCCGATCCGGAGGTGCAGTATCTTATGCAGCTCCGTCCCGGCTCGGTAACTTCGATCAGTGTGGATGATAACGGAATGCTTCTTGCCATCAACACCGAAGTCGATGCCCCGGAATCGCCGGCCAAAGGAAACCACCCTGTAAAAACGACTACAAAGCATATAGATCCGGCAAAGGAATATCTGAAGTATGTGGATGAGGACTTCATAGCCAGCCAGTCGCTTGCCAAACAGGCCCAGATGCTCGCCGAAGCTCTGATGGAAGTCCGCGATTCCCGTATATCTCTTACCCGAGGCACGGCTGACACGATGCCGGCCGACGGACGGCAGCTGGAGCTGATGCTCAACTCGCTTCAGGAGCAGGAGGCTGCCCTCACAGCCGCATTTGCCGGGGTTAAGTGGAGCGAGACAGAAATCCGGGGATTCGATGCCGTGCCCGAGGGGAACGGCGAAACCATAATATGCAGACTTTCGGACTTCGAAGGTTTCGTAGACCCTGACGATCTGAGTGGCGCTCCTATAACGCTCGTGGTCCGTGAGGTTTCCGAAGGTACGTTGCCTGTAGATGCGAAAGGGGAGCCAAAGAAACTTCCCAAGGATGCTGTGGTCTACAATATACCGGGTTCTGCCGAGATTCTTCTTACGGCGGGAGACAACCAGTATTTCTCGCGCGAGATGGACTTCGCTCAGTTCGGAGTGCAGTTCGGTCTGGCTCCATCGCTCTTCTCAGACCGTAAGGAGCCTTATTGCGCCATATTCAATCCCGTTACCGGCGCCTTGACGGAAGTTTCGGCGATAGAACGCACATCTGATAAATGACAGACCGCGACAGAATCTTGCGCGCAGCATATTTCACCTTGGGGTGCAAGTTGAATTTCTCGGAAACGTCCGAAATAGGGAAGATGCTGGCCGAACGCAACATATTGCGGGCATCCGGCATGGAACAGCCTGACATATGCGTGGTGAACACATGTTCGGTAACGGAGATGGCCGACAAGAAGGGGCGGCAGCTTATACGCAGTCTCAACCGCCGCTGGCCGCAGGCCGCGATTGTGGTTACGGGATGTTACGCCCAGCTGAAGTCGGAAGAAGTCGCCTCGCTGCCGGGTGTGGCTCTCGTGGTCGGCAACGGCAACAAGATGGAATTGCCCGCGTTGCTCGACAAATGGCTTGAATCGCGTTCGGCATCGGTAGAGGTGGGTGACGCGATGGCCGCCTATCCGTTTCAGGGGGCTTGTGAACGCGGCGACCGTACCCGGTGGTGGCTGAAGGTGCAGGACGGGTGCGACTATTTCTGCACATACTGCACCATACCGTATGCGCGGGGCCGTTCACGTTCCGGAAATATAGACCAGCTCGTGGCCCAGGCCCGGCAGGTAGCGGCGCATGGCGGAAAAGAAATTGTGCTTACCGGCGTAAACGTAGGGTGTTTCGGCAAGGATACCGGAGAATCGTTCTTCGAATTGCTTAAATGTCTCGATGCGGTTGAGGGAATAGAACGTTACCGTATATCGTCGATAGAACCCAATCTGATAACCGAAGAGATAATGGACTGGGTGGCGGGGGAGTCAAGGAGCTTCATGCCTCATTTCCACATACCTCTGCAGTCTGGAAGCGACAAAGTGCTACGCCTTATGAACCGCCGCTACGACACGGCCTTGTTCGCGTCGCGTCTGGAATATATAAAGAAACGCATTCCCGATGCTTTTATCGGAGTCGACGTCATAGCCGGCGCACGAGGCGAGACCGAAGAGGAATGGCGCGACTCGGTGAAATTCATAGAGTCGGTGCCCTTCTCTCGCTTGCACATATTCCCATATTCGGAGCGGCCCGGTACCAAGGCCCTGCTTCTCGGCGGAGAGGTGGACAAGCATACCAGACATGTACGGGTAGAGGAACTTCAGAAAATCTCAGACCGACGGCTGTCGGAGTTTATGGCCGCTTACTCGGGTTCGGTACGCGATGTGCTTTGGGAGCATCCTTCGGATGATAATCCCGGTATAATGCACGGACATACCGATAATTACATACGGGTTACAGCCCCGGCTGCCGAGGCTATGTTTAACAGGGTAACCGCCGCCCGGCTCCTTGACCGCGACATCTCGCAGGCGGAGACACTAAGGGCCGAACCGATAAGTTGACAGATCGCAAGATGAAGACAAAGAAACTTTCGGTAATCATACTTAATTGGAACGGAATAGAACTGCTAAAAAAATTCCTGCCTATCGCGGCGGGTTATACCGTCGGTGAGAATGTGGAATTAGTGGTGGCCGACAACGGATCAACTGATGATTCCGTGGCGTGGATACGCGCCAACTGCAGTCAGGTGCGGGTGCTTGAATTCGGAGAAAACTTTGGCTTCGCGGCCGGTTATAACCGGGCGCTCCGCGAAACGGATTCGGAATATTCCCTGTTGCTGAACTCTGACGTGGAGGTAACTCCCGGATGGTGGCAGCCGTTGCTCGAGTTCCTTGAGCGTAATCCCGAGGCCGGAGCATGTCAACCCAAAATTCTCAGTTACCATAACCGGGGAGCTTTCGAATATGCGGGAGCCGCAGGAGGTCTGATAGACCGTATGGGTTATCCATACTGCCGAGGACGTCTTTTCGATGTGGTGGAAGATGATTACGGACAATATGACAACGCCCCCGAAAGGGTGGCATGGGCAAGCGGTGCGGCTCTTTTGGTGCGTACGGAAGCATATTTCAAAGTGGGAGGTCTCGATGAATCGTTCTTCGCCCACATGGAGGAGATAGACCTCTGTTGCCGTCTTCAAGGGGCCGGAATGAGTGTGTGGGCGGTTCCGTCGTCCAAGGTATATCATGTAGGCGGAGCCTCGCTCGCGCAGGGTAATCCCCGCAAGACATATCTTAACTTCCGCAACAATCTGCTGCTGTTATATAAGAATCTCCCGCTCAAAAGGGCGCGGAAAGTGCTGTTCTTGCGACGGCTGATGGATACTTTGGCCTGGGGTATGTATATGGTGAAATGTGATTTCGGCAATGCTAACGCCATACTAAAGGCGCACCGCGATTACCGACGCATGAAAAAAAACTATACCGTTCATCCTGAGAGGGATTACATGTCATCACTCCCCGGAGCGGACCGTCTGATCGTGTTTGACCGTTATCTGCGTGGACGCAAAAATTAGCGGCTGACGGAGGTTGCGGTACCGGCGTATAGGGTTGTTTCCAATACGCTCCCCTCGGGTATCTGCCCGGGGTCGGTAACGGCTTTACCGTCGACCCTTGTGATTGAGTAGCCGCGTTTAAGAGTGTTACGAGGCGACAGCACTTCTATCATCTTCTCAAGATGACCGATGTCAATCAACTGGCGTTGTACGGGCATGAGGGCCGAAGCTGAAACCGCACCCTCGAGGTCAGCTATCTTTCGCGAGGCGTTGGCGATGGCTGTGCGGGTGGATATGTCTATCGCCGATGACATGGCGCTTAGGCGACTCTGTTCCTTTGCGGTACGCGCCCCTGCGGCGGCTGGGAGACCTGTTCCCAATTGCTGTAACCTCAGGGAGGCATTACCGAGTCTGTGGGCCAGCAACGAGGGTAGCATGGCCTGGAGTGATTCGAGGCGACGACGGTCGCCTTCCATTCGGTCTGAGGTATATCTTGTGGCCGCCTGACCCAATTCCATTACCTTGCGTAGTGCATCCCGCATGGTATCAATTAGGAATGCCGCCACGGCGGTAGGGGTTTTGCACCTCACGCAGGCGATGTCATCGAGTACTGTCCGGTCGCGTTCATGACCGATGCCGACGATCACCGGTATAGGGAATGTGGCAACCCTGCGGGCAAGCTCGAGATTGTCGAAGCCGTTAAGATCGCTCGTAGACCCTCCTCCACGTATTATCACCACTGCATCCCAGAAATCTACACTCATCTCTATGTCGTCCAGGGCTTTCATTACGCTTGGCGCGGTACGCTCCCCCTGCATCGTGGCTTCGAAAAGAAGAGGATAGAAGCGGAAGCCCTCAGGTGAACTGTCAAGCTGATTGGTGAAATCTCCATAACCTGCCGCGCCTGCCGCCGAGATTACTGCGATTTTCCGTGGAGCTTCGGGAAAGAGGAGGTTGCGGTTGGATTCCAATACGCCTTCGCGCTGAAGCGCGGCAAGAATCTCACGCCTGAGCCTCTCCAGATCGCCCAGGGTGTACGACGGGTCCACGTCCTGTATATTGAAACTCAGTCCGTATAGGTTATGATGGGTGACGGATCCGAACAACATTATTTTTATGCCGGTCGCTATGTCCCGTCCCGTGGCCCGGTAGAACTTGGAGCGTAGGGCGGCAGCTGTGCCGGCCCACATGTTGGCCCGTATCTTGGCTACAGTCGCTCCTCTGGCATCTTTCTCGATAAGTTCCATGTAGAAATGCCCTCCGGAAGTCCTTACATCGGATAGCTCGGCCACAACCCAGACCCCTTGCAGCCTCCGTTCCATCCTGACGGCATTGCCGATTAGCGATGTAAGGGCTGTAAGTGAGAGGGGGGCGGACTGAATGGCGTAATTTTCCATGCCACAAATATAATTCATAATGCATGAAATGACAAGAAGGGTGGGAAAAATGGTCGTTAACGGTAGTGGGCCGGCTGATTGATTTGCGGTTAAGGGGACTTTTTTTTAATTTTGCATCATATTCCCCCAATATGTTCCCTTTGTAAGGAATCTTGAGGTTTATGCAAGAGATTATTCCACCGATAGAACGAGAGCTTTTAGATGCGGAGCTTATCCCGGAAAGGATGTTGCGCATGTCTAATAAGGCTGATAATGAAATATATATAGTAGACGCTTTCAATTCTCCCAATACCATGAGGGAGATAGGTAGACTGCGCGAGACCGCTTTCCGCGAGGCCGGGGGAGGTACCGGGCTTGAGTGCGATATAGATGAATTCGACACAATGCCTGTGCCGTGCAGGCAACTTATAGTCTGGGATCCCAAGGCCAGACAGATAATAGGGGGATATCGGTTCATACTTGGCGAAGACATGGAGTTCCACGACGGTGTGCCGAGAATAGCTACCTCCCACATGTTCCGTTTCTCCGACAGATTCGTAAAGCATTATCTTCCAAACACGCTGGAGTTGGGTCGCAGTTTCGTTGTACCCGAGTACCAGCATACCCGCTCGAACCCCAAGGCCCTCTACGCGCTTGATAACCTTTGGGACGGACTTGGAGCGCTGACGGTTATTTATCCGCAGATAAAATACCTGTTCGGCAAGGTAACCATGTATCCGGCCTTCGGCTCATATTGCCGCGATCTGATATTGGGATTTCTCTATAAACATTTCCCTGACCACGAGCACCTTGTGGAGCCTATCATACCGCTTGACAGCGAAGCGCGTACCGCCAGGATACAGGAAATCTTCACCGGCGATACGTTCAGGGAGGATTATAAGATATTGAACCATCTGGTGCGCGAACAAGGACGGAACATACCTCCGCTGGTGAATGCATATATGGGACTCTCCCCGACCATGAGGATGTTCGGTACAGCCATCAATCCCGAATTCGGAGAGGTTGAAGAGAGCGGCATATTCTTTGAGATAGAAGATATATTCGAAGAGAAGAAACGTCGCCATATCGGTACATTTCAAGTTTAAACAAAATGAGAACAGTAGCTGTAACCGGAGCCGACGGTTTCATCGGTTCCCATCTGACCCAGGCTCTTCTTGCCCACGGTTGCCATGTGAAGGCATTGACCCAATACAATTCATTCAATTTCAGGGGAAACCTTGAAGGTATATCACATCCGGAACTTGAGATAGTGGCGGGCGATGTGCGTGATCCCGATTTCTGTTGCAGCTTTACGGAAGGAACCGACCAGGTGTTTCATCTGGCGGCGTTGATAGCGATTCCCTATTCCTATCATGCTCCCGACTCGTATGTGGACACCAATGTGAAAGGTACCCTCAACATGCTTCAGGCGGCACGCCGCAACAACGTGGGCCGAATATTGGTAACGTCTACTTCGGAAGTGTACGGTACCGCCCGATATGTCCCTATTGACGAGAAGCATCCAAAACAACCGCAGTCGCCATACTCGGCTACGAAAATAGGGGCTGACGCGATAGCCCTCTCTTTTCACAATGCGTTCGGACTGCCGGTAACGGTAGTGCGTCCGTTCAACACTTATGGACCAAGACAGTCCGCCCGCGCTTTCATACCTACGGTAATCACCCAGATAGCCAACGGTGCGAGAAGCATAAAGGTAGGCGATTTGTCGCCCACGCGCGACTTCAATTATGTGGCCGACACTTGCCGTGGTTTTATGGCGATAGCCGATTCTCCCGATACAGTGGGTAAAGAGATAAACATCGCCACCGGAACGGAGGTTTCCATGCGCGAGACACTCGACACCATAGCCTCGATAATGGGGGCGGATGTAGAATGGGTGGTGGACCCGCAGCGGCTGCGCCCCAAAAACAGCGAAGTGTTCCGTCTGTGTGGCGATTCCTCGCTTTTGCGCTCGCTTACCGGTTGGAAGCCCGAGGTCTCGCTCCGGGAGGGCCTTGAGAAAACCGTAGGCTGGTTTTGCGACCCACAGAATCTGAAAGGATACAAGAGCGATATATACAATCTTTGAGTCTCTATTATGTCAACCCGAAAGAGAATAGTCATAATGATGCTCGGCGGCGCCCGCCGGGTTTCGATGGCCCAGCTGCTTAAGCGCAGCGGCAAGGAGATAGGGCGCGAAGTGGAGATAATCAGTTATGAACTGCTCGAACAGGTACCGATCGCACTTGAGGCAAGAGTGGTCGTAGGCCTGAGATGGTCTGACCCCAAGGTTGTGGCCGACATTGTCAGGGTCGCTAAGGAAAACGAAGTCAACATAATACTCCCGTTCGTAGACGGAGCGATAGAGATAGCGTCGAAATGCAGGGCGTATCTTCCGGAAGTCTTCATTCCGGTAAGCGATTTCGAGGTATCCTGTAAAATGTTCGACAAGGTGGAGGCGGCCAAAGCCTTCAAAGAGGCCGGAATACCTATCCCGAAAACCTATTCCGTGCTCAACGCCGAAATGCCTGCGATCGCGAAGCCGCGCCGAGGCTCGGCCAGTCGCGGCATAAAGGTATTCCATAACATAGAAGACCTGATGCACCTTGAGAATCTGTCGGATTATATCGTACAGGAGTATATAGAAGACCGCGAGGAATATACGGTAGACTGTTATGTCTCGCAGAAAGGAGAGATACTGACTGTCGTGCCCCGTTGTCGTCTTGAGGTGATGGGGGGAGAGGTAACGCGTACCATAACCTGCCGCAACGCGGTTTTGGACCGTATGAGCCGGGACGTGATAAAGGCGTTCGATCTTCGCGGGCCGATAACGTTGCAGTTCCTTCATGACCTGTCGTCAGACCGTTACCTGCTTATGGAGGTTAATCCTCGTCTTGGCGGCGGTGTGATCTGTTCGATATATGCCGGCGCTCCTATCACCGATTATCTTCTGAAAGAGATGCTCGGCATACCTATGGCCGAATGCACCGACTGGGCATACAATACCCTTATGGCCCGTTATCAGAAAGAGGCCATCTTCTTTGAAAACTGATGGATACGGCGACTTATAACCGGATTACCGAGTGGCTTCGCATCCACATCGAGCGCACCCGCTGGGAAGGACATGTGTTTACCGTAGGCGGGTGTTGCCGCGACCTGATACTGGGTGCGGAGATAAAGGATGTGGACCTTGCGGTCGACACTCCGAACGGCGGGATAGAGTTTGCCCGCTGGCTGCAATCTAAAGGTTATCTGGCAGGTCGTCCGGTGGTTTTCGAGAAATTCGGTACCGCGCGCGTCATCCTCAAGGAATTTCCGGGCGAGGAGATAGAACTCGTGCAGACCCGTAAGGAGAAATATACCCGTGAGAATTCCCGTTGTCCCGAGGTATGCAGCGGCACCATAGAGGAAGATTGTTTTCGACGCGATTTCACTGTCAATACGCTGTATCACGATATTTCGCGAGGAGAAGATCTCGACATGACCGGCCATGGGGTCGAGGATATAAAGGCCGGAGTGTTGCGCACGCCTCTCGACCCCGATTCGACGTTTGACGACGACCCTGTAAGGATATTGCGTTGTCTGCGTTTCGCATCCCGTTTCGGGTGGAAGATAGCCCCGGCGGTATACGCTGCATTGAGGCGCAACATACCGAGGTTGTCGATAGTGTCGAAAGAAAGATTCCACACCGAGCTTTCCAAAATGCTGACAGGAAACAATCCCTACGAGGCCGTAAGAAGTCTCGACGAAGTAGGCGCGCTCGGTTACGCCAATCCGTTACTGGCTGAATTTATAGAACAGAGCCGTCCCGAGGGTAAGATACCGGGGGTATGGCAGTATCAGATCGGGAATCTTCGCAATCTTACATATATCCCTAAAGACAGACGTACGTTGCCAGTGGCTTTGGCGTTGTTGCTTTGCGACTTGGGAAAGATGCGCAGCCGTGTGAAAGATCGCAGGGGAGAGGTGCGTTTTCCGCGTCATGAGCTTACGGGAGCGAATCAGGTTCGCAAGATGTTGCGCAGCATGAAGTTCGACCCCGAGGTAGCCGACGACGTGTATTTCCTGATATATAACCATCATGCCACCGGCTCCTGGGGTCCGGATGCCGATGAGATGACCGACAAAGGCCTCAGGGAGTTGCAGCAGACCTGTGGCACTCCTGAGCGTTTCGAGATGCTTATCGACTTCCTGTTGTGTCGCGATCCGGATAATGAAGGACGCTACAGGCGTGTGGCCGAGCGCAGTGCGGAACTGTGCGTACTCGGCACTGATTCATTCCCGATACCCGGAGAAAAAGTAAAGGCGCGAGGCAACCGGCACAATGCCCGTCGCTCATCGCGACGGCAATTCCGGCGGCGGTCATCCGGCAAGTAAAACTCTGTTATGCCCTGTAGACAATCAAGATTCATATTTTGGCTCGCCATATTATGTGTGGCGCTGTCGGGGTGTGTCTCATCGCGTCATGTTCCCCAGGGCTCGTTTCTTCTCGATCAGGTAAATATCACAGTAGATTCCACGGCTAACGGTCCTAAGATAGACACACGTACGCTACAGGCATATCTAAGGCAGGAACCTAACCACAAGATGCTGTGGAGCATAAAGTTCCGTCTGGGATTCTATAATCTCTCAGGCAAGGATACCACAAAGTTCTGGAACCGCTGGGTGAGAAAGCTCGGCGAGCCGCCGGTAGTCTACGACTCTGCGCTTACGGCAGAGAGCAGTGAGCAACTGCGTAAAGTGCTTGTCAACCGGGGGTTCCTTAAAGCGTCGGTAAAAGCCGATACCGTAGCCGACCATAAGAAACGGAAGATTAAAGTGCATTATACCCTGTCGCCGGGTGAGGTGTATACCATAGATTCCATAGCCTATGAGATAGAGGACGAAAGAATCGACTCTCTTATAGGGCGTATGGACCGTATGCCGGTTTATTCCGGCTCGCCGCTCGACAGGTCGTTGCTCGAGGAGCAGCGTCAGCGTATCTATGATTTGCTGCGTAATCATGGCTATTATGCCTTCAAGAAGGAGGATATAACATTTGTTGCCGATACAATGGCGGGGAGTACCTCTTCCGACCTTACTATGCGTGTGGCCATACCGGAGGCGCGGGCAGCCACGGCTACGAACGGAGACAGGGTACCTTCCGATTTCGATCTGTGGAGGATAAGGCGCGTGATCGCCGTTACGGACTACGACCCTGCGACAGACCCGGACCTAAGTGCGCTTCAGGGACGCGACACTGTGAATTACCGGGGCATGGAGATATTGTATGGTGAACGTCGATATTTACGTCCGAAGGTGATATATGAGAACTGTTTCATTATCCCCGGTGCTTTGTATTCCGAACGGATGTCGGACCGTACATATCAGGCCTTGTCTCGACTGTCTATTCTGAAGTTTATCAATGTGCGTCTGGTGCCTGTCGGCGCGCTTGACGGCACCGGGCTCATAGATGCCTATATATTGCTGACTCCCGGCAAGAACATGACTGCCTCGCTCGAACTCGAGGGTACCAACTCGGCCGGTGACCTCGGTGTGGCGGTGGGTGTCAGTTTCTCGCATCGCAATATCGGAAACGGATCGGAAACACTTAGTGCCAAAGTATCGGGTTCGTATGAAGCTCTTTCCGGCAAGCTGAATCTTGACAACCTGCTTCATAACCGTTATATGGAATATTCGGCCGATGTCGGTCTTACGTTTCCCCGGTTCATGGCTCCTTTCCTGAGTGAGCGTTTCAAGCGTGGCATCAATGCCTCTTCGAGCCTCAACATATCGATGAACTATCAGGAGCGACCTGAATATACGCGCGTTATCAGTACGGCGGGGTGGTCTTACAAGTGGAGCGACAGAAGGTTGCGTTGGCGGCAGACTTTTACGCCGATAGATATAAACTATGTATACCTTCCGCGCAGCACATATGATTTCATAGACCGTATAGCACCCGACAATCCATTGCTTCGCTATTCATATGAAGACCACTTCATAATGAGGATGGGATATAATTTCTATCTCACCGACAGGCGTACGCAGACACCGGGGCAGAAACTTCCGCTGCGTAATTTCTATACTTTGCGAGGTAATGTGGAAATTGCAGGCAATCTGCTGTTCGGACTCAGCAATATGTTTCAGCCGGGACGTAATTTCACCGAACGTCCTTACGAGGTTTTCGGTATCAGATACTCGCAGTATGTGCGTTTCGATCTGGATTTCTCATATCTGCTTGCCATAGACCGGCGTAATTCGATTGCGTTCCATGCAGGTACGGGTGTTGGTGTTCCATATGCTAACTCTACCATACTGCCGTTTGAGAAAAGGTTTTATGGCGGAGGGGCCAATGGAGTGAGAGGCTGGGCCGTGCGTACTTTGGGCCCCGGTGCATATCCGGGTGTGAATTCGGTGAGCGATTTCATAAACCAGTGTGGCGATATACGTCTGGAGTTGAACGCCGAGTATCGTGCCAAACTGTTCTGGGTGCTTGAATTGGGTGCCTTCATAGATGTTGGCAATATCTGGACCATAAGGAATTACGAGACACAGCCGGGAGGAGTATTCCGCTTCAATCGCTTTTACGAGCAACTTGCGGCCGCTTATGGATTGGGGTTGCGACTGGACTTCAATTATTTCCTGTTGCGTTTTGACTTAGGAATGAAGGCTCATAATCCCGCGCATGGTGAATACCGTTGGCCGTTGATACGCCCCGATTGGCACCGCGATGCGGCGTTTCATTTTTCTATCGGGTATCCTTTTTAAGATGTCGGTTTGGGGGGATTGGAGCTATTGGATCTATTGGAGTAATTGGAGTTATTGGGATTGTTTATAATTGTTGTAAAATATATTTAGCATTGCTTGTATTTATTGGTTGAATGTTGTATCTTTGTGGGGTAAACATTCAACACTTATGAAATACAAAGGATCAACATCAGATTATGTCGGGCACCGTAACAGAGAGGTGCTCAAGTCTTTCCGTCGTGCTTTTGCCGAAGCTCCTGCCGGTGTGTCGGTTATGGAGATATGCAGGGAGGCCTCTTTGAAGCCGGCCCCACGATTTTGGGTGAGCGACACCCGGGCTGCGATTGTGATAAGCGAGATGGAGCGCGCCGACAGACGTTTGGAGATGCTAAAGAAACGTGCGCGGTGTGGCGCGGGATTGGTTGACTTCTCAAATCCGAAGCGCAATGCCATACTTAGCGATATGACCTTCGGTAATATGGCTGAGAGGATGGGCAATATGTCTCCGCACGGCGAGTCGGCAATCGGTTCAGAAGAGGTTTTGAAAAATATGTATGCTGAGCGAAGAGATATGTATCGTGAGATATACCGTCGTTATAAAGATATACGGGCGCGAGATACTCTGAAGTCAACGGTGCAGATAGCGGCAGACATTATAAATAATCCCGCGCCGCGCCATTACCTCACTTCGCACGCCGTGCGCCGGATAATAGAGAACCTGCGTCGCGACAGTCTCTAATCCACTGTTATTTTGTGGTAATGGGTAGAATGGTTATTTTTGCAGTGAAGTTGTTCTACTTTTTCGGATTTGTGGTAAACACATTTTTCAATATTTCGGTTTACGTAGAAAGTGGAAACATCTCCAGTATAAACAGATTGCCATGCGAAAGAAATTAGTCATATTCGATCTTGACGGCACGCTTCTTAACACCATAGCCGATCTGGGTGCGGCGTGCAACCATGCCTTGGCCGAGATGGGATTCGCCATACATCCAATACAGTCTTACCGGTTTAAAGTCGGCAATGGAGTGCGCAAACTCATGGAGCGTTCGCAACCTGACGCAGATCCGGAGACAGTCGACAAACTGCTGGCGCTTTTCCGTGAATATTACGACAAGCATTGTACCGACAAGACCTATCCTTATCCGGGTATACCGGAACTGCTCGCGAAGCTTACGGAAAAAGGCGTGGCGGTAGCCGTCGCCACCAACAAATATGAGTCGGCGGCAAGGCGTATCATAAACCATTATTTTCCCGACATACCGTTTGTGGCCGTAATGGGTCAGATAGAAGACCGCAATACCAAACCCGACCCTTCGATAGATTTCGCCGTGCTTAACGCATATCCCTGTCCTAAGGCCGAGGCTATGCATGTTGGTGATTCGGCGGTAGATATAGAAACAGCGCGCAGGGCCTGTATAGAGTCGGTGGGCGTTACATGGGGCTTCCGGCCGCAGATAGAACTACGCAGGGCTTACGCCGACCATATCATAACCGAACCGTCGCAATTGCTCGCGCTTGTGGAATGATGGTTTCTCCGTGATTGTCCGCCTGAGCGGACAAGTATAAAAGACACCTCCCGGCCATTTCACAAAGCCGGGAGGTGTCTTTTATGTGTCGGGTCAGTATCAGCGCACCATCACACGGCGCACGTCATTGCCTTTGCGTACAATGTAGATATTTCCTCGAACGGGGTTCTTGACTTCGATGCCCTGCAGGTTGTAGAACACAGCGGGAACTTCGTTGTCGGCATTCATGCGAATGCCGACAACGGCGTATAGTCCGCAGTCCTCGAAGCCACGGTTGCCGGTGCCTTTATACAGATGTCCGGCTTCGACTTTGGTGATATCGTTGGTCTGGTCGCCGCCACCGTTGTTGAATACGAGTCCGGAAGTACCTGCGGGTACGGTGTAGCTGTAGATGTCACCCTGTACGAGAGTCATTTCGGCTCCCGGCCAACTTGAGGAGCTTTCGCCACCCCAATAGTGAACCAGCACTTTGCTCCAAGATGTTACTGAATTGTCATAGTAGATGGTCATGGGCTGTGTGGTTGCCTCGGGAACCTTGCGGTAGGTAACACTGCCGGTGCGTGTCTCGGAGGCGTTTGTCGCGCTCCAGGAGATTGTAACGCTTTCCCCTTCGGCGATATCGGAACCGATGCTGATGGTGGTGGTTTCACCGGCGATGGCAGTTTCGGCGCTATCGCCGACCTTATACCAAGCTTCTGTAGCGTTCTTCACTGTAAGGGTAACGTTGATGCTGCCGGTAAAGTCGCCGCCGGCGGGCGAGAAGCTTACCATCGGGTGTCCTTCGCCGGTAGGTTCGATAGTCTTTACATATCCTGAGGCGTTATAATATCCGCCGTTTTTCCATGTAAGGTCGGCTGTCTGCTGCGTGCTGTTGAAGATCACTCCGGCGGTAGCGGGAATCTCATCATCGCCGCCATAAGTGTACTTGTATATACCGTTGCCGAGGTATTCCATCGAAGAACCGGGCCATGCTCCGGCATACTGTTTTGCATCGTTCCAGATATAGCACTTCATGTTCTTGCCCCAGTTAGCGGAGTTTTCAAAGAACACAGCCTGTTCGCCGGGAGCCAGAGAGGGCTCTATGGGTACTTCGGGCTCTTCGATGTCGCCTCCGCCACCCTGACCACCTTCGGGACGTTTGGTCCAGGTGTCATCCGGCATGGTCTCGTCGGGCCATGTTGACCAGGCGCCCTCGACCGGTGCCGATGCATAAAGATACTTGCCGTCCGTTCCAACCTTGCCGGGAGCTTTGGTCTTTTCGGTGTCGAGCACATATACGCGCAGGTTGCCTTTGCCCGAGCATTTCGCGGAGAGAGTGCCGTCGTTGACGTTTATTACATCTCCGGTAACGGCATCGGTATAGCGGCCGTTAAGCACACCTGTGAATGTAGCGTCGCCGCTGATGGTAACAAGCACGTAAGAATCGGTATTGGCATCGGTATAGCGACGTTTGAAACACATCTTGCCCGAGCAACCGTCGTTGCTGTACTGTCCCTTGCGCAGGGCAGGCACTGCGGCGCGGATTTTGTTGAGCCTCTGTATATGGAGAGCCAGCGGATAGCTGAGCGTGGAAGCCATGTTGCCGGTGGCTCCGCTGTATTCGGCAAAGTCGGTAACGTTCACATCACCCTCGATGTAGCCGCCGAAGTAGGCGCGGCCACTCTCCTTGAGGGCTATCACGGCACCTTTGTCGATATCCTTGCCTTTCTGGAATTCAACTTCGGAGCCATAATAGATACAGGGGATACCGCGGAAAGTGAACATCAGCGAGAGGTTCTCGGCCCATGTTCCCTGATCCTTGTTGAAACGGTAGTTGCTGTCCGGGGCATAGTCGTGGGAATCGACATACACGACATTGTATGTGGCGTCATTGTAGAGATAGTCCTGGCCGCGTACTCCATAGGCTCCTGAGGCGGAGTTGAAGTTCCAGTGCATGGCGAAGTCTATCACATTCAGACCGGAGTGTTCCGAATGGTCGGGAGTGTGATATTCGTTTCCGTTCAGCTTGGCGTTGTCGCTGCGGCGCAGGATAGACTCGGCATGGCCGGCGTCGTCGGCTGCTTGCTTATGAACGGATTCCCAGTTGGTATGACCGCTTACAGTCTCATAGTCGTGCGAACCTTCCGTAGGAGTGGGAATCGCCACTACATTATCCCATGAGGCGGGATCCATGTCCCATGCGTAATCCTTGTTCTCTTTCCAGGTATAGTAGCAGGGAGAGCAGTTATAGTTCTCGCCACGGTAAATCACCTCCATGGAGCGGGCACATACCTCACCGTACATGAAGAAAGGCGTGTCGCCGCGCTTGGCCTTGGCTTCGGCCGAATTGGCGGCTTCAAGCAGCTGAGGAATGAAGAGTTTGTTGAAGGAGAGTCTTGGTATATGGCCTGCGGTATCGATACGGAAGCCGTCTACACCCATTTTGATGAAACGGGAATAGCAGTCCACGATATAGGATGCCACTCCGGGATGTTCGGTATTTAGATCCACGCAGTCGCCTGCTATCTGACCCCACCAGCGAGAAGGGTCATCCCAGTCGAACCAGGCCTTGTGATGCCAATAGTTGTGGGTGTCCCGGTTGGTGAAGTCGGAGTTCTTCATCATCGCCAGACGTGTGCCATACTGGTCGGCCGGTTTCATGTCGGGGTAATTGGCTGGCAGCAGACCTCCTTCCGATTGCGGAACAACTATCATCGAGGCGTTGATGTCGGCAAGGTCTTTGGTGTAATCCTTGCGGAACATGCGGCAGAGGTTTTCCTCGCCGAAGTTTCCGGTATGCTGCAGTACTATGTCGAGTATCAGCTTCATGCCGCGGCTGTGAACCTCATCGATAAGGGTCTGGAAAGCTACGTCGGCATCGGCTGCGTCGGAATCTTTCGATACGTAGCGATGGTCGATTTTGGAGAAGTCGAGAGCATGATAGCCATGGTAGTCGAGTCCGGAACCGTTTTCTACAATAGGGGTTATCCACACGGCAGTGAAACCGAGGGCTTTGATGTAATCGAGCTTGTCGATAAGACCTTTGAAGTCTCCACGCCATTCAGGGTCATTGATGTTTTTTATACCGTCCCAGCAATAGACGTTGTTGGCCGGATCCCCGTCATAAAAACGGGAGGTCATGGCGAAATAGATGGTCTCGTCGCGGAAATCGGTGCGATCGCCCACGAAAGTACCGGCTTGAGCTGACCCCATAGCTGAGGCAGCCATTATCGCGGCGAGCGATAATTTCGTCAGTTTTCTCATGATGTTTTGAATTTATAAAAAGTTAAGCCTGCTTCGGATATTTTCCGATAGCGTCTGCAAATATACGAATAATTTAAATTAAGTAGCTACGAAGAATAAATGTTAATATGTTTTTTTTAGAATTTCACATATGAGAGGGCTTCTTTTTGGTTGCTTCCGCAAGGTCTCATCGGTTGCAATGCCCGCATTGCGCCCTCTTCGACTTGCGAAATCACCTCAAAAATAATCTCCTCTCATATGTGCATTTATTCTTCGCAGCTACTTAAGTAAAACCTGTCAGTGTCTTTTATCTTTTGCGAGGAGACGGCATATGGCTTCGGAAGCCAGCATGATTCCGAACACGGAGGGTACGGTGGAGATGGTGCCGTAGGAGGTGCGTTTATTTCTGCTGTCAACTTTCACGAGGGCATTGCCTGCCGGTGCTTCCGACGAGGTAGCCACTCTTAATGGCCGGCGTAATCCCATCTTTTTAAGCCTTTGACGCACAGCTCTTGCGAGACCGTCCTCACGTGTGCTCCAAAGATCGGTCATCATGACTTTCGCGGCATCTATCCTTCCTCCGGCCCCCATTGAAGAGATAACGGGTATATTATGGCGCATGCACCATGCTATGAGGGCAACCTTAGGGGCCACGGTGTCGATGGCATCTATTACCATATCGAAGTGTCCCTCACCTACAATTCCTTCCACCGATTCAGGTTCGAGAAATGTTTCCATAGCCGTTACCACGCATTCCGGATTGATGTTTTTTATTCTTTCGCGGAATAGTTCCACTTTGGATTTTCCAATGGTAGGCCGGATTGCGATCAGCTGACGGTTAAGGTTGCTTTCCGCAACGGTGTCGGCATCGACGATGGTAAGGTGTCCCACGCCAGAACGAGCCAGCATCTCGACTGTGTATCCGCCGACACCACCGACCCCTACCACCAGCACGCGGGCACAAGCAAGGGCCGCCGCGCCCTCGTTACCGATAAGGCTGACGGTCCTTGAATTCCATTTCTCTTCGCAATTACAGCCGGTAGTATCTGCAATATCGATCATTCGCGATAGTATATGCGTTTTACGCGCGGAGATACGGAAGTAAGTATCTCGTAAGGTATTGTCTCAAGAGTCTCTGCAAGCCTCGATATCGGGGCTTCCGGCCCGAAGATTTCAACGGCATCGCCCACTTTACAGTCTATGCCTGTAACGTCTATCATGCAGGCATCCATGCAGATGTTCCCTGCGGTAGGAGCTTCATGGCCGTTTACGAGCACCGTTACGGCACCGTTGCCGAAATGGCGGTTCATTCCGTCGGCATATCCTATGGGAAGGGTTGCTATCATGGAATCGCGTTTGAGAATGGTGCGACGTGCATAACCTATGCTTTCTCCCTGTTTCCACTTCCTTAGCTGAATGATAACGGTGCGTAGGGTTGAGACAGGCGCCAGAGGTTTTTCTATTTCCGGAGGGAGGGTATTTACGCCGTAGAGTCCTATTCCGAGGCGCACCATGTCATAGGCATATTCAGGAAACCGGAGAATACCTGCCGAATTCAGTATATGGCGTTTGAAAGGTCGGCGGGAACGGGAAGCGAGAAGGTCGGTATAGCGTTTGAACCGGTCGAGCTGCAGGCGCGTATAGTCATCCATATCGGGGCAATCGGCGGTAGCCAAGTGAGAGAAAACCGATGACAGTTCTATATGACTCTGTGAGTTCAGTATCTGCATGGCTCTGGGAAGTTCCTCTTCGGTTAGCCCCATGCGGTGCATGCCGGTGTCGAGCTTCAGATGCACGGGATAATTGGCCACGCCGCATTTGGCTCCTTCCCTCACTACATCTTCGAGCATTTCGAGCGAGTATATTTCCGGCTCAAGCCTGTGGGCGAACATTTGACGGTAATTCACCACTTTCGGATTCATGACCATAATGGGCATCGTTATACCATGTTCCCGAAGGTCGATACCCTCGTCGAGCACCGCTACAGCCAGATATGCCGCACCGCAATCCTGTAGCGTACGGGCAATCTCGAGGCTTCCTGCTCCATATCCCGAAGCTTTGACCATAGCCACTATGCCTGTGCCTTGAGGTAATTTGGAACGGAAATAGTTGTAATTCTCCATGATGGCCCCTAGGTTGACCTCCAGAACCGTTTCGTGAGTGCGCAGTTCGAGCATCTCTTTTATGCGTCCGAATTCAAATTCAGGAGCGCCTTTGAGCAGTATCGCTTCGTGACTGAAGTCAGAGGTACTGAGGTGTTCCATAAATCTGTCGGTGCTGTGGAAGAAGAGAGAACCCTGCGGAAAGAGCTCGGCGAATTTTTTCAGGTTCGGGCCGACTCCGATAAACCGGTCGATTCCGGCCTCGCTACACAGGTGGGCAACATTGGCGTATGTTTCTTCGACGGGACGAGATTCATGGATAAGGTCGCTGAGCACAAGAGTCAGCGACTGCCCGGGGGTCTGGCGACGTTTCATAAAATCAACCGCAGGCCGTAGCGATCCGAAGTCGGAAGTATAGGAATCGGCTATCACCGAGCATCCGTTCACACCTTCGGTAACATCGAGACGGGTCATAACATGGTGCAACGCGGTACCTCCCTCTTCGAGCGGTGCCGGTCCGACTCCCGATCCAAGCAGATATGCCATAGCGGAAGCGGCATTGTCGGTTTCCTCTCCGGAAGCCTCAGGCAACGGGAAAGAGCCGCTGCAAGCAGGCCAGCTTCCTGCAAGTTCCGGCATGCCGTCCCATTCATATTCCATACGTATCTCTCCGTTGTTATCCACGCATCTGAGCCTGAGCCGGCATTCTGTTGTCTCATCGCTGTCAAGGCTCCATTTTAGTATCGGTACGCTCAGCCCGAGTATGCCGGTCGCTTCATCGAGACGGCTGTCGGCCGGCATGACAAGCAGGCGCGTTGGAGGCTGGCATGCGAGCTGGAGCTTCTCGACTCCTTTCTGAACCATAGAAGAGAATCCTTCGGAGTGTTCTTGCCCCAGATTGGTAAGCAGTACTATATCGGGGCGTATGCAGTCTCTTAGAGCGCTCATTTCTCCGGACTTGGATATTCCGGCTTCGATTATCGCGAGATCTGTTCCAGGAGGAGTCTCCCATAAAGAGAGTGGCACACCGATCTGCGAGTTGTAGCTGCGCGGAGATCGTGATACCGACATGTGGCGGCTGAGGAGTTGAAACAGCCACTCCTTAAGCGATGTCTTCCCTCTTGAACCGGTTATAGCCAGGACACGCGCGGCGAGAGGTCGGCCGAGGGCCCCGGCTTTCTGTAATGCGGTCAGGGTGTCGGGTACGGGAAGCCATATGGCATCCGGCATCTGGGAAGCTTCGGCCGGGAGGTTTTCCACTACAAACATTCTGACACCTCTGCGGTAAAGCTCGGCGATATATCTGTGGCCGTCGGCACGGTCTGAATGGAGTGCGAAAAACATCGACGTTCCGGGTGCGCATAGCGAACGGGAGTCGGTAAGTAAAGTGCGGACTTCCATATTCGCAAACCGCTCCGGGACCTGCAGTCCGAGAGCGGTGGCTACTTGTATGAGAGTATGGGGCATAGTCAGTCAGATAATAGTTCACAAACTAAACACCGGAGTGTGACAGTTTGTTTGCGAAAGTTACAAAGATTCCCGGTCAGCGCAACAGGAGCATAGCGTCGCCATATGCGCCGAAACGATAACCTTCCTTAACCGCCTCGTCGTAGGCTTTCATGACGAGATTGTAACCGCCGAAAGCCGCCACCATCATCAGCAATGTAGACTGAGGCAGGTGCAGGTTCGAGATCATGGAATTGCAGACGGTGAACTCATGTGGCGGGAATATGAACTTGTTTGTCCATCCGCTGTAGGTCATAAGATGGCCGTTCATACATACCGAAGTGGCGATTGCCCTCATTGTGGATGTTCCTACGGCGCAGACGCTTTTGCCGTTATCTTTAGCCCGGTTCACGAGATCCACCAACTGCTGGTCTACGATCATCTGTTCCGAGTCCATACGGTGTTTGGTAAGGTCTTCCACATCTATGTCGCGGAAGTTTCCGCGGCCACAGTGCAGAGTGAGGTAACCGGCCTCGACTCCCTTTATTTCAAGTCTCTTCATAAGTTCGCGACTGAAATGCAGTCCGGCGGCAGGGGCCATCACGGCACCTTCTTCGGTAGCGAAGATATTCTGGTAGTTTTCGGCATCCTCAGGCACTGCGTCGCGTGTGATATAGTCAGGCAGAGGAGTAACGCCCAATGAGAAAAGGGTTTCTTTGAATTCATCGTGCGGACCGTCGTAGAGAAAACGGAGCGTGCGACCGCGCGAAGTGGTATTGTCGATAACTTCGGCCACCATAGAGTCGTCTTCGCCGAAATAAAGCTTGTTGCCGATTCTGATTTTACGGGCCGGTTCTACCAGCACGTCCCAAAGTTTGTTGGCATAATTCAGCTCGCGCAACAGGAAAACCTCTATGCGCGCGCCTGTCTTCTCCTTGTTTCCGAACAGGCGGGCGGGAAAGACTCTTGTGTTGTTGAACACGATCACGTCGCCATCGTCAAAATAATCTATAAGATCTTTGAAAACGTGGTGAGTGATGGTCTGGTTTCGCGAATCGACTACCATCAGTCGGCACTCGTCGCGGTTTTCAGTGGGATATTGTGCTATCAGCTCGTCGGGGAGCTTGAATTTGAATTGTGAGAGCTTCATTTTAATCCTTTTATTACAACGGCTCCATCAGGAACCTCACCTTCGTACCATTCTGGGAGCTCCAGCGGACAATTATCAATCATGGCTATGGCAGCGGGGAGAGATAAGGAATCTTTTTCGGAGAAACGCCCCACCCGGGTGCGTCGCAAGGCAGTGAGGTGCGCCCCGCTGCCGAGAGCCTGTCCGATATCGCGGGCCAAAGCCCGGATGTATGTTCCTTTACTGCAGACTATTCTTACCGTAATTTCGGGAAGGGTGCAATCAAGCAGTTCAAGGATGTTGATTTTAAGCGGTTTGGCTTTAAGTTCCACTTCATCGCCACGGCGTGCATATTTGTAAGCCCTTTTTCCGTCGATTTTTACCGCCGAGAATACCGGGGGTACCTGCATAACGTCGCCGGTAAATCGTGTCAGAGTCTCTTTTACGTCTTCTTCTGTGATATGGTTGGTCGGGAATGTGGCGTCTATCTCAGTCTCGAGGTCGAAGCTCGGGGTGGTAGCACCTAATTTTATGGTCGCCACATACTCTTTCGTCGAAGCCTGGATAGCGTCTATCTGCTTGGTGGCTCGACCGGTGCAGACGATCAGCACGCCGCTTGCGAGAGGGTCGAGCGTTCCGGCATGGCCCACTTTGAAGCGGCGTATTCCGAGCCTGCGCTGCAGGGCGCCACGCAGACGTTTCACTGCATCGAACGAAGTCCAGCCGAGCGGCTTGTCGACGGCGATTATTTCTCCACTGACAAAATCCATTACCAGCAGATGCAGATTATACCCATGACCACGCAATATATGGCGAACCATACGAGCTTGCCCTTGTTTACGAGCTTCAGCATCCATTTGCAGGCTATACAACCGACTATGAATGAAGCCAGGAAGCCAATGAGCATGGGAAGCCAGCTTACTTCGGCTACGGGTTCTCCGGGTACCGGACTTGCCATCTTCGCGAGGTCGAGAAGAGCTTCGCCAAGTATAGGTATTATAACCATCAGGAAAGAGAAGGAGGCCACCTTCTCGCGTTTGTCGCCTATAAGTATACCGGTTGCGATGGTAGTGCCGCTGCGGCTAAGACCCGGAAGCACGGCCACGGCCTGGGCGCAACCTATCACGAAGGCATCGATGAAAGTTATGTCGCGTCCGCTGGATGCCTTCGCCATCCTGCCTGAGGCAAGGCGGTCGGAGAAGTGCGCGAATGTAAGCAATCCGGCAGTGATTATCAGGCATATGCCGACTATGGTAAGTCCGCCGCCGAAGAATTCCTCGACCTGATCTTTGAAAAAAACGCCCACAATGCCTACCGGTATGCAGCTTACAAGAATCTTGCATACGTAATAGAAGTCTGCATCGCGACGGAAAGTGAAGAAACTGACACATAATCTGCGGAACATGGGCCAGAGTATCACGATTGTGGAGCAGACTGTGGCTGCATGGAGCATTACGTCGAACTCGAGAGTCTGGTCTTGAGGCAGATCTACACCCAGAATAGAGCGGAAAATCTCGAGATGTCCGCTCGACGAGATGGGAAGATATTCTGCAAGACCCTGTACTATGCCCAGAATCAGGGCGTGGAACCATTCCATTCTTTTTTTACACTTTATCGTTATTGCTGTTTCTTTTTCTGCCGCGCGGTTCCCATATTATGGCGAATGCCATTAGGAGGAACCCCAGGAAGGCCAGAGCAGGGCCGACCACAATGCGTCGTGTGCTGAATATATCGGGGTTGAATCCACCTTCGGCGGTAGAGCCGCCGCCTGACATAAGCAGGAATCCCACTACAATAAGCAGCAGGCATCCGCCCATCATATAGAAATTCGTTTTGGTAAAGGGACGCTGGTCGGGAGTAAGTTTCCGCATCGGTTCCCTTTTCTTGTCATTATCTGTCATATATGGTATTGTGTCTTCAAGATCTAACCAGGCTGTCGTAATCGCGGTGGAGGTATTTGGTGGTGGCGAGGGCCGAGGCGGCCAAGCATAACAGTGCGCCAAGAATCACGAGCGCGGCGGCGATTATACCGAAATCGGTCCAGCTCACCGCACGGCCTATCTCAGGCACACCGAAGCGGGGAGCCATCCAGAGGGTAACGGCTATCAGACCGGAAGCCGCGGCTCCCGATATAACACCGCACCAAAGGTTGGCCATCACGAAAGGCCCCCTGATGAATCCGTCGGTAGCCCCTACAAGCTGCATGGTGTGGATAGTGAACCGTCGGGAATGGACCGAAAGATGCACCGTATTGTTTATCAAAACAAAAGAGATGACCACCATTACAAGCCCTATTATACCGAGAATAAGGGTGAGCTTCTCTATGTTTGAGTTCATGGCCTGTACCATTGAAGAATCAGGGGCCGCCACCCCCTCCACACCCGGCAGAGCCCGGAGTGTGTCGGTAATGCGCGCAACACTTTCGGGCGCGGTATATCGCGCCGCGATACGGAACGTTATTTCGGGCGAGAGTGGATTGACTCCGAAAGTGTTTTCAAGATTCTCGCCTGTCTCGGTTTCCCAATTCTTAAGTGCCTCTTCGCGGCTTATGAGCCTGGGTTCGATAACGTATGGTTGCTTTGAAACAAGATTATAAAGTCTCGTCGCGCCGGAATCGGATACCGAATCGGCCAAAACGACGCTTAGTTCGATTTTCTCTTTCAGGCGTCTGGTCTCGCGGGCGCCTGCGAGACTCATCATGCTTATCACCCCTACTATCAGCAGCACGAGCGTCACGCTCACGATGGTGGTAAGGTGGGCGGCGAAATAAGAAATCTTCGCCTCTCTGTTATCTTTCATATCATGCGGTGCGGGGTCAATACCCGCAACTCTGTTCCTTTTTCGTAATTACCGTGCAAATATAATACATCTCAGTCCCCTTTGTCAATAAAATTACCCTCTTTTAGCTATTTTTTTGTAAATTCGCGTGCGGGTGTTTCGGTGGCCGCTTTGAAAAGGCCACGGAGATGCCCTTCCCGACAGTAATCTTACCTATAATTAAGAATATGCCTACAAAACCTTTTCATTACCAAAAGCCCTTTGAACTCGGACCGGATACCACCGAGTATGAACTGATATCGAAAGAGGGCGTTAAAGTCGAAAACTGGAATGGCCATGAAATGCTCGTGGTAGATCCCGAGGCTATAACCCGTCTTGCCAATGTGGCTACCACCAACTGCTCGTTTATGCTTCGCCGTGAGCATAACCTCAAGACGGCTGCGATACTTGCCGACCCCGAGGCATCGGAAAACGACAAATTCGTGGCTCTGACCATGCTCCGCAACGCTGAGGTAGCCGCTGCCGGCGTGCTTCCATTCTGTCAGGATACCGGCACCTCGATCTGCGCCGCTTACAAGGGCCAGCAGGTATGGACTGGATGCGACGACGAAGAGCGCATCTCGCTCGGAGTATACAAGACCTATACGGAAAACAATCTGCGTTATTCGCAGAACGCGCCTCTGAACATGTACGACGAGGTGAACACCGGCTGCAACCTTCCCGCTCAGATCGATATCCACGCCACAGAAGGCGACGAATACAAGTTCCTCTTCGTGGCGAAAGGTGGCGGTTCGGCCAACAAGACTTATCTTTATCAGGAAACAAAGGCCATACTCAACAAGAAGACACTGGTGCCTTTCCTGATAGAAAAGATGAAGACTCTCGGCACCGCAGCCTGTCCTCCCTATCATATAGCTTTCGTAATCGGAGGCACCAGCGCCGAGAAGAACCTCGAGGTTGTGAAGAAGGCCAGCGTGAAATATTTCGACAATCTGCCTACCACGGGCAATGAATATGGCCGCGCATTCCGCGATGTGGAGCTGGAGAAAGAGCTTCTCGAGGCTGCTCATTGTCTGGGTCTCGGGGCACAGTTCGGCGGCAAATATTATGCTTACGACGTGCGCGTGATCCGTCTGCCCCGTCATGGCGCGTCATGCCCCGTAGGTATGGGCGTAAGTTGCTCGGCCGACCGCAATGTGAAGGCCAAGATAAACCGTGACGGACTCTGGGTAGAGAAACTCGATTCGAATCCCGGAGAGCTGATACCCGATGAATACCGCAATGCCGGCGAAGGCGAGGTTGTAAAGATCGACCTCAATCGTCCGATGACCGAAGTGCTTGCAGACCTTGACAAGTATCCTGTATCGACACGTCTTTCGCTTAATGGCACTATCATAGTGGGCCGCGACATAGCCCATGCCAAGATCAAAGAGCGTCTCGACGCCGGCGAACCGATGCCCGACTACCTGAAGGAACATCCCATATATTATGCCGGACCCGCCAAGAAACCCGAAGGCATGCCTTCAGGATCGTTCGGTCCCACCACAGCCGGACGTATGGACTCGTATGTAGACCAGTTCCAGGCAGCCGGCGGCTCGATGATAATGATAGCCAAGGGTAACCGTTCGCAGCAGGTAACCGACGCATGTCACAAGCATGGTGGTTTCTACTTGGGTTCCATAGGTGGACCGGCCGCCATCCTTGCCAAGAACTCCATCAAGAACGTTGAGCTTCTCGAATATCCTGAACTTGGCATGGAAGCTATCTGGAAAATCGAGGTGGAGGACTTCCCCGCCTTTATTCTGGTGGACAACAAGGGCAACGACTTCTTCAAGCAGTTGCAGCCCCGTTGCCCTCTCAGCAAGTAATCAGACTCTACAATGAGTTGTAAATTGGAAACAATCGCGACAGACAAAAGGAATCCGGGCTCTCCATGGGCCTGGATTCCCACTTTATATATAGCGGAGGGTCTGCCGTATGTGGCGGTTAATGTGCTGACGGTGCTCCTTTATACCCAGCTCGGGATACCTAAATTCGAGATGGCCCTCTATACCGGGTGGCTCTATTTGCCTTGGGTCATAAAGCCCTTCTGGAGCCCGTTTGTGGATATTTTCTCCACGAAGCGTCGTTGGACGATAGCCATGCAGTTCATGATGGCCGCAGGGTTGGGCGGAGTAGCTTTCTTTCTCCCTGTGTCGTTCTTTTTCGCAGCCACGCTCGCTCTTTTCTGGATAGTGGCCTTCTGTTCGGCCACCCACGATATCGCCGCCGACGGATTTTACATGCTTGCCCTCGACGAACGCCGGCAAGCTGCATTCGTTGGCGTGCGCTCTACCTTTTACCGCATAGCCAACGTTTTGGGGCAGGGCGGATTGGTGGTGCTTGCCGGCCAGTTTTGTATCTCCCTGGGATCTCCGGCCCGCGCATGGTCGGCTACCTTCTACATACTCGCTGCCTTTTTCCTGCTTATAGCCCTGTATCATTGCAAAGCCATGCCGCGTCCATCGCAAGACAGGCCTCAGGCCGCGCATGAGGGAGCGGCGGAGATACTGCGTGGTTTCGGAGAAGCGTTCGCCACCTTCTTCCGGAAACGGAACGTATGGCTTGCATTGCTTTTCATATTGCTTTACCGTGTGCCGGAGGCATTGTGCCTCAAGCTTGTGGCTCCCTTTCTCGTAGACTGCCGCTACAACGGAGGCCTCGGCTTGAGTGTGACCCAGATAGGATTTGCCAACGGCACAGTGGGAGTCATAGCCCTGCTTGCCGGAGGGATAGTGGGCGGATGGGTCATATCGCGTGGCGGTCTGCGCCAGTGGCTGTGGCCCATGGCGCTTGCATTGACGCTTCCCTGCGCTGTGTATTGCTTTATGGCCATGTGGCAACCCGACAATTTCGCGTTGGTTTGCGCATTGATCGGAATAGAGCAATTCGGATACGGTTTCGGCTTCACTGCTTTCATGATGTTCCTCATATACTTCTCGCAAGGGACTATGCAGACCTCGCATTACGCTTTCTGTACCGCCTTCATGGCCTTGGGAATGATGCTTCCGGGCATGGCCGCCGGATGGTTGTTCGACCTTCTGGCACCCGTGCAGCAGCCGGGCGATTCATCGGTGCCTTTCGGCTACATCAACTTTTTCTGGGCGGTGATGGTTACCTCGTTGCTGACCTATGCCGGCACCTGGGCCGCACGCAGAATCACGCGTGAAAAATATTGAGAAGTTGTTTGGTATTTGTAGTCATCGGGTTTGCTTTTTTTATTAATTTTGTAGCGTGGGGTAGTAGAGGGGAGAGAAGTTCGCACAGGCACTTGGTAATAGTGACTGATGAAGCTTGGGAAAGGGGGCCCGAGGAAGAAAGATTCTTTATCCATGAATGATACTGTAACCGTAAACGGACTGGTTTTCAAACCTTATCTTACCCGCGAGAGAATCGCGGAAGAAGTAAAGCGAGTGGCCGACGAGATACGTCGCGATTTCGAGGGCAAAAAGCCCGTGTTTCTGTGTGTGCTTAACGGCGCGTTCATGTTTGCCGCCGACCTGCTGCGCGAAATAGGCATAACCGATTCCAATATCAACTTCGTGAAGTATTCGAGCTATGTCGGTACTTCGACAACCGGAACGGTGAAGGAGATAATGGGGCTGCGCGACGATGTCTCGGGGCGCGATATCCTGATAATAGAGGATATAGTCGACACAGGACTTACAGCTGTGAAGATGATAGAAGACCTGAAGAAGAAAAATCCGGCATCGATACGTTTCGCCACGTTGCTTCATAAGCCGGAAAGTTCCAAGACAGGTTTCAAACCCGACTATACGGCGTTTACCATACCGCCGAAGTTTATAATAGGATATGGTCTCGACCTTGACGGCAAGGCAAGGAATCTGCCTGACATTTATGTAATAAATGAAGAGTAGGTTGGCCATATGGATTTCTTCAACTACAATTTATAAGAAATTTCGCTTGTGGAATCTTGAAACCCGGATAGTCGGTTTCTTTGGTCATCCTGAGCGTTAAAGGATAATATAATGCTTAATCTTGTATTGTTCGGTGCCCCGGGAAGTGGAAAGGGCACGCAGAGTTCCAAAATAATAGACAGCTTCGGACTGCATCATATCTCGACCGGCGAGCTGCTCCGCGACCATATAGCCCGCGGAACCGAGTTGGGTCAGGTGGCCGACGGATATATCTCCAAAGGTCAACTGATACCCGATGAACTGATGATCGATATCCTCGACCATGAGTTGAGCACGAATCTTAAGGATGCCAAGGGAGTTATCTTCGACGGTTTTCCGCGAACCATTCCTCAGGCGGAGGCTCTTGAGAAACTGCTTGAGAAGCGTGGTACATCTTTGGCCGGGGTAATCGGTCTCGAGGTTCCGGAAGAGGAACTGGTAGAGCGTCTGCTGAACCGTGGCAAGGAGAGCGGTCGTGCCGACGACAATCTCGAAACCATCAAGAACCGTCTGGAAGTATACCACAGCCAGACGGAGCCTTTGAAAGGCCACTACACAGTACAGGGAAAATATATCTCTATAAAGGGAACCGGAATAGTGGATGATATTTTCGAGAATATAGCCGGCGAGATAGAGGCGCGTACCGGCACAAAGCGCAGAAAATAAATTCTCACAGCCACTTGAAAACCGGTTTATTGACCGTTTATTGTGTAAGTAAGCTCCATAAATAAACACCATCTTCGGATTGCCGAAGATGGTGTTTATTTATTATGATATAACGGATGATATAACGGATGATATAGCGGGATTATCAGCGGATGATTGTCTTAACAGCGCCGTTGGCGGTGCGCTTGATAAGAAGCTGACCGGGAGCGGGATTCTTGACGGGCATACCCTGAAGGTTGAAGAACTCAACGGTGTTTTGGGCAGGAGCACCGATTGTACCTACGGAAACCGGATCCATGTCGAATGTGATTTTCGAAACCATCATGTCTGCGAGGGAATTTCCATTTTCATCTAACCACGTATATAATGATTGGCCGCTTGGGGAGTACTCGAAGCAGCAATTGTATATAGTTGCGACTCCATTCGCATAGTTTGACCAATTTGTAATTTCGTCAACATAAAATCCTTTGATTTCTTCTGTATCGTATCCGGCGGATGAGTACGCTCCTTCAATGTTGAATAAATATAGTTTCTTCGAGCCATTGTCGAAACCGCTGTAAAAACCGGGAAGGACGGAAACGAACTCGGGATCGGAGATGTTGAAGACAGTGTATCCCTCTTTGCCTCCGGCAAAGGGGCAGTCTTCAGAGAGATAGGGAGCATCGATGCGGTACTGCCCTGCAACTTCGGTGCTTTTTGAGATATTGACAGTCCAAGGGTAATCGGCGGGACTGGCACCCATGGCAGGGATAATCCAACCATCCTCGAAAGTGGCTGTTCCGTAGTCTTCCCAACCGAGGCTCGGATCGTAAGACTCAGGCTGAGATAGTTTGTTCTGATAAGACAGGAACCACCAGCCGAGACTCTCATCTGCGGGGTCTCCTATAGCCCATATGTCCAATTCGGGGAATATTATAGCGGCACCCTCTATTTCACCGTAAGAGGCCTCTACATCGGCGGCTCCATCAAAAATTTTGTTTCCATCTGTGGCCTTGATATAGAAGTAACAGTTGTCGCCATAGTTATCGCGCCCGAGAAAGAAATTGTTAGGTATTGAAAAGATGCCTGTTTCGAGATTGACAGTGGCGGGTACGACAAAATTCCCTCCTCCTGACCATCCGGTGATGGCAAGTTCTCCCGCAGCCGCATCAGCAACCTCGATATTGAGTTCTAATGTTGAAGACATATCGTTGAGCAAGGGGTTGCAAGTTAGTTCCCATACGCCGGCAAAATCTTCGACTTTGGTTATTCCCTCTTCTCCTGCATGCTTTACGACATCTTTGCGGGAAAGTTTGGCGTTTTTCTGAATCTCGGTGGCTTTCAGGTTGGTCTGACGAAGATTGAGATTGCTTGCTATCTGCTGGCGACCTTCGGCAGCAGCGGTGCCACAAACGAGTGCGGCGATTGCAAAAAGGTAGAATTTCTTCATAGAATTAAAATAATGATGTTAAAACTTAGGTTTAATTACCTGTAGGATGCTTTCCTAAACAGGCGCAAGTTAAACTAAATTGTTTTAAACTACAAATATTTTGAATATTTTTTAACGGATTCAGGTTTTAAGTCGGTCGCTTTTGCTGGTTGATGGTTATAAATTCCGTTTTTTATGTTGTTTTTACGGTTGGTGACTAATTTTAAGCATGACATCAAGCAGAGAGAGTCGTTCATTAGTACGACTCTCTCTGCTTGATACGCGAAAAAAAGTTAATTGTTGTTTTAAAGTTTTTATTTTGTTTGCGGTATCGGATAAAAAACTGATATTTGTTACCGAAATACATGCACTATGAAACACTTTTTCGCACTTCGCGCAATTATCGTAGTAGTTGCCTTCTTGATGCTGTCGTTGCTCTCCGTCGCGGTGCGAGGAGGAACGGATTTTGGCACTGTTGCAGATGAACCCTCTTATCTTGAGTTGCCCGAACTGCAGGTCAACGCTAAAAACAGCGATATGCTCCATATATTAGGGTATGTGCGCGAATACTCTACTCTTACCACCTATTCCGATACTGTAGCTCTTTTTCGCGAGAAATGGGTTGACTTTATGGCCCCTGCAGGCAAAAAGAAAGGGGTTGACTGGTGGCTTACACCACGTATACTTTCATCGAAATCCTATTACCGCTTTACCGATTCATCCGGACTCGACAGCGTCAGCGATCGTTTCAATCAACATTTCTCGTGGTCAGACTGGGTGGGGCTGGTTGACAGCGCGCCTCTGCCTGACAAGTTGCGCTATACCGATCAGGCGACCGATACCCTTTTAGGCCGATACAGCGCGACGGAGATATGGAGCCGAGAGGGAGACGACGTTACGCTGGATATAAATGTGCTCGCCGACACCCTATCGCGCAAGTGGGTGCCGAATATACGCTCCTTCTTCCGCAACGGAACCGATTTCGAACGCTTTGATATCAAATACCGGTTCAGTCAGGTACAGGACAGTCAGGCATGTGCGAGAGATATCACATCGTTCTCTTTCAAGATAGAATCGCAGGGCAGGGGGCGCGATGCATTCCGTTTCGGACGGCGAGACGAGCCATATTTCGTTACCACCTATGCGGAGACATATATAGCCGATCAGGAGTATATATCTGTCAAAGAGGCCCGCAAATGGCAGAAACGCAGCTTCCAGTATGAAGATTTGTTGCTGTCGCCTCCGGAAAATGTCCCGGCTCTGAGCGTTGAGACAGCCGATCTCATAGCCCGCGTGGAGCGGATAGACCATGTGAAGCTGAAACTTGAGGCCAAAGGGGATAAGCGTCTGGCAGGACTCGACCTCACCCCCATGACCCGCACCCAGAAAGCACTGAAGTATCTTAAGGGACTATTTGGGATTTAGAGAATGTTTGAATTTAACACGAATTTATAATTGAGAGATTACTTTGAAATTCTTTCCATCCCCCCGAAGGTCTTTTTTGGCTGTTTCCGCCAAGATTTCGTCGGTTACGGTGCCCGCACCGCGCCCTCCTCAACTTGCGGAAACATCTCAAAAAATCCTCTTCGCGTGAATGGAAGTTAAATCCAAACATTCTCTTAGATGTTTTGTTTGTTTCAGGGTAAGGGATAGGTAAGGTACAAAAAAAATTGATTGTCATCGCGACAACCAATCTCTGTTAACCTTAAAATCTAATACCATGAAAAACTCACTGCAAATATAATATGTTTTTCTTGAAATCATGTTGTAAAACATGTTTTTCTTTAAAAAAAACCTTGTATTTAACTTTTGTTAATATTTAGAGTGGCTAATTCAAGGTAAATGTTAATTTTTTTAGCGGATTATAGCTCGTCCTGCCCATACGCACAGGATACCGAGGATAACGCTCGCCGCAAGGTAGATGCCGAATGTTGCCCAATCGCCTTTGGAACCGAGTACCCACATGTCATCGGCAAAAGATGAAAAGGTGGTAAAGCCTCCACAGAAACCTGTTATCAACAGGATGTTCTGACTGGGTGTCATTACCTTGGCATTTTCAAGAAGGCCGAAGAAGAGACCTATTATAAAGCAGCCTATGATGTTGACAAGAAATGTTCCGAGAGGGAAAGAACCGTGAAACATGGCGCTCGACCATTTGCCGATCAGGTATCGGCCAGCGGTGCCGACGAAACCGCCGCATCCTGCAATGATGATATCTTTAAACATAGCTTATTTTTTTAGAATCTCCCGAGTGGGAAATTGTGGTGAAACGATTAATGACAAATAACGGCAGGTTGGACATTTTGGGTGATGAATTACGCGTAATATATTGATTTAATTATCTTTGCGAAGATAATTAATGATATGATTAAAAAAATGCTTTTTCTGCGGGTCTAAAAATGTGGTCCGGAACGGTCTAAGAGGACGCACCCAACGTTATAAATGCAAGGACTGTGGCCGTCGTTTTGATGGTG